>DATLYX010000050.1:0-22789 GCA_035574295.1 Xanthobacteraceae bacterium
TCGCCGTCTCGGACCGCCAGCATGGCCGGTCGTGTTTCGATCGAGCGTCCGGCCACAAGCAGCGCGTCGAGCGCGCGCGGCGCAATCGCCAGCGGCCGGCCCGAGAGCCGGAGCATTACGGGATGTGATGTCATCGAGTCCTCAATCGGCGGCGGGTGCGGATGCCGGCTGTTCCGGATCAGCCGGGACCGGATCGGCGCGCGCCCCGGTGAACGAAAGCCCGAGCCGACGCTCCCGCTCGCGGTCGGCGGCGATCTCCGCATCGACCTGGTCGGCGTCGTAGCCGCGCTCCGCGAGCGCCTGGGTGCGGCTCTTGAGCCCCGCCTCGATCTGCTCGATCTCGGCGCGGGCATCCTTCAGCGGATCGACCCAGTCCCATTTCGGTGGCAGCCACGAGCAGGCGATGTGTTCACGGCGGCGCGCTTCGTAATCGGGAAGGTCGAGAGCGCCGGCCACGACCGCCGTATCCATCCAGCGCGCCCACACGCGCCGGCAGATCTGCCAGACCATGACGGCATGCTGATAGGCCTCGACCCGACGGCGGAACTCCAGCAGCGCCAGCCGCGAGTTCGAGTAGTTGGCCTTCAGCATGTCGTTCGAGAGGTACGCGTAGGGGACGCCGAGCGCCGCCGAGACCTGCAGGAGCGTGCGGTACTGGAACGGCTCGTAGGTCTGGCCGACATCGGCCGGCGCCGAGGTCTGCACCTCCTCGCCCGGCTCCAGCATCACGATCTGGCCGGGCTGCAGGTCCATGGTGCGCTCGCCCGCCTCGTCGCTCTCGGCGACATCGAAGGGCTCGGCCGGCGCCGGCGTGGTGATGAAGAGCGCGTGCATCGCCGCGACCTTCTTCCGGTCGAGCTCGGCATCGTCGTACTGGTCGAGCAGGAACAGCTTCACGATCCCCGGCGCGAAGCGGGAAATCCCCCGCAGCTGTCCGGCATCCACCGGATCGATGACGTGGATGATCTCGGATGCAGGCACGCGCACCGTCTCGCCCGCCAGACCCGGATCGGTCACGTCGCCCGGATGGCGCCGCAGGAAGTGGTAGGCGACGCGCCTGCCGATGCGGTCGAACTCGATGCCCTGTCGGATGACGTTGCCACCCGCGGTCGGCTCGTTGCGCGTGAGCGGCAGCATCTCGGACGGAATCATCTGCAGCTGCAGCGGCACGACGAGCCCGTCCTCGGGCCGGCGTGGACGGAAGCGAAAGAACACCTCGCCGGCGATGAACACCTCGCGCGCGGCGCGCCGCTGCTGACCATAGAAGTCGGTGAAGCCCTCCGCATCGCTGTCATCCGTCCAGTCGAGCCACAACCGCTGCACGCGCGCCTTGGCCTCGGGATCGCCAATCAGAGACGACGGCTTGATGCCGTCGCCGACCACATTGCCGGCCCAGCTCTCGATGGCGTTCGCCGCATAGCCGTTGTTGCGCACGAGCCAGCGGGCGCGCGCGGTGATGTCGGCGCCGGCGGCTGCGATCAGCGTGTTGAGATGCGCCCGGCTCGGCTGGAAGTGCCGCAGCCTGCGGCTCGCTTCGCCCGCCTCGAAACCGCCGACGAACGCGCCGATGCGCCGCCGCCAGCGCGCGATCGCGCCAAGCATCGGTCACAGCCCCTTGCTGGCAGCCGTACGGACGATACGCCGGCGCGCACCGCTCTGCGCATCCGCAATGCGCCGCTCGAGGTCGGAGATCGCGGCCGCCATCTCGGTGTCGCTGGCATAGGTGATGCGCCGACCATCCACATCGACGGTGCGCACGCCGCGGAAGCGGGCCGCGAGCAGCGCATCGCGCCGCGCGATCATCTCTTCGAGCGTCATGGGTCGTGATCAGCTCAGATAGCTCGGCGTGAACACGCGGCGGCCCCGACTCGGTCGCTTGCGGCGCAACAGGCCGGCGGAGGCCTCTGCCGTCTTCTCCCGATGTGCCTGGTCGTCGGCGACTCCCGGCTCGGGTTCGCTGGGATCGGCCGCAACCTGCCGTTCAAGATCCCGCCACGTCGCGTCGCTCCAGCGATCGGCGCCGGCGATCCAGGCGGCGGCGCGCGCATAGACACGACAGTCCAGCACCTCGTTGCGCTCGCGCAGCTTCTGCCATTCGAGGCGCTGGAAGCCGCGCTTCGTCTTTACGGTGACGAGCTGCTCGGCGACGAGCTGCTTGACCCATTCGGCCTCCATGCACTTCGGCAGGTGGACGTAGCCGGCTGGGGCCTGCGCACCCTCGGCGATCTCGTCGTCGGTTGGACGTGCAAGCCGCAGGAAGCGGTAGGTCTCGCTCTTGAAGGTGGCGACGGCGACGGTCCACAGCCGGGCGCCGCGACGAAGCTTCTTGCCGCCCTCGGTCACATCGACGTAGCTCGGACCGGCTACCGGTGCGACGCGGTTGAAGCCCTCAATGCCCTTCACGGGCGCCACCTGCGCGAAGCCGGTCGACCGCGCCCAGGCATAGACAGCAGGCGCCTCGTAGCCGGTGTCGATGCCGAGCTTGGCGAGCCCGAGCCGCGCACCATGCGCGTGCGGCCAGGTGCGATTGAGGAGTGCGGACAGCGCCGCCCAGGCTTCGGCGCGCTCGGGCCCACCATCGATGATAATGTGATCGACGAGCCAGCTTTCGAGGCCGCGGCCCCAGGCCCACACCGAGACCTCGATGCGATCTTTCTGGACGTCGGCACCGCCGGTCAGGAACAGGCCGCCGGCCGGCACCGTCCCGAACGGCCAAGCTTCACGTCGCTCGTAGAGCCGCTGCCAGTCGGGCGCTTCGCCGGACTCGATCCAGGTCTCGCCGAGCACGCCGTTCTTGAAGCTGCGCTTCGCCTCGTCGGTGGTCGCTGCCTCCCACAGGCGCGCGATCTCAGCCCAGCTCATCCAGCCCACGGGAGAGTAGAGCGCCGAGATGTGGAATCCGATCGTGCCGGCATCCCGCGCTTCGGCCGTCGGCCGCCACTCGCCAGCCGCGAGCATCGCCGTCTTGTGGTGTTCATCGATCCGACCATCGCAGGACGCGCATACATAATGTGTCGTCTCGGGCCAGCCCTTGTCCCAGCGCAGCCGCTCGAATCTGAGCCACTGCATCTCCCCGCAATGCGGGCAGGACACGAAGAAGCGGCGCTGGTCGGACGCCTCGTACTCCTGCTCGATCCGCGACACGCCATGGATGGTCGGCGTCGAGGCCAGGAACACCTTGCTCCGCCAGGAGAAGGTGCGTGTCCGTGCCTCGGCGAGCGCAACGGGATCGCCTTCCTCGTCGGCGGACGGCGGATAGGCATCGACCTCGTCGAGAAACAGGTAGCGCGCCGGCATGGAGCGCAAGCCGACGGCGCTGTTGGCGCCGGTGATGACGAGCAGTCCCGCCGGGAACTCCTTCGACAGCACCGTGTTGCCGGCGTCGCGCGAACGCGCGGGCTTCACCCGCTCGCGCAAGCTCGGGCTCTCGGCAATTAGCGGTTCGATGCGCTGGCGCGAGAACCGCTTGGCGAGCTCGACCGTCGGCTGTACGGCGAGCATCGGGCCCGGCGCGTGATGGATGACGTAGCCGATCCAGTTGTTGCCGGCTTCGGTTGCGCCGACCTGCGCCGCCTTCATGAAGGCAACGCGCCGGGCGGGATGCGACGGCGACAGCGCATCCATGATCGCCCGCATGTAGGGCGTGCGCCCGGTCCGGTAGCGGCCGGGTTCGGCAGAAGCGCGCGGGCTCAGGAAGCGATGGCGATCGGCCCATTCCGATACCGCCAGCGGCGGATCGGGCGTGAGGCCATCGCGCCAGCATGCCAGCAGCTCCTCGGCACCGTCGAAGGCGAAGAGATCATCCAAGGGTGGTCATCGAACCAAAGGTCCGTGCTAGCGAAACTCGGGCCGCACTTCGGTGAGCTCGGCCAGGTGCGCGCGGATTTGCGCTTCGAGAATCTTCTGCATCGGATGCGCCTCGACGCCGAGCTCGGCCGCCATCAGCGCGGCGACCCGCGCCGGCCAATTGAGCCAGGCGTCGCGCTCCTCGCGCGCGAGCCGAAAGACGAGCGCGGTGGCGCGGGCCCGGTCGACCAGCTCGCCGCGACGCTCCTGCAGCTTCAGCCGCGCCAGATGCGCCTTGGCGATCTCGTGCGCGGTGCGCGCCTGGACGAAGGTAACATTGCCGCCAGCCGGCAGGCCCTGTTCCTTCAGGGTCTCGCGCACCGAGCCGAGCGCGGCTTCCGGCACCGGCTTGAGTTTGCTGGCCTCCGACTTCGCCTTCCGCTTGGCCCGCGCCGGATCGGTCGAGCGCTGCCAGGCGGCATCGGCCTTGGCCGGATCAATGGTGCCGTCGGCCTCAAGCGGAATACGCCCGGCCTTGGCGGCCCGGAGCACCGCAACATGGCTCACGCCGCGGTGCCGCGCATAGGCGCGAATCGACAGTCCCATGCTGGTCCCGGGCCGAAAAAATCAATCGCGAGAGGTGCTTATTCCGCTTGGCTCGGGGCCGAAGCAGCGCCTGTATGGCATCACGATCAAGCGATGGAGAGGGCCATGACCGACACCACCCTGCCCACCAACAACGAAGCCTGGGGCTTCTTTGGCACCATCCGCCACCACGCCGACTCCGCCAAAGCCTGGCCGCTGGCGATGCAGGCAGTCGGCGCCGCCACCGGAAGCCCCGACTGGGCAGTCCGCGAATTCCTCGACAGTCGCGACGGGCGGCACTTCGCCGATGACGTCGCCAACGGGCTCTTCCAGGGCCTCGACCTGAAGGCCGCCATCGACGCTGCGGTCGACCGCTGGATGGGCTGGACCATCAGCCGCCGCACCGAGCGCGAGTACGGCATCCCGCGCGGGCTCCCCTACCTGACCGGGTTCGTCACCCACTACGGCATCCTCGCCGAGATGGCCGACTGAAGCGCCCCAATCTTGGCACCCGCCCCGACCGGCTCAGCCGGCGGGGCTCGGGGCGATAGAAGGGCCAGGATGGTCCTGGCCCTCCTCGAACGGAGGACTGCCCCATGACTCCCAAGCTTTCCGACTCCCAACTCGTCGTGCTGTCGACCGCGTGCCAGCGGCCGGACGCGTTCGTCTTTCCGGTCACACTGAAGCTCAAGGGCAACGCAATCGGCAACGTCCTCAAGAGCCTCCTCACCAAGGGGCTGCTCGAAGAGATCGCCGGCCGCGCCGACGACACCATCTGGCGCTACGATGACGACGGTGCGCCACTAACCCTGCGCGCGACCCAGGCGGCGTTCGAAGCCCTTGGCATCGAGCCCGAGGACGCGCCACAGGGCGCCGCGGGTGCCGAGGAAACCGGGGCCGCGGAGGACGAGGCCACGGCGGAAGTGAGTGCGCCGGTGGCGCCCAGTGCCGCGCCCGCGCGCAAGACTCGCGACAACAGCAAGCAGGCGCAATTGATCGCGATGCTGAAGCGCTCCGAGGGCGCCACGATCGACGAGATCGTCGACGCCTTCGGCTGGCAGGCGCACACCGTGCGGGGCGCGATCGCCGGCGCCCTCAAGAAGAAGCTCGGCCTCGACGTCACGTCCGAAAAGGTCGACGGACGCGGGCGCGTCTACCGGATCGCGGGTTGAGGAGGCGGACCATGGCGAAGCCAACCATCCACGACCGGCTTGTCGCCGCGCTGCTTGCCCAGGGCGAGCGGGTCGTCACTGAGGCCCGCACGTCAAGGTACACGGTGCTCACCCGCAAGGGCGGCGAAGCGGGTTTCTACTACATCGGCAAGGCTGGAGGCTTGCGCATCGGCCGCACTGTCAGCACGAGCCATTCGGTCGCGTCCAGCTATCGGGATCGTCTACTCAGCGAATGAGCATCGGCGCCGATCGTCTTAAGGTCGCCGGGCCAAGCCCGGCGGCTTTGTTTTATGCGCGGCCAACCCGAATCCACTCGAACAGCCGCCGCAGGGCATAGGAGCGCAGAATCGATACGGCCGTGAAGATCGCGCCGATCTGCAGGTTGTGCCCGAGCGAAACCGCAAGCCCGAAGAGCGGAAAGATCATCATCTGCGTCAGCACCGCCAAGCCGAAGCCGACCGCCACGTTGATGAGCGCTTCGACAAGCGACATTACGCGAGACTGCTTCACGCCGCGTCCCGCTCGTTCTTCACTTCTGTGAAGCTCCGGCCATCGCTCTCGTGCAGCGCCGACGATCCGGTGAGGGTCTGCCATCGTTCGATGATTACATCGCAGTATCGTGGATCGATCTCCATGGCGAAGCACCGGCGGGCTATACTCTCCGCCGCAATGATGGTGCTGCCGCTGCCCGCGAAGGGCTCGTAGACCGAGTCGCCCTTAGCGCTGTTATTCAGCATCGGCCGGCGCATGCACTCGACCGGCTTTTGGGTCCCGTGCGCCGTTGCCTCGTCCTCGTCACCAGCGTGTCCGATCTGCCAGATGGTCGACTGATCGCGTGCGCCCTGCCAATGGCCGTTCGCATTCTTACGGACGGCATAGAAACAGGGCTCGTGCTGCCAGTGATAGTCGCCTCGGCCGAGCACAAAGCGGGGCTTCACCCAGATGATCTGTGACCGGATCGCCAGTCCGCAGGCTTCGAGGCTCTCCGCGACGGTGCGGCAGTGAACGCCGGCATGCCAGACATAGGTAACGTCGCCCGGGAACAGCGCCCAGGCCTCACGCCAGTCGGCGCGGTCGTCATTGGAGACACGGCCGGTGCGCACCGTCGCCGATACGCCGGCTTCGTTGCGCCAGGCCGGGTCGTAGTCGACTCCGTAGGGCGGGTCCGTGACCATCAAGTGCGGACTGGCCCCAGCCAGCAGCTTGCCGACATGGTCGGCGCTGGTCGCGTCGCCGCATAGCAGTCTGTGCTTGCCGAGCAGCCAGATGTCGCCCGGGCACGTGACCGGCTCGATGGGCGGCTCAGGAACCTCATCCTCGCCCTCGGTTTGGCCCGCTTCGCCGTCGAGCCCGTCGAACAGGCGATCGAGGTCGTCTTCGGCAAACCCGAGGAGGCCGAGATCGAGGCCATCCTCCTTGAGCCGCGCCAGCTCGGCGGCGAGCAATGCATCATCCCAGCCGGCGTTAATCGCGATCTGATTGTCCGCGATCCGGAAGGCGCGCGCCTGGGCATCGGTCAGATGGCCAAGCCGGATAACCGGCACCTCCTTGAGATCGAGCCGCCGGGCCGCCAGCAGCCGCCCATGGCCCGCAATCAGGACGCCGCAGTCGTCGACCAGGCACGGCACGTTGAAGCCGAACTCGGCGATCGAGCCCGCAATCTGCGCAATCTGCTCGTCGCTGTGCGTCCGCGCGTTCGCCGCATAGGGCAGGAGCCGCTCAATCGGCCAGCGCTCGACTTGCAGCGGATCAACTGGCACGGAGTTCGATGCCGCGCTGCCGTGCGACCGCTTCGAAGTCTTTGGTCCCGCCATCGAGGATCACTGGCTGATCGGGAAAGAGCTGACGCCACCGCAGAAGCGCGACGTCGACGTATTCCGGGGCAAGCTCAATCGCTCTCACCTGCCGGCCGCTCCGCTCGCCGGCGATGATGCTGGTGCCCGAACCCGCGAACGGCTCGTAGACGACATCGCCCTCGTCGCTGTAGGCCCGCATCACGAACTCGGGCAGCGCCACCGGGAACACCGCCGGGTGCTCGGTTTCGATGCCGCGCGCCTTGTGCCGGGTAATGCGGATGACGTTGTCGGGAATGCGCGTGTCCTGCACGCCCTGGCCGGCGTGCGTCCATTCACCGACGTGACCGTCCTTGTTGCGCATGCCGCCATGGGCGTCGTTGACGTGGCCGGCCCATTTGCAGGGCACGATCTTGTTGGGCTTGCGCAACGAGCGATTGAAGTGGAAGACGAACTCGAAAGCGGGCGCCAGGCGCCCGTTCCAGTCGCCGGGAAGCCCCGGTCCCTGGTCCCAAACGTAGAGTCCGAAGCGGCGCCAGCCCTCAGCGCGCATCCAGTCGAGCCAATCCTGCCAATAGGGCTGCCACTCGTTGTCGCGATGGATCAGCCCGAGATTGACGAGCAGCTGCGCGTCGTCGGTCACCGGCAGGTTGGCAAACACCCCGCGCATCAGCGCGTCCCAGTCGCCGACCCCGCCGGTGGTGTAGTCGCGCTGGTTGCCGTAGGGCGGCGACGTGAAGACGAGCGCCGCGCGCTCGTCGTTCATCACGCGCTCGACGGCAGCGGTATCCGTACTGTCGCCGCAGAGCAGGCGATGATGGCCGAGCCGCCAGAGATCGCCCGGCCGGCTTGCGGGCTCGCGCGGAGGCTCCGGCGTCTCGTCCGCACTGTCGCTGTCCTCCGCCGCGGCAGCGTCCTCGTCACCGAGGGGCGCCATCAGCCGGTCGAGCTCGGCCTCGTCGAAGCCGGTGAGCGCGAGATCAAAGCCGTCGCCGTTCAGCGCATGCAGTTCCGCCGCGAGCAGTTCGTCGTTCCAGCCGGCGTTGAGCGCGAGCTTGTTGTCGGCGATCACGTAGGCGCGCCGCTGTGCCGGCGTCAGGTGCCCGAGGACGACCACGGGCACGGTGTCGAGGTCGAGCTTGCGCGCCGCAAGCAACCGGCCATGACCCGCAACGATACCGCCCTCCGCGTCGACCAAGATCGGATTGGTCCAGCCGAATTCGATGATCGAGGCGGCGATCTGCGCCACCTGGTCGTCGTCGTGCGTCCTGGCGTTGCGCGCATATGGGATCAGCCGGTCGATCGGCCAGTGTTCGACCGTGTCCGGCAGGCGGGGCGGCATGGGGGAGTTTCGGGCGGTACCGGCGACGGCTCGTTGGGGGTGGTACGGGGGCGGCCTGGAAACCTCGGTGGGTTACCACCGCCAGGTGCCAGAACGCGCGCCGTTGCGCGCCTTTAGGGCACACAGGCGCCAACGTCGCGTGGTAACTGGTAACTCAGATTTTGCGGCTGACTGTAGCGAAGCGCCGGGCCATTGCCGCCAGCATACGATCTCGGCCAGGGAGGACCCGCGCTCGCTGCCGATGGACGTCATCCGCGCGCGGCTCACCTGAGCATGACCGAAATCTACGCCGATCCGGCCGGTTTTGTCCGAGCGAAAAGTGTCCGCCGGACACCTTTCTCTTAACCTCTCAGGACTTCGCCACTTCGGTCATCTCGATCACTCTGCGGCGGGCGCGAATGATTGCGGTTGAGCCGCCGCCCATTGAGCCGCCAAGCGATGACACAGAGCGCATAGAGCCAGTGCTCATGGGCGGCGGAGCGCTGCAGCCCGACGGTCCAGCAGATGGTCTTCCAGCGTTCGCCGAAGGCGCGCATCCAGACGATCTTGCCGTCGACGGGGTCGAGGCCGACGGTCCAGGTGAGCGTCTCCTCCATGCGGTTGATCGCTGCGGGCGACGGCAGCACACGCATCGGCCTGGGCTCCTGTCCCACCAGATCACTGAACTCGTAGATGATCCGCGGCCAAAGATTGTAATAGCCCTGCAACTTGGGCTCGGGCAGGCGCTTCAACACGCTTGCTGCCTCGGCGAGCCGCTCTTCGACCAGCGATGGCGTCCAGTGCGTCTCAGCCATGACGCGCCTCCTGGGACGCACGCCGGCCGTAGAGCCTCTCGCCGAGCTGGCGGATGAGCTCGCGCTCGGGCCAGGTGAGCCGCTGGTCCTCGGCGCTCACCACCAGCAGGCCCTGCTCGCGCCAGCCCTCGCGCTTGATCTCCTCGGCGGATTGGCGCTCGCCGCCGTAGCCCTTCGGAAACCACCTCACCGCGCCACCTCCCTGAGGCACGCGGCATAGCCGGCGACATCGACCATGCTGTCGAGATGGGTCTCGTCGTGGGCGAGGCGCGCGAGCTTGAGGTCGATGAGGCACAGCGCCACCTGCGCCGGCGTCACCGTGTGCCCGAGCGTGAGCGACCAGCGTTTGGCGATCGCCGCCATGCTGGTGCGAGGATCGCCGTAGGTCTCGCGCCGATTGGTGATCACCGCCGCGGCGTGCTTCAGCAGCATCTCGGCGGTCATCGCACGCCTCCCTCCGCCTCGATCGCCCAGAGCAGGATGGCGATGGCGTCGGCCTCGTTGTCGTCGGCGGGCGCAAAGCCACGGGCACGAACGGCTGCCATCACGGCCGCCTTGTCGGCGTTGCCCCGACCGGTGACGTGGCGCTTGATGGCGCCAACCGGGACGCCCTGATAGGGGATCTCGTGCTCCTCGCACCACGAGGTCAGCGCCCCAAGAAATCCGCCATAGATGTGCGCGGCATCGGTGCCGGCGTGGCGGCGAACCTCCTCGAAGACGACGCGGCCGATACCACGCGACAGCATCGTCAGCTCGAGGAGCCAGTCGGTGAAGCGCAGGTAGCGCATGCCGCCGCCCTCGAAACGACGAGGCCGGAAGTCCTGGATGCCGGAGACGATGCGCGCATCGGAGGTGCGCAGCGCCCATCCCGTGGTGGTGCCGAGATCGAGGGCCAGCACCGCGCCCGCGCGGGGCGGCATCGTCAGCGCCGGCGCGCTTGCTTGTTCGGCCGGCAGAGTCAGAGTCGTCGAAGCCATGATGGTCTCCTTGATCGGGGTCGTTGTGGTCAGGACGGCGACGGTCGGGTCCTTGGCGGAGCTGGCCGTCGTCGTCCGCTGCGTGCGCCATCGATCAGGACGGGTGGGTCGCGGGCGCCGGCGCCGAGGGCCTCGGCACGCGTGCGCGAGCCCTCGGGGGTGGCGTAGGAGAGCCGCGCCGCGCGCGCTCTCCTCCACCCCCGAAGGGGGTGGGTTTCACCCCCACAACTTGTCGAGGCATCTAATGCCTTGGCGCATATGGAGAAAACCAAGTTGGGAAGTCGAACCAGCGCAGCGTCGTTCCCAACTTGAATCTGCGTGACGCCACGCAACGTGTCGGGACCGCGCGCAGGTAGTTGGGAAAGCCCTTCCCAACTTGAATCCACGCAACGCCAAGCAGTCGTGCAAACCGCAGCGAAGGTAGTTGGGAAACGCGTTCCCAACTTCTCCCAAATTGAATCTGCGGGAACCTGCGCAAACGCCGGATCGGGACCGCGCATCATGCCCCCTCCTCCGGATAGACCCACACATGCGGGTTCTCGACTGGCAGGGCAGCGCCGCTCTGCGGGCACTTGTAGTGGCTGGGCAGCACGGGAACGGAGTGTGTGATCACCTCGCCGGTCTCGGGATCGACCGACTCCTCGGCGGCGCCGAACTCCATGCCCTCGACGCAGAGATAGCCGAACTTGGAGCGCGACGAGGGAAGCCCGAAGGGCGCCCCGTCGCGGACGAATTTCACGAAGCCCTTGGTGGCAAGCACGTTCAGGCGGTCCCGGATCGTGTCCTTGCCGCCAAGCCCACCGCGGTTCTCGAACGCCTCCGCGAACTGGTTGATGGTATAGAGCCGACCGGTCAGCGCTTCGTCGAGAAGAATGCCGATGATGACATCGTGCTTGCGCACGCGCTCGGCATCGAGCCGTTCGCCCAGTGATTTCCGCACCAGCCGCTCGCCCGAACGGTCGACTTCAACCCAGCGTCCGTCGGTCTTGTCGATGATCTTGGGCTCGATGCCCGGGCCGTTGCGCAGCTCGAAATGCAGCATCCGCTCCGGACGTTCTTCATCCGGCCGGTGCATGATGATGCCGGAGGTATAGAAGCTGCGCAGGCTTCCAGCGCCTGAGAGCGCCATGAACGGATCCTCGGCCAGCTGCTTCTTGGTGATCTTGCGGGTGTGGTGGCAGAGGATCAGCCCGGCGTCCGGCGCCACCGAATCCCTGAACACCTCGACACGTTCCTGCAGGAAGAACAGCATCGCCGTGTTGTCGTTTTCGCCGCCGCCATCCGGGCCACCATCGAAGAGGTTGCGGATCGGATCGATGCAGAGAATGTCAGGTGCGCCATGACCGTAATGCGCCCGGGCGGCGGCAACGGCGCGTGAAACACCGCCCGCATTGAGCAGCATTCGGACCTTCGGTGTCGCCACCAGATTGTCGCGGGCGGCGGAGAGCAGCGCCGGGTCGAGCCGGATGCCCTGAAGCCGCTCGCGCAGATAGTGGTACTGAATCTCGGCCTGCAGATAGAAGATCCGCAACGGCCGGCATGGCGCGAAGCCGAGGAACGGGATGCCGGCCGCCATATGCACCAGCAGGCTGATCAGGAAGTCGCTCTTGCCGACCTTGGGCGCGCCGCCGAGGACCAGCATTCCACCCGGCGTGAGCACGCGCGGTCCGATGATGTCGTGCGGCATCGGGCTCCTGTCGTCGAGGAGCGTTCCGAGCGTGAAAGTCGGCAATGGCGACATCGGCGAAACCGCCAGACGTTCGAGCGGCGGCCCGTGCCGTTCTTCGTGCAGGCGCCACAGGCGCTGCGCCTCCGCCGCGAGCCGCTCCAGCGGCCAGCTCGGGCGCAGCATCGCGGCGTTGTACTGGCAGATCGCCTCCCATGCCTCGTCGCGGCCCATGCGCCCCTCATGCGCCATGCGGACGTAGTGGCCTATGGCGGCGCTGGCACCTTGGAACCGGGTCCAGCCATCCGCGCTCCCCTCGCGCACCGGGGTGACGAGCACGTCGTCGACATCGGGCTTCATCGGCGCGGGACCGGGGTCGGCGCCGACGCCGGGAAGCGGCGGCATGGCCTCGACCGCTTCAGCGAGCTCGCGCAGATCGACCTCGATGCGCGAGTCGTGAGCCCGAATGGTGACGAGGCGCTTGAACCCGCTCTTGTGGTAGACGGTGCCGGCGACCCGGATCGGCTGGTGGGCGGAGCGAAAGTGCGTGTCGCCGCCGACCTTGACGGCGATGTCGCCGCGGAGCCGGCAGAGCTGCGCCAGGTCCTCGCCCTCCGCCGGCTCGGTCAGCCGCCACCAGACGTGCAGCTTGTCGAGCCCCTCCGAGGTCCGCCCACCGCTCTCGACGATCAGGGTCGGTTGCCCAAGATGATGGATGAGATGATCGAGCTTTGCGGCGACATCGCCGGCATCGAGGTCGACCACCACCGTCTGCATCTGAACGAGATCGGCAGCCTTGGCCTGGCCCTGCTCACCGACGGTGCCCGGCACCACATAAACCGCGGCCCCTTCGCGCGCGGCCCAGGTGGCGAAGGTGGCCACCTTGTCGCGAGCGCCAGCATCGGCCTCGATCCAGATGTTGTGCGGCCGGCCATCGAAGCCTTGCCCCTTGTCGACGAAGCCGCGCACGGGGATGAAGCCGTCGCAGTAGCCGAACACGACGTCGAGGAAGTCGCCGATCTGCACGATGTCGGGCTCGACCTCAAACACATCCGCCTGTAGGGCCGCATCGTTGAAGTCCCGCCACGGGTTGAAGTGGACGATGTTGCCGTCGCCGCTCATGCCGGCAGGCTCCAGCAGCGTCGGGCCCAAGGGCACATCCGGCACTCGTGGAACTCGGGCTCGCGCGCGATGCGTGGCAGGAGCTCGCCGGCGTCGGTCGCCTGCAGGATGCGCACGGCGCGATCGCTCATGGCCTGCGCCAGCGCGCCATCGAAGGGAACAAGCTCGTGGTGAAGCTCGGCGGTGTCCTTGTTGATGGCGGTGAAGAGCGCCGGATTCTGTGCGATCCCGGCGACCGCGCCCTCCATGTAGGCCTGATAGAGCGCGATCTGCGCGGCGTAGACGGGCTTGGCTAGACTCACGCCCTTGGCCACCGTCTCGCGCCAGTTCCGCGCGTTCATGGTCTTGCATTCCCAAAGCGCCGGATAGGCCAGACCGGGAAGCGTGGGACCACCGGCGAGGATTCCATCGACATGGCCGCGGATGCGGCCGCCGGCGACCGAGAAGCCGAACTGCTCGCCGTCCGGTCGGTTGCCCTTACGGGTGTAGAGGTCGAAGCCGGCGCTGCGGAGCCACCCTGCGGCCAGGTCCTCCAGCGCATGGCCGATCGCGAAGATGCGCAAGGACTGCCCGTCGAACGCCGCACCCTCGTCCTTCGGGGCGCCGGCGAACTCGAACTGCAGCGCCCGCTCGCACGGGTGACCCAGCCGCGAGCCGCCGAGATAGGCGCGCGGCGGCAGGGCCGAGCGCTCCGCTTCGAGGGCTGCATCGAGGACGGCGTTGATTTGCTCGGCAAAGGATGGGCGGTGATTGTAGTCGAGCATCAGAACGGCACCTCCGCGCCGCTGTCCTCCGTCCCCGCCCGGCTCTCGGCAGCCGCATGCATGGCGTCCTGGAAGCCGCCGACAGCGACCTCGATCAGCGTCAGCACTTGACCCTCGGTGAGGTCGGCGAGGCGGCGCTCCCAGCCGATCTCCTCCATGATCTCGGCGACCGGCTTGACGGTGGCGCGGATCGCCGCCTTCTCCTGCTCGGTGAGGTCAACCATGGCGGACGACCTCCGCGCCAAGCGCCACCAGAAGGCCTGGCAATCGATCGAGCAGAACCACGCGCAAGGGCGCGGCCGCCCCGGGCGCGTACGCGCCCATTTCGATGATTTTGGCGGCGAAGCCGCCGGGCGCAGGGGATCGAACCAGCCAAAGCCACGGGCTGGTCGCCGACACACGGCACAGAGCACCCCACGCGGATGCCAGAGCCGCAGGCGATCGCTGACGGGCATGGGCTGCGTCTCCACTCATCACGCGGCCCTCCCCATATGCTCCGCAGCCTCGGCAGCGCCGAAGACCAGTGAGCGGATGGCGGCGCGGTTGAAGGAGAAGGTGATGAGCGCCGAGGCCTGGTAGCGGGTGAGCCCGTAGTCCTGCCGGTAGTCCGGCGGCAGAAGGGCGAGCTGCTTCTCCGTCGGCGGCGCCTTGAGCCAGCTGCGGCTCTTGTGCGCGCTCTCGTCGGTCTCGTGCTCGTTGAGCCAGTCATCGGCGGCGGCGAGACACACGGTGCGCTCGCCGATGGCCAAGAGCCGCGGCCTCTGACGCTGCAGGCCGCCGATGCCGTACCAGCGGCCATTGAGGAAGAACACGCCGCCCCAGGCATTGAACCCGTTCGCGGCCAGAGCGCCGTCATCGCCGAACAGGTCGCACCAGCGGAAGCTCGACCGCTTGAGGAGGTCGATCTCGCTCATCACGAACTCGCCGAGCGGCGCTGCCTCGCCCCCGTCGGACCGCTCCCAGACATGGCCGCAGAGAGGGCACTCGATGCAGCCGAGCGGCACCTCGGCCTCGCACTCCGGGCAGGTCTTGGTCGGCGCCTCGCCGTTCGCCGTGTGGCCGTCGAGATCGACGTCCTGCTCCAGCGTGCCGTGCAGCAATGTCGAGGTGCCGAAGTCGAGGACGATGCAGTCGGTCTTGATGACGCCCGGATGCTCCTCCGGGTTCACCGTGCGCAGGCCGCGACCGACCATCTGGATCATGGTCGACTTGAAGGAGCTGGGCCGCAGAAGCACGACGCAGCTCGTCGGCGGATGATCCCAGCCCTCGGTCAGCACCGCGACGTTGACCACGACCCGCGCCTTGCCGGAGGCGTAGGCTTCGAGCGCCGAACGCCGCTCGGCGTCGCTCATTTCACCGTGGACCATCACCGCCGCGACGCCGGCATCGTTGAATGCGGCGCAGACGTTGCGGGCATGATCGACGGTCGAGCAGAAGACCACGGTCTGCCGATCGCCGGCCTTCTCCCGCCAGTGCGCGACGACGGCCTCGGTCACCGGCGCGCGGTTCATCACGCGGTCGAACTCGGTCATGTCGAAGTCGTCGGCGGTCCGCCGCACCTTGGCGAGCTGGTCCTGCACGCCGACATCGATGACGAAGGTGCGCGGCGGCACCAGATGACCGGAGGCGATCAGCTCGCCGATACGGATCTGGTCGGCGACGTTGGAGAAGACCGGCCTGAGCCCCTTGCGGTCGCCCCGGTTCGGCGTCGCCGTGACCCCGTAGATGCGGGCGGCCGGGTTCCTGTCGCGCACCCGATCGATGATGCGCCGATAGCTGTCGGCCGCTGCATGGTGCGCCTCGTCGATCACCAGGAGATCGAGCGTCGGCAGGCGTTCGAGGTTCGCCGCTCGTGCGAGCGTGGGCACCATGGCGAAGGTCACCTGACCGGCCCAGGACTTCTCCTTGGCGTCGACCACCGACGTGGTGACCTTGGGATGGACGCGGTCGAACTTGCTCCGGTTCTGCTCGGTCAGCTCGTCGCGATGGGCGAGCACGCAGGCCTTGGCATCGGTGCCGCCGACCATGCCGCCGGCGACGGCTGACAACATGATCGTCTTGCCGGCGCCGGTGGGCGCGACGCCCAACGTGTTGCCGTGCTTCACGAGCGCACCGACGCTGCGCTTGACGAACTGCTTCTGACGGGGACGCAGCAGCATCGCTCAAGCCCGTCACTGCGCCCAGGACGGCCGGATGCCGGCCGCCGGACGCGGCGCCGTCGCTGGCTGGGCGTGGGCGGCCGGTTGCGGACCGGGCGTGGGGCTCGGGCCACCCGCCCCCATGACCGCCGCGTAGTCCTTGTGATCCGGCGTCACCGCGGAGCGGATCTCGTTCTTCTCCTCGCCATTGACGTCCGTGCCGACATCAATTCGGGCGACGAACTCGAGGCCGTCGAGATCGGCGAAGCCGTTGATACGGCGCGCCGCCTGTGCCTCAGGCGAGGTGTCCTTGTCGGAGATGCCGCGCGCGGAGTTGAGCATGCCGCGGACGAGCGCCCGGCCCATGTTCGCCCAGTCGGGGCCCTTGGGGCTGTAGAGGCCAATGAGGGTGAAGACCTTGCGCCGCGCGTAGGGGCCCTCCATCACGGTGAACTCGCCGTTGAGATAGACGGCGCCGCTGGTAGCGCGGGTCGCATAGCCGCCGGTCCAGCCCTGGGACGGATCGTCGTAGCCGCCCGGACGGATGGTGAGACGCACCTTGGCGAGCGTGCCCTTGGGGATCAGGTTCGTGACCTGCTTGGCATCGTTGAAGTCGTTCCATGCACCGGTCATGGGTCTCGTGCTCCTTTCGTCAGGAATGGGATTGATCGGGAGTGCTCGGGGACGGCGCGGCTGGGCTTCGGAACTCCAGCCGCTCGCTGGCGGGCCTCACCGGGCCGCGGATCTTCTCCATCAGCCGCCCGAGATGCGGCTCCTCGACCAGGTCGAGCCGGCCGCTGCGGTCCTTGGCGGGATAGCCCCAGGGGTTGAGCGTCTGGCAGACGAAAGCGCGGTACGCAGAGCCGTCGTCGGCCTTCATCTCGGCCATGGTGATGACCTGGTCGACGATGCCGGGCAGCTCGTTGCCGGTCTTGGAGCCGTCGATCTGGGCTGAGAAGAAGCGCCGATTGAAGTCGTCGAGCTTCTCGTCGAGGATCCCGACGAACCAGACGTTCTTCGCGCGAGTGTGCTGCAGATGCGTGAGCCAGCCGATCATCTCGCGGCCGTGCAGCCCGTAGGCGCCGCGTACGTCCGGCTTTCCCGTCTTCTCCGACAGAGCCTCAGGCTGGCCCTTGCACCACTGGAAGCAGAGGCGCCCAGCCACCGTGATCGAGTCTATGAAGATCGTCTGGTAGCGATCGAGCACAGAGCGATCGCCGAAGCGCGCCGAGACCGCATCGAAGTGCGCCTGGCTGTAGGGCTGGTCCTCGCGAAAGCTGGGGTTCGGCCCGCCGATGAAGACGGCGAAGTCCCGGCACTCGGTCCAGGTGCGCGGGCGGATGGTGTCGCCCGGCCAGCCCTCGATGGCGAGGTCGCCGGCCTCGAGGTCCATGAACAGGGTCGCGGCGGGATCGAGCGTCCATAAGAGGCTGGTCTTGCCGATGCCCGACTTGCCGAAGATGCAGCCCTTGATGCCACGCGGCTCGGCGAGGCGCTGATCGGCCGAGATGATGGGCAAGCTCATCGCTTCCCTCCCTGCGCGGCGATCAGCGCGTCGATCGCAGTTTCGGCGCCAAGGGCGCCCGCCTTGCGCGCCTCGTCGTAAACGGTGCGGAGCGCGTCGATCTCGCGGTAGAGCGCGGAGGCCTGCTGGTTGAGGCCGAAGAGAGCGAAGGCCAGATCGTCGACGGTCCCGGTCTCGACCGGCTTCACCGTCTCGTCGCGGCGAAGGCCAAGCGCTGGGATGCGGACCATCTCGGGAAGGCTGGCGAGGCCGTAGTGGTGCTCGCGTAGGGCCGCAAGCTTGCTCTTGGTGTTCATCGCGACACCTCGCTGGTCAGGGAAAGGCGGAAGGTCGGCTTGCCAGTGCGCACCGTGCGGGCCGGCGCGAAGAGCTGCCGGATCGACTCGGGCCAAGCGGTGAAGGCGCGCTCGGAGACCTTGAGCTCGGTGGAGACGTACTCGGCGGGATCCTCACCGCCGGCGCGGATGCGCTCGACGAGCATCGTGAGCTGCGCCTGATCCCACTCGATCTTCTTCGGCAGGTCGGCGATGACGGTGACGTCGCCGTCGGCGAGACGGATCGTGCCGGTGTCCTTGCCTACCTCGCGGCGCAGCGCCGCGGCGCGCTCGCCGTACTTCAGCGCCAGAGCGCCATCGAGCCAGTCCTTTGCCAACTTCGCGCGGCGCAGGTTGTCCTCGATGTCCTCCTGCAGCAGCGCGAGCTGCTCCGCCGGCAGTGCGACCACGTCGCCCACGGGCATCTGGAGGAGGTCCTGGAAGGTGGTGTGATTGGGGAGGGTCATGGACATGGCCTCCCCTCACGCCGACATCTTGGTCGGGGCGGCGGCCGTGCTCTTGCGGAGCTGCTCCGCCTCGAACGCCTCGACGTCTTCGAGGCGATACACGACCCTGCCGCCGATCTTGATGAACTGCGGGCCTTCGCCCGTCCAACGCCACCGCTCCAGCGTGCGATGGCTGATGTTCCAGCGAGCCGCCAGCTCGATCTGGTTCAAATGCCGAACCGCCATCCGTCTCTCCTTCGGTTTCATGAGCAAACCTGCGGAGAGGATGGGAGACGCGGGGGGAGGAGCCGGGGAGGCCGGTGGGAGGGGAGCGGGGAGGAATTGAAATGGTCAGAAGAACATGCTATATATCTGACACAATCGAGAGTCGGAGAATAGGCAAGTGACTGCTATAGCTGACAAAATTATGCGGCGTATGCGATCCCATGGTAAGGGCCGATGGGTATGCACGCCCAAGGATTTCCTGGACCTCGGCAGCCGCGCGGCGGTCGACCAGGCTCTGTCGCGCCTGGTCAGGGCCGGCCAGCTTCGCCGGGTAGGCCGTGGCCTCTACGACCTGCCACGGGTCAGCCCCACCCTGAACCGGCCTGCTCCGGCCGATCTCGATTCGGCCGTCGCGGCGCTCGCGCGCCGCGACAATATCCGGGTCATGCCGGATGGCCTCGTCGCGGCGAACCGGCTCGGCCTTACCAATGCCGTGCCGGCCAAGGCGGATTACGTGACGGACGGAGCGAGCCGGACGGTCAAGGTCGATGGCTGGACCATCCGCCTGCGGCACGCGCGGCCGACCATCATGAACTGGGCCGGTAGGCCGGCGGCCCCGGTCGTCCAGGCGCTGCGCTGGCTCGGACCCCGTGCGGTCGATGATCCGCAGACCGTGACGATCCTGCGAAAGCGACTGCCGGATGCGGTGAAGCGTGACCTCGTCAAGGGCGTGCACGCGCTGCCGGACTGGGCGATTCCCGTCGTCCACAAGATCGCTGATCGAGAGGCACGCGCCGCGTGAACCCGTCCTTCGAGCGCTTCCTCGGCTTGCCGCCGAGCGAGCAGGCCGACGTCTTCACCGCCGGCGCCCAGCGCATCGGCACCATTCCGTCATACGTGGAGAAGGACTTCTGGGTCTGTCTCGTGCTGGAGGCCCTCTACCACGGGCTGCCTGCGGGCCACCCCAAGCTCCTGTTCAAAGGCGGGACGTCACTGTCCAAGGCCTTCGGTCTGATCCGTCGCTTCTCGGAGGACATCGACATCGTCGTCTTCCGGGACGACCTCGGCTTTAGCGGCGAGCGCGACCCGGCCAATAGGGACGTGAACCTCTCGCGCAAGCAGCGCCAGGCGCTCTTCGACGAGCTCCGTGCCGCCTGCAGCGCCTACATCCAGGGAGATCTTCGTGAAGCGCTCGACTCCGCGGTGCACACGATCGGCGCCCGCGGCACCATCGTCACCGACGAAGACGACAAAGACGGACAGACCCTGCTCGTCGAGTACCCGAGCGTGTTCGATGCGAGCGGCCCGAGCTACGTCTCGCCGCGCGTGAAGATCGAAGGTGGCGCGCGCTCGGCCCTCGATCCCCATGCAGCGAGGACCGTCAGCCCGTTCATCGCGGACGATCTCCCGGACTGGCCGTTCGACATCGCCGGCATCACAACGATCGGCCCTGACAGGACCTTCTGGGAGAAGCTGCTCATCCTGCACGGCGCCCACTGCGGCTATCGCGACGAACAGCGGCTTCCATCGGATCGCGATCGCTTGTCACGCCATTACTATGATGTCGCGATGATCGGTGACACCGAGGTCGGGCGAAAGGCGCTCGGCGACCACGCCCTGGCGACGGCGGTCCGTGAGCACAACCTCCTCGCCTTCCGGCAGGCCTGGAAGAAGTTCGAGGAGGCCATGCCCGGGTCGCTCCGCATCGTGCCGCAGGCAGAGCTGCGCCGGGAGATCGAAAGGGACTATGCCGCGATGCAGGGCATGGTCCTCGGCGACGCGCCGCCATTCGACTGGATCATGGAGCGGCTTGCGGCGATCGAGGCTGAGGTCAATCCGGATTGACGACTACGGCCAGCAGCTCGTCGCACCGCAGCCAGCACGCCCCGCCCTCGTAGCCGATCAGGTCCTTCCAGTCGCGGTGTCCCCTGAAAAGATCCCGCAGCCGGGTGGTTTCCGGGAAGTCGAGATCGGTGATCATGAGAGCGACGCTGACGCGCCCCTCGCCCCGCTCCCATGCGCCATAGAGATACTCGACCACCTGCCGCTGCTTATCGCCGCGAAAGCGGAACTCTCGATTGCCGACGCGCACCACCCGAAACTCTGCGTCCACCTGAACCGGAGATCGAGGTCGCATCGATCGCAGGCCATGGGCAGCGGTCGAGATGATCGAGACGTCCAAGTGGAACTGCGGAGCGCCCGCCTTCGCGCACTGGATGATCGGTAGCACGGGCGACATCGCGGTTCCGGTGAAGTCATCCGCAATACCCGCCGGCGATGACGCCAGAATGATCCCTGGCAGTCGGCCTGCTCGGGATTGCAATGCTTCCCGTATGCGGCGCACGGCGCCTGGCTCTCCCAGCCGCCGCGCCACATAGATCGCGGTCCGACGTTGCTCCGACTTGCGCTTGCCGAGCCACACATCACCAAGGTCCCAGAGGTGGTTGGGCACCAGCTCGACTGGTCGCACCGCGCCGGCGATTCCGAGCTCGCGGGCGAGCCAGTCCAGGAGCCAGGAGGATCGGACGCGAAGCCGGCGCAGGGCGTGGTCCTCGACCGCCACCATGCCGGCAGCAGGACTGAAGTATGCGTGCCGCCGTGCGTCTCCATCCCAAACCAGGTTCACCACGCCATCGTCGTGATCGGCCTGCGACACCGCCACCGGCTCGAAGCCATCGGCATCGAGAGCGCCCGCTGCGACGAGCTCGGCTCCAGCCCTAGCGTGGTAGCCGTCCAGAGCAGCACCCGAGATCACCATGCTCGGAGTCTCTATGATGGTCAGCAGCAGATCGACGGCCGCGTGGCTCAGCCGCGCCGTCGCATCAGACATCGCGCAGGATGCCCCAGCGGCGCAGGTACTTCTCGCCGACCATCTGCTCGCGCTCCGTCTGATCTTTGAGATTGCAGCCGTGCGGCATGGTGATCGTCAGCGGCAATGTCTTGCCTCGGCGCGCTCCCGCCTCGGGATGAAAGCGGATGGTGAGCCTCGCCTGGGTGACGACCCAACCACCGAGCAGCGGGTTGTTGGCGCCGAAACGGTCCTGCGCCATCTGCCAGATGGTCTGAGTCGCCTGGCGCATGCATTCGAGGGTCACTCGTTCGCCGACGCTGTCGATCGGCATCAGCCGCAGGTGATTCACGCGCACCGACTCGATGCCATCGCCAGGGTCCGTCGGGAACGCATATGGGCGCTGCAGCACCTGCAGATCGAACTGCCGGAGCGGAAGCCGCTCCTGCCGGAACTCCGTAGCCAGGAGGTCGCGGGCGAAGAGCCGGACGAGGTCCTCACGGCTCTCGCGGTCGTTCGCCACCACCTCGATGACGCCGGTCGCGGGCTCGTAAGTCAGCGCGGCCTCGAAGACCGGGCGGCGCGGACGGCGATCCAGCGTCCCGTTCACGAACTCGAGGAAGTCGTCCGGGCGCCCCTCGCGATAGACTGTCACCTGCACCAAGGCGCAGTCGGCGCCATCAAAGGTCGGGCGGATGCGGTCGAAGATATCGATGTGGACATTGTTGGACTGGAAGCGCTCGCGGACCGCAGCTTTGAACGCCTCCACCGCGGCCAGATCGCGCTGCGGCACCAGCTCCGGCTCGCCGATGAAGCCGTCCCACATGCGCCCCCGCCGACGCTCATCGGTGTAGCGCACCTCCTCGGCATGCCGGAACCCGGCCCGGTCGTGGAGAAACATCCAGAGCGCGCGATCGTGCGCATTCTGGAGATCGTCGAGCTGGCCGGGGTCCTGGGCGACGCTGTAGATCGCCGTTTGGCCCGCCTCGTCCGCCATGGTCGAGACGCGCTCGCCATCGTTGACGACCCGGGCCTTGGCCAGCTCGTCCATCTCGTCGACGGCGCGCAGGAGAGGGCGAACCACCTCCGGCTCCGGGGCCTCCCAGTTCACCGGAACCGGCAATGCGATGCCGGAGTGATCGAAGTAGGCCCGGAGCGAGGCAGCGGGCGTATTGCGGATGAAGCTCGTCACCGAGGCCATGCCCTATCCCCCTAGCTGTCGATGCTATGGAGGTTGTCCGTCCGGGGCTGAGCTGAGAAGCTGTGGTTGCCACACCTTCACCTCTCGCCCAGGAGCCCCGGATGGACGTGCATCAGAATGCCAGAACGACGAGGCATAGTCGAATGCTGAT
>DATLYX010000051.1:0-5666 GCA_035574295.1 Xanthobacteraceae bacterium
GCAACCGTACCGCCTGCGCCGTCCCGAAAGACACCCAACCGCCGAAAATGGCCGCCGAGTAGGCTGGAAGCGACTTGCTTCGCCGTCAGCGGATCAGCGCGTCGTCGGCGTGGCGCACCATGCGGATCACGGGAACGATCCCCACCAGCACGATGAGCAATGCGGCTAGCGAACCCTCTTCGAAATTGCCGCGGGTGGCAAACTGGTAAAGATAGGTCGACAGCGTCTCCACGTTGAGCGGCCGCAGGAGCAGCGTGGCCGGCAGCTCCTTGATGCAATCGACGAACACGAGCAGGGCGGCACCCCAGATCGCCGGGCGCAGGAGCGGGAGATGAATGGAGCGTACCACGCCTGAAGGCCGGGCGCCGGCGGTGCGCGCCACGTCATCGAGGTCGGTGGAAATGCGGGCAAGGCCGGCCTGGGCGAAACCGGTGGCGATGGCAAGAAACCTCACCGTATAGGCCACAATCAACGCTGCGCTCGAGCCGGCGAGCAACAGGCCGACCCCGAAGCCCAGGGTGTTGCGGGCCAGCGCATTGATGGCGTCGTCGATGGCGATCAGCGGCGAAAGCAGACCGAGCGCGAGCACGGTGCCGGGCAAGGCATAGCCGAGCCCGGCAACGAAGATACAGGTGGCGGCGAAGGGCCGCTGGAGGAGTCGCACGGCAAACGCCGCGCCGAACCCGAGCGCAAGCGTCAGCGCCGTCGCGGCGGCGGCGATCAGCACGGTGTTGGCGGCGTGGCGCCACAGGCTCGGATCGAAGCCGATCAACAGGCCGCGCACGATGCTCTCGTGCGCGAGATAAAGCAGCGGCAACAAAAAGCCCAGCACCACGGGCACAAAGCAGGCGACGGTCGCCAGCCATTTGCTTATTCCGGCAAGCGGAATGCGGCGGGCGGCGTTCGGGCGGTCGTGACCGGTGAATTGCTGGCGGCGGCGGCCGTAGCGTTCGAGCGCGATCAGGGCTGCGACCGCAAGCAGCATGACGCAGGCGATCTGCGCTGCACCCGGGAGGCTCGAGCGGTTGAGCCAGGTGTTGAAAATGGCAAGCGTCAGCGTGCGAACGCCCAGGTACTCGCTTGCACCGATGTCATTGAGCGTTTCCAGCAACGCCAGCGCAAGCCCGGCGGCGATCGCCGGCCGGGCCATGGGCAGCGAAATGTCGCGCACCCGCCGCCAGGGGCCGGCGCCGAGCGCGCGCGCCATTTCGATCAGCTCAAGGCTTTGGGTCTGAAACATCACGCGCGCGGCGAGATAGACATAAGGGTAGAGCACAAAGCCCATCACAAAGATGGCGCCGCCGAGGGAACGAATCTCCAGGAAGCGATCGGCGGGCGACTGCCAGCCGAAGACCGCGCGCAAAAAACCCTGTACCGGGCCGAACGCATCGAAAAGGTCGACGTAGACATAGGCGACAATGTAGGTCGGGATCGCCAGCGGCAGCGGAAGGAGCCAGATCAGCGCATTGCGGGCGGGGAACTCGTGGGCAGTGACCATCCAGGCAGTGCCGACGCCGAGCACCGTTGTGACCGCGGCCACGCCGCCGAGCAGCAGCATGGTGTCGACCAGCGCCTGCGGGAGCACATAGGCGGCAAGGTGGCCCCAGATGTCCGGGTCACCCTGCAGGGCGATGCGGACCAGGCTTACGACCGGCGCCAGCGCGAGCATGGCGACCGCAACCAGGAGAAGCTTCGCGAGCGGATGTGTCGGGCACAGATTGGCGAAGCGACCGTCCGCCGCAGCAAGGGCCGGGCTCATCGGCGTCGCGACACATCGGCCCCGCCGAAGGCAATGGCTCTGCCGCAAAAAGCCGGGTGTTCGATCGCCTCCCGTCCGGCAAGGCGGGGAGCGGTGCTCAATCGTACCTGCTCCGCCGCAGGCGAAATTCGGCGACGTTGGGCGCTAGTTGTCAAATCCCACCTTATCCACGAGCGCAGAGGCTGCCTTTCGGTGCTGCGCGACCTGCGATAGCGTCAGCGTGTCAGCCTTGAGCGGACCGTAACTCGCGATGATCTTGTTGATCGGAATGCCGGCGCGCACCGGATATTCGTAAGTCAGATCGGCATGCATGCGCTGCGCCTTGTCGCCGATCATCCACTCGATGAATTTCAGCGCGTTGGCCTTGTTGGGGGCGTGTTTGGCGAGCACGACGCCGGAAATGTTGACGTGGGTGCCGCCGCCCTTGAACGTGGGCAGAACGACGCGCGTGGCATCCGCCCACGGCTTCCGGTCGGCCTCCTTCTCGTGCATTAGCGCCCAGTAGTAGGTGTTGCCGATGCCAAGGTCGCATTTGCCGGCAGCCACGTCGCGTGCCGCTTCACGGTCGCCGCCCGACGGTTTCTGTGCGAGATTCATTTTCAGCCCGCGCAACCACTCCTCGGTCTTGGCTTCGCCGTAATGGCCGATGAAGGCGGCGAACAGGCCGATGTTGTAAATGTGCTGGCCGGAGCGGATGCAGATCTTGCCGCGCCATTTCGGCTCGGCGAGCTCCTCATAGGTCAGCGCGGTCTGCTTGAAGCGAGCTTTGGAGGCATAGACCACGCGCGCGCGGCGTCCGACACCGTACCAATGCCCCTCGGGATCGCGGTATGCGGCGGGGATTGCCTTATCGAGCGCCGCCGACTTGATCGGCTGGGTAATGCCGAGCTGCACCGCTTCTTCGAGGCGGCCGATGTCCACGGTAAGCAGCACGTCGGCGGGGCTGTTCGCGCCTTCGGTCTTGATGCGCTGCTCCAGTCCCGAACTGGCGGAGATGACATTGATCTTGATGCCGGTATCCTTGGTGAAGGCTTCGAACAGCGGCTGCACCAGCTTGGATTCGCGGTAGGTGTAGATATTGACCTCGCCGGACTGGGCCAAAGCGGCGCTGCTTGCGATCGCGCAGCAAAAGGCCGCCGAAGCGACGCGGAGCGAATGATTGAACCGATGCCGGAGCCGAGGGCCGAACCAATGACCGGACATGTCTTCCTCGTTGGATGCCGCCTGTTGCATTTGCGACTTCTTCGCAGCAAAAGAATTGATCTCCGTCAAGATAATTTCTGTTGTAACATCAATAATTTAGATGGATTCTAGGCAGCGCCAGTTTGGAACGTCTCAAAATCAGCGGCTTTCCGGTTGAAGCGTCGGTTGAATCGGGGCGCCGCGCAAGCGGCGGTTCGGCACATGCGAGCCCTGCAGCGGAGCTTTGCAAATGGGGAAAACGCCTCGTGCGCGCCTCGATGGCCGACAATGAGAGGAGGACTGCGTCATGCGAATGGAAGAAATCCAAATCCACGACTATGCGCGACAGTTGTTCGAAGCACGCGGTGAGAGGGCCATTGTCGAGGCAGCGCAAAAGGCTTGTGCCTGCGAGAAACGGGGCGATGCCGAGGAGGCGGAGATTTGGCGCCACATCGAAGCCGCGCTGAAATCGATGCGCGGACCGGCGGAGAGTTGAGGGGCGACGTCGATTCGCGTCGTTTGCCGCAGCTTCGTGCGGGCAACGCAAACCGGCGGCCGCTTGAACCAAATCGCCTCCGGCTTGCGTGAGGACGCGCGGGTTGGGGGGGTCGAAATATAAATGTCGGGGCAGGCCGGCGGCGGGGACCGACGCAGGTTCAGCCGCCGCGGTCATTGTCGCCGGCGTTCTCCGGCGGCACCAGGGCGATCTCGGCAACCAGCTTCTTCACGATCGCCTGGCCGAAGGAGTTGAAGTTCTCGGCGACGACGACGAACGAGCCCGCGCCGCCGATAACGTTGTCACGATAGTATTTTTCAAGCCCGCCGGGCGGGTTGGTGTGCTCGGGATTCCAGGCCAGCGGCCGCTCGCTCAAGATCACGAGCCCGTTGATGATGACGCCCTTGGACACAGCGTCGTCGCGCGCGGCTGCCACGTCGCGGCCGGAATTGTTGGTGCCGTCGCCGGAGATGTCGATGGTGCGCCGCTCGGCCTTGAACGGCGCCTGGTCGAACAGCGCCAGGGCAAAATCGATGGCGCCGCTGATGGACGTGCGTTCGGCAAAGGAACGCGGCAACTCGATGAGGCTGTCGCCGAACTTGCGCGCCGAATCCGGGCCATCGATGATCATCCAGTCGATCAGCAGGCGCTGTGCGCTGACACCGGACCACTCCACGTAGCACACCGCGATGCGGCGATGGCGGCCGGAGGAGATCGCGTCCAGCACCCGCTTGTCCGAAATGGCGGCAGCGTAGCCTTCGCGCTGAAGCCGGTGTTTCGCATAATCCACGCTGCGAGAGACGTCCGCGGCCAAGACGAGCAGCAGGTCCACCTGTTCGGCGGCGCGCGCCGGAGGCGTCGTCCCCGACGCCGCCGCCAAGGCCACAAACGTGAGCAGGACACGAAGCATCCGAGCCATGGCCGATCCTTTCCGCAACCCCTTGAATCGGCAAAATCCGTATATGTTAACTGATTCCAAGATTGGGCGTCGCGGCGCGCAATACACGTTTTGTATCGCCATGATTCAATACCTTGCGCGGATGCCCAGGCGGACAAGCCGTGGCAGCACTTCGCCGCAGAAATAAGGCGCCTCCTTCAGGTAATTAACGAATGAGACGGCGACGCCGGCCATGCCCGCCCGGCCGAGATTCGCGAACTCTTCGGCGACGCGGTCCGGGGAGCCGACGAACGGATAGCCGCCGATGGCATGGGAGGCAAAATAACGGCGCTTGGCGGCGTATTCCTCGGGCCCGACGGTTTCCGGCGTGATGTTTTTCAGCGCCAGCATGCCGTCGACCGCGCCCCAGTCGGCGTTGTCGATGATGGCGTGGCGATAATAATCCTCCGCCTCCTTCTGCGTGGGCCGACAGATCACGAGGCCGACGGTGAATACTGCAATCTCGCGGCCGTAGCCGCGCGCTTGGGCCTTGATCTCGGCAACCTTGGCGGCGTTGGCTTCCATCGATGTGCGTGAGGCAGAGGTGGCGGTGAAGAAGGCGTCGCAATTGCGCAGCGCAAAGGCTTGGCCGGTGGGCGTGGAGCCTGCGTTCATGATGACAGGACGCGTGCCACCGTAGGGCTTGGGAAACGCGCGCACGCCACGGAGCTGAAAATATTTGCCGTGGAAATCGAACGTGTCGGGTTCGGCCCAGGCGCGTTTGACGATGTCGAGCCACTCTTGAGCAAACTCATAACGTGCCTCGTGGTCGCGCTGCTTGACGCCGAACATCTCGAACTCGCCCTCGTTCCAGCCGGCGACGAGATTGAGGCCGAAGCGGCCCTCGCCCACGTGATCGGCGGTGACGAATTCCTTGGCGGCGATCAACGGATGAAACAGCGGCGCGTGCACGGTGCCGAACACGGTGATGCGCTTGGTGGAGGCGAGCAAGCCGGTAGCCCAGGTCACGGTCTCGAACGTGGCGCCGTGAAAGTCGGTCTCGCCGCCGTAACCCTTCCACCGGCCGATCGGCAGCATGAAGTCAATACCGGCTTCGTCCGCGATCTGTGCGAGGCGGAGGCATTCGGGCCAGGTCGCCTGCCACCGCTCGGGCACCTTGGTAGCGGAGCGCGCCGAGGAGCAGTTGGCGCCGAACAGGCCGATCTTGAGCGCGTTGGCGCTGCGCATGGAGAGGCGGTCGGTCAGCGATGTGGCACGGTCCAGCAATGCGAATCTCCGGCGCTGTTCACTTCGGGAACTTTCGCTCGGCAAGCCGCGGGATGCTTGCGATC
>DATLYX010000052.1:0-4651 GCA_035574295.1 Xanthobacteraceae bacterium
ATCAACCCCTGAAACCCCACAAAAATCGCTGACGCCGCAAGACGTTCCCTTTCATACGTCGTCTATACATACGTCGTTTTTTCATACGTCGCCCTTGGCGGTCCCGGACCAGCGGTGCACCGTTCGCGCTTCGCGCTCACGGTGCACCGCATCCGGGACATGCCAACCTCATCGCATCACGCTTTAACCGAACAACGCGACGATCTCCTCTTCGGTGAGCATTCGAAGTGCGGCCAGCCAGCGGTCGTCAGCAGGGGCTTCGATCGCCACGGTGGGCTGCGCGGGGGGCTTCCCCGCTGCAGTGGCAGGCCGGCCGCCCGGTTCACTCGCTGGCGGCGCGGGCGTGGGGGTAATGAGTTTCAGGTCAGGCCCTGCGCCAGAGGCGCGGACAGCCTGCGACGGATAATCGAGCGACGGAAGCAGGCTTTCCGATGTCGCCGATCGGGTTTGCGCAGGCATGCCGCCACCCTCCGTCCGTGCCGAGTCGGCGCGCGATCAACAAGGCCGCATGCGATCTTATCGGCACTCGGGATACATGGCCGCAAGTTCGCGACCACGCAAAAAAATCATTTTCCGTCGCAGTCCGCCATTATTGATGATCCATCGCCTTACATGGGCCGGATAGACTTGCCATAGCGTCTGGGTGCCGATGGGGCTGTAGACCGGGCGGCCGTGCGGACCCGGCACCCAGGCCGCATGGAAACCGAACAATGCCCGCTCGGTTACGCAAATCCGCTCGCGTGGGACTAGCCCCAGCACCATGGTGCAAGCGGAAAGGCACGGGCCGTCGATCATCACCCGCTCCCCGGAATCGCGAATCGCGGCAAAGGTCTCCACGTAGTGCCCGATCCGTCCGCCCATATCCTCCTGTATCCGCATCAGCGCCGAAGCGTCGCTTGCTGTCAGCGTCGCCATGACGGCGCCCACAAAGGCTACACGTCGCAGCATGTCTTTTGACCCCGTCCCAGACTTGCAGAGTCTTTTTGTTAGCTACAGTCCCGGCTCGATCCAATCATTGGAAGCCGCGCCGCCGTGCATGTCCATGGGAAAACTCGAAAAACCAACGGCAACGTGACCATTTGGCCACAGAATTCGCGCCGGAGTTTGCCAATTTGGGACAGTTTGCCTGTTGAATTCACGCGTTTGTTATCAATGCGTTAGGGCAGTCGGGCCGGATCGGCGCAGGTCGCGGCGCCAACCGAAACTGGGCTGATCCGGGCGCGAGCCCCCAGCGGCGCACACCGCGGAAGTTCGGTGTGCAGAGACGCATGATTTTCGCCTTTCCGACACACCGCCAAACCGGTCTCGGGGCAGTATCGGGTGGCCTCGACAGGGCAGGCGGCGTGGTTCAAGTATGACGCGTCGTTCGCGATTCCGCGCCGGTGGCACGAGGGGCACCGCCGGACTCGCCTTTGGCGGAGCAAGGGGTGAGCGGCGAGCCTTCGCTCAAGAGCACCATTGACGGCGAAAGCCTCAAACTTGCCGCGGCGGGCCCGTGGACAGCGCCGCACGCCCGCGCGATCGAACGAATGATAGAGCAGGCGCTGCGCCAACGCGCCGATGTCCGCCGCGTCGATATAGATCTGGGAGGGATCGATCGACTCGACACTTTCGGGGCTTGGCTGATCGAGCGGATCCTGCGCGCGCTGAGCGGGGAGGGGCGGGAGGCGCGGCTCGTCGGCGTGGCCGACACCTACCGCGTGCTGCTGCAGGAGGCGCACCGGCTCGGCCGCGCGCCTCCACCTGCCCTGCGCAGGCCGCCGAAGGTGGTCGAAGCCCTCAACAGCATCGGCGCGGCGCTGGCGAGCCTTGCGCGCTCGCTCGTCATGCTGATGCACATGCTGGGCGCGGTGGCGGTGGCGCTGGCGCGGGTCCTGATCCGGCCGTGGGCGTTCCGCTTCACCTCCATGGTGCACCATATCGACCGCGTCGGCTGGCGCGCGGTGCCGATCATCCTGATGATCACGTTTCTGATCGGGGCGATCATCGCCCAGCAGGGCATCTTCCATTTCCGCAAGTTCGGGGCCGACATCTTCGTGGTCGACATGGTCGGCATTCTGGTGTTGCGCGAAATCGGCGTGCTGCTCGTCTGCGTGATGGTGGCCGGGCGCTCGGGCAGCGCCTACACCGCTGAGCTCGGCGCCATGAAGATGCGCGAGGAAATCGACGCGCTGCGGACCATGGGTTTCGATCCGATCGACGTGCTGATCCTGCCGCGCATCGTCGCCATCGTGGTGGCGGTACCGATCCTGACGTTCCTCGGCTCTATGGCGGCGCTGTACGGCGGCGGGCTGGTGTGCTGGCTCTACGGCGGGATCAATCCGGACGTATTTTTGTCGCGACTGCGCGAGGCGATCACGCTCGATCACTTCGCCGTCGGCATGATCAAGGCGCCGTTCATGGCGCTGATCATCGGCCTTGTGGCCTGCACCGAGGGGCTCGCGGTCAAGGGCAGCGCCGAATCGCTCGGCATGCAAACCACCACCTCGGTGGTGAAGTCGATCTTTCTGGTGATCGTGCTGGACGGGCTGTTTGCCGTGTTCTTCGCGGCGATCGAGATGTAGCGCATGACAGGCCAGCCCGACGGAGCCGTCATCAAGGTGCGCGACCTCGTGGTCGGCTTCGGCCGGACCACCGTGCTCGATCGCGTCTCGCTCGACGTGATGCGCGGCGAGATCCTCGGCTTCGTCGGCGCCTCGGGTTCCGGCAAGTCGGTGCTGATGCGCACGATCATCGGGCTTCTGCCGAAACGCGGTGGCTGCGTCGAGGTGTTCGGCATCGACATGGGACAGGTGAACGAGAAGGAGCGGCAGGCGGTCGAGCGGCGCTGGGGCGTGCTGTTCCAGCACGGCGCATTGTTCTCCTCGCTGAGTGTGCGGCAGAACATCCAGTTTCCGATGCGGGAATATCTCGATCTGTCGCATCGGCTGCTGGACGAGGTGGCGATCGCCAAGCTGGAAATGGTCGGGCTTGGCCCGGACGTGGCGGAAAAATTTCCCTCGGAGCTGTCGGGCGGAATGACCAAACGGGTGGCGCTGGCCCGCGCGCTGGCGCTCGACCCCGAGATCGTGTTCCTGGACGAGCCCACCTCGGGCCTCGACCCGATCAGTGCCGGCGAATTCGATTACCTGATCCGCACCCTGCAACGTACTTTGGGGTTAACCGTTTTCATGGTAACCCACGACCTCGATTCGCTGCACAACGTCTGCGATCGGATCGCGGTCCTGGCCGAAGGACACATCATCGCGGCAGGGCCCATGTCGGCGATGCTGGCTTCGGAGCATCCCTGGATGAAGGCTTATTTCCGAGGCGAACGGGCAAGCCGCCGGCGCGACTGATCGATCGCGGCATTTTGCGAGGAGTTCGGCCGATGGAGACAAGAGCAAATTATGTCGTGATCGGACTGCTGACGCTTGTTGCGATCATCGGCGCTTTCGGATTCGTCTACTGGTTCCAGCGCGCCGGCGGCGTCGGCGAGCGGGCGTTCTACCGCGTGGTGTTCGATACGCCGGCGCAAGGACTGCGCACCGGAGGGGCCGTGCTGTTCAACGGGATCCGTGTCGGCGAGATCACCGAACTGAGACTGCGGCCGCAGAATCCGCGACAGGTCGTGGCCACGATCAGCGTCGATCTGTACACCCCGGTGCGCTCCGACACGCGCGCAAGTCTGAGTTTTCAGGGCCTCACCGGCATTGCTTCCGTATCGCTCCGGGGCGGGGAACCCGGGTCGCCGTTGCTTGAGGCGCTGCCGGGCGAACCGCCGCCGATCATTCCGGTGGATGAGGAGGCGACTCAGGACGTCACCGAGACCGCGCGCACGGTGCTGCGCAAGCTCGAAGTGGTGGTGACGGAGAACCAGGAATCGCTGCGCTCGGCGATCAAGAACATCGATCTGTTCAGCGCGGCGCTGGCCCGCAATTCGGAGCAGGTTGATCGTGTCATGGCAGGGCTTAGTCAGCTGACCGGCAGCGGAGACGGCAAGGGCGAAATCCCCGAAGCCGTGCAGGCGTTCCACAGGCTCGCCGACAATCTCGACAAGCGCACGGCCGACATCACCGCCGACGTGCGGCGCGCGGTGCGGCAACTGGAGACGACGATCAGAAACTTCGACCGCAACCCGCAGCGTATTCTGTTCGGCAATCCGCCCGGCACCCAGGAGCGGCGATGACAATCCTGCTCGTCTGCTCGATGCTCCCTAATCGCCGAAGCGGCCGGCGGCGTGGGCGAGCATGGTGTAAACCTTGCCCGTCTCCGAAGTGAGGTAGGTGCGGGCCACCACCTGGCCGCGGTCGTCGCGCGAAACCTCCTCGAGCAGTCGCTCGAACTCGGCGATGTAACGGTCCACCGTCTGCCGGAACTCGCGGTCGGACTGATACTTCTTGCGGATGTCGTCGAACGCTTTCTGACCCTGCAAGGTGTAAAGGCGCCGGGTGAAAACATTGCGCTCGCCGCGCTTGTACCGATCCCAGAGCTCGGTCGCCGCGTCGTGGTCGATCATGCGGGCGATGTCCACCGAAAGCGAATCGAGCGACTCCAAGGTGTGCCGCGCCGGCCGCTCCTCGGGCGGCGGCTCGGCAGGCCGGGACGCGCGCTGCAGCAACTCGGAGAGCCAGCCTTCGCGGCTGCCGCCGTTGCCGGGATTGAGGGACGG
>DATLYX010000053.1:0-10524 GCA_035574295.1 Xanthobacteraceae bacterium
GGTACGGTTGCGCCCCGCCGCTTTCGCGCCGCCCAGGGCCTGCTCCGCCAGTTTCAGGACCGCTTCGATGCCGGAGTGGCTTTGGCTCGCCTCCGCCAGTCCGATGCTCACCGTCATGGCCGCCTCGTGCTCCTCGATGGACAGCGGGCTGCTTGCGACCGTCTGACGCAACCGCTCGGCCACCGCCTGCGCCTGCGCAAGATCGGTTTCCGGCAACAGGATCGCAAATTCGTCTCCCCCGACCCGCGCCACGATATCCAGCCGTCGCTTGGTTTGACGGCAGAGATTGCCCACGTGCGCAATCGCGCGATCTCCCACCTCCACGCCGTACCGTTCGTTGATGCGCTTGAAATGATCGATCTCGATCATCATCAGCGACAACGGCCGACGATAGCGCTGCGAGCGGGCAAGCTCGGCGTCTGCCAGCACGAAGAAGTGCGGCCGATTGTAGATGCCGGACACGCTGTCGATGGTGGCAAGACGCCTGAATTCTTCCGCCCGCGCCACCAGGTCCGTGATGTCGGTGTAGGTCAGCATGCGGCCGCCGTTCGGCAGCATCGCGCACTGGGCGCGGACGGTCCGTCCGTCGCGTACCGGCAGATCGACGGGTGTCGGATCGCCGGCCCGCACCATGGCGACACGACGCGCGATGAACTCGTCCAGTTCCTCCGGCGGAACCGCATAGCTCTTGGTGATGCGCGAACGGTTCACCAGCTCGAGATAAGGCGGCTTGCGATCGGCCTGCTCGTCGGCGACGCCCCACAGTTTGCGCACCGTGCGGTTCATGAATTGCGCATTGAGGTGGGAATCCAGAAGAATGATACCCTCGTGCACATTGTCGAGCGCCGCGCGCAATTGCGCCAGTTCGTCGGCATTGCGCACGATGTCCGTGACATAGGTGTAGCTCAACAGACGTCCGCCGTCCGGTAGCGGGGTGCACTGGAAGCGCAGCACTTCGCCGCTGGCCAGACGAATATCCAGCGGCGCCGAATTTGCCGCCTTCACATGCGCCACCCGCTCGGCGACGTAATCGTCGAGCTCCGCATCGGGGATCTCGTAGGCGCGCGTGTCGCGACCGTGATACATCAGCGCCACGAACGCCGGTTTTCCGTCCGCCTTGGAGTCCGGCAGCCGCCACATCTGCCGAAACGCGCGATTGATGAACTGCGCCCGCAGCTCCGCGTCGAGCAGCACGATGCCGATCTTCATCGCATCGAGCGCGGCGGTGAGCCGTAAGAGCTCCGCCCCCGCAGCCTCGTCGGCGATCGACGACCCCGCTCTCGCTTTCGCCCTGCCGAATGCGACGCCGATCCGGTCTCTCGACGCCCAGATGCGACGGCAGGCGCGGGTTTTCGTTTCGTCTTCGATTTGCAGATGAAATGCGGGTGGAATCCCGGCCGCGCTCGGCACCTGCAAGCAGGCGCCGTCCTCGGACAGATCGCGCACGATGCAATCGATGGCCGCGCGCTTCGCGTTCGCAAGAATCTTGCCGCGTCGGAGCGCCCGCCAGCGTTGCCGTTTGCGCCGTTCCAGCATGGCGTCACCCCCTTGGAAGGGCCGCTCGGAACTGAGGATGACGAGTTTGCGCTTTCGGAAGCCTTAACAGCGCGGTTCGACTTTGTACCGAAGGTGCTACAAAACCCGCCGGAAAGCGCCACGCGGCATTAACCGCCCCCCTTCGCCATCCGGACCGGCGGCAGCCGCCCAAACCCTCGTCCCGACCACCACCGCTTGGCGCATGCGCCATGCAAGATTGTTAGCTGCGCAGCTCGGGCAGATCGCGGTACAGCGCCAGCGCCTCCGGATTGGCCAGCGCCTCGGTGTTCTTGACCGGCCGGCCATGCAGGGTCTCCCGCACCGCAAGCTCTGTGATCTTGCCGGAGCGCGTGCGCGGGATGTCGGCGACCTGAATGATTTTGGCGGGCACATGCCGCGGGCTTGCGCCGGCGCGGATTTTCTGCCGGATGCGCTCGCGCAAGGGCTCGTCGAGCGCCACCCCGTCCTTCAGCCGCACGAACAGGATGATGCGCACGTCGTTGTCCCAATCCTGGCCCACGCAGATCGCCTCCAGCACTTCCGGGATCTGTTCCACCTGCGCATAAATTTCCGCCGTACCGATGCGCACGCCGCCCGGGTTGAGCGTGGCGTCCGAACGTCCATGGATGATCATGCCGCCGTGCCGGGTCCATTCGGCGAAATCGCCGTGATGCCACACGCCGGGAAAGCGCTCGAAGTATGCCGCGCGGTATTTCTTGCCGTCGGGATCGTTCCAGAACATCACCGGCATGGAGGGGAACGGCCGCGTGCACACGAGCTCCCCCTTCTGCTCGCGCACCGGCGTGCCGTCGTCCGACCAGACGTCCACCGCCATGCCGAGCGCGGGCGCCTGGATTTCGCCCTTCCACACCGGCGCGGTCGGATCGCCCAGGACGAAACAGCCGATGATGTCGGTTCCGCCCGAGATCGAGGCCAGATGCACGTTCGCCTTGATCGCGCGATAGACGTACTCAAAACTTTCCGGCGCCAGCGGCGACCCGGTGGAGGTGATGGTGCGCAGCGCCGGCAGCCTGTGGGTTCGTGCCGGCGCCACCCCCGCTTTGCTGCAGGCATCGATGTATTTCGCCGAGGTGCCGAACAGCGTGATCCGTTCGGCTTGCGCGTAGTCCCACAGCACATGCGGCGCCGGCGCAAACGGCGAGCCGTCGTAGAGAATGAGCGCCGCCTCGCTCGCCAGTGCCGAGACGAGCCAGTTCCACATCATCCAGCCGCAAGTGGTGAAGTAGAACACGCGGTCGCCCGCCCGCACGTCGCATTGCAGCCGGTGTTCTTCGAGATGCTTGAGCAGCGTGCCGCCGGCGCCGTGCACGATGCATTTGGGGATCCCCGTCGTTCCCGAGGAGTACAGAATAAAGGCCGGCTGATTGAACGGCAGCCGTTCGAAGCTCACCGCCGTCGCCGCAAACGGCTGCACGAATTGTGCGAGCGTGCGCGCCCGCGGCAGCGCGCGCGCGACCTCCTCCGCTTCGCCGAGATAAGGCACGATGACCGCGGTCTGCGCGGTCGGGAGCTGTTCGACGATGCCCTTGAGCTTGTCCGCAATCGCGATGCGCTTGCCGTTGTACCAGTATCCGTCGCTCGCGATGAATACTTTGGGCTCGATCTGGCCAAAGCGGTCGAGCACGCCGCGCTCGCCGAAATCCGGCGAGCACGACGACCAGATGGCGCCGATCGAGGTGGTGGCGAGCATGGCCGCCACCGTCTCGGGCCGGTTCGGCATCATGGCGGCGACCCGGTCGCCCACGGTCACGCCCGCGGCCTTCAGCGCCTGCTGCAGGCGCGAGACCATGGCCGCAAGCTCGGCCCAGGTCAGGCGCGTCTCCGCCTTGTCCTCGCCGCGGAAGACGATCGCCTCCCCCGCGTCCGTGCGTCGGAGCAGATTCTCGGCAAAATTCAGCCGCGCGTCGGGGAAGAATTTTGCGCCGGGCATCTTTTCGCCATCGATCAGCCGGCGCGCGCCCTTCTCGCCGATCACGCCGCAGAAGTCCCACACCAGATCCCAGAACAGATCGGGATGCGCCACGCTCCACGCATGAAGATCGCGATAGGACTTCAACGCCTTTCCATGCCGCCGATTCGCCTCGCCCATGAACGCGACGACTTGGCTTGCCGCGACCTCCCGCTCACCCGGTGTCCACAACGGCTTTTCTGCCACCTGCATGTCCGGCCCCTCTTGCAAGCGAAACTCGCCCTGGCGCATGGACAATCCGACGCCCCGAGCGAATGCGGCCCGGTGTCCGTCGACCTCCGCCCCGTGCGCCGCCGCCGGAATGTACAGCAATTGGTCCGGGACGGTGCGGTGGCGGCGGCCATGAAACCGACACAGACCCGGCGCATGGTTGCGCCCGCGACTTGAAACGGTATAGTCGGTAAATTCGTTAGTAACCCCAATAAATTGGAACGATCTGTGACCGCGGCCACTGGCTTCAAGCGACTGGGGATTGCCGTTGCGACGGTGATCGTGCTCGCCGTCGGCGCGCTTGCCGCCATGTCGCTGCTCATTTCGTCCGACCGGGTCCGCGAAGAAGCCAAGGCCCAGATTCGCAGCGCGACCGGCCTCGATCTGACCATCCGCGGGGAGGGCGTGGTCTCGCTGTTCCCGACCGGCCTGGTGAGGTTCTCCGACGTGGTGCTCGCCGAGGAGGGTGCGCACGAACCGGCGCTCGTCACCGAGCGGCTCATCGCCCGGCTGCGGTTGTTGCCGCTGTTTGTCGGCCGCATCGAGATTGCCGACGTGACGCTCGAGCGGCCGGAGATCAACCTTATCTTCGCGGCTGACGGACGCTCCAATTGGTCTGGCCTGATCGGCGCATTGGCCCGCGCCCTCGATCCGAAGAGCAACCGGACCGACCGCGCCGCTTCGTTTTCCGAAATTCGCGTGGACAAGGGCACCATCAACCTGCGCGACGGCGTCAGCGGCGCCACCGAACGGCTGACCGAGGTCGACCTCGCGCTCGCCTGGCCGTCGATTTCCAAGAGTTTTGGCGCCACGGGCGAAGTCATGTGGCGCGGCGAGTCGATCGATGTCGCGCTTTCGCTCAGCGACTTTGCCGCCGCGCTGGCCGGCGAGCGCAGCGGCCTGAAGCTGCGGCTCAACGGGACGCTGATCAACCTCGCCTTCGACGGAGCGATGAGCACGCGGCCCACACTCAAGGTGGACGGCACGGTGTCTGCCGCGTCGAAGTCGTTGCGCGACACGCTGCGCTGGGCCGGCGTCAAGCCGCCGCCGGGCGGCGGTTTTGGCCCCTTTGCGCTGAAGGCCAAGGCCAGCATCACAAGCGGCGCGATTTCGCTGGCCGGCGTCAACCTCGAGCTCGACGGCAACACCGCCGAGGGCGTGCTCGCCTTCGCCACCGACGGCCGCCAGACGTTGCAGGGCACGCTGGCCGCCGAAGAGCTCGACCTGACCCCTTATCTTTCCGCCGTCCGCCTGGTCACCGCCAACGAACGGGATTGGAGCGAGTTGCCCATTGCGCTCGGCGGCCTAAAGGGGTTCGACCTCGACCTGCGCCTCTCGGCCGCCAAGATCGCGATCGGACGCGTCAAGCTGGGCAATACCGCGGTCGCCGCCAATCTGCGCTCGGGTAAACTGTCGCTCACCGTCGCCCGTTCCCAGGCCTTCGGCGGCCTCGTGCAAGGCTCCGTGACGCTCGCCGCAACCGACGCCGGCGCCGAGTTCAAATCGGACATGCAGTTCAACGATGTCGATCTCGACGGCTGCCTGGGCGGGATTTTCAACATCCGGCGAATCGAGGGCCGCGGCAATCTTTCGCTTGCGGTCGAGGCCTCGGGTCACAGCGTTCTTGCATTGACGCAGAATATGAACGGCAGCGCGGCCCTCAACGCCCGCGACGGCGCGCTCTTGCGCATCAACGCCGAGCAGCTCCTTGGGCGCCTGATGCGGCGGCCGCTCTCCGGCGCCGGCGATTTCCGCACCGGTCGCACGCCGTTCGAGAGACTTGTGGTGAATTTGAAGATTGCGCGCGGCGAGGCCAGGATCGAGGAGGCGCGCCTCGAAGGCACGCGCGTGCGCATGACCTTCACCGGCTCCTCGTCGATCCCCAACCGCGATCTCGACCTGCGCGGTCTTGCCTCCCTGTTTGCGAACCGCGCGAGCGATGCGCAACCCGCCTTTGAGCTCGCCTTCGCGATCACCGGCCCGTGGGACGACCCGCTGCCGCTGTTCGATCACCAAAGCCTGATACCGCGCTCCCCGTCCGCCCGACCCTTGCTGAAGCTCAACGAGCCGCCGGCGGCGCCACCGGCCATTGGCGATCGGGTTTCGCCCGGAGCCGAGGCGCGTGTTCCCGCGGCTCCGGCGGATGCCAACGCCAACGGCGATCCCCCGGCCGTGGTGGCGCCGGCCGCCGGACCTGCCGTTGCCCCGCCGCAACCTCTTGCCCCGAGCGAGCCGGTCGCCCCGGCTGCGCCTCAGCAATAATTGTCCCATTAGCCCCCCGCGCGCGCGATCGCCCCGCGTTTGGCGATCAATGCGGCGACAATTACGCCGACCGCCACGACCGCGATCATGATGGTGCTCACGGCGTTGATCTCCGGCTTCACGCCGAGCCGCACCTCCGAATAGATGCGGAGCGGCAGCGTGGTCGCGCCCGGCCCGGTGGTGAAGCTCGCAATCACGAGATCGTCGAGCGAAAGCGTGAACGCCAGCATCCAGCCCGCTGCGATCGCCGGAAAAATCAGCGGCAGAGTGACGGTGAGAAAAGCCTTCCATGGCGGGCAACCGAGATCCATCGCCGCCTCTTCGAGGTTGATGTCGAAATCGATCAGCCGCGCCTGCACCACCACGGTGACGAAGCACATGGTCACCGTGGTATGCGCAACGGTGATGGTCCAGAAGCCGCGGTCGAGATCGATCGCCACAAACAGCAACAAGAGCGCAAGGCCGGTGATGACCTCCGGCATCACCAGCGGAGCAAAGATGAGGGCCGAAAACAGCGTGCGGCCGGGGAAGCGGCCGGCTCGCACCAATGCCACCGCCGCGAGCGTGCCGAGCACGGTCGCCACGGTCGCGGACACCGCGCCGACGCCGAGCGAGGTCCAGGCCGCATTGCGCATGGCCTCGTCGTGCAGGAGCTCCACGTACCAGCGGAGCGACCAGCCGCCCCACACCGAGACCAGGCGCGAAGCGTTGAACGAATAGATCACGAGAATGACGATCGGCAGATACAGAAACGCGAGTCCCAACGCGATGGCGGTGACGTTGAAGGCGGAAAGCCGACGCATCACTGGTCCCTTTCCATCTGGCGCATCTGCAAATGCTGATGCAGCACGATCGGCAGCAGCAGGATGCCCAAGAGCGTGACCGCTACTGCCGACGCCACCGGCCAGTCGCGATTGGCAAAGAATTCGGCCCACAGCGTCTGTCCGATCATCTGCGCCTCCGAGCCGCCCAATAGGTCGGGAACGACGAACTCGCCCAGGATCGGGATGAAGCACAACAGCACCCCGGCGACGATGCCGCGCGCCGACAACGGCACCGTCACGAGCCAGAACGCCTTCCAGCGTGGACAGCCGAGATCGGCCGCCGCCTCGAGCAGCGTCTCGTCCATGCGCTCGAGCGAGGCATAGAGCGGCAGCACCATGAACGGCAGGTACGAATAGACGATGCCGATGTAGATCGCCTGGTCTGACGGCAGCCACGCGATCGGCTCCGCGATCAACCCGAGCGTCATCAGCAGGCCGTTCACCAGCCCTTCCGGCTGCAAAATATTCATCCACGCATAGATGCGGATGAGGTAGGCGGTGAGAAACGGCAGCACCACCGCCATCACCAGGATCGGCTGCGCGCCGCGCGGCGCGCGCGTCATGCTGTAGGCGATCGGATAGCCGATGATCAGCAGCACGAGGGTGGAGACGGCGGCGATCTGCAGGCTTCGCAGATACGACGTCACGTAGAGCGGATCGGAGACGAGTATCGCATAGCTGCCGAACGACAGCGCGGAGATGAAATCCTTGATCCCCTGCCAGCCGGCGGAAAGATCGAGCACGGGTGTATAGGGCGGCTGTGCGGTCGCCGTTTCCGACAGGCTGATCTTGAACACGATCAGAAACGGCACGACGAACAGCGCCACAAGCCACAGCGCCGGTAGCAAGACCGCAAGCCGGGAGCCTGCACCGCGTCGGCGGGTTTCGACCGTGCTCATTGCGTCAGCACCACGGCGGCATCCGGCGCAAAGCTGAGCCGCACCCGCATGTCCAAATCGACGACAGCAGTTGCCGTCCGCCGCTCATTCACCAATGCCGCTTGAATGATCGCGCCGTCGTCGAGCCGCACCTTGTAGAGCGTCACGTCACCGCGATAGCCGACGTCCACCACCCGGCCGACGAAGCCGTTTTCGCCGTCGCCCGCCGTTGCAGCGATCTGCATCCGTTCCGGCCGCACCGCGACCCATACCGTCGCCCCGACCGCCGCATCCACGGTATGCGCCACCCGCAGCCGCCCGCCGCCGGCGCGCTCCACCACGGTTTCCGCGCCCGTCGAGACGATGCGGCCTTCGATCAGATTGATCTCGCCGATGAATTCGGCAACCCAGCGCGAGTTCGGATGCTCGTAGATCTCCGCAGGTGTCGCCACCTGGGCGAGCCGGCCCTGCCGCATCACCGCAATGCGGTCAGCCACGGTCATCGCTTCTTCGCGGTCGTGCGTCACGATGACGAAGGTCAACCCGAGGCGCCGCTGCAGCTCGATCAGTTCGAACCGCGTCTCCTCCCGCAGCTTGCGGTCGAGCGCGGCGAGCGGCTCATCCAGCAGGAACACGCGCGGCCGCTTGACCAGCGCCCGCGCCAGCGCCACGCGCTGGCGCTGTCCGCCGGAAAGCTGGTGCGGCTTGCGCGCCGCAAAACCTTCGAGTTTCACCAGCGCCAGCATCTCCCGCACCCGCGCCTCGATCTCCGCTCTCGGCAGGCCGTCCTGCTTCAATCCGAAGGCCACATTGCCGGCGACGGTGAGGTGCGGGAACAGCGCATAATTCTGAAACATCATGTTGACCGGACGCCGGTGCGGCGGCACGTCGGCGATGTCCTGGCCGTCGAGCAGGATGCGCCCTTCGTCCGGCTGCTCAAAGCCCGCCAGCATCCGCAACAGCGTGGTCTTGCCGCATCCGGAAGGTCCGAGCAGCGCGAAAAACTCTCCTTCGTAGATGTCGAGCGACAGCCGATCGACCGCTGCGGCGCTGCCGAACCGCTTGCTGACCGCCTCGAACCGCACCAGCGCCCGCACCGAAGCATCGGTCCACGGCGCAAATCTCCGCCGCGCGCCTGTGATCGGCTGATTCGCCTCCTGCATCATGCCGCCACGCTAGCGCATGTCCTGGAAAAGTGGGAACCGGTTTTCCGAACAGGACATGCGCCGCTAATAAAATGCAGCGCCGGCGCCGCTCAACCGCATGACCGCAAGGAGACGATGTCAGATGAAGACGATGTCGTCGCGATCTTCGGACCGCTCTTCCCCCTTGGGCTCCCCGGCAGTGGGCGCTCCGGCGCCCCTTGGCTCGCTGAAAGCTCCTTGCCCTCTGGTGACTTCGGCGTAGATGGCGTCGGCCTCCGCCTGGCTGACTCCGGAAGCCGCCTTGCGCGGCCGCGGGCCGTAGTAATTGCCGGCGCGCACCATCGGCCGCGGCCTTGCCAGCACCGAGGCCAGCCGGTCGAACAGCGCCTTGGTGGAGACCGGCTTGAGCAGATATTCGTTGGCGCCGAGCTGCATGGCATCAACCACGCACGAGCGCTCGCCGTGGCCGGTCAGCACGATCACCGGCACGTTGGGTAACGGAAAGCAGCCGGGCGCTCGCACCGCGCGCAGGAACTCCGCGCCGTTCATATTGGGCATCTCCCAGTCGAGAATCACCACGTCCGGCGCGATCGTGCAGATCGCCTGCAGGCCGGACATGCCGTCGCCGCTGTCGCAGATTTCCCGCACGCCGATGGCGGTGAGCATGGCGCGCACCACCTTGCGCATGTGGTAATCGTCATCGACGATCAGCACCTTGATCGAGCGGATCATCTCCTCGAGATGCCGAGGCACCATCGCCTCCGCCGAGGATTGCGTGAGCAGTTTCGGGTGCGACATGGCCTCGACCTCAAAGGTGCGCTTGGACTTGCCGCCAATTTTAGTCAATGTGGATTGCAACAGCCTCAAACCCGCCGCCGGATTTTCCGCCTGCGCGTACACCGATCGTTAACCCCGGCCGCGCCGGCCCGAGCCATTCGCTTCCGCCTTCAACTGCGCATTTGCTTTGCCGCAGCGGAATTCAACCCGCGGCGGCGCGGGCGCCCTGCCCGGCCAGGAAGGCGCCAAGCGCATCGCGCTGCATTTTGCTCAGATGCAACCCGAGCTTGGTGCGCCGCCACAGGATGTCGTTGGCCGAGCGCGCCCATTCGCGCGCGATCAGATACTGCACTTCGGCCGCGGTGAGATCGGCGCCGAAATTCTGCCCCAGATCGCTCATCGCCCGCGCCGCGCCGATCACGGCGTGCACGCGCGTTCCATAGGCCCGCACCAGCCGCCGCGCCGTGGCCTCACTGAGGAACGGCCATTGCGTGCGCACGTTCAGCACCATCCCGTCCATCTCGTTATGGACGAAATCGCCGCCGGGCAGCGCCGCGTGCGCGGTCCAGTCCGGCGCATCGGGCAGATGATGCGCCAGTTTGTGCAGCGCCGCTTCCGCAAGCCGCCGGTAGGTGGTGATCTTGCCGCCGCAGATGGTCAGCGCCGGCGCCGCACGTCCGCTCTCGTCGAGCAGCAGCCGGTAGTCGCGCGTGACGTCCTCCGGCGCGCCCGAGCCGTCGTCGTACAGCGCGCGCACGCCGGCGAACACCCCGACGACGTCTTTGGCGGTGATCTGCTCGCGAAAATAGCCGTTCACCGCCGCGCACAGGTAATCGATCTCCTCCGCCGTGGTGGTCGCGGCGGAAGGGTCGCCGGAAAATTCCTTGTCCGTCGTGCCGATC
>DATLYX010000054.1:0-5708 GCA_035574295.1 Xanthobacteraceae bacterium
GTTCGCTCGGCACCCTCTCCCCGCTGCGCGGGGAGAGGGGAAAACTTCTGCCGGCCGTAGCCTGCCGTTTGCTCCAAACTCCCCTCTCCCCGCTGCGCGGGGAGAGGGGAAAACTATGTAGACCGTCCGCAACCCTCTCCCCGCAACGCGGGGAGAGGGGAAAACTTCTGCCGACCGTTGCCTGCCGTTTGCTCCAACCTCCCCTCTCCCGCTTGCGGGAGAGGGTGGCGCGCGCGGAGCGACAGCGACGCGCGCGCCGGGAGAGGGCAGCCTGCAGGTGTACGCAAGCGACAGCGACGTAGTGCCGGGTGAGGGCGTTTGCGGCCGCTCCCACTTTCCATGAGAAGTGAGCCGCGCGCAGGCCCCCTCTCCCGCCTCGCTCACTTCGTTCGCTCGGCACCCTCTCCCCGCAACGCGGGGAGAGGGGAAAATTATGTAGACCGTCCGCAACCCTCTCCCCGCAAAGCGGGGAGAGGCGAAAGCGCATGGCGGGAGCGGGGCTACGCCGGAGCGTTTTCCCGTACGAGCTTATAGACGATGGAATCCATCAGCGCCTGGAACGAGGCGTCGATGATGTTGGGCGAGACGCCGACCGTGGTCCAGCTTTCGCCGCGCTCGTCCTCGCTTTCGATGAGCACCCGCGTCACCGCGCCGGTGCCGCCGTTGAGGATGCGCACGCGATAGTCGGTGAGTTTCAAGCCCTCGATGTATGTCTGATACTTGCCCAGATCCTTGCGCAGCGCGATGTCGAGGGCGTGTACCGGGCCGCTGCCCTCGGCGGCATTGATCAGCGTCTCGCCGCCGACCTTGACCTTGACCACGGCCATGGACACGGTCACCCGCTTGCCGAGCGCGTTGTTGCGCTGCTCCACGTTCACGTCAAACTGCTCGACGGAGAAATAATCCGGGACGCCGCCGAGCAGGCGACGCGCCAACAGCTCGAAGGAGGCGTCCGCGGACTCGTAGGCGTAACCCGCCGCCTCGCGCTCCTTCAGCTCGTCGAGCAGGCGCGCGATGCGCGGATCGTCCTTGTCCACCTTCAGTCCGATGCGCTCGAGCTCGGCGAGCACGTTGGAGCGGCCGGCCTGGTCCGACACCATGAGGCGGCGCTTGTTGCCGACCGCCTCGGGCGGCACGTGCTCGTAGGTCTTTGGCTCCTTCAGGATGGCGGAGGCGTGGATACCGGCCTTGGTGGCAAAGGCGCTGTCGCCCACGTAGGGCGCGTGGCGGTTGGGGGCGCGGTTGAGCATCTCGTCGAGCGTGCGCGAGGCGTGCCGCAGCGCCTTGAGCTTGGCGTCGGAGACGTTGATCTCGAAGCGATCGGCAAATTCCGGCTTCAGCTTCAGCGTGGGAATGATGGAAACGAGGTTGGCGTTGCCGCAGCGCTCGCCGAGGCCGTTGAGCGTGCCCTGGATCTGGCGCGCGCCGGCGCGCACCGCGGCGAGCGAATTGGCCACCGCCTGCTCGGTGTCGTTATGGGCGTGGATGCCGACGTGGCCGCCCGGAATCACCTGCACGACTTCGGACACGATCCTCTCGACTTCGTGCGGCAGCGTGCCGCCGTTGGTGTCGCACAGCACCACCCAGCGGGCGCCCTCCGCGTAAGCCGCCTTGGCGACGGCGAGCGCGTACTGCGGGTTGGCCTTGTAGCCGTCGAAGAAATGCTCGCAGTCGAGCAGCACTTCCCTGCCCTTCGCCTTGGCGGCGCGCACGCTGTCGCGGACGGCGGCGAGGTTTTCCTCCAGCGTGGTGTTGAGCGCCACGCGCACGTGATAGTCCCAGCTCTTGGCAACGAAGCAGACGGCTTTGGCCCTGGCGTTGAGCAGATCGGCAAGGCCGGGGTCGTTGGCGGCGGAGCGGCCGGGCCGGCGCACCATGCCGAAGGCGGTGAAAGTGGCGCGCAGGTTGAGGTCCTCGGCGAAGAACTGCGTGTCGGTGGGATTGGCGCCGGGATAGCCGCCTTCCACGTAGTCGATGCCGAGCTCGTCCAGCAGCGCGGCAATGGCACGCTTGTCGGCGAGGGTGAAATCCACGCCCGGCGTCTGCGCGCCGTCGCGCAATGTGGTGTCGAAGAGATAGAGGCGTTCCTTCTGCATGCGCGCTACTCAGGCAAGACGATAAATGACATAGGCGGCGACGAGGATCGCCGCGGCGATGACGGCGTATTTCAGCACGATGTAATAGAACCAATGGCGCGGAAACGGCGTGTCGGGTTTTTTCACGGCGCGCTCCCCTGCTTGAGCCGCTTTTTCATGGTGGTGGTGGTGAGCCATTCGTCGCCGACGAAGACGGAGTTGCGCTGCTCGGGCACAAAACCGCGGCGCGCGAAAAATTCGCGCGCGGTGTCGCTGGCATCGACCACAAGCTGCGCGGCGCCGCGGGCGGCGGCGAGCTTTTCCACCGCTTCCAGCAACAGGCCGCCGACGCCGTGGCGCGCGACCGCAGGATGCACATACAAAAGCTCGATCGAACGGTTGTCTTTAAGGGTGATGAAGCCCACCGGCGTGCCTTCGAGGGTGGCGATCAGGGTGAGGTTGCCGCCAAGGCGGGCGGCGAATTTCTCCCCGTCGTCGGCGGCGGAGGCCCAGGCGCGCTGCTGCTCGGGGCTGTAATCGTCCTCGGTCAACTCCTCGATGCTGGCGCGGAAGATGTCCGCCAGCGCCTCGGCGTCCTGCGGCAGATAGGGCCGCAGCGCGAATTGCGGCTGCGCGCGGGCGGTCATGGGGCGGCTCCGCTCGTTGCTTCTCCCCTCGCGGGAGAGGGGTGCCCGCGCGAAGCGCCGCCGAAGTGTGGGCCGCGGCCGTGTAGAGCCTCCAAAATCGTTTGCAGCACGCCATCAAAGTTCCGCATCACCTCATGGTTCCAGAATCGCAGCACACGAAATTTGTTCGCGACCAGCCAGGCATCGCGGCGCCTGTCCGAGATCGATTCCGCGTGCTGCCCGCCGTCGAGCTCGATGATGAGGCGCGAGGAATAGCAAACAAAGTCAGCGACAAACAAGCCAAGCGGCACTTGTCGGCGAAACTTGAAATTGGAGAAGCGACGATCGCGCAAAGCAAACCACAGTTTTCGCTCCGCATCTGTCATTCGCGAGCGCAGCGCCCGCGCGCGCTGAACTCGCAAGGCGGCGGCATGCCGTGCATCACTCTCATTACCCTCTCCCCCTGCGGGAGAGGGTGGCCGCGAGCGAAGCGAGCGGCCGGGTGAGGGGTCGGCAAAGACCCCCTCACCCGCCTCGCGCCTTCGGCGCTCGGCACCCTCTCCCGCAAGGGGAGAGGGTTTCCGCGTGTGCGGCGCGGTCATCGCGCGATCTCCCAGGTGGTGCCGTCCTTGGTGTCGTGCAGCACCACGCCCATCTTCGCCAGCTCGTCGCGAATGCGGTCGGCCTCGGTAAAATTCCTCGCTTTGCGCGCGGCGTCCCTTGCCGCAATCAGCTTGTCCACCTCTGCCCGGTCGGGTTCGACCCGAGCTTCCGCATCCATTGATGGTCCGGGCAGTGTTTGACTGATCGCAGCGGAAACCTTGCGCCGAATGTTCTTCCGGCTCCCTTTCAGGCCGATGAGATGGAGGGCGGCGGCAAAGTTCGCCGGATCCGCGGAACGCCGGAGCTTGTGCAGCTCCGCGACGGCTGCCGGCGTATTGAGATCGTCCGCGAGACAGGCCAAGAAGCTCGCCGGCACTTCGCCGCCGGCGGGCTCGTTCTCCAGGTCCGCGTACCAATCCCACAAAATCTTGTGCGATTCATCCACGCCCGCCGATGTCCAATCGATCGGCTGCCGGTAATGGGTGCGCAGCATGTTGAAGCGCAACACTTCGCCGGGCCACTCGTGCAGCAGATCGCGGATGGTGACGAAGTTGCCCTCGGACTTCGCCATCTTCCTGCCTTCCACCTGCAGGAAGCCGTTGTGCAGCCAGAAATTGGCCATCAACGGCGTGTGGAAGGCGCAGCGCGACTGCGCGATCTCGTTCTCGTGGTGCGGGAACACGAGATCGATGCCGCCGCCGTGGATGTCGAAGGTCTCGCCCAGGTGCTTCCACGACATGGCCGAGCACTCGATGTGCCAGCCGGGACGGCCGGGCGTTGCAATACCGGCGGGCGAGGGCCAGGCCGGCTCGCCCTCCTTCGACGGCTTCCACAGCACGAAGTCCATGGGATTCTTCTTGTAGGGAGCGACCTCGACGCGCGCGCCGGCGACCATCTCGTCGAGCGAGCGGCGCGACAGGCGACCGTAGTCCGGCATCGACGGCACCGAGAACAGCACATGGTCGGCGGCCACATAGGCGTGGCCGGAGGCGATCAGCCGCTCGATCAGCGCCTTCATTTCCTCGATGTGCTCGGTGGCGCGCGGCTCATGCGTGGGCGGCAGACAGCCAAGGGCGGCCACGTCGGCGTGGAATTGCGCCTCGGTCTCGGCGGTGACCTTCTTGATTGCCGCGTTCAACGGCAGGTCGGGATATTGTTCCGCCGCGCGGGCGATGATCTTGTCGTCCACGTCGGTGATGTTGCGCACGTAGACGACATCCGTGCCGCCCTTCCCGCCGTCCCACACCCCCTGCTTGGCCAGGTGGCGCAGCAGCCGGAACAAGACGTCGAACACAATGACGGGCCGCGCGTTGCCGATATGGGCGAAATCGTAGACCGTGGGCCCGCACACGTACATGCGCACGCGAGCCGGATCGAGCGGGCGGAACACCCGCTTCTCGCGCGACAGCGTATCGTAGAGCTTCAACTGCATGGACATCCCGGACCCTGCTGGCCGGGGCGTCGATGGTCTCGAAGGGGAGAATAGACGGCCGCAGCCAGCGTTGGGGCGCTAGCGAATAATCTCCCGGCAAATGCCGCACATCGGGTTAAGGCCGTTCATGGTCCGCACAATGGGCCAGGAGCGCCGTCCCCGTCAAGAGCGGCATTTGACAGAACCACCGCGCACGACCCCAATCGCAGGTGCGCGCGGCTTATCAATGTGTTAAATGTCAGCTACCAGAATCTTGCGGCGGACCGTCCAGTTCCAATCCCCGTATGATGGAGCGCAATTCCATGCGGTCCCTGCTCGTGCTGCCCTTTGCTGTCGTTGTCTTCTTCGGTGCCGCCGTTCCCGTCCAGGCGGAGAAACGCACCTTCATCATCGCCAACAATCCGGACGGCTATGGCGTGGAGCGTTGTCTCGCCTCGGGGCACAAATGCGGAGCGCCCATGGCCAACGCCTTCTGCCGATCGCGCAAGTTCAAGCGTGCCGTGTTGTTCCGCCAGGCGGTGCGCGGCGAGATCACGGCCGCCAAGGCGCAGGACGCCTACGCCTGCGTGGGCCGCCGCTGCGAACAGTTCGTCGCCATCGAGTGCGTGAGGTGAATTTCTTCCGCAGCCGGAGACATAGCGCCGCCAATCCCGAACTCCCGTTTGTTGGAGGAGCCCCCTCTCCCGCCTCGCTCACTTCGTTCGCTCGGCACCCTCTCCCCGCTGCGCGGGGAGAGGGGAAACTTCTGCCGGCCGTCGCCCACCGTTTGCTCCAACCTCCCCTCTCCCGTCTGCGATCACTTCCCCTCTCCCGCTTGCGGGAGAGGGTGGCGCGCGCGGAGCGAGAGCGAAGCGCGCGCCGGGAGAGGGCGTGGCGCGCTGTGCGGAGCGAAGCGCGCGCCGGGAGAGGGCGCTGGCTCTTCGCGCCGGTGGTTGATGCTGACCCCCTCTCCCGCCTCGCTCACTTCGTTCG
>DATLYX010000055.1:0-37574 GCA_035574295.1 Xanthobacteraceae bacterium
CTCCACGCTGCACCGCATCCGGGACACGCCGAGTCGCAAGCCGCCCGGATTGAGCGAAGCTCGGGTTCAGGCCCCGCCGCTGCAACCCCGGCTGTCGCTGCGCTCCGGCCGGGCTACACTCTCCTCCGATATAAACAAACCCTGTCAATATCTTACGCCGCCACCCTCGGCCCCGTGTGACATCGCGGGTCATCGCCTGTAGGGATGTCCTCGGCTAGGATGGCCGCGCCGCCGCGCCAAGAAGGGCGGCCGCGGCACATTCGGCCGCGCGCAGCAATTCGCCCCAAGGAGCCCCTTAAATGTACGCACCCCCCGGAGTGAAGACCGACCCCGCCTTCCCCATCCCCGACCGCATGAAAGCCTGGGTGCTGGGCGATCCGGGCGAGCTCACCCTCACCGAGAAGCCGGTGCCGGTGCCCAAACGCGCCGAGGTGCTCGTGCGCATCGATGCCGTGGCCATCTGCGCCACCGACCTCGAAATCATCTACCACGGCCCGCCCGCGCTCATCCAAGGCGGCCTGCCGTTCAACAAGAACTTCACCCCCGGCCACGAATACATGGGCACCGTGGTGGCGCTTGGGCCGGGCGTGGACGAATACAAAATCGGCCAGCGCGTCACGGTCGAGATCCACGCCGGCTGCGGCCAGTGCAAGCGCTGCCGCGAGGGCATGTACACCTCCTGCCACAACTACGGCCTCAACTACGGCGACGTGGACAAGGGCCACCGCGCCAACGGCTTCACCACCGACGGCGGCTTCTGCGAATACCAGGTCAACAACATCAACACCCTCGTTCCCATCGCCGACGACATGTCGGACGAGGAGGCAACGCTGGTGGTCACCGCCGGCACCGCCATGTACGGCCTCACCGAGCTCGGCGGCCTGGTCGCGGGCGAGAGCGTGGTGGTCACCGGCCCGGGCCCCATCGGCCTGCTCGGCGTGGCCGTGGCCAAGGCGCTCGGCGCGCACCCGGTGATCCTCACCGGCACGCGCGACAATCGCTTGAAAATCGGGCTTGAGCTCGGCGCCGACCACGTGGTCAACATCCGCAAGACGCCCGACGTGGTCGCCGAGGTGAAGAAGCTCAACGGCGGCAAGGGCGTGGACTACGTGCTCGAATGTTCGGCCGCCACCAGCGCGGTCAACGACGCCGTGCGCATGGTCAACCGCGGCGGCAAGGTGTGTCTCGCCGCCTTCGCCCACGAGGAGGTGCCGGTGGACGTGGCCCACATCGTGCGCAACAACATCTACCTCTACGGCATCCGCGGCGAGGGCAAGAGCGCCACCCATCGCGCCGAGGCGTTCATGCGCCAAAAACGCTTCGACGCCACCAAGATTCACACCCACACCTTTGCGCTCGAGGATTTGCCGACCGCCATCCGCTACGCCAAGGACCGCGTCGAGGACGCGATCAAGGTGGTGGTGAAGGCGCGCGGCGTGCCCGCGGCGCAGAAGGTCGCGGCGGAGTAGACGCCAAAAATCCCTCCCCCGCTTGCGGGGAGGGTGGCCGGCGAAGCCGGCCGGGTGGGGCCTTCTTGAGTCGATCCCACCCCGGCTCGCACGCAGCCAAGCTTGCGCAGGCTGCGCAGACTTGCCTGCGTGCTCGCCGACCCTCCCCTGACAGGGGAGGGATAAAGAGGAGCCCAATGCTCACCTGTGACGAATACCTCACCCCGCGTTCGCTCGACGAGGCGTTCGACGCCGTCGAGAAGAACCCCGGCCGCCACCGCCTCGTCGCCGGCGCCACCGACACTTTTCCGTGGGCGCGCGAGGGCAGGGCAGGGGACGTGCACATCCCCGTCCTGATCGACGTCGCCAAAATTCCCGAGTTGAATGCGCTCGCCGTGGGCGACCGCCGCGTGCGCCTCGGCGCCGCCACGCCCATGCAGCGTTTCCTCGACGATCCGGAGCTCGCCCGCGCGCTGCCCTGCATGCCGCGCTGCGCAGTCTGGTTCGCCGACGACCAGATCCGGGCGCAAGCCACCATCGGCGGCAACGTGGTCAACGCTTCGCCCGCCGCCGACGGCACGCCCTGCCTCCTCGCGCACAACGCCACCGTCGAGATCGCGAGCCGCCGCAACGGCAAAATTGCGACGCGGATCATGCCTTTGCACCAATTCGTCACCGGCCCGAACCGAACCGCGCTCGCGCCGGGCGAAATCCTCCTCGCCTTCGACTGCGATGCGCTCCCCGGCTATGGCGGCAGTTTTGAGAAGGTCGGCCACCGTCGCTCGCTGGTCATTTCCTTGGTCTGCCTCGCGGCGCTGGTGCGGTTGTCGCCCGACCGCCGCCGTTTCGAGGATGTGCGCCTAGCGCTCGCCGGCATCGGTCCGGTCCCCTACCGGCTGGCCGAGGTGGAAAAATTCTTGCGCGGCACCGCGGTCAGCGGCGATACAATGGTACGGGCGGCTGAAATGCCGGTCGGGCTTGTGGCCTCGCGCACCCGGCAGGAGTATCGCCGCGAGGTGGTGCGCGGCTTCATGCTGCGCGGCCTCCTCAATGCCGTGCGCCGTGCCGGCGGCGAGCTGAAGGACGTGCCGGAGCTGGAGGCGGACTGTGCCTGAGCTGCGCATCGAGGCGATTGTCAACGGCCGGAAGGTTTCGCGCACGGCGCAGCCGTGGCAGCGGCTGCTCGATTTCATCCGCGACGACCTTCATCTCACCGGCAACAAGGAGGGCTGCGGCGCCGGCGAATGCGGCACCTGTTCGGTGTTCGTCGACGGCGTGCTGATGAAATCCTGTCTGCTCCCGGTTGCCAAAGCGCAAGGCGCCAAAATCGAGACCGTGGAATCGCTTGCGCACACAGGCGAGCTGTCCGTGCTGCAGCGCGCCTTCCACAAGATGGGCGCAAGCCAGTGCGGCTACTGCATCCCCGGCATGGTGATGGCGGCGACCGCGGCGCTGCGCGCCAATCCCTTTGCCGGCCGCGAGGAGATCAAGGAGCGGCTCGGCGGCAACATCTGCCGCTGCACCGGGTATCAAAAAATTTTCGACGCAGTCGAGCTTGCCCGCGACGTGCAGAACGGCCGCCTGCCGGCAAGCGCGCTCGACGAGGAGGAGCCGGACGACGGCGCCTATATCGGCACCAACGTGCGCCGCATCGATGCGCCGAGCAAAGTGTCCGGCAGCCTGAAATACGCCGGCGACATGGTGATGCCACACATGCTGCACATGCAGGTGCTGCGCTCCCCGCATCCGCACGCGCGCATCGTGTCGATCGACACCTCCGAGGCCGAGGCCATGCCCGGCGTCGAGGGCGTCATCACCTCCGCCGACGTGCCGGGCGTGGACGGTTTCGGCGTGTTCGTCCATGACCAGCCGGTCATGGCGCGCGGCAAGGTGCGCTACGTGGGCGAAGCGGTGGCCGCGGTTGCGGCGGAGGATCTGCTCACCGCCCGCCGCGCGCTCGCCAAGATCAAGGTGGTGTACGAGCCGCTGCCGGCGGTGTTCGACCCCGAGGCGGCGATGCAGCCCGGCGCGCCGGTGCTGCACGACTATGCACCCGACAACATCACCAAGCACATTCCGATCCGGGTCGGCGACATCGTCAAAGGCTTTGCCGAGTCCGATCTGATTTTCGAGCACGTCTACAGCACGCAAGCCGTGGAGCATGCCTATCTCGAGCCGGAGGCCGGCCTCGGTTATGTGGACCACGACGGCGTGGTCACCATCGTCTCGCCGAGCCAGAACATCACCCACCATCGCCACATGCTGGCGAAGATCATCGCCAAGCCCATCAACAAGGTGCGCTTCATCATGAGCCCGGTGGGCGGCGGCTTCGGCGGCAAGGAGGACATGATTTTTCAGGGCATGCTCGCGCTCATGGCGATGAAGACGCGGCGGCCGGTGCGTTATGTGTTCACGCGCGAGGAGTCGATCATTTCCACCGCCAAGCGCCATCCCTCGCGCACGAGACTCAAAATGGGCGTCACCCGCGACGGCCGCATCCGCGCGGTGGAATTCAGGATGATCTGCGACGGCGGCGCCTATGGCCTCTCCACCGAGGGCGTGATGCGCAAGGCGGCGATCCTCGGTGCCGGGCCCTACGTGGTGCCGAACCTGAAGATGGACACCTACGGCGTCTATACCAACAACACCCCGTCCGGCGCCTTCCGTTCCTTCGGTGCGTTGCAAACCCAGTTCGCGACCGAGTGCCATCTCGACATGATCGCCGAAAAGCTCGGCCTCGATCCTTTCACGATCCGGCGCATCAACGCCATGACGGACGGCGCGCTCACGCACACCCGGCAAAAGCTCAAATCCGTGAGCCTGTCGCGCGCGCTCGATGCCGTCGAAAAAGCCTCCCGCTGGGAGAGCGGCCCGCCCAACGCGCGCGGCGACGTGCGGCGCGACCTGGGAGGCGAAGGCACGCGCCCGCCCTGCGCGTTGGGCGCCCGGTTTGAACCTTTGGAAAAGCAGCAAGCGGCCGAGTAAGAAACCTCTTTCATCTCTCCCCGCATGCGGGAAAGGAAATCAAGGAGTCGGGGGATGGCTCGCAAACGCGGACGTGGAATGGCAGCCTGCTGGTACGGCATCGCTCGCACCGCGGTGATCGATCGCGCCGCAGCCTGGGCCGAGATCGACGACGGCGGCACCGCCAAGATCGTCACCGGCGTCACCGAGATCGGCGAGGGCATTCTCACCGTGCTGGCGCAGATCGCCGCCCACGAAATCGGCATCCGGCCGCAGGACGTGACCATCGGCGACAATGACACGGCCCGGGCGCCGGAGGCCGCCCACGCCGGCGCTTCGCGCCAGACCTACATGGTCGGCAATGCGGTGGCGCTTGCCGCGCGCGAGGCGCGTAACATGCTGGTCGAGTTCATGGCCGGCCATTGGGACGTCGCGGCCGATACGATCCGCACCGCCGCCGGTGAAATCTGGGCTGAAGGGACGAACCATCGCATCACCATCAAGGAGGCGGTACACATCGCCAAGAACAATGGCGTGGTGCCGGTAGGCTCCGCCTCGTTCGGCACCGACACCACCGGGCTTGATCCAGTGGACGGCTCCGGCCGGCCCTGGCAGGCCTATGTGTTCGGTGCCCAGGTGGCGGAAGTCGAGGTGGATACCGTGACCGGCGAAGTGCAGGTGCTCGGCATCTGGGCCGCGCATGACGTGGGCCGCGCCGTGAACCCGCAAGGAGTGGAAGGACAGATCGAAGGCGGCATCGTGCAGGCGCTCGGCCAGGCGCTGATGGAGGACTACAAGCTGCACGAAGGCCGCACCAGCACCTCCGGTTTCGCGAAATACATTTTGCCGACCTCGCTCGACGTGCCGCACATCACCTCGATCATTCTGGAGGATCCTGATCCCATCGGCCCGCTCGGTGTGAAGGGCATCGGCGAGCCCGCCATGGTACCCACGATTCCTGCGGTCATGAACGCCATCTACGACGCGGTCGGGGTGCGCATCACCGATTTGCCCGCCACGCCGGAGAAAGTGCTGGCGGCGATCAGGGAAAAGCAAAGACTGGCTCGCCTTGCGGCGGCCGAATGAGTTTGCGGTAATGACATTGAGCGACGTCGCCCAATTGCAGAAGGAGACAACGCGCGCCGAGCCGTTCGCGGCCGATCTTGCCGCGATACGCGCCATGAGCGCCGTACTGCCGGGAGCATTGCCGCTTTCCGTCAACGGCATCCGCGTTGCCGCCAGCATTCGCCCGCGCAAGTTCGTCATCGAAGGAGGCGACGAGACGCCGGTCGTCATGCCGCGCACCGCGTTCCAGGTCGTCTATCCCGACGGCACGGTGATGATCGACTCCGGCCTCGACAAGGCGACCCACGACTCCTTCAGCCCTGAAAAACCCGAGCCGTATTTTCCTGAAGCCTTCGCGCAACTGCGCCGCGCGCTCGATTCCGCCCGCCTCATCGTGCTGACGCACTTCCACGCCGATCACGTCGCCGGCGTTATCACCGCGCCGAATTTTTCCGAGCTCGCCCGCAAGACCGTCATCAGCTATGAGACGGCCTCTTGCCTGGTAAACACGCCGCATCGCCCGCACTTGCGGCTGACGCAGGCTGAGATCGGGCAATTCATCCGGCTTGAGTATCCGCTTTACTATCCGGTTGCCCCCGGCGTGGTGCTGATCAAATCGCCCGGCCACAGCGTGGATTCGCAGATGGTTTATATCCGGCTGCAGTCCGGCCGCGAGATTCTGCACAGCGTCGATTCCGCCTGGATTCTCGACAACATCCTTCAGGTGAGGGGAAAGGCCGCGCCCTGGGTCAAGGAGGACGTACCAGCCATTATGGAGCAATTGCGCTGGCTCAAGGCCGTGCACGATAGCGAGCCGAACGTCACGATCCTCGTCACCCACGACGATGCGCTGTTTGAGCGCATTACGCGCGCCGGCGCCGTCGGCGATAAACTTGCGATCTGAGAAAACAGAACGGAGAGAACGGAGAGGGAGTGTGTGATGAGAGCAGCAAGATCGGTCGCGATCCTTGGCGGTTTTGTCTTGGGCATCCTGTCGTTGACGGTGCACGCGCAAGAGTACCCAACCAAGAACATCACCGTCGTGGTGCCGTTTCCGGCCGGAGGTCCGAGCGACGTGGTCGCGCGTATTATCGCCGAGCAGATGGGAAAGAACCTCGGCCAAACCATGGTGATCGAGAACGTCGGCGGCGCCGGAGGCACCATCGGCAGCGCCCGAGTTGCCGCAGCGGCTCCCGACGGCTATACCCTGCTCGCCGGCAGCATGGGCTCGCACGTGTCCGCGCCGGTGCTCACGCCGAACATCAAGTACGATCCGAAGAAGGATTTTGCGGCGATCGGTTTCACCGCCCATTCGCCCGCAGTCGTCGTTGCACGCAAGGATTTTCCGGCCAAGGATTTGAAGGAATTCGTCGCCTACCTGAAGGCCAATCCCGACAAGGTGAAGCAGGCGCACGGCGGCATCGGCGCCTCCTCGCACATGGCCTGCCTGTTGTTTGCCAACGCCGCCGCCGTCAAGCCGGTGCTTGTGGCCTATCGCGGCACCGGCCCGGCGATGAACGATCTCGTGGGCGGCCACGTGGACTACTTCTGCGAGCAGGCGGTCAGCGTCGCCGGACAGATCAAGGCCGGGGCGATCAAGGCCTACGCGGTGTCCTCACCGACACGCCTGGCGTCGTTGCCCGAGGTGCCGACCGCCAAAGAACTCGGCGTCGATTACCAGATGAGCATCTGGGCCGGCATCTTTGCGCCCGCCAACACACCGCCTGCCATCGTCAACAAGCTGGCAGCCGCCCTGGACAAGGCGCTCGATGAGCCGGCCGTGGTCAAGCGGCTCGGCGAGCTCGGCGGCTCCGTGCCCGGCAAAGCGGAACGGAATCCGAAAACCTTTGAGGCTTTCGTCCGGTCGGAAATGGCGCGTTGGGAACCGATCCTGAAGGCGGCCTCGCAGAAGAACTGACGCCTGAGCCATGCTCAAGGCCACCCCGGACTCCGATATCCGGCTTCAGATGCGCGCCCGCGCTCGCGCGATCCGCGAGGCGGGCGGCATCGAGGCTGCGGTTGCCAAGGGCGCGATCCCCAAGTTGATCGACACCTCGCTGTCGGAGGGCCTTGTGCTCGGCCTGCTCAAGCAGGGCGTGAAAAAATATCTCGCGATTTTCGGGCACGGCTCGACCGACCTCGGCGAGGTCTTGCGCATCTACGAAGAGGCAGGCGTCACCCGCACCTTCAATTGCCGCAACGAGGTGGCGATGGCGCATGCTGCCACCGCACTGCGCTGGCAGTACGGCGAGGTTCCCGCGGTTGTCACCTCGATCGGGCCGGGCGCCATGCAGGCCTTTGCCGGTTCGCTGGCGGCGGCCTCGAACGGGGTGGGCGTCTATCACATCTACGGCGACGAGACGACCTTTGGCGAAGGCTACAACATGCAGCAGGTGCCGAAGCAGGAGCAGCACCTGTTCGGCCAGATGACCGCGATCATGGGCCGTTCCTATGTGCTGCACACCCCGCAGGCCTTGCGCGATGCGCTGCGCCGTGGCGCGCTGACTGTGAATCACCCCTATCGCGCCGGGCCGTTCTATCTCCTGCTGCCGCTCAACACCCAGCCCGCGCCGCTGACGCTCAATCTCGCTGCCCTTCCGGCGCGACCGGAATTTCCGCCGCTCGCGCCGGCGGGCGACGCGGAAATTGAGCGCGCGGCAGAGATGATTGCGGCGACAAGGCGCGTCGCCATCAAGGCCGGCGGCGGCACCCGCGGGCACGACGCCGCCATCCGCCGTCTTGCCGAAGCCGCTGGCGCCGCCGTGGTGCTGTCTCCCGGTTCGACCGGCGTGCTGCCGGACGCGCATCCGCTCAACATGCATGTCGGCGGCTCGAAAGGCTCGATCAGCGGCAATTTCGCCATGGCCGAGGCGGAGCTGTTGATCGTGATCGGATCGCGCGCGGTGTGCCAGGCCGACTGCTCCGGCATCGGCTACAAATCCGCCAAGGCCGTGATCAACATCAACGGCGATCTCGCGGACGTGAGCCATTACAACAACACGTTGGCGCTGCCGGGCGATATTTCCGCTGTGGCCGAGCGCCTTGCGGCCGCGCTCGAAGCCATGTCGCAGTCTGCTGGCAAGCAGGAATGGCGTGCTGCCTGTGCCGCAAAGAAAGCGGAATGGGCGGTCTTCAAGCAAAAGCGGTTCGCGGCAGCTCCCGTCAACGACGAGGTCTGGCAGCGTCCGGCCTTGACTCAGCCGGCGGCCATGAAAATCGTCGCCGATTTCGCCAAGCAGATTGGCGCAGCGAAATTCTTCGACGCCGGCGACGTGCAAGCCAACGGTTTTCAGATCGTGGAGGACGACCGCACCGGCGATACCTACACCGAGGCCGGCGCCTCCTACATGGGCTTTGCGCCGAGCGCGCTGCTTGCCTCCGCGATCGCCGACCGCCCGCGCTACGGCATCGCCTTCTGCGGCGACGGTTCCTTCATGATGAACCCGCAGATCCTGATCGACGGCGTCGAGCACGGCGTACGCGGCATGATCGTGATTTTCGACAATCGCCGCATGGCGGCCATCACCGGTCTGCAGCTTGCGCAATACGGCGCGGGATTCCGCACCAGCGATCGGGTTGCCGTCGATTACGTGCGGCTCGCCGGCTCCGTGGACGGCGTGAAGGCGGTGCACGGCGGCTGGAATGCGCAGGATTTGCGCGCCGCGCTGCAAGCGGCACGCGCCCATGATGGGCTGTCGGTGGTGCATGTGCCGGTCTATTGCGGATCGCACGAGCTCGGCGGTCTCGGCGCCTGGGGCGAATGGAACGTCGGCAACTGGTGCGACGAGGTGCAGCGCAAGTGGCTCGAGCAGGACCTCTGAGCGCCTGCATCGCCGGGGAAGCCCGGGTGATGATGAGGCCGATTCTGTGCCGCGGCGATGCGCCATGTGCCGTCTGATTCTGATTTTGACTCTCGTGCTCTCCGGCTGCGCGCAGATTGCGGCGTTGCGCGACGAAGCCGCGCGCAACGAACAAACCGCCACCGTGTTTCCGCAAAATTATCGGGCCGAAATTTTATCGCTGATGCGCTCCTATCTGAACGATCCGCGGCAGGTCCGTGATGCCTTTGTTTCGGAGCCGCAAGTCCGCACCTTCGACGGCGTGCGTCGCTACGTGGTCTGCCTGCGCTACAATGCAAAACGAAGCGACGGCCGTTATGCCGGCGTGAAGGACAACCTGGTGCTGTTTCGGTTTGGCCGGCTTGAACGACTCGTCGATCCGATCCGGCCGACGGGTGAATCGCGCGAAGCGCGCGAGGCGGCCGAAGTCCGCGAGCATTGCCGGGAGATGGAGTTGAGGCCTTTCGCCGAGTTGGAGAAGCTGTCTTGAACGCCGGCGCCAGAGCCACGCCCTGCTTGTAACTACCGGGGATCATTGTTAAATTTCTGGCGCAGCGAGGGTATTCCTCGCCGATGATCAAACGCCTCTCTATAAAGCACGATGCTTCGCGTTGTCCTTCGCCTTACCAGCATTGCCCTGCTCACCGCGGTCTTGATCCCGCTGCAGGCGCTGTCGGTTGCGTTCGGATTGCCGAGCCGGCGCTGGATCCCTGTCTTTTACCACCGCACAGTGTGCCGGCTGATCGGCGTCCGGCTCGAAGTGGTGGGACGCTGCGATACCCGTCGCCCTCTCCTGATCGTCGCCAATCACACCTCTTGGCTCGATATCCCGATCATCACCGCGGTGGCCCCCGTGGTCTTCATCGCCAAGAGCGAAATTGCCGGCTGGCCGCTGTTCGGGCTTCTCGCCAAACTGCAACGGTCGGTGTTCGTGGACCGGCAGCGGCCGCACAAGACCGGTGAGGTCAATCACGAGATCGCCAACCGCTTGGTCGACGGCGATCCCGTCGTGCTGTTCGGCGAGGGCACTTCCAGCGACGGCAACCGCATTCTGCCGTTCCGAACCGCGCTGATCGGTGCGGCGCACATCGCATTGGCCAAGGCCTCCCTTGACGCGGTGACCGTGCAGCCGCTGGGCATCACATTCGCCCGTCGGCACGGGCTGCCGCTGGGACGCCACGAGCGGCGCGCGCTGGCGTGGTACGGCGGTCTCGACCTTTGGCCGCATCTGATCGAGGTGATGCGGGGCGGCGCCGTGGATGTGGTCGTGGCCTGGGGCGAGCCGATCCCCTTCAAGGCCGACAGCGATCGCAAGCGCATCGCCGCCGAGCTCGAAGCGCAGGTTCGCCGGCTGACCGCCGCGGCGCGAAGGGGCGAGGCCCGCGCGGTGGTGCCGGCCGACCAGGCCTTTCCCGTGCGGACACGCGAGCCGGCGATTGTGCCGGGCAGGGTGTAACCAAAGCAAACCCGCACGGGAGCCTGGTTTCACCGCTCAGCGCAATTCAGCCGAGCCGTCACCCCGAATGTAAGCAAGGTAGCGCGCGGCGGATTGTTCCAGCACTCGCTTGCCGTCCTTGACGATCGTACGGGTGGGGAAGGCGCCGTGGATCCGCTCGAACGGAAACGGCGCCAGCGCCTGCACGATACGCTCCACCGCCGGCGCCGACAGCGGAATGAAGTTTGGGAAGCTGCGCATGAAGCTCACCGTCTTGCGGTCCTGCACCACCTGCACGATGTCGCCGGAGAGCAGCGCCCCGCGCCCCTCCGCGCCCGCCGCCCAATGCAGCGTCACGCCGCCGGGAAAATGTCCGCCGCAGCAGATCAGCGTGAGTCCCGGCAAGATCTCCTTGCGCTCGCCGTCCCAATAATGGATCACCGGATCGTCGCGCATCACCCACGCTCGATCCGCCTTGTGCAGATACACGGGCACACGGCCGAACGCATGGCTCCACTCCACCATGCACGAATAGTAGTGGGGGTGCGAGATGGCGATGGCTTTGATCCCTCCCAGCGCATTGATCAGCTCGACGGTCGCCGCGTCGATGAGCGACAGACAATCCCAGAGGATATTGCCGTTCGGCGTGCACACGAGCAGCGCCCGCTGGCCGATGGCAAACGGCGGCATGGTTACGATCTCGAACAGGTTCGGTTCCAGGAAGCGCCACGCATTGGAGTTTGAGCGCGCAAGCTCTTCGAGCGTGACCCATTCTTGGCCGCCGGGCGGCACGTATTGCCGTTCGTCCTCACAGATCGGACACGCCGCCGGAGGTTCCGGCGTCGGCGCGAATTGCATCCCGCAGGCGGTGCAGATGAACGCAGGCATCGTGTCGTCCGTCGTCTCGGCCTTGCGCTTTCTTCTTCAGGATCATGACCGACCTTGCCGGCGCGGGATAGGGGGAGAGGTGAATTTTGCTCGCGCGGCGTGTGGTTTCGCTTTAGGCCGCCGGCACAGCCGCCGGCGCCCGCTCCTTGCGCTCGCGCCCGATGAACATGGACAGCACCGCCGCCACCAGGCACAAAAGGCCTGAAAGTACGAAAGATTCCAGATAGGTGCCGAAAGCCTCCCGCATTACGCCACCAAGGTAGGCGGCCGACGCCCCGCCGATCTGGTGCGCCACGAAGATCCAGCCGTAAACGATGCCGGTGCGTTCCTTGCCGAACGTCATGCTGATGAGCCGGACCGTGGGCGCGACGGTGGCGAACCAGTCGAGTCCATAAAATACCGTGAACAGCGACAGGCCGTAGAGCGAGACGAAGGAAAACGGCAGATAGATCAGCGATATGCCGCGCAGGCCATAATACAAGGCAAGCAGCACCCGGTTGTCGAAGCGGTCGCTGAGCCAGCCCGAGCCGGTGGTGCCGATTAGGTTGAAGATACCCATGGCCGCGAGCAGACCCGCGCCAGTTACCGCCGAAATTCCGTTGTCGAGACACGCGGGGATCAGATGGGTGCCGATCAGGCCGTTGGTCGATGCTCCGCAGATGAAGAAGGTGCCGGCGAGAAGCCAGAAATCCCGCTTATGGATCACGTCGCGCAGCGTCGCAAACGCGAGCGCGATCGGATTTCCGCTCATCGGCATCGTCGCCTTTGGAGCGCCCGTCTCGCCATAGGGCGCAAGGCCGACGTCTGCCGGGCGGTCGCGCATGAAATAGGTGACGATCGGCAAAACGATGAAGACGACAACAGCGATGGTAATGACCGTGGCGCGCCACCCATGGTTCGCGGTCACGTTGGCGAACGTCGGCAGAAACAGAAGCTGCCCGGTGGCGACGCTGCCGCTGAGCGCGCCGATCACGAGTCCGCGTCGCGCCGTGAACCAGCGCGTGGCCACCATCGCCGCCAGCATGTTGGCGAGCGCACCCGCGCCGATTCCGACCACCACGCCCCACAACAGCACCATCTGCCAGGGCTCGCGCATCACCGCCGTGAGCGCCACGCCGGTGCCGATCATGGCCAGCGCCAGCGGCACGGTGCGGCGCATGCCGTAGCGCTCCATGACCGCGGCGGCGAACGGCCCCATGAGTCCGTAGAGCAAGAGGTTGACCGCGATCGCGAAGGAAATGGTCGACCGCGACCATTGAAATTCCTCTTCGATGGGAACGATCAGGATGCCCGGCGCCGAACGAACGCCGGCGCCGGTCATCAGCGCGACAAATGTCACCGCAGCGACGATCCAGCCGTAATGGAAGCTTCGCCAGGAGGTCATCCGCATTCCGATCGCATCATGCCGGCATCGGAATTTCGTTGACCTTCTTCGGCACCGCGTAGCCGCGCTCCACGGCAGGCCGCTTCGCGATCGTCACGTACCAGCGTTTCACGTTGGGATATTGATTGAGATCGATGGTCTGCCACTCGAAGCGCGAGATCCAGGGCCAGATGGCGATGTCGGCGATCGAATAATCGTCGCAGACAAACTCGCGCCCCTGAAGCCGCTTGTCGAGCACGCCATACAGCCGGTGCGCCTCCTTCAGGTAGCGTTCCTCCGCGTAGGGCGCCTTGCCCTTGTTGTATTTGACGAAGTGATGCACCTGCCCCAAAAACGGCCCGATCCCGCCCATCTGCCACATCAGCCATTCGAGCACGCGGTAATGCGGCTCGCCGCTCTTAGGCATCAATTTTCCGGTCTTGTCGGCAAGGTAGATCAGGATCGCCCCCGACTCCATGAGCGCCATGCCGTTGTCGCGGTCGACGATCGCCGGGATGCGGTTGTTCGGGCTGATCTTCAGGAACTCCGGATTGAACTGCTCGCCCTTGCTGATGTCGATTGCGTGCACGGTATAGGGCAGTCCCATTTCTTCCAGGGCGATGGAGATCTTGCGGCCGTTCGGTGTGGTCCAAGTGTAGAGATCGATCACAGGCACAGTCCTCTCGCTGGCTAAATGTTGCGCACTAGCGTGGTATAGGGCTCCCGCCCCGGGAGCAATATCGATCGTGCATGCGGCAGTCGCGCCGCCCGGATAGCCGGGGAAGCGGCCGCGGCCGGGACAAACCGCGGACCGCCTCTGGACGTCCCCGGCAAAACATGGCGAATATGTTATGGACGGCGAGGGGAACCTATAACCGCATGAGCGACATCGTCCTCGAAACCGAGGATTTGACCAAGGAATTTGCCGGCTTCATTGCCGTCAACGGTGTTAACTTGCGGGTTGAGCGCGGCAAGATTCACGCCCTCATTGGGCCGAACGGTGCCGGCAAGACCACCTGCTTCAACCTGCTGACCAAATTTCTCCAGCCCACCCGCGGCCGGATTTATTACAAAGGACGCGACATCACTGACCTCGCACCGGCCGATGTCGCTCGGCTCGGCATCGGACGCTCGTTTCAAATCTCCGCCGTATTTCCACATCTGACAGTGCTGGAAAACGTGCGCATTGCGTTGCAACGCAAGCGCGGCGGCTCCTTCGATTTCTGGCGCTCCAAGCGCGTGCTCGACTCCCTCAATGCCCGCGCCCTCGAGTTGATCGCCAACGTCGGCCTGTCCGATGTGGTGCACGTCGCTGCTGTCGAGCTGCCCTACGGCCGCAAGCGTGCCCTCGAGCTTGCCACAACGCTTGCGCTCGACCCGGAAATGCTGCTGCTTGATGAACCGACCGCCGGCATGGGGCACGATGACATCGCCCGGATCACCGGCCTCATCAGAAACGTTGCCGCCGATCGCACTGTCCTGATGGTCGAGCACAACTTGAGCGTGGTCGCCGACCTCTCCCATCGCATCACGGTGCTCACCCGCGGCCGCATCTTGGCCGAGGGCGATTACGAGTCCATCTCCAACGATCCGGACGTGCGCGAGGCCTATTTGGGGGTTGGCCATGACTGATTCGGCGCCGCTGCTGGTCGTGGAAAACCTGCATGCCTGGTACGGCGAGTCGCACATTCTGCACGGCGTCTCCTGCAACGTGCGGCAGGGCGAAGTGGTCACGCTGCTCGGTCGCAACGGCGCAGGCAAGACCACCACGCTGCGGTCCATCATGGGCATGGTCGGTCGGCGCACCGGTTCCGTGCGCTTCGAAGGCCGCGAGCTGATCGACAAGGCGTCCGACGAAATTGCCCGCGCCGGCATCGCCTTTTGTCCCGAGGAACGGGGGATTTTTGCCAGTCTCACCGTCGCCGAGAACCTGTTGCTGCCGCCGGAGGTCAAACCCGGCGGTCTTGCGTTGGCCGACATCTTTGAGCTGTTTCCCAACCTCAAGGAGCGCCTGGGGTCGAGTCAGGGGACCAAGCTCTCGGGTGGGGAGCAGCAAATGTTGGCGATTGCTCGTATCTTGCGCACCGGCGCGCGTCTGCTCCTGCTTGACGAGCCGACCGAGGGCCTTGCCCCGGTGATTATTCAGCAGATCGGCAGGACCATCCACGCGCTCAAATCGCGCGGCTTTACGATTTTGTTGGTGGAGCAGAACTTTCGGTTCGCCTCCACCGTTGCGGACCGTTATTATGTCATGGAGCATGGCAAGGTGGTAGACAGCTTTGCCAACTCGGAATTGGAGGCAACCGTGGACAAGCTCCACGATTACTTGGGCGTTTGACAAGAGCTGCTGGAATTCCCGCCAGCGAAAAATACGGAGAGGTACGATGAAGCGTCTATTCGGGTTAACCGCGCTCGGAATCGCCTTCGCCGCGGCCACGGCGCAGGCCCAGATCACCGACGGCGTGATCAAGATTGGTGTGATGAATGACATGTCGGGCCTTTATGCCGACCTCACCGGCCCCGGCTCGGTGGTCGCCGCGCGCATGGCGGTGGAGGATTTCGGCGCGGCTGCCAAGGGTCTCAAGGTCGAGATCGTGGGCGCCGACCACCAGAACAAGCCCGACGTCGGCTCCAACATCGTCCGTCAGTGGATTGACGTCGACAAGGTCGATGTGATCGTCGACGTGCCGACGTCCTCGGTCGCGCTCGCGGTCAATCAGATTGTCAGGGACAAGAACAAGGTGTTTCTGATTTCCGGCGCGGCAGCCTCCGACCTGACTGGCAAGGCCTGCTCGCCCAACACCGTGCATTGGACCTACGACACCTGGGCGCTCGCCAACGGCACCGGCAATGCCATCGTCAAGACCGGCGGCGACACCTGGTTCTTCATCACCGCGGACTATGCCTTCGGTCATGCGCTCGAGCGCGACACCGCGGCCGTGGTCGAGAAAGCCGGCGGCAAGGTGCTCGGCCGCGTGCGCCATCCATTTCCCGGGACCGACTTCTCGTCGTTCCTGCTTCAGGCGCAGGCGTCCAAGGCCAAAATCATCGGGCTCGCCAACGCGGGCGGCGACACCATCAACTCCATCAAACAGGCATCCGAGTTCGGGATTACAAAAGGCGGGCAGAACCTCGCCGGCCTTCTGGTCTTCATCAGCGACGTGAAGGCGCTCGGCCTGCAGATCGCGCAAGGTCTGATCTTCACCGAAGCCTGGTACTGGGACATGAACGACGCCAATCGTGCGTTCGCCCAGAAATTCGCGCCACAGAACAAGGGCATCTATCCGAGCATGATCCATGCCGGCGTCTATTCGGCGGTGACGCACTACCTGAAGGCTGTCCACGAGCTCAAGTCCGACGCCGACGGCAAGGCGGTAGTGGCCAAGATGAAATCCATGCCCACCGAGGACAGATTGTTCGGCAAGGGTTACATCCGCCAGGACGGGCGCAAGATCCACGACATGTATCTGTTCGAGGTGAAGAAGCCCGCTGAATCGAAGGGCCCGTGGGACCTCTACAAGCTGCGCGCGACGATCCCGGCGGAGCAGGCATTCCGTCCGCTTAAAGAGGGCGGCTGCCCGCTGGTTACCGGCTGACCCATCCCGAAAGGAGGACGGGTCGCTTCTGCGGCATAGCGCCGGGCGGGATCGGCGCGGCTGTTCCCGCCCGGCGCGCTTGCGCTGCCGGTTCTCCCCTTGCATGGGCGCGGCTTGGGCAGCAAAGTTCCATCCATGTTCGAAATCTTCGGCATTCCGTCACAGGCCCTGTTCGGTCAGCTCCTGCTCGGGCTGATCAACGGTTCGTTCTACGCGCTTCTGAGTCTGGGCCTTGCCGTCATTTTCGGCATGCTCAACATCATCAATTTTGCGCACGGCGCCCAGTACATGCTCGGCGCCTTCGTGGCGTTCTTCCTGCTTCAATATCTCGGGATCAATTACTGGTTGGCCCTGGTGATCTCCCCGATCGTCGTGGGTCTGACCGGGATCGTCATTGAGCGGCTGTTCCTGCAATGGCTTTACAAGCTCGATCATCTGTACGGTTTGTTGCTTACCTTCGGCATTGCGCTGATCATCGAAGGCGTGTTCCGCAACTATTTCGGCTCCTCCGGCTTGCCGTATCGCGCGCCGGAGCTGCTGCAAGGCGGGCAGAACCTCGGTTTTATGTTCCTGCCGAACTACCGCGCCTGGGTGGTGGTGTTCTCGCTCGTCGTTTGCCTGACCACCTGGTTCGTGATCGAGCGCACCAAGCTCGGCTCCTATCTGCGCGCGGCCACCGAGAATCCGACGCTCGTGCGCGCCTTCGGGATCAACGTGCCGCGCATGATCACGCTCACTTACGGCTTCGGCGTCGGGCTGGCCGCGCTCGCCGGTGTCATGGCCGCGCCCATCTACAACGTCAGCCCGCAGATGGGCGCCAATCTCATCATCGTGGTTTTCGCCGTGGTTGTGATCGGCGGGATGGGCTCAATCATGGGCGCCATCGTCACCGGCTTCGGCCTCGGGGTGATCGAGGGCCTGACCAAGGTGTTCTTTCCGGAAGCTTCCAATACCGTGATCTTCATCATTATGGCCATCGTGCTTCTGATCCGGCCCGCCGGCCTGTTCGGACGGAGGGCTTGACATGGCGACGGCTGAACTGACGTTCGGTGCTGCAAGTAAGCCCGCTCAGTCCCGCAGCGAGCTGATCGCATTCGCGGTGATGGTGGTCTTCCTCATTGTCGCTCCTGCGTTCCTCTATCCGGTGTTCCTGATGAAGGCGCTGTGCTTTGCGCTGTTCGCCTGCGCCTTCAATCTGCTGATCGGCTATGTCGGCCTGCTCTCATTCGGTCATGCGCTGTATTTCGGCTGGGCGAGCTATGTCTCGGCGCATCTCGCCAAGGTCGGCACGATTTCGCTTCCCTATTGGGTTGGCTCCTGGAAATGGTTGGTCATTCCGCTGCCGCCCCTGTCTCCCGAACTGGCCATCCTTGGCGGCACCTTGTTCGCGGCCTTCCTCGGTTTGATCGCCGGCTCTCTCGCCATCCGCCGCCAGGGCATCTATTTCGCCATGATCACCCTTGCGCTCGCGCAGATGATGTATTTCTTCGCGGTGCAGGCGCCGTTCACCGGCGGCGAGGACGGCATCCAGGCCGTGCCGCGCGGCAATCTGTTCGGTCTTATCAGCCTGGCTGACCCGATCGCCATGTATTTCACCGTCGTGGTGATCTTCCTCGCCGGGTTCCTCATGATCTACCGCATCATCCATTCGCCGTTCGGTGAGGTACTGAAGGCCATTCGCGAGAACGAGCAGCGCGCGATCTCGCTCGGCTACAAGACCGACCGCTACAAATTGGCGGCATTCATTCTGTCGGCCACATTTACCGGTGTCGCCGGTGCGACCAAGGCGATCGTGTTTCAGCTTGCTTCGCTCACTGACGTGGATTGGCCCATGTCCGGCGAAGTCGTGCTGATGACGCTGGTCGGCGGGCTCGGCACGGTGTTCGGACCGGTCATCGGCGCCTTTTTCGTAATTACCCTTGAGAACTATCTGACCAAGATCGGCCAATGGGTGCTTGTGGTCCAAGGCACCATTTTCGTTGCCTGCGTATTGCTGTTTCGCCGCGGCATCGTCGGCGAAATCGCCCATGCGCTGCGCATTCGGCTATGATGGCGGCCGCGCGGAGTTCGATCCAAAGGAGACGCCAATGAGTGCGGAGGCCCGCCTGAAGCAGCTTGGTATCGTTCTGCCCAAGACGCCGACCCCGGTGGCGAACTACGTGCCGTTCCGGCTCGCTGGCAATTTGTTGTTTCTCTCCGGCCAGGGACCGCGCGACGACAACGGCAACCACCTCACCGGCAAGGTCGGCGCCGACGTCTCGGTGGAGGAGGCCTACCGGCGTGCGCGCCGCGTGGGTCTCGGCCTGCTCGCCGCCGCTCGCGATGCGCTGGGTACGCTTGATCGCGTCGAGGCTGTGCTCAAAGTCCTTGGCATGGTGAACGCCGTGCCCGAATTCAAGGACCACCCCAAGGTGATCAACGGTTGCTCCGACCTGTTCGTGGAGGTGCTTGGCGAGGCAGGCCGCCACGCCCGTTCCGCCGTGGGCATGGGTTCGCTGCCCAATCAAATCTCGGTCGAAATCGAGGCGGTGCTGGCGGTGAAGCCGTAAATGCGCGTACCGGCCGCGCCCTCGATCGAGTCGAAGCAGTCATGGATCGTCGCCACGGCGGCGCTTGTGGTCCTGACGCTGTCGTTCGGCGCGCCGTGGATCGTGGTGGTTGCGCTCAAGCCGATCGCAGCCGAGCTGGACGGCACGCGTTCCATTCCCGCCCTGGCCAGCGCGCTCGCGTGGTTCGGGCAAGGGCTTGGCGGTATTTTGATGGGGCGCCTGGCCGAGATCATTGGCGTGCGCTGGACCGTGGTCTGCGGCGCGGTGATGATATGTCTCGGGCTCCTGCTCTCCATGGGCGGTGCGCCCTGGCAGCTCTACGTCGGCCACGGCCTCTTCATCGGTATTCTCGGCAACGGCGGCATCAACGCGCCGTTCTATGTGTACGTGAGCCGCTGGTTTGATCGTCGCCGTGGCTCGGCGCTCGCGCTCATCTCCAGCGGAACATTTTTTGCGGGCAGCATCTGGCCGAACGTTTTCGAGCCGGCCATCGCCGCGCTCGGGTGGCGTCAGACCATGCTGTGGTATGGCCTGTTTGAACTGGTCGTGATCGTGCCCATCGCTTTGACTTTTCTGAAATCGCCGCCGGAGCAGCCGGCGGTGGCTCTCGCCGGCGCCGCCTCAGCCCCGCAACGGGTGTTCGGCTGGCCGCCGCGCGTGGTTTACATTCTACTGGCAGCCGCGGGTTTTCTCTGCTGCGTGACCATGTCCATGCCGCAGGTGCATCTGGTTGCGTTTTGCAGCGACATTGGCATCAAGCCTGCGCATGGCGCCGCCATGCTGTCGCTGTTGCTCGGCGCCGGCTTCATCAGCCGCCAGATCTGGGGCGCGATTTCGGATCGCATTGGCGGCCTGCGCACGCTGCTGCTGAGCTCCGCCTCGCAGGCCGTGGCCATGAGCGGCTTTCTGCTGACCCAGGACGAGGTCGGCCTGTTCATCGTCTCCGCCGCCTTCGGCTTGGGCTTTGCGGGCCTGGTTCCAGCCTATGTGCTGGCCATCCGCCAGCATTTTCCCGCCTCCGAAGCCTCCTGGCGCATCCCGGTGCTGCTGTTGCTGAATGGCACTGGCATGGGCACCGGAGGGTGGCTTGCCGGCGTGCTCTACGACTATTTCGGGTATTATGCTCCTGCGTTCGCCGCCGGCATCCTTGCCAATCTGCTCAACCTCGGCGTGATCGCAGTGCTGGTGATCCGGATGAAAGTGTTCAACCTTCGGACGGGAGCGCAATGAGCCCCGTGTTCCTGCCCGCGCGAGGGGAGTTGCCCACAACCTCCGAAGGCCGCAAAAGAGTTGCGGAAAATCCGAGGCGCCATCATCTCGTCCTTGCTGTTGCCCGAATCGACTGGTCTGATGTTTGCGTTTGAGGCCAAGCTTTACCACCTGCGGCGGCGGCAGATGTCAGAGCACAAGGACGGGCCACCTGTGGCGCCCCCTCGATCTGTCCTCTCGTTGGATCCCGTTGCGCTGAAATGGCGCAATCTTGCGGACCGGCGGCGCGCGCATCTCGTCGACCTTTATCTCACCGGCCGCTGGAAGCGTTACTACTCCGAGGAGCAATTCCTCGCCTGTTTCCGCGAGACCATGAGCATGGCGGATCGCTGGAACGAGATTGCCCCGAAATCCGACAACGACAACGCCAAGACGGGTTCATAAACATCGGCTTCGCAAGCTCCTTCAATTACGTGCTTGCAATGCGCTATAGTGGCTGGCCCGCTCTCAATCTCGTCATCACGCATGCCCACCGCCCTGTTTTCGCCGATCCGGCTCGCCGAGCTTGAATTGGCAAACCGCATCGTCGTCTCGCCCATGTGCCAGTACAGCGCCGACGACGGCTCGGCCACCGACTGGCATCTTGGGCACCTCTCGATGCTGGCCAATTCCGGCGCCGCCCTGGTGGTGGTGGAGGCCACCCACGTGGAACGCCACGGCCGCATCACCCACGGCTGCCTCGGCCTCTATTCCGATGCCAACGAAGCCGCGCTCGCCCGCGTGCTGGCCCATTGCCGCCGCGCCGGCACGGCAAAACTCGGCATTCAGCTCGCCCATGCGGGCCGCAAGGCGTCCTCTTATCGCCCGTGGGAGGGCGGCGGCGCCCTTAAAGATCCGCACGATCCTTGGCCGACCATTGCGCCATCCGCGATTCCCTTCGGCGAAGGCTGGCACACCCCGCGCGCCATGACGGCCGAGGATTTTGTGCGGGTTCGCACCGCATTCGTGGAGGCGGCCAAGCGCGCCGTGCGCATCGGTTTCGATTCGATCGAGCTGCACTACGCCCACGGGTATCTCGCGCATTCGTTTCTGTCCCCGCTGTCCAACACCCGCAACGACGAGTACGGCGGCCCGCTCGTTGCGCGCATGCGCTTTCCGCGCGAAATCGCCCAGGCCGTGCGCGCGGTGGTGCCGCAGCGGATACCGCTCGGCGCGCGCATCACCGGCAGCGACTGGAACGAGGGCGGATTGACGCCCGACGACGCCGTGGCCTTCGCCAAGGCGCTCAAGGACGACGGTTTGGATTTCATCGATGTTTCGTCCGGCGGCATCACCGCCGCCACCCGCAATCCGACCACGCCGTGCTACAACGCGCCGATCGCCGCGCGCGTGAAAAAGGAAGTGGGAATCCCGACGCGAACCGTTGGCCTCATCGTGACCCCGGCGCATGCGGAATCGATCGTGAGCGAAGGCAAGGCCGACATGGTGTCGCTCGCGCGCGCCATGCTCGACGATCCGCGCTGGGGCTGGCATGCCGCACAGGCGCTCGGCGCCGAAATTCCCCGCGTGCCGCAATACCAGCGCGCCGGACCCAAGCTTTGGCCCGGCGCTGCGCTGCGCGGATGAAATCGGTCAATGCTTTGGCGCCGCGACGGCTGCAAGCGTATCGATGCCCACGCGGCCGAATCCCGGCAGCTTGACCGCCGGATGGCGTACATCGAGGCCGGCGACAAGGCCAAGCACGTTGAGCTCGACGCCTTCGACCCAGCCGAGCTTGACCCCGAGCGCCCCCCACAGGTTGGCTTCCACCCCCGTGCGGCTGTCGCTCAATCCGGCATACGGCCAGGGCCGGAAGTCGCGGCCGATGGCATTGGGCGGCAAGGCCACGCCGATTTCCGGAACCTCGCGCAGCACGCTCGCCACAAACGTATTGCTGTTCGGCCCGGGCCACAGCCGATAGTCGCCGAAATGGTTGTAGCGGTAGTTGCGGATGGCCGCCTCGATCTTCGGGATCAACGCCTCGGCGTCCCGCCCTCTGATGTCGGCAACCACCGTGGGCCGGTTGCCGAACCAGCGCCCGTCCGGCGCCCATCCGTTGACGCGCACCGGGCTGCCCCAGCCGACCACGTCATACCGCCGCCACTCCGGGGCGTTGGCGGGTTTGATGACGATCCACGAGTGGACCGACAGCACGCCCTTCCAGCCGCCGGTCTGGCCCGACAGAATGAGCACCCGCGCTTCCGGGTGCGAGGCCGCCGGCGGCAGACTGCCGGTGCTCGACCAATCCGCCTCCCGCCAACTGCGCGGGCCGCCATCCACCGCATAGAACGCCGCGCGCACCAGGATCGGCATGAGGAACACCGCGAGTAGGAGGATCAGAATGCGGCGGGAGAGCGAACGTTTGGCACGCTTGACCATGCAAAATTGCTAGGCTGGTTTTTCGGCTGAACTGTGACGCAACAAAATCGCATCTCTGCCCATGGACAATCCTCTCCTGGTCGAAGTCGTCCGCGGCGGCATGGTCGAGAGCAGCCACCGCGGCGCCGTCGCGGTGGTCGACCCCGAGGGGCGCCGCGTGCTCGCGCTCGGCGATGTGGCTCGGGCGGTTTATCCGCGCTCGGCCATCAAGCCGTTGCAGGCGCTCGTCCTGGTCGAGAGCGGGGCCGCCGACCGTTTCGGTTTGGGACCGGAAGAATTGGCCATCGCCTGCGCGTCCCATGGCGGCGAGGAGGGGCATGTAGCGACCGTGACGCGGATGCTGAGGCTTGCCGGCCTCGATCCGTCGGCTCTGAAGTGCGGAGCTCATTGGCCGTTGCACCAGGCGTCCGCGCAAGCCCTCGCGCGCGCCGGCCGCGAGGCCACCGCACTGCACAATAACTGCTCGGGCAAGCACGCGGGATTTCTTTGTGCCGCTTGCGCATTGGGGGCCGAACGCGGCTCCTACGTCGAGCCGAGCCATCCGGTGCAGCGCGCGGTCAAGGCGGCGTTGGAAGACCTTGCCGGCCTTTGCATTCCCGACCGGGCCTGTGCTGTCGACGGCTGCTCCGTGCCGACCTGGGCCATCCCGCTCGATGCGGTTGCGCGCGCCTTTGCCCGCTTCGGGACCGGCAAGAGCCTTGGGCCCAAACGGGCGGAAGCCGCGCGCCGGTTACGAGAAGCCTGCGCGCAAAAACCCTGGCACGTAGCCGGTACCGGCCGCTTCTGCACCGAGATCATGGGCCGCTTCGGCGCCCGCATCCTGGTCAAGAGCGGGGCCGAAGGCGTCTGCTGTGCCGCGTTGCCCGAGCAGGGGCTTGGCATTGCCGTCAAATGCGACGACGGCGCCGGCCGCGCCGCCGAAGTGATGATGGCCACGACGCTGGCGCGCTTTCTTGCGACCGATTCCGATCGCGCAGCGCTGGGCAAATTCGTCCGCCGTCCCCTGCATAACTGGAACGGCATGGCCGTGGGCGAAATCCGGCCGACCGAGCTTCTCGCACAACCAAAGTGACCGCTCGCGTCAATCAAGACATCGGCCACCCGGCATCAAAAAACCTCCCCGCGTGTGCGCCGAGGTTGGAAGGGCGCAATCACGCGGGGAGGCCGCCCCACTATCGATGTGCCAGGGGAGGGCGGGAAGACGTTCAGCGCACCTTGTTGCCGCGCACGGTCAGATGCGCATAGCGCGTCGGATTTTTCTGCAAGTCGTCGGGAATTGCCTCGGCGAAGTCCATCCCCACAATCGCCCCGCGCTTGGCCTCCGCCACCATGTTGGCCGCGATCACCGCCTGGCCGGCGCCCGTGGAAATCGACGCCGTGATGCCGTAGCCCACGTTGCGCACCACGTTGCCGGTGACCGACACATCGCGCAGATATTGCCCCCAGCCGAGCTTGATGCCGGTGTCGGGCGCATTCTCAATCACATTGCCGCTGACGGTCGCATCCGCCTCCACGCTGATGCCGATGCCGGCTCCGGCGCCGTTGCCGTGCCCGGCGCGCCGGGCGGTTTTCAGGTTGCGGATCAGATTGCCTTCGATCACCGCAAGACGCCCGCCATGCTCGAAGCCAACGATGGCGATTCCCGCCGCCGCATCGGATAGGGTGTTGTTCGCAACCACAACGCCATCGAAATCGGCCTCCGCATGCACCGCCGCGTCGCCAACCTCCGCGATAAAATTTCCGACGATCTGCAGGTTGGCGGCGCCTTGCCCCTTGATGCCCGACACGGCGATCCGGCGCATGCGGTTGCCGCGCACGGTCACATTGGCGGCCTGGGCGATCAGAATTCCGTTGCCGGACGCATTACCCGGCTCCGCCGCGATGTCTTCGATGCGATTGTCCACCACCTGCGAGCCGTCGTCGCCCTTATTCTTGCGCAGGATGCTAATGCCGCCGCGGCAGGCGCGAACCTGGTTGTTGCTGAAGACGATGCCGCGGGCATTGTGTGAGACGATTGCGGTATGCGCGGCGTTGGCGATGATGCTGCCCGACACCATTCCTTCGACGCTGTCGAGCACGATGCCGTGGCCGCCCGAATTGAGCACCTCGCAGTCGATGATGCGAATACCGCCGCCCCAGGAAAGGTGGAGCAGCCCGCGATCTTCCGGCAACGCTTTATTTTTGCCTTCGAAGATGAGGCCGGCGAGCGTCACGTGGTCGGCGCCGTGCGCGGAAACCAGCGACGCTCCGCCTTCGAAGATCAGGCGCGTCGCGCCGCGCACGCCCACGATCTGGGTTCCGGTCGGCAGCTTGAGTTGGCCGGTGCGATATTCACCCGGACCGAGCACGAGCGGCACCCGTGCGCCTGCGGTCTGATCGATGGCGTTCTGCAGCGCCGCAGTCTGTTCCACCGTGCCGCCCGCGCGCACGCCGAGCTGCACCGCATCGACGCCCAGCATCGACATCGGCGCTGCGCGCGACGGCGTCGCCAGCGTCACGGCCGGCACCGCGGTGGTCAATGCGGAAAGCCTGAAAAAAGCGCGGCGGTCGAGGCTCATGGTCCGGCTCCGGTTCTGTCGAGCCGGGACGGTTCAAGTCTCGGGCCAATAAATCTGTGCCGGACCGGAACAACAATGTCCGATCACGGCACGGTTAACGCGATCGCCGTGCCGCCGCGAGAATTTCGCCCATGATGGCTTCGCCGGCGCGAACCAGCTTGGCAAAGCAAAGCCGTTGCGCCCGCGGGATGTGAACGAAGGCCGTAACCCGCGGGCGACCCGCTCGCGTTTCGGACTCCAAGACGCGCCACAGCAGCGCATTGCAGAGGTAGCGGCCGGCGTCATGCGACAGCGATGCCCGCGTGCCGGCCGCGCGTGCGGCTTGGACGAGCCGGGAGACGGGCGCCCGCACCGGCAGGACGTCCGGCCCCTTCGCGGCGAGCCGCAAGACGGAAGGTTTGCGCCGCTCGGCATCGGGAAAGAGCGCGGACGCGCGGTTGCGTGCGCGGGTTTCGATCCGCAGGTGCCGCGCCCGCGGGGCAAGCCCGAACATCAAGATCGCATCCGGTCGATGCTTTGCGAGCAGCGCCGGCAGCTCGCGCTCGACCGCCGCATAGGTCGTCGGAAAAACATGGGCGATCAACCGCACGTCGGCAAATGCAGGCCGGCGTCGACGCGCGAGCCATTGCGCCAGCACGCCGCTCGGATTTTCCGGAGCGCCGGGAAACGGCCCGAAGCCGGTGATCACGAGCGTGAGCGGCATCGGTTCAAGCCTTGCCGGAGATCCCGAGCGCTTCCGCGATCTGATCGGCGGCAAGCGCCGGGGAGAGCCGCCCCTCGCTCACCGCGGCCTCGATCTTCGGCAGCTTCGCCTTGATGGCAGGGTCGGAACGCAGTTGCGCGAACAGGCGCTGCTCGAGCATGGCCCACATCCACTTGAGCTGCTGGGCGCGGCGTCTGGCAGCAAACTCGCCGGATGCCGACATCCGCTCGCGATGCTTGAGGATCTGAGCCCAGAGGTCTTCGATCCCCGTGCCGGTCAACGCCGAATAGGTGATGACCGGCGGCGTCCAGTTGGGCGAGCGCGGGGCGAGGATTTGCAGCGCCGCCCGATACTCGGCCGCGGCCTCGGTCGCGCGCTTGACGTTGTCGCCGTCGGCCTTATTCACCGCAATCATGTCCGCAAGCTCGATCACCCCTTTTTTCAGGCCCTGCAATTGGTCGCCGGCGCCCGGCAGAAGCAAGAGGAGAAAAAAATCGGTCATATCCGCCACCGCCGTCTCCGACTGGCCGACTCCCACGGTTTCGATCAGCACCACATCGAACCCGGCCGCCTCGCACAGCAGCATGGCCTCGCGGGTGTTGGCCGCGACCCCGCCGAGCGTGCCGCCGGCAGGCGATGGCCGCACGAAGGCGTTCGGGTCGTTGGCGAGCCGCGCCATGCGCGTCTTGTCGGCCAGGATCGACCCGCCGGTGCGCACCGAGGAGGGATCCACCGCCAGCACCGCAACCTTGTGGCCGCGCGCCGTCAGATGCGAGCCGAGCGTGTCGATGGTCAGCGATTTGCCGACGCCCGGCGCGCCGGTAATGCCGACGCGGATGGCCTTTCCGGTGTGCGGCAGCAGCTCCTGCATCAGTTGCCGCGCCGCTTTGCGATGGTCGGCGCGCGTGCTTTCGATCAGCGTGATGGCGCGCGCCAGCGTCGCGCGATCACCGTCGCGGATGGCGCGTATGAGCACATTCAAGTTTAGGCCGCTTAAACGTTGTCCTGCCTGCCGGATCATGCCGACCAATTATACCGCCGCGCTTTTGGGGCGATCCGCCGTGATGCTGAGGAGGCGGCAAGGCGCGGCCGTCTGGAAGCATGAGGGCAGCTTCATGGTTCGAGACGCGGCCCTCGGCCGCTCCTTACCGTGAGGCCGATCGAGTTTCTTCATTGGCGCGACGGTATTAGACGACATATCGCCGAAGGTCACGCCTGATCCGCGGCTACTCCGCCGCCTCCTTACCGTGTCCGAGCCGCCGGTTGAGTTTGTGCAAGAGTTCCTCCGCCGCCTCCGCGATCGCCGTGCCCGGCGGAAAGATGGCCTCGGCGCCGGCTTTGGAGAGGGCCGCGTAATCCTGCGGCGGTATCACGCCGCCCACCACGATCATGATGTCCGGCCGCCCGAGCTTCTCCAGTTCCGCCTTGAGCTCCGGCACCGCCGTCAGATGCGCAGCCGCAAGCGTGGACACGCCGAGAATGTGTACGTCGTTTTCCACCGCCTGCCGCGCGGCCTCCTGCGCGGTGGCAAACAGTGGCCCGATGTCCACGTCGAAGCCGAGGTCGGCGAAGGCGGTCGCAATCACCTTTTGCCCGCGGTCGTGGCCGTCCTGGCCAATCTTCGCCACCAGGATGCGCGGCCGCCGGCCCTCCTCGCGCGCGAATGCCTCCACGAGCTTCTGCACACGCGCCAATGCATCCGACATGCCGACCTCCCGTTTGAACACGCCCGAGATCGCCTTGATTTCGGCCCGGTGCCGGCCAAAGACCTTTTCCAGCGCCATGGAAATTTCCCCGACCGTGGCCTTGGCGCGCGCCGCATCGATGGCGAGCGCCAACAGATTCGCATTGCCGCCGCTGGCGCCCCGCGTCAGCGCATCGAGCGCCGCTTGCACCTCGGCCTCGTTGCGCTCGCGCCTCAATCGCTTGAGCTTGTCGATCTGGAGCTGCCGCACCGCGGAATTGTCGATCTTCAGCACCTCAATCGGCGGCTCGTGGTCCGGCCGGTATTTGTTGACCCCGATCACCGCCTGCTGGCCGGATTCGATCCTTGCCTGCGTCCGCGCCGCCGCTTCCTCGATGCGCAGCTTCGGAATGCCGGCCTCGATTGCGCGCGCCATGCCGCCGAGTTCCTCCACCTCCTGGATATGTCCCCATGCCTTGCGCGCGAGCTCATAGGTCAGCCGTTCGACATAGAACGAGCCGCCCCAGGGGTCGATCAGCCGCGTGATGCCGGCCTCCTGCTGCAACACGATCTGGGTGTTGCGCGCGATGCGGGCGGAGAAATCGGTGGGCAGCGCCAGCGCCTCGTCCAGCGCATTGGTGTGCAGCGATTGCGTGTGCCCCTGTGTCGCCGCCATCGCCTCGATGCAGGTGCGCGCCACGTTGTTGAACACGTCCTGCGCCGCAAGCGACCAGCCCGAGGTCTGGCAATGCGCGCGCAGGGCGAGCGAGCGCGGGTCCTTGGGCTCGAATTGATTCATCAGCTTGGCCCATAAGAGGCGCGCCGCCCGCAGCTTCGCCACTTCCATGAAGAAGTTCATGCCCACGCCCCAGAAGAACGAAAGCCGCGGCGCAAAGCGGTCGATGTCGAGATTGGCGGCAAGCCCGGCGCGCACGTATTCGATGCCGTCGGCAAGCGTATAGGCGAGCTCGAGGTCCGCGGTCGCGCCCGCCTCCTGCATGTGGTAGCCCGATATCGAGATCGAGTTGAATTTGGGCATGTGTGCCGAGGTATAGGCGAAAATGTCGGAGATGATGCGCAGGCTCGGCCCCGGCGGGTAGATGTAGGTGTTGCGCACCATGAATTCCTTGAGGATGTCGTTCTGGATCGTGCCCGCAAGCTTTTCCGGCGGCACGCCCTGTTCCTCCGCCGCCACGATAAAGAGCGCGAGCACCGGTAGCACCGCGCCGTTCATGGTCATCGACACCGTCATCTGGTCGAGCGGGATGCCGGCGAACAGCGTGCGCATGTCGTAGATGGAATCGATCGCGACGCCCGCCATGCCCACGTCGCCGGCCACGCGCGGATTGTCGGAATCATATCCGCGGTGCGTCGGCAGATCGAAGGCGACCGAGAGCCCCTTCTGCCCGGCCGCGAGGTTGCGCCGATAGAAGGCGTTGGAGTCCTCCGCCGTGGAGAAGCCGGCATATTGCCGGATGGTCCACGGCTGCGTGACATACATCGTGGGATACGGCCCGCGCAGGAACGGCGGAATGCCGGGGAAAGTGTCGAGGAAGTCGATTCCTGCCAGATCGTGCTCGCAGAAGATGGGTTTTACCGAAATATTCTCCGGCGTAAGCCAAGACGCGCCGCCAAGTGGGGGCGTTGGCGCGGCTGCGCTCCAGGAAACTTGACGGAAGTCGGGAACGCGGCTCATCGAATGATCTCATTGCGGCTCGTCTGCAAGACGTACTCCGCTATTGGCTTCAGATGATATCATGATCCGCCCAAGCGTCGTCAGGACATCACAGCGGCAAAAGTTTAAGGATCGGATACCCTGCCAGTCATGCACGGCCGCCTGGTTTCCCTGGGTCGTCCTCCGGCGCCTCGTCGCGCACACCGAGGTATTTCCTGCCGATCAGCCGGGCGCCGAAAGTCAGTACCCCAAGGTAGACAAGCGCGACGACATAACGTGCGTTTTCGCTCTCGATCTGGAAGGCGAGCCACATCGTACTCGCGGCGAGAAGAATTGCCCCGACGTACAAGAGGCCGAGAATCCGCCCAGATGCGTCTGGAGCGCGATTGCGCACTTGGGTGTTGACGATCAGGCAGGCGAGGCCAGCCACCACAAAGTAAAGAGCGGGGCCGTCGATACCCGACTCAGAAATGCCGAAGTCGCGAAGCGCGTCCCACATGGCTCCCTCTTATTCCTCCAGCCCTAGCAGCTTGTGGACATCGCGCAACACGCGCAGCGCGTTGCAGCCGGCAAAGACAAAGGTGCCGATGCCGGCCGCCCTGAACTCCAATTCTCGTTCGTGCGGCTGGCCTGCGAGGTAGACATGGCGGGCACCGGCCGCAATGAGAGCCTTCGCGGCTCCTGCCGCTTGCCGTGCATACACCTCGTCCGACGAGCACAGGCACGCGAGCGTCACGCCCGATGATTTGAAGGCCGTGACAAGCGCAGCCGTATAATCGCCCTCCGAAGTCGCCGATTCGATCGCCTCGATGCCGCCTGCCTCGAAAAAATTCTTTGCGAACGTGGCGCGCGCGTTGAAGTCGGATGGGGTGCCGAGATTGCCCAGAAAAATTTTCGGTCGTGCGCCAGTCTCTTTCAGCGCGCGGTCCGAGGCGTCGCGCAACCGCTCGAACGGCTCCGCGAGGCGCATGCGCGGCAGCGCCGGAAATTTTATCGCGATGGGCGCTGGCGCCGCCGCACTCGCCACGGGTTTTACGTCCAGCACTGTCACCGGCGCTTCGGCGAGATCAGGGTAGTCGCTGGTTCCAGTTAGCGGATCGCGGCGCAAAGCCACCGCCTTTTCGCGCTCCGCGCGCACGTCCGCGATCCTTTGCTGGATCAGGCCAGCCTCAAGCGCCGCGGCCGCCCCGCCTGCGGCTTCGATCTCCTGGAACAAGGACCAGGCTGCCTGACAGAGTTTTTCGGTCAAATCCTCAACCGCCCCCGCGCCCGCGGCGGGATCGGCCACCCGCGCCACGTTCGACTCCTCGAGCAGCAGGAGCTGGATGTTGCGCGCAATGCGGCGCGCAAAGCGGTCCGGCAACCCGAGCGCCGCCGTGTGCGGCAGCACGGTGATCGCATCAGCGCCGCCGACGCCCGCGGCAAACACGGCGATCGTCGCGCGCAAAATGTTCACCCACGGATCGCGCTTGGAGAGCATGCGCCATGCGGTTTCCGCGAATACGAGCGGCGGCTCTGGCACAAGCCCGCACGCATCTTCGACTCGCGCCCAGAGTTTCCGTGCGGCACGGAATTTGGCCATGGTCAAAAACTGGTCGGCGTCTGCCGCCAGCCGGAAGTAGATCATCCTGCGCGCCGCATCGAGCGCAATGCCCGCGGCTTCGAGTGCGCGCAGGTACGCCACCGCGCTCGCTAGCGCGAAGGCAAGCTCCTGCGCCTCCGCGCCGCCCGCATTGTGCACGATGCGGCCGTCGGCAGCCGCGAACGGTCCGCGAAATCCCTGTCCGGCAAGCTCACCGACCAGCGTTGCGAACGCCGGCGCAAGCTCCTTCCAGGGCAGCGGGCTGCCCCCGGCCGCCGCCATCCCCCCGATCGGATTGAGGCTGGCGCACATCCGCACCGCCGCCGGCGCAATGTTGCGTTGCTTCACCAGCGCCGCAAAATGTCGGACGATGCCGCGCGTATCCGCACTCACGTTGAAGTCGATGAGGATCCCGGCGTCGAGCCGCACACCGTCGAGCGCGCGCGCAAGGCCCTCGGCTGAACCGTCGAGGCCGAATCCGTTGGCATTGATCGAGCCGGCGCAAACCAGCGTCAACCCCGTTGCACCGTTCTCAAGATCATGCAGCGCCTCCGCATTCGCCGCCGCAGGATCGGGGTGGTCCACCCGCTGCATCACGATCCACGGCCGACCGGCTGCGCGTCCCACGAGCGGCTGCGCGTGCGCGGCGCGCGCATGCAACGGCTCGATCGGCAGCCGATCATAGGTGCGTGCGATCAGGCTTTCGAACGGCCGGCCTTTCAGCGCCGCGCGCACGAGCTTGAGCCACTGCTCGCGCGTTGCGGGCGGAAACTCTGTGCCAAGTCTCAACTCTTCGCTCATGTGTGCAAAATGCCACGATATGGCGCGAAAGTCAGCGTGGCGGCAGGCGTTCGATGCCCGAGACATCGACCCTGGCGAGCGCGTCTTTGACGCGGATGCCGGCGATCACGCGCCCCGGAACGATCTCCGCGAGCGGCACCAGCACGAAGGCGCGCTCGAACAGCCGCGGGTGCGGCAGCGTCAAGTCCGGCTCGGCGAGCGTGAGGTCGTCGTAGGCTAAAAGGTCGATGTCGATCGGGCGCGGGCCCCAGCGTTGCTCCTTGCTCCGATCGCGGCCGAGCGCCCGCTCGACCTCCTGCGTGCGTGCAAACAACCTGCGTGCAGACAGTTCGGTCGCAACCGCGATGCACAGATTGACGAACGGCGGTTGATCCGTAATGCCCCAGGGCGGGGTGCGGTAATCCGACGAACGCAGAAGCAGCCGGACTTCGACGCCGTCGCACAGCGCGGCGACGGCGCGGTCGAGCGTTGCCCGCACATCGCCCAGATTGCCGCCGAGCGCCAGCAGCGCCTCAGCCACGGCGGACACGTTCGATGGTCACGCCCACGTCGTCGAGCGCGGCGGCAATGGGCGCATGCGGTTTGTGCACGGTAATGCGCACGCTAATGACTTGCGGAAAGCGGCCGAGCAGCGCCTCGGCCACCGCGCCTGCCGCGGCTTCCACCAGCCGATACCGGCGCGCGCAGAACGCCTCGCTCGCCGTCTTTACCACCTGATCGTAGGAGACCGTGTGCGCCAGCTTGTCGGATCGCGAGGCGGCCGCCAGGTCGATATTCAATACAAGATCGAGCTTGAACGTCTGGCCGACCTTTCCCTCGTGCTGCATGACGCCGTGATAGGCGTGCAGCGCAAGCCCGGTGATGAAAATCTCGTCGCTCATCGTTGCCTCTGGATGGCTGCGGCCACGCGCAACGCCTGCACGGTTTCGGCCACGTCATGCGCGCGGATGATGCGCGCGCCGTTGCTCGCCGCCAGCACATGTGCGGCGATCGAGCCGCCGAGCCGCTGCGAGGGCTCCGACGGCACGACCGCATTGATGAACCGCTTGCGCGAGGCGCCGACCAGGAGCGGCAAGCCGAAGCTCTTGAAGACGTCGAGCCGGGCGATGCAGGCCATACTCTGCTCCGGCGTCTTGCCGAAACCGATGCCGGGATCGAGCACGATCGCCGCACGCGCAATGCCGTGCCTTGCCGCGATCTCCAGCGAGCGGTGAAAGAACGCCACAACGTCCGCCACAATATCGATGGCCGGATCCACCGTCGCGCGATTGTGCATCACGATCACCGGCACCCTGTGCGCGGCAACCACCTTTGCCATGTCGGGGTCGCGCTGCAGGCCCCACACATCGTTGACGATGGCCGCGCCGGCGCCGAGCGCCCATTCCGCGACCTTGGCCTTCATGGTGTCGATGGATACCGGAAGGCCGAGCCTGACTACGGCGGGCAGCACGGGCTGAAGCCGGGCCATTTCTTCCTCGAGCGACACCGGCTGCGCGCCCACGTAAGGCCGCGACGACTCACCCCCGATGTCGAGAATATCCGCGCCGCTTTCCGCCATGCGCCGTGCATGGGCGATTGCAGCCAGGGGCTCCTCGAATTGGCCCCCGTCGGAAAAGGAGTCGGGCGTGACGTTCAATACGCCCATGACCAGCACGTGGGGTTTGGCCAGCAATCCTCGTAGCGGTTCCGGCGCCGCCGGCTGTGCCGCATCGGCAAGGGGGTTCGTGCGCAGGCTCATGCCGTCCGCTTTGCGCGCCGGCCCTTGCGGAGTCAACGGGCCCAGGGCAGCCGGGGGTGGGCTCAATACGTGATCTTGAGCGGCAATTTCTTGGCGTGCTCGATCCAGCGCACCACCGCGCGATCGGAGGGAAGGACCCCCACCAGCTTTCGACGCGCATTGGCCTCCCGCATCGCCTTGGCCAGCCGTTCTGGATTGCGGTACTTGAGCTCCTTGACCGTATCGACCCCCGCGGCCTGCAGGAGGCTGGAATATTCTTCTCCCACACCCTTGATCCGCATCCGGTCAGCCGCGTTGGCCCAGCACAACAGGTCCTTTTCGCTGATCCCCGTCTTTTGCGCGAGCGCCTTCCGGCCGCGCGGAGTCCTCGCCGCTTCCAGGAGCTTGGCCGAGGTGCGAATGCCGTGCGCTTTGAGGATCGCGGCGGTCTCCTCGTCGATGCCGTTGATGTCCGTAATGGGATGGGAAACCGGCATATACCCCCTCTTTATCGTGCCGCCGGCTTGCGATCAGACGAACTGTCCGAGACCGGGAATGGCGCCGACGATCTCGCTCACCGCCTGTTCGCCCACCTTTTCCCGGGCATAGCCGATGATTTCGCGGGTGACGGCCTGCATCTGTCCCATGCCGAGCCCCGCCGCCATCAACTTGGTGCCGACGCCCATGATGCCGCCCATGAACGAGCTGATGCCGCCGGAGCCGTTGGCCGCCGCCTTGGCCGCCTCCTCGGCCCCCGGCAGTTGGTCCAGCAATGCGCGCACTTTGTCGGCTGGACCCTCGTTGAGCAGGAATGCCAGAATGATGCCGACGGACTTCTCAGCGACCGCGCGATCGACGCCGACGTTGGCAACGATCCGTTGTACGAGTTCGTCCATTGGCCTCCCCTCCGTACCGCCGACGGAAGGCCATAATCATTAGCACCATGGACAAAGAACACAAGGCCGTGTTGTTGCAAAGCGGGCACAGCCGTGGGATTTCGTGCAGTGTCGGTTGTGAGCCGGACGATGACGCATGCGACAGTGCATTCGACCTATTGACAACGATCAACTCATGCTCGGTGTCCGGGCGCACGTCCATTGTGGTTGCGCACGCGTGGGAAAGTTGGATTGGGTGAAGCATGAATCAACTCGACGCCGTTCTCGATCGCATCGATCGTGATCTCGACAAGAGTCTGGAGCGCCTGTTTGCGCTGCTGCGAATTCCGTCCGTGTCCACCGATCCGGCCTACAGCGCACAATGCCGCGCCGCTGCCGAGCACGTGGCCGCCGACCTGCGCGACATCGGCTTTGCGGTCGACGTGCGCCCCACCGCGGGTCACCCGATCGTGGTCGCCAAAGCCCCGGACGGCGGCGGTCCGCGGGTTCTGTTCTACGGCCATTATGATGTCCAACCAGTTGATCCGATTGATCTTTGGAAATCGCCCCCGTTCGAGCCCAAGATCGAGACCCTGCCCGACGGCCGCAAGATCATCGTCGCGCGCGGCGCCTGCGACGACAAGGGTCAGGCGATGACATTCATCGAAGCCTGCCGCGCCTTCAAATCGGTCACCGGCAAATTGCCGCTCCCGATCACGTTCCTGATTGAGGGTGAAGAGGAATGCGGGTCCAAACATCTGTTTGGTTTCGTCCGCGATCACGCCGACGAATTCAAACTCGACCTCGCGCTCGTGTGCGACACGAGCATGTGGGATCAGAACACGCCGGCCATCACCACCTCTCTGCGCGGCCTGGTCTATGAGGAAGTGCGGCTCACCTGCGCCGACCGCGATCTGCACTCCGGCCTGTTCGGGGGCGCGGCGCAAAATCCGATCCGGGTGCTGAGCAAAATTCTCGCGGCCATGCACGACGAGAACGGGCGGGTGACCATCCCCGGCTTTTATGCAGGGGTTCACGAGTTGCCGCCCGATGTGAAGGAGGATTTGCGGCGGCTCAATCTGACCCCCGAAAAATTTCTCGGTCAGGTGGGGTTGAAGGTGCCGGCCGGCGAAAAGGACCGCATGCTCATAGAACAAATCGCGACCCGGCCGACCGCGGAGATCAACGGCATCGTGGGCGGCTACACCGGCGAGGGCGCCAAGACCGTGATTCCCTCCACCGCCATGGCTAAGGTTTCGTTCCGTCTGGTGGGCGATCAGGATCCGAAAAGGGTGCGCGAAGCTTTTCGCGCCTTCGTGCGCGAACGATTGCCGCCCGACTGCAGGGTGGAATTCGCCAATTTCGCCGACGCGCCCGCCATCGCCCTGTCCTTCGACAATCCCGCGCTCGGCAAGGCGCGCCAAGCCCTGGCGGAGGAGTGGGGTGCCAAGGCCGTCACCATCGGCGCCGGCGGCTCCATCCCCATCGTCGGAGATTTCAAGCGCGTTCTTGGAATGGACTCGCTCCTTGTCGGCTTTGCGCTCGACGACGACCGCGTGCATTCGCCCAACGAGAAGTTCGATCTGAAGTGCTACCACAAGGGCATCCGCAGTTGGGCGCGGATCCTTGCGGCGCTCGCTGCGCAATAGGCTAGAATTCGCAAATGATCGTTGGCGCCGTGCGCGCTGGGAGGCATGGCCGTGCCGAACTGGTCCAGAACCTGGACGTTTTTCGAGGGCGAGTGGCACGAGGGCAATCTGCCGATCATGGGTGTGCGCACCCATGGCGCCTGGCTCGGTTCCTCGGTGTTCGACGGCGGGCGGGTGTTCGAGCGGGTCGCCCCCGACCTCGATCTGCATTTTGCGCGCGTCAATGCCTCTGCCAAAACCATGATGCTCAAACCTTCGGTGTCGGTGGACACCTGGCTCGGGCTTGCGGCCGAGGGTCGCAAGCATTTTGACCCGGACGCCGCGCTTTACGTGCGGCCCATGTATTGGGCCGAGCAGGGCGGGCCGCTGCTGGTGGCGCCCGATCCGGAGTCGACCCGCTGGTGTCTGGCGCTCTACGAAGCCCCCATGCGTACGCCGGAGGGCTCCTCCGTCACGCTGTCGCCCTACCGCCGACCGACGCTCGAATGCATGCCGGTGGATGCCAAGGCCGGCTGTCTCTACCCCAACAACGGCCGCGCGCTCGTCGAGGCCCGCGCCCGCGGCTTCGACAATTGCGTGCTCTGCGACATGCTGGGCAATGTCGCCGAACTCGCCACCGCCAACATTTTCATGGCGAGGGACGGCGTTGTCTTCACGCCGGTGCCCAACGGGACGTTTCTCAACGGCATCACGCGGCAGCGGGTGATAAAACTGTTGCGCGGCGCCGGCATCACCGTGATGGAATGCACGCTGACCTACCGCGACCTTGCGACCGCCGACGAGATTTTCGCCACCGGCAATTACTCCAAAGTGTCGCCGATCGTTCGCATTGACGATCGCTCGTTGCAGCCCGGCCCGATCTACCGCAAGGCTCGCACCCTCTACTGGGATTTTGCGCACGGCTGAACGCTCAACGCGGGACGCAGGCCAATGAGATTGCCCTGCGGCTGGCTAATCGCTCTGCACCGGCGGGATGGTGAACAGGCTGTCGAATGTGCGGCCGCGAATGTCATAGACCCGCGCAAACAGCACGCCTTCGCGCTTCACCTCCAACAGCACCGGCGCCTCGAAGCTGCGGCAATAGAACGCGCCGAGCATCATGGCGAAATCCGCGCCTTTGGGATCCCAGGTCAGTTCGAACTGCTCCCCGAGCACGACCTCCGCCGGTGGATGCGGCCCGCACACCGCGATCTTCCATTTCCGTCCGCCCTCCGGCTCAAGCCCGCGCTCGGCCACAACCCGCAGCAGCTCGAGCGACGCTTGCCGGAACGCCAATCCCCAGTAGTCCAGCATGTAGCGGCCTTCGGCACCGCGCACTCCGCCGGCCACATGATTGAAATAGACGTATTGGTAGGGATGCAGGCGCGCCATTTCGATGGTCGGCGCGGCGATGCCGACGACAAGAACCGCAACTCCCGCCAGCACTGGCGCACCACCGAGTTGCCGCGCCCCTTGCAGTAGGCGGCTTCCCATCACTCCGGCGAGCACGGCGAGCGGCGGCACGACGAAGAGAAAGTGGCGGATGCCGTTGTACATGGCCGGCCGCGTCGCCACCG
>DATLYX010000056.1:0-3581 GCA_035574295.1 Xanthobacteraceae bacterium
GCCTCTACCGCCGCAACAGCGCCTCCGCCAACATGGGCGGCGACGGCTATGCGCTTGCGCTGCGCGCCGGCGCCCCGCTCGTGGACATGGAATTCGTGCAGTTCTTTCCCATCGGCCATCTTGCGCCGCGGCTGATCGGCATGGACCCGATCATGTGGGACCCGTTCCGCTACAAGCTCGGCGGCAAGCTGCTCAACAGCCGCGGCGAGGAATTCACGCAGAACTACGGCGTCCCCGAGGACGGCCGCTACGTGATTGCGCGCGACCTTGGGACCTACGCCATCCTTAAGGAGGTGGAGGCCGGCCGGGGCTCGCCGCACGGCGGCGTGTATTTGAGCTTCCAGCACTGCACGGAAAATGAATTGCGCGCCGCCTTCGGCCCGGTGATCGACCGCCTCGCGAAGAACAACATCGACTTGACCAGGATGCCGGTGGAAGTCGCTCCCATCGCCCATTACCACATGGGCGGGGTCAAGGCCGACGCGCGCATGCAGACGGAGGTGCCCGGACTGTTCGTGGCCGGCGAAGCGGTGGGCGGCACGAACGGCGCCAATCGCCTGTCGGGCAATGCCATCACCGAGGCGCTGGTGTTCGGCCGCCGCGCGGGGCGCAGCGCGGCGGAGCGGGCAAGCAAGCCGACAGTCACGGCGTCCGATCCGCGCGCCGCTCAGGACGTGATCGAACTCGTGTCCCGTGACGGACATACGGACGGCCCCAACACCGCGGCGATGATTCTCGAATTGCAATCGATCATGGCCGACGACGTCGGCCCGCTGCGCACCAAGGATAGGCTCGAACGCGCACTTTTGCGGATCGACGCGTTGACGGAAATGCTCGGCGAAGTCCCTTGCGGCGACCGCCGCGCCTTCGATCTGCGCCGCCTGGAATGGTTCGACCTGCGCAACATGCTCCTGGTCGCCCGCGCCGTGGCGCAGAGCGCGCTCGCGCGCACCGAGAGCCGCGGCGCCCACCAGCGCGAGGATTTCCCCGCCACCTCCCCGGAGTGGCGCGTGAATCAAGTCGTGCGCTTTAAGGCCGGCAGGCTCGTGACGGCGACAGCGCCCATCGCGCCGAGCGGGGGTGCATCATGCGTCTGATCGAATCCGATTTCGGTTCATTGATGCCGGCCCGCACGCCCGTGCCGTACCTGATCGTCCCCTCGTCCCTTGCGGCATCGCGGATGTTGCCATCGATAAGGACGCCTGTGCCGTACCTGATCGTCCCCTCGCCCCTTGCGGGGGAGGGCGGCGCGACTTGCACTTGGTCGAACCCGTTCGGCATCCCGAGGACAATCCCTCGGGCACGGTTCGACCAAGTGCTTCGCGCCGGGAGAGGGGTACGCTTTTTCAGATACGCCCCGCCCGCGCGCGTAAGTCTCGCTTCGCTCCGCTCGGTTGGTAACGCGCGCGACATCCTCCTCAAGGGGGGAGCTGAGGAACGAGAGCTGCCGCGCATGGTCGCGAGGAGCCGCGCATGAACCTCGTCGCAACGCTGCAAATTTGGCGCGGCGCGACGCGCGACAATGGCCGCTGGGAGACCTACGAGGTGCCGTTCGAACGCGGCCAGTCGGTGCTCGACGGCCTGCGCTGGATCCGCGTCCACCGCGACCCCTCGCTCGCCATCCGTTTCTCGTGCATCAACGCCAATGCCTGCAAGGAATGCATGGTCGAGCTTGACGGCGAGACCGTCTATGCCTGCACCGCGCGGCTCGAGCCGCGCGCCATGCGCGTGGCTCCCCTGTCGAACAAGCAACTGGTGCGCGACCTCGTCACCGAAATTGCCCCGCCCGGCGAACGCTGGCCGCCCACCCGCAAGTAGCAGCCGCTTGCGTCGCGCGCCTTCCAATGCGAATTTCCCGCGCGGCAAGGAGCGAGCATGGCGGAACGTAAGCCCGTCGCCTTCGGCGATCTGCGCAACTGGATCAAAGCGCTCGATGCCGCGGGCGAGCTGCATCAGATCAAGGCGCTGGTGGACTGGAACATCGAGCTCGGCACCATCGTGCGGCTGGCGCAGGGCCCCGGCACCGGACCGGCGCTGCTGTTCAGCAACATCAAGGACTACAACACAGCCGACAGCCTCTGCCGCCGCGTGTTCGCCGGCGCCCTGTCGAGCTACCGCCGCATCGCGATGATGCTCGGGCTTCCCCCCGACACCCACCCGCGCGAGCTGGTGAAGATCGGCCGCAACATCCTCACCGGCAGCGTGCCGCCGAAGATCGTGTCAACCGGCCCGGTGAAGGAGAACATCATCAAGGGCGACGACGTCGATCTCTACAAGTTCCCCACGCCCTATTGGAACCGCCTCGACGGCGGCCGCTACATCCTCACCTACGGCGGCTGCGTCACCAAGGACCCGGATAGCGGTGTCATGAACATCGGCGTCTATCGCGGCATGGTGGCGGGCAGGAACAAGATCCCGATCCTGATGTGGCGCGCCCAGCACATCGGCCATCACGTCACCGCCTGGCAGAGCAAGGGCGAGAGCCGCATGCCGATTGCGGTCTCGATCGGCTGGGAGCCGTCGCTCGACTTCGTCGCCGGCTCGCCGGTGCCGAAGGGCGTCTGCGAATACGACGTGGTGGGCGCCATTCGCGGGGCGCCGGTGGAGCTGGTCAAGTGCGAGACGGTGGACCTGTACGTGCCGGCCGCCGCCGAGATCGTGATCGAGGGCTATCTCGACCTCGACCCCGCGACCTACGTGATGGAGGGCCCATTCGCCGAGTTCACCGGCTATGTGGCCGGGGACAAATCGCCGAAACCTACCATCCACGTCACCGCCATCACCCATCGCAACGACCCCATCCTGCGCGGCTGCATCGAGGGCGGCCTGCCCGGCAGCTATTCGGAGAACACCGTGTGCTCCTCGATCATGCGCGCGGCCACCGCCTGGAACGTCCTCGACCGCGCCGGCGTGCCCGGCATCACCGACGTGTGGTGCCCGCCTGTGCATGCGGGGATCAATCTGCTGATCCGCATGAAGCAGAGCTACCGCAACCAGGCGAAACAGGCGGCGAACGCCATCTGGGGCTCCTCCGCCGCCCACGTGCGCTACAAGCACATCACCGTGGTGGACGACGACATCGACATCCACGACTACGCAGCGGTGGACTGGGCGATCGCCTACCGCGTCAACGCCGGCGAGGACGACATCGTGATCATGCCGTCCACCTTCGGCGCCGGCCTCGATCCTTCGACCCGCAAGCGCGACCGCAACCCCGCCCTGTTCGGCACCGGCAAGTGGAACCGCGTGCTGATCGACGCCACCATGAATCTGGACTACGACCCCGACCCCGACTTCGGCGGCGCGCGCTTTCCGCCCACGGTGTGGCCCGCGGAGGAGGACATCGCGGCGGTCAAGGCGCGCTGGGCCGAGCTGGGGCTGGACCGCAAGCGGTAATCACCGCCTATAGCGTGATGACTTAAGATTGAATCATGTCCTGAGCGCAGCGCAACCTGAAGATCGACTCGTGTCCCGGGCGCAGCGCAGCGCGGAGCGCAGCGGAGCGGTGCGCTGCGAAACCGGGGCCGCCAAGGGGATCAATCCCTGAAACCGCACAAAACCGCGGACACCGCAAGACGTTC
>DATLYX010000057.1:0-16520 GCA_035574295.1 Xanthobacteraceae bacterium
TCGAGGCGCCCTGGTCTACACGGCTCGGTCTGCGCGCCCCCGGAAACAAACGGTCCGTCAATTAATCCGTCATGTAGCGGGCACGCTGGACAGCCCACTCGTGGTTTTGCTCGAGCAGGACGGCGTTGACGAGGCGCACGATGGCGTCTTCGTTGGGGAAGATGCCGACCGCCTCGGTGCGCCGCTTGATCTTGCCGTTGAGGCGCTCGATCGGATTGGTGCTGTGCAGCTTGGCGCGGTGCTGAGGCGGGAAGGTCATGAAGGCGAGCACGTCCGTCTCAGCCTCGTCCATGAAGTCGGCAAGCTTGGGCAGCTTGAGGCGCAGTTGGTCGGTGACCCGGCGCCACTGCGTCCTGGCGGCCTCCGCGTCGTCCTGCGCGAAGGCGGTGGCGATAAAGGCGCGCCGTCTCTGCCGGCCGGCATGCGCCAGTACGTTGCCGCAAATGCGTTTGTGCAACGCACCGTGACCCATGCTGCGCATGCCTCGTCGACACCGCTTTTGATTGCGGTGGCATCCGGCGGCGACTGCGTCAAAAGATTTTGAAAACAAGGCTATCCGGCCGTGGCCGGATGCGCTAATGAACCGGCACGAGTCACTTACCTATCGACTGCGCTGTCTTTGCCCGGACCCCGCGATGTCGACTGCGTTGCGTATCACCCATGGCGCCTTCGGCCGTGTCGCGCTGCTCGACATGGACCGCTCGCTCGTGCGCCACGCGCATCCGCATTGCCATGTGCTGATCAAGGCGGACGGTGCCGACACTCAATTCGCAGTCAGAGACAAACTGGTTGAACTGACCGACAGCCAGGCGGTGCTCATTAATACCTGGGAGCCACACGCCTACGTTCATTATAAGGAGCGACCGCGCACCATCATTCTGGCGCTCTACATCGAGCCGGAATGGCTGAAGACTTTCCGTCCGAACTGGGTGGCGAGCGGCGGGCCGGGCTTCTTCGAAAATCCGGCCGGCGAATTGTCGCCGCGCATAAGGCGTCTGTCGATGGATCTGGCGACCATGATGCTCGCCGATCCCGGCGCGACGCCGGAGCAGGAGCGGCTGCTCTCTGACCTGATGATTTCGGTGATCGAGCGCTTCACGCCGTGGCGCACCTTGTCGCGGCGGCTGGTCGAGATCGACCGCAACCGCGATCGCTTCGACTGGCGTATCCGCCGCGCGGTCAACTTGATGCGCGTCGAGCCGATGATTGCGTTAGACATCAACGCGCTGGCGAAAGAGGCTGGCCTGTCGCGCGCGCACTTCTACCGACTGTTTGAGCGATCCACCCGTATGACGCCGAACGTCTATCTCAACTTGCTGCGCATGGAACTGGCGGTCAAATCGGTCGTGCATACACAAGAGAGCCTGGCCAGCGTCAGCGACCAGCTTGGCTTCAGCGCGCCGGGGCATTTCACCCGCTTTTTCCGCGATCATGCCGGCGTCACGCCCAGTGAATTCCGCCAGGTCGCGCGCATGGGCTCAGCCGCGGTGGCCTGAAGGCCTTCCGTCTTAATTGAGCGAGACGCGCTCGCTCCAGTCTTTCCGGAGCGCAGACATCGAATTTGCCCGCTGTATCAACACGCAAGTCGCGCCATAGCCGACTTGCGTCCGGAATCCAGTGCCGGGTTTCGGCAATTGCGGTGACCAGTGAAATATAGCTGAAAGATCGGTCGCGCCGGCCACGAAATGAGACTCTTTGGTAAGTCGTGAGACAGGGCGGCATCGCCCTCATCCCGGCGTCCTGACACCCTTCCAGCGAATGCGCCTCTTAGAAGAGCGCCCCAGAGGATGTCCAAGGCTGTGTCCGTCCCGAGCGCCCAGTGGTGCGGCCAATCGGTCGAGCGCGTGGAAGACGCCGCGCTCTTGACCGGGCGCGGGCGCTTCATCGACGACCTCGGCGTCAAGGCGGGCACCTTGCACGCCGCCATTTTACGCTCGCCGCATGCGCATGCGCGCATTGCCGCAATCCGCGTGCAGGCTGCGCGCATGCTGCCGGGCGTCGCCGCGGTGTTGACCGGCGCGGAAGTCACCGAGCTGTCGGCAAGCCTCGTCGTTGGCGTGAAAGCCCCAATCGAATGCTGGCCGATCGCGGTCGATCGCGTGCGCTATGTCGGCGAGCCGGTGGCGGTAGTGGTGGCGTCGAGCCGCTACGTAGCGGAGGACGCGCTCGATCTCATCGAGGTCGATTATGAGACGCTGCCGGTCGTCGTCGATCCGGTTGCGGCGCTCGATCCCACTGCCCCCGTGCTGCACGAGGGCCTCAAATCGAATCTCGCCAGCGAGCGCTTGTTTCGTTACGGCGATCCGGAAAAGGCATTTGCCGAAGCCGCGCATCGCGTGTCGGTAACCATCCGCTATCCGCGCAATTCGTGCACACCCATGGAAACCTACGGCATCGTGGCCGAATACGACGCGGCGGAAGACGCCTATGACGTGCTCGCCAACTTCATGGGTCCGTTCAGCCTGCACGCGGTGATGGCGCGGGCGCTGAAGGTGCCGGGAAACCGCTTCCGCCTGCGCACGCCGCCGGATTCCGGCGGCAGCTTCGGCGTCAAGCAGGGCGTCTTCCCGTACATCGTGTTGATGGGAGTCGCCGCGCGCGCAACCGGCAGGCCGGTGAAATGGATCGAGGACCGGCTGGAACATCTCACCGCTTCCGTGTCTGCCACCAACCGCGTGACGACATTGGACGCCGCGGTCGACGCCGACGGCTGCGTGCGCGCGCTCGCCTGGGATCAGATCGAGGACGTCGGTGCGCATATCCGCGCGCCGGAGCCGGCGACGCTCTACCGCATGCACGGCAACCTGACCGGCGCCTATGACATCCGTCATGTTTCGGTGCGCAACCGCGTGGTACTCACCAACAAAACGCCGACGGGGCTGAATCGCGGCTTCGGCGGCCCGCAGGTCTATTACGCGCTTGAACGGCTGATGCAGCGTATCGCCGTCGAGCTTAAGCTCGACCCGGTCGAGGTCATCCGCCGCAATCTCATTCCGTCGGGCAGCTTTCCCTATCGCACCGCCACCGGCGCACTGCTGGATTCGGGGGATTACGTACATGCCTTCGAAACTGCGCTCCGGGACGGAGGCTTCGCCGAATTGCGCGAGCGTCGCACAAAGGCGCGCGCGGAAGGCCGCATTTACGGCATCGGATTGACCGCCGTGGTTGAGCCGAGCGTCTCCAACATGGGTTACATCACCACCGTGTTGTCGCCGGAAGAGCGCCGCAAGGCCGGTCCCAAAAACGGCGCGCAGGCGACTGCCACAGTCACGCTCGATCCGCTCGGCGGCGTTTCAGTGCATGTGGCATCAGTCCCCCAGGGTCAGGGCCATCGCACGGTATTGGCGCAGATCGTGGCCGACGAGCTGGGCCTCAAGCCGTCGGACATCCGCGTCGTTGCGGAACTCGACACCGCGCGCGACGCCTGGTCGATCGCGTCGGGCAACTATTCCAGCCGCTTTGCCGCCGCGACCGGCGGCGCAGCCAAGCTCGCCGCGGAAAAAATCAAAGCCAAGCTCGCCAGAATGGCGGCCTCGCAGCTCAATGTCGCCGCGGATGAGATCGAATTCAGCGGCGGAAGGGTATGCGCCCGCGGCAATCCGGACAACGCCATACCGTTCGCGCGACTTGCCGCCACCAGCCATTGGTCGCCCGGTCTCGTCCCGGAAGAGAACCAAGCGTTGCGGGAAACCGTCTTTTGGTCGCCGCCGGAACTCACGCCGCCGACCAAAGACGACGAGATCAATTCTTCGCTGTGTCACGGCTTCATCTTCGATTTCTGCGGCGTCGAGATCGATCCAGTCATCGGCGCCGTGCGCATCGACAAATATATCACGATGCATGACTGCGGGAGAATCCTGCATCCCGGCATGGTCGCGGGCCAGGTGACCGGCGGCTTCGCGCACGCGGTCGGTGCGGCGCTCTATGAGGAATATGCCTATGCGGAGGACGGCAGCTTCCTCACCGGCACGTTTGCCGACTACCTCGTTCCCACGGCGATGGAAGTGCCAGAGCCGGTCATTCTGCATGTCGAGACGCCGTCACCGTTTACACCGCTCGGAACAAAGGGCGTCGGCGAAGGCAATTGCATGTCGACACCTGTCTGCATTGCCAACGCAGTGGCTGACGCCCTTGGCATTGCGTCCATCGATCTGCCGCTGACCCCCGCCAAGATTGCGGGCCATATTCACGGCGCTGAAAGCGCGCCGCCACCAACCAGACCCGCGCCGGTCGGCGGCAAGGGCCGCACGCTGCGCGGCGCCGGCGAAGCGCAGGTGAATGTGCCGCCGGAGACGGTGTGGCGCATGCTGCTCGATCCGAAGACGCTGGAAGCGATCATTCCCGGCGCACACGGCGTTACAAAAATCTCCGACACGCATTTCCGGGCGGAGGTGACGCTCAGCGTCGGCCCCGTCACCGGCCGCTACAAGGCCGATATCAAACTGTCTGATCTCCACGAACCGCGCGCGGTCACCCTCACCGGCGTGGTCACCGGCGCACTCGGTAACGCACGCGGCGCTGGCCGCGTCAGACTGACGGCGATTGAGACCGGCACCAAAGTCGTGTACGACTACGACGCCGAGATCGGCGGCAAGGTCGCCTCCATCGGCGGCCGCCTGCTCGACGGCGCCGCCAAGGTCGTCATCAAGCAGTTCTTCGCTGCGCTGGTGCGCCAAACCGGTGGCAAGGCGGAAAAGCGCGGCTTCTTCGGCCGCCTGTTCGGGAAGGGCGCATGAAGCCCGCCCGCTTCGATTACATCCGCGCCGTGGATGTCGCGGAGGCGCATGCGGCGCTGGCCGAATTCGGCAACGATGCGCGCGTCCTCGCCGGCGGCCAGACTTTGATGCCGATGTTGTCGATGCGGCTGGTGCGGCCGAAGGCCGTGATCGACATCATGCATGTGCCGACGCTGCGCGGCATCGACGCCGGCGGCAGCGACATTCGTGTCGGCGCCGGCGTGCGCCAGGCTGAGTTGCTGGCGTGGCCGGCGCTCGGCGAAGCGCTGCCGTTGCTCAAGGCGGCCCTGCCCTGGGTCGGCCACGCGCAAACGCGCAGCCGCGGCACCGTTTGCGGCTCGGTCGCGCATGCCGATCCGAGCGCGGAGATTCCGCTCTGCCTGCTGGCGCTTGACGCCAGCATTGAATTGTCGTCGCGCCGCGGCCGCCGCCGCGTCAAGGCCGCGGACTTCTTCACCGGCATGATGACGACGGCGCGCGCCGAGAACGAATTGATCGAAGCCGTGCATATTCCGAAGATGCAGCAAGGAGCCGGCTACGCTTTCCGCGAGTTCGGCCGCCGGCACGGCGACTTCGCCATCGTCGCCTGTGCCGCAATCGTCACCGGCACCAACGTCCGTTTCGCCGTCGGCGGGGTCGCCGACACACCGGCGCTTCGCGATTTCGGTGCCGTCGACGGCACGGCGCTCGCCGACGCGCTTGATGCCTTCGCCTGGGATTTGGACGCGCGCGACGACCTGCACGCGACCGCCCGCTATCGCCGCGAGTTGGTGCGGCAGATGGGCCGTGCCGTCATCGAGGAGGCTCGCCGATGCCGCGGTTGAGCGCCGATCAGCGCCACATCGTCCGCTTCACGCTGAACGGCCGCGCCATCGAGGGCCAGGCCGAGCCGCGCATGCTGCTCACCGATTTCCTGCGCCATGAGCTGGGTTTCACCGGCACGCATGTCGGCTGCGAGCACGGCGTCTGTGGCGCCTGCACCATCGAAATCAACGGCGTGCCGGCACGCGCCTGCCTCACGCTGGCCGTGCAGGCCGATGGCGCGAATATCCGCACCGTCGAAGGCCTTGCGCCCGCGCAGGGCCAGCTGTCGGTGCTGCAGGAGGCGTTCCGTCGCCATCACGCCTTGCAGTGCGGCTTCTGCACGGCCGGCATCCTAATGTCACTCGACAACTATCTACGCAAAGAGCCAGACCCGAGCGAGAACGATTTGCGCGAATTCCTCAGCGGCCACATCTGCCGCTGCACCGGTTATGTCCCCATCGTGGCCGCGGCCATGGATGCGGCAAGAAGACTGCGGGAGGCTTCTTCCGATGTTTGATCTCGGCACTAGTTTTCTGTCCAGCGTCGAACGCGATCCGCATGCGCTCGCGATCGTCGACGGGAATGTGCGCTTGACCTATGCGGAATGGTACGCGCGTATCTCGTCCATCGTCGCCGCCTTCGACGACCTCGGGCTGATGCCCGGCGATCACCTCGTCACTGTGTTGCAAAATCGCTGGGAAGCGGCCACCCTCCACTGGGCCTGCCAGTTTTCCGGCATCGTCATCACGCCGGTCAACTGGCGCTCCAAGGCCGACGAGATCGACTACTGCGTCGAGAACGCGGAAGCCAAGGCGATCGTTTTCGAAGCGGTGTCGGCCGACGCAACTCGCGCGTCACGAGAAGCCAAGTCACGCATCCGCATTGCCCTCGACGGCGCGCAAAGCGACGAATTGACCTTCGCCGGCATGTTCGATCGCAAGGCGGACAATGCCGAGCCGCGCGTCGGTGCCGATGCCTGGTCGGTGATGCTCTACACATCCGGCACTACGGCCAAGCCGAAGGGCGTGCCGCGGCGCCAGCGTGCCGAACGTGCCGCCGCAATCGCCCATGTAGCGCAGAACCAGTACGCGCATGGCGAGCGCACGCTCGGCGTCATGCCGCTCTACCACACCATGGGCGTGCGCTCGCTCCTGGCCATGTCGCTGATTGGCGGCGCCTTCATTTGCCTGCCGCGCTTCGATGTCGCCAAGGCGCTCAAGCTGATTGAGGCGGAGAAGATTACCAACCTCTATCTGGTGCCGACGCTCTATCACGACCTCATCCACAACGACCAGTTCGCCAAAACAAATATCTCTTCGGTGCGCAAGCTCGGCTTTGCCGGCGCGTCAATGACCGACGGCCTGTTGAAGGAGCTCGACGCCGCCTTCAAGCCGGACCTGTTCGTCAACCACTACGGCTCGTCGGAAATCTACACCTTCACCATCGACCAGAATGCGCCGGCAAAGCCCGGTTCGGCGGGCCGGGCCGGCATCAATCAGCGCATCCGCGTGGTGAAACTGAATGCGACCGGTCCCGACGACGTCGCCGCCGTCGGCGAGGAAGGCGAGATCATCGCCCACCTCGGCAGCGACGAGGCGTTCGAGGGCTATTGGCGGCGACCCGACGCCAACGCCAAGGCGCTGCGCCGGGGCTGGTACTTCACCGGCGACACCGGCTACCTCGACAAGGATGGCGACCTGTTCGTCACTGGCCGCGTCGACGACATGATCATCACCGGCGGCGAAAATGTTTCGCCTGTGGAAATCGAAAGCTGCCTGTCGTTGCACCCTGCCGTCTCCGAGGTCGCCGTGGTCGGCTTGCCGCATGAGCGATGGGGGCAGATCGTCGCGGCTTTCGTCAAGCGCTGCGAACGGGTGGACGAGCAGGAGCTCGACCGGTTCTGTCGCGCCTCCGGCCTCGCCAATTTCAAGCGCCCACGGCAATACGTCTTCGTCAATGAAATCCCCAAGTCGCCGGTCGGAAAACTCCTGCGCCGCAAGCTGGTCGCGGGTGAGTTTGAGGCCGAAGGACAACAAGGAACTGCAGCATGAGCGTGATGACTTTCACCGATCCGCGTCTCAAGACGCTCAACGGCTTCTCGGTCGAACTCAACGAGGCCAAGCAGCGCGCGGACATCATCCTCAACCGACCGCCGCTCAACGTCATCGAGATGGCCCAGCGTGACCAGTTGCGGCTGGTCTTCGAGGCCCTGGACGAGGACGAGCGGGTGCGCGTCATCGTGCTGCGCGCTGTCGGCGCACATTTCTCTAGCGGCGGCAACATTAAGGGATTCATGGATTCCTCGCCGGAACATCTCTCCAAGCTCGCTTGGAACATTGCCGCGCCCGCGCGCTGCTCTAAGCCGGTGATTGCCGCTAACCGCGGCTATTGCTTCGGCGTCGGGTTTGAAATTTCGCTTGCCTGCGATTTCCGCATCGTATCGGAAACCTGCCTATATGCGTTGCCCGAGCAGAAGCTCGGCCAGATTCCTGGATCTGGCGGTTCCGCGCGCCTGCAGAAAATCGTCGGTATCACGCGCACCAAAGATATCGTGATGCGCTCGAAGCGAATCCCTGGCAAGCAGGCACTGGAATGGGGCATCGCTACCGAATGCGTTGCCGACGATAAGCTGGAAGCTGCGACCGACGCGCTGGTCGAGGAACTGCTTACCTTCTCGCCGCTAGCCCAACGCACGGCCAAGAAGCTGCTCAATGATACGGAAGACTCCACGCTTTCGATTGCGATCGAGTTAGAGGGGCACTGCTACAGCAGGTTGCGGCAGTCGCATGACTTCAAGGAAGGCGTCGAGGCTTTCCACGCCAAACGGCCGGCGAAGTTCAACGGCACCTGAATGATCAATCGAAGGCGGTCGCCGACCGCCGAGTGCAAGGCTGAAAGGGAGGCTAACATGACATACAGGACGACCATCGCGGCGGCGCTGCTTGCAGCCACCACGCTCGGCAACGCTCACGCCGCCGACCCAATCAAGATCGGCGTCGTGACGCCACTGTCCGGCACCTATGCCGGCATCGGCCAGCAGGTCCGCTGGGGACTGGAACTGGCGACCAAGGAGGTCAATGCTGCTGGCGGCGTCATGGGCCGCCAGATCGAGCTGATCTTCGAGGACGAAGAAGCCAATCCTGCGGTTGCGGTGCAGAAAGCCGACAAGTTGTTCCAGGTGAACAGAGTCGACTTTCTCACCGGCACCGTAAACTCGGGATCGACGCTCGCGGTCGGGCAGGTCGCCGAGCGTGCCGGCAAGCTGATCGCCACGACCGTGTCGTTCGCCGACTCAATCACCGGCGACAAGTGCTCACCCAACGTTTTTCGCGTGAATGCGCGCGCTGGTCAGCAGTCCGCGGCGCTCGCAGTCTGGCTGTCGAAGGGGAAGCCGAAAGCGACCGTATTCTATCTCGGACCGGATTATGAGATGGGCCGCTCGACCGTTGCCGCTTTCAAGGAGACCGCGGAACACGTAGGTGCAAAAAGTGTCGGCGAGGTGTTCGCGCCGCTCGATACAAAGGACTACACGCAATATTTTGGACAGATACGCGCCGCGAGACCGCAGGTGCTTTATACCTCGGTCGCCGGCAACGACACGGTTCGCCTGCTCACACAGATGCAGGAGTTCGGCCTCCTGAACAATCTTACGGTCGTCGGTGCGTCCGGCACCGTGACGGCCCAGAACCTGCCGGCAATCGGCAAGGCGGCGGAAGGTTTCGTCACCGGCGTCGGCTACTCGGCCGAAATTGACACGCCGGAGAACAAGAAGTTCGTCGCTGCTTTCAAGGCGGCAAACAAGATCGACCCCGACCTGTATGGCGCTGACTCCTACGGCCTGATCTACGCCTACAAGGCGGCGGTGGAGAAGGCGGGTTCGACCGATACCAACAAGGTGCGCAAGGCGCTCGAGGATTTGAAGTGGCAGACGCCGCAGGGCGAGAAGATTTTGCGCGCCGGCGACCATCAGGCGATGCAGACGATGTATGTCGTCCGCGTCACCGGCGGCAAGTTCTCGATTGTCGGTCAGGTCGCCGGCGCCGATGCCATCGGCCCCGACACCTGCGCACGCTTCTAGTCTAACGGCTAAGCACGCATTGTGGAGGCTGTGTCTGTGCGCCCACACCTAGCTCCGTTCATCCCCGCGCAGGCGGGGATCCAGAGCAACAGGGTCAGCGCTTGCTGTCCCTGGTCGGCATCGCAAGTCGGCTATGGCCGGCTTGCGCACCATGCGTGGCAGAGATCGGGTAAACCCCACATCTGCGCGCGGGGGGGGACGGGCGGGTGTGGAGCGAGCGGAAACTCCTCTGACTCGATGCCGTGACGCTCACGGGGCTCGATGATGACCGCCGCACTCGAATACTTTCAATTCGTGCTGGCGCCGCAGATGCTCATCGGCCTCGTGCTCGGCGTGGCCGTGATCCTGGTGGCGTTGGGCCTGACCATCATCTTCGGCCTGCTCGACGTCATCAACATGTCGCACGGCGAGTTCTATGCGCTCGGCGCGTTCATCGCACTGGCGCTCGCCTCCATCGGCCTGCCCTTTTGGCTGCTGCTGTTGCTCGTGCTGCTGATGATGCTGCCGGTCGGTTATATCGTCGAGCGCGGGCTGATCCAACGCGTGTTCCACAGCGGCGAGCGGCACGTCACCACGCTGCTGCTTACCTTCGGCCTCGGCCTGGTGATGGAAGATGCCTTCCGCCTGGCATTCGGACCGAACCCGCACAAGCCCGCGACGCCGATCGCTGGCGCTATCGACGTGTTCGGCGTGTTCCTGCCGCTCTACCGTCTGTTCCTGATTGCTGGCGGTGCGGTCATCGTCGCTTTGGTCGCGCTGGTGGTCTATCGCACGCGGTTAGGCGCTATGGTGCGCGCCGCCGCTTTCGACCGGCACATGGCGGCCTCGCTCGGCGTGCCGGTACAGCACGTCTACGCCGGCGCTTTCGCCTTCGGCGTCGCGCTCGCGGGCCTCGCCGGCGTGCTGTTGGCGCCAATCTATTCCGTGTTCCCGACGATGGGCCGCGACTTCATCCTGATGGCCTTCACTGTTGTTATCGTCGGCGGTATGGGCTCGATCGCCGGCGTCATCGTCGCTGGTCTCTTGCTGACGCAGGTGCAGGCGATCTCTTCGCTCTATATCTCGCCGGTGTGGTCGGACCCGATCGTGTTCGGGATCATGGTGATCATGCTGATGGTGCGCCCGCAAGGCCTGTTCGGACGGCTCGGTCATGGCTGACGCGCTCACACGCTCGATGCGGGCGAGCCATGTGCTCGCGGCGGTGCTGGTCGTGGCCGCGCTCATCTTCGCCGCGGTCGGCGCGGCGATCGACGACACTTTCTATCTTCGTCTCGGCACCGAGGCGCTGATCTTCGCCGGCCTCGCGCTCTCGGTCGACATATTGCTCGGCTACACTGGTCTGTTGTCGCTCGGGCAGGCGCTCTATTTCGGCCTTGGCGCCTACCTCTCGGCGCTGGTGCTGATGGTGACGCCGTCGTTCTGGGCGGCGATGGGCGCGACATTGATCGCCGCCATCGTCGTCGGTGCGATCGGCGGATTCATCGCCAACCGTGTGCGCGGCGTGTATTTCGCGCTCATCACCTTCGGCATGGCGCAGATCGTGGCCAAGATCGTCTACAATACGCGGGCCCTCGGCGCTTCCGACGGCCTGATCGGCGTGCCGGTGATAAATGTGAATTTCGGCATCGCCTCGATTTCCAGCGCCTCGCCGGTCGGCTTCTTCCTGTTTACGCTGGCCTTCATCGTCGTCCTCTATGCGCTCGCCGCTTATCTGCTCGACACGCCGTTCGGGCGGCTGCTGATCGCGCTCAAAGCCAATGAGCGGCGCGTACCGTTCCTCGGCTATAGCACGGTGACGCCGCGGCTGACGGCTTATGTCATCGCTGCCGTGATCGCCGCTCTGTCCGGCGCGCTTTATCCGATGCTGCGCGGCTTCGTCTCGCCGGAGCTGCTGTTCTTCTCGACCTCCGGCAATGCGGTGATCACGGCGGTCACTGGCGGCGTCGGTACCCTGGTCGGCGCGCTCTATGGCGGCATCCTGCTGACGGTGCTGAAGTCGGTCGTCGGCAGCTACACGGAGCACCATCTGATCGTGATAGGCCTCCTGTTCATGGGCGCGGTCATCTTCCTGCCGCGCGGCCTGATGGGTATCGTGCGGCCGGCGGTCGAGCGTTGGCTCGGCGGAAAGGTTGTGCCATGAGCGCGCCAGTGCTTGAAGTGCGCGAGCTCTCGGTCCACTTCGGCGGCCTGCGCGCCGTCGATAATGTGAGCTTTGCCATCGCGCGCAACCGCATCACCACCGTGATCGGACCGAACGGTGCCGGCAAGTCGACCTTGTTCAACCTGATTTCCGGCGCGGTACGCCCGCGTGCGGGCCAGGTGCTGATCGATGGCGTCGATATGACGGGGCAGCCGCCGCACCGGCTGCAGGCGGCGGGGCTTGCCCGCTCCTTCCAGATTACCAATCTGTTTTTCGAACTCTCGGTGGCAGAGAATCTGCGCCTGGCCGCGCAAATCCTAGAACCGAATCGCATGGCTTGGCGGCCGGTCGGCGCGAGCCGCCGCGCGCACGCGCGGGTCGACGAATTGCTGGCGCGCTTCGGTCTTGCCGACAAGGCAGCCTACCCCGTCGGCAAACTATCGCACGGTGAGCAGCGGCGCCTCGAAGTCGCGGTCGCGCTCGCCTGCCAGCCGAAAGTGCTGCTGCTCGACGAGCCGACGCAAGGCATGAGCCACGGCGACACCGAGGACACCGCCAAGCTGATCAAGTCGCTTGCCGACGACGTCACCGTTCTGTTGATTGAGCACGATATCGGCTTGGTTATGTCGTTGTCGGACCAGGTCATCGTCATGCACCAGGGCCAGAAGCTTGCCGAGGGCACACCGGCCGAGGTGCGCAGCAATCCGGCGGTGCAGGCCGCCTATTTCGGGCACGCCTGACATGCTCGACATCCGCGATCTCAACACGCACTACGGCACCAGCCACATCATTCAGGGAATCGACCTTGAGGTGGCCGACGGCGAAGTCGTCGGCGTCTTCGGCCGGAACGGCGTCGGCAAGTCGACGCTGCTCAAGACCATCGCCGGCTGGATTAGACCGACGCGCGGGACGATCACCTTCAACGATGAACGTATCGACGGCCAGAGCGCCGACCGCATATCACGCCGCGGCATCGGCTTCGTGCCGGAGGACCGCCGCATTTTCCCGGGGCTGACGGTCGAGGAGAATCTGACCCTCGGCTATTTGCAGGCGCCGGGCCGCTCCGGCGCCGAGAACCGGCAGGTGCTCGAACGCATCTATGCGCGCTTCCCGCGGCTCGCCGAACGGCGCGCCCAGAACGGCACCACCTTGTCCGGCGGCGAGCAGCAGATGCTGGCGATGGCGCGGGTGATGATCGGGAAGCCGAGGCTGTTGCTGATCGACGAGCCGAGCGAAGGCCTGGCACCAATGATCGTGGCGGATTTGTTCGCCTTCATCCGCGAAATGAAGGATGCCGGCTGTGCCATCCTGCTGGTGGAACAGAACGTGCATCAGGCGCTCACGGCCTGCGACCGCTTCATCGTCATCGAACGCGGCCGCATCGTCTTGAGCGGACGTGCCGGCGACAAGATCGACGCCGCGCGGTTGATGGAGGCGATCGCCTTCTAGCTAAGAAGATGCCGCTCCGACCTCACGACGCGGCGACGCCGGGACGGCAGCGTCGTGCACGACGGAAGTTGAGTCGCTACCGGCCGGCAGACCGCCTTTCTGCCGACGCCTGACGGCCATGTACACACCGACCTATCCTTGTCCGGGACGGCTGTGCGGTCGCCGCCGGCACGCATGCTCACTCGTAACGCCAACAGCTGACCCTTCATTTCGCCAGCCAACCGTCCTCCGACGCCCGGCGCGCTTAACGTTAGTCTTTGTTCAGCGAATAGCTTTGCTCAACAAACAGATGAAAACCAGAACTTTCGCCTCTGCACCTCCCACTCGAGCGGCATCCCCTGCAGCAGTGTGGCGAGCTTGAGTCCCTTGGGCTGCCGACCCTCGAGGATGGCCTGCGTGATGTCGGGGGCGAGGAGGGTGAGGCACAGCATGCGCGCGACGAAGGAGTCGGTGATCTTCTCGTGGGCGGCGAGCTCCGAGGCCGAGCGGAACTGCCCGCTCTCGATCTGCTGCCGCCAGCGGTGCGCGCGCACGAGGGCATTGATGAGAACGGGATCGAAGGCGGATCGAGGCGCGGAGGCCTCGAGACCTTCGGGCACGATGACGAGCTTGCGGCCGCCGTGGCGGCGCAGCTTCATCGGGATGCGGATCGAGAGGCCGGCAAGCTCCAGCTTCGGTTGGGTCCCGTTGCGGGGTTGAGGGAGAGAGGCATCGGTGCCGTTCGGTCGGTTGCCCCGCGCCGTTGCCGAGGTCATCCTTGAGTTGCCTCTCGGTTGCTCGGCCGCTCGTTCGGCCGGTTCCGGCGCGGCCCTCATGTGACCGCCTCCGCTTGTTGCGGGAGGGCGTCCTGGTGCGGGGGAGGCGCAACGTCGCGCAGCTCGGCGACGACGCTGTGAAGACCTTCGGCGCGAAGCCTGAGATCGACGCCTTCGGTTCCCACTTCGAGCCGCTCGACGAGGAGGTGCAGGATGCGCGTCTGCTCCGCCGGGAACAGCTCCTCCCAAACCTTGTCGATCTGCTGCAGCGCCTCGATCGTCTCTTCGCGGCTCGGCGCATTTTCGTCTGCTGTCGCGCGGACGGCACGCAGCGTGCGGGCCACCATCTCCGGCGTTCGCAAGAGCGCGCGGACCTGCGCGATGACCGCACTCTCGATCTCGCCCGCGGGGACGTAACCGAGGGGGCAGGCATCGCTGCTCGTCTTTGCGGCGCGCACGCAGGCATAATAGCGGTACTGCTTGCCCCGCTTGCGCGTGTGGGTCGGCGTCATCGCGCAGCCGTGCAGGGCGCAGCGGATGAGGCCCTTGAGGGGCGCCGGCGTGGCGGCGCGGCTGCGGGCCGCGCGAACGCGCCAGTGCTCGGACAGGATCGCATGCACCTTGTCCCAGAGGTCGCGCGGCACGATGGCCTCGTGCTCGCCGGGATGCGGGATGCCCTTGTGGACGGCCTCGCCCAGATAGACCCGGTTGTTGAGGAGCCGATAGAGATACCCTTTGTCGAAGGGCCGGCCTTCCCGCGCGCGGCCTTGGGCCGTGACCCAGGACTTGGTGCGGCGGCCCTCGGCATTGAGCTCCTTCACGAGGCCGGTGGCGGAGCGCAGAATCACGAAGCGCCGGAAGATGTGCCGCACGAGCTCGGCTTCGGCCTCGTTGACCACGAGCTTGCGGTTGCGGACGTCATAGCCGAGCGGCGGGTGGCCGCCCATCCACATGCCCTTCTGCCGTGAGACACGAAACTTGTCGCGGATGCGCTCGGCCGTAATCTCGCGCTCGAACTGGGCGAAGGAGAGCAGGATGTTGAGCGTGAGACGCCCCATCGAGGTCGTGGTGTTGAACTGCTGCGTGATCGAAACGAACGAGACCCGGTTGCGCTCGAAGACGTCGACGAGCTTGGCGAAATCCATGAGTGAGCGCGTGAGGCGATCGACCTTGTAGACCACCACGACATCGATGCGGCCGGCCTCGACGTCGGCAAGCAGGCGCTTGAGCGCGGGGCGTTCGAGCGTGCCGCCGGAGACGCCGCCGTCGTCGTAGCGGTGGGGAACGAGCACCCAGCCCTCGTGGCGTTGGCTCGCGATGTAGGCCTCGCAGGCTTCCCGCTGGGCCTGCAGGCTGTTGAACTCCTGCTCGAGGCCTTCCTCGCTCGATTTGCGCGTGTAGATCGCGCAGCGGACCTTGCGGACGGGCGCCTTGCTCATGCCAAGCTCCCGGGTCGACGCAGGCCGAAGAACAGCGGCCCGTTCCAGCGCGTACCGGCGATCGCGCGGGCGATGGCCGACAACGACTTGTACTTGCGGCCCTGGTATTCGTAGCCGTCAGTGAGCACGGTGACGTGGTGCTCGACGCCCTGCCATTCGCGGATCAGCCGCGTGCCGGCGACGGGTCGATCCTTCGACAACGTATTACGCGGCTTACCTTTGGGTGCCTCGCCCTTGATGCGGGCGTCGAGCTCGTCACGCGCGTCCTTCGACAGTCCCCCATAGGTGAGCTCCTGGATGCGATAGGCGAGCGCCTTGATCAGGAAGCCCCGCCGATAGCCTGGCGGCTCGGTGCCGAAATACTCGCGCCACAGGTCCTTGAGCTGACCGTGGTCGAGATCATGGAGTGCGGCGATCTGCTTGAGAATGGGAGTCGTCATCGAGCCTCTCTGTTTTGGGCCGGTTCGTGACGACACACGCTCCGTTTTGCCGGCAAGTCCAGCGGAAAGTCTCCCAAGCCATTGGTGCCATTGGTGTTTTGGCGTGGCCGCTGGGCGAGGAGCCGTAACACTCCCTGGGCGAGGATCTCGGCAATCTCGTCGAGGTGGCTGGCGACCGGTGGATGTGGAGAGGGGCGAGCGGGCATGAGCCGGGTGCGGACGGAGAATTCCTTCCCTTGAGCCCTCTACTCCCCAGCATCGGAAGGCGTCCCACGGCGGTGAATCCGGTGGATGTTGAGGCGCCCAGGATCGACTCGGAGTTGCAGCCGAGTCGGAACATAATAGGAACGTACACACCGATTCGTTGGGTGGCCGCCATGGCCAAGAACCTAAGGAAATTTGCCAATCTTCAATTCCTGAACACGGTCGATCTCGACCTCATGCGGCGGCTGCTCGAACGCCATGCCGATGCGTTGCAAGGCTTCGAGATAGCGATGTTCGACGGCGAGCCAGGAAAAGTGCGCGCCGCGTTGCGCGCGTATTTTCAGGGTCCCGACGGGGACCGCCCGGAGAGCCTGGTCGCCGACCTGTTCCGTATCGCCGAGCTCGGCAACGCCCGCGGGCTCGAGCTGTTGCTCGAAGCCGCGCGCCGTCGGGGTTTGACGATTGGGGCAGCGCC
>DATLYX010000058.1:0-6436 GCA_035574295.1 Xanthobacteraceae bacterium
GGCGCTGCCCCAATCGTCAAACCCCGACGGCGCGCGGCTTCGAGCAACAGCTCGAGCCCGCGGGCGTTGCCGAGCTCGGCGATACGGAACAGGTCGGCGACCAGGCTCTCCGGGCGGTCCCCGTCGGGACCCTGAAAATACCCGCGCAACGCTTCTCGCGCTTTCCTTGGGCTCCCCTCGAACACCGCCATGTCGAAGCCTTGCAACGCACCGGCATGGCGTCCGAGCAGCCGCCGCATGAGGTCGAGATCGACCGTGTTCAGGAATGCGAGATTGGCGAATTTTTTTAGGTTCTTGGCCATGGCGGCCACCCAACGAATCGATGTCTGTGTTCCTATTATGTTCTTATCCGGCTGCAACTCCGAGTCGATCCTGGGCGCCTCAACATCCACCGGATTCACCGCCGTGGGACGCCTTCCGATGCTGAGGAGTAGAGGGCTCAAGGGAAGGAATTCTCCGTCCGCACCCAGCTCATGCCCGCTCGCCCCTCTCCGCATCCACCGGTCGCCAGCCACCTCGACGAGATTGCCGAGATCATCGCCCAGGGAGTGTTACGGCTCCTCGCCCAGCGGCCACGCCAAAACACCAATGACACCAATGGCTTGGGAGACTTTCCGCTGGACTTTCCGGCGAAAGAGAGCGTGTGTCGTCACGAACCGGCCCAAGGCAGAGAGGTGTGATGACGACGCCCATCCTCAAGCAGATCGCCGCGCTCCACGATCTCGACCATGGCCAACTGAAGGAGCTGTGGCGCGAGTACTACGGCACCGAGCCGCCAGGCTACCGGCGCGGGTTCCTGATCAAGGCGCTCGCCTATCGCATCCAGGAGCTCACCTACGGCGGATTGTCGAAGGAGGCACGCGAGGAGCTCGACGCCCGGATCAAGGGCGAGGCACCCAAAGGTAAGCCGCGTAATACGTTGCCGAAGGATCGACCCGTCGCCGGCACGCGGCTGATCCGCGAATGGCAGGGCGTCGAGCACCACGTCACCGTGCTCACCGACGGCTACGAATACCAGGGCCGCAAGTACAAGTCGCTCTCGGCCATCGCCCGTGCCATCGCCGGCACGCGCTGGAACGGGCCGCTGTTCTTCGGCCTGCGTCGACCCGGGAGCTTGGCATGAGCAAGGCGCCCGTCCGCAAGGTCCGCTGCGCGATCTACACGCGCAAATCGAGCGAGGAGGGCCTCGAGCAGGAGTTCAACAGCCTGCAGGCCCAGCGGGAGGCCTGCGAAGCCTACATCGCAAGCCAACGCCACGAGGGCTGGGTGCTCGTCCCCCACCGCTACGACGACGGCGGCGTCTCCGGCGGCACGCTCGAACGCCCCGCCCTCAAGCGCCTGCTCGCCGACGTCGAGGCCGGCCGCATCGACGTCGTGGTCGTCTACAAGGTCGACCGCCTCACGCGCTCGCTCATGGACTTCGCCAAGCTCGTCGACGTGTTCGAGCGCAACAACGTCTCGTTCGTCTCCATCACCCAGCAGTTCAACACCACGACCTCGATGGGGCGGCTCACGCTCAACATCCTGCTCTCCTTCGCCCAGTTCGAGCGCGAGGTGATCGGCGAACGCATCCGCGACAAGTTTGCCGCCTCCCGCAGGAAGGGCATGTGGATGGGCGGCCATCCGCCGCTCGGCTATGACGTCAAGAACCGCAAGCTCGTGGTCAACGAGGCCGAGGCCGAGCTCGTGCGGCACATCTTCCGGCGCTTCGTCATTCTGCGCTCGGCCACTGGTCTCGTGAAGGAGCTCAATGCCGAGGGCCGCCGCACCAAGGCCTGGGTCACGGCGCAAGGCCGCGCGCGCGAAGGCCACCCCTTCCACAAGGGCACGCTCTACCGGCTCCTCGACAACCGGGTCTATCTCGGCGAGGCCGTCCACAAGGGCGTGTCGCATCCCGGCGAGCACGAGGCGATCGTGCCGCGGGAGCTCTGGGACAAGGTGCACGCGATCCTGTCCGAGCATTGGCGCGTCCGCGCGGCCCGCAGTCGTGCGGCCACTCCGGCGCCCCTCAAGGGCCTCATCCGCTGCGCCCTGCACGGTTGCGCGATGACGCCAACCCACACGCGCAAGCGGGGCAAGCAGTACCGCTATTATGCGTGCGTGCAGGCCGCAAAGACGAGCAACGATGCCTGCCCCCTCGGTTATGTCCCCGCAGGCGAGATCGAGAGTGCGGTCATCGCGCAGGTCCGCGCGCTCTTGCGCACGCCGGAGATGGTCGCGCGCACGCTCCGTGCCGTCCGCGCCGCGGCAGGCGAGACTACGCCAAGCCACGAAGAGACCATCGCGGCGCTGCGGCGGATCGACAAGGTCTGGGAGGAGCTCTTCCCCGCCGAGCAGGCGCGCATCCTGCATCTCCTCGTGGAACGGCTCGAAGTGGGAACGGACGGCGTCGATCTCAGGCTCCGCGCCGAAGGTCTCCACAGCGTCGTTGCCGAGCTGCGCGACGTCGGGCGTCCCCCGCAGCAGCAGGCGCTACCGCAACGCCCAGAGGCGGTCGCATGAGGGCCGCGCCGGAACCGGCCGAACGAGCGGCCGAGCAACCGAGAGGCAACTCAAGGATGACCTCGGCAACGGCGCGGCACAACCGGCCGAATGGTCTCGATGACTCTGCGCCTCGACCCCCCAACGGGGCCCAACCGAAGGTGGAAGTTCAGGGCCTCTCGATCCGCATCCCGATGACGCTGCGTCGCCACGGCGGCCGCAAGCTCGTCATCGTACCCGATGGCCTCGATGCCTCCGCGCCTCGATCCGCCTTCGATCCCGTCCTCATCAACGCCCTCGTGCGCGCGCACCGCTGGCGGCAGCAGATCGAGAGCGGGCAATTCCGCTCGGCCGCGGAGCTCGCCGCCCACGAGAAGATCACCGACTCCTTCGTCGCGCGCATGCTGTGCCTCACCCTCCTCGCCCCCGACATCACGCAGGCCATCCTCGAAGGCCGCCAGCCCAAGGGTCTCAAGCTCGCCACGCTGCTGCGGGGGATGCCGCTCGAGTGGGAGGTGCAGAGGAATAGCTATGGCATCGTCGACACTGCAACAGGCGGCCTGAGTGGCTCTGAATAACTCAACGCGTTTTCCATCGGAGTGATATGGACCTTCCGCGGCCTCGCGCACTGGTCTCAACATCGCCTACCGTGGTCGAACAATCAGCCTTCCGCCCACTTCAAGGCGACGATGCCCGCGATAACGAGGAGAATCCCGCAGGATTTGAGTGCGCCGATCTCTTCGCCGAAGAGCAACGTGCCGGCGATCACAGTTCCGGCCGCACCGATTCCCGTCCAGACCGCGTAAGCCGTACCGACGGGCAGCACCTCGAGCACGCGACCGAGGAGGAAGACGAAGCTCGCGAGCAGTGCGACCGAAACGATCGTCCAGCTCGCTCGCGTGTAACCCTCGGCAAGTTTCATCGACAACGCCCAGGCCACATCAAGCAGCCCCGCAAGCACGAGCAGCGTCCACGCAATCCCCTGGCTCATGACGACCTCAATGGGCGATCGTGAGAAGATGGGCGCGGCGTTCGTCCAGGAAGGCGCGGAGCCGATCGGCGTAGTCACGCGGAGCCGCGTTCGTCACGCTCGGCCGTTGCATGAGCACCGTGCGCCAGGCCCGGACCTTCTCAGTCTGAGCGAACACCCCCATGTCGACGATCGTGTCGAACACGTCGAAGTAGCGGAAGATGGGCCCGAAGACCGCATCCACCATGCTGAACGTCTCTCCTGCAAAGTACGGGCCTGTGACGGCCGATTCGAGCCGAACGAACTTCTCGATCAGCGCTTGCCGAACCTTCTCATGGGTGGACGCATCCGTTGCCGTCTCGAGGTTCCAGATGTCGGCTAGGATCGAGGAGCCGAACTCGATCCAGCCGCGGTGCTTCGCGCGTTCGAGCGGATCCTGTGGATGGAGCCGTGGCTGCGGCCACATGTCTTCGAGATACTCGCAGATGACGGCGCTCTCGAAGATGGCCTCTTCTTCGCCGTCTCTGCCGCGAACGAGCAGAAGCGGGACCTTGCCGAGCGGTGAAATTGCGCGAAACCAATCCAGTTTGGCCGCAAGATCGATGTATCGCCGCTCACAGGCAATGCCCTTCTCCGCCACCACGATCGCCGCCCGTTGCACATACGGGCACAGATGATGACTGACGAGCGTCAGCGACGGGGCGCGGGTCTGCTTCATCCTCATGACGCCACCTTCATGCCCTCGGCGCGCATGGCCTCCTTCACGGCGGGACGGCTCGCCACCCGCGCCATGAAGGCGCGCAAGTGCGGGAAAGCGGACAAGTCGACCTTGGCAAAATCGGACCAGCCGACGATGGTGAAGAGATACGCATCTGCCGCCGTGAACCGCTCACCGAGCAGGAACGGCCCACCGGTGGACAAATGCCGTTCCACGAAGGCCAGACGATCGGCGATCTTGGCGCGCGCGACCTCTTGAGCCTGCGCGCCGTATTCGGGATGGAACAGCCAGGGACTGAACATCTTGTGGAGCTCGGTGGCGATGAAGTTGAGCCAGGATTGCAGCAGGACGCGCTCGCGCGTGCCGGGGCGCGGGGCAAGCCCGCTCTCCGGCTTGAGGTCTGCGAGATACTGCACGATGGCCGCGCCCTCGGTGAGCACGGTGCCGTCGTCGAGCTGCAGGGCCGGCACATAGCCGAGCGGGTTGATGAGGGAATAGTCGTTGCCCCTCTCGGTGACGTGGGGGGTTTTTCGGATGTCAACTCGTTCGAGATCGAGGGGAATGCCGGCCTCGGCCGCGACGATGTGCGGCGACAGCGAGCAGGTTCCGGTGGCGTAGTAGAGCTTCATGAAAGGACTCCGTTGCGATTGCGGCGCAGCAGATTGGGGGTGGCGTTTTCGACGGCAGGCAAGCTAGCGCATGCATTTGCGCAACGCACATTGGGATTTCGCCAGGCGCGTTTGCGTGACTGCAAGCGCACGGCTTGTTAGTCTTGCTGCATGGACGATTGGAACGATTTTCGGCTGGTGCTTGCCGTGCAGCGCGCCCGCAGCCTCACGGCGGCCGCAACCGCCCTCGGCATCGATCACTCCACGGCCTTCCGGCGGCTCAAGGCCTTGGAGGAGCGGCTCGGCGTGCGGTTGTTCGAGCGGCTACCGGGCGGCGTCTATCAGGCAACCGACGCCGGCGCGCGCATGGCTGCTGTTGCCGAACGCATGGAGGACGAGGCGCTCGCGCTCGATCGCGACCTGTCCGGCCGCGATCATCGCCTGTGCGGTCGCCTGCGCGTCACGTCCTCGGAAACGCTCGCCTTCAGTCGCCTGACGACCCATCTCGCCGCGTTCCGGCAGGCCCATCCGGGAATCGTCGTCGAACTCGTCATCGACAACCGCGTGCTCAGCCTTTCGCGCCGCGAGGCGGACATCGCCTTGCGGCCCATCCGGCCGAAGGAAGGCGACCTCTGGGGGCGGCGGCTCGCAGCGGTGGCGTGGGGCCTCTATGCCGCGCCGGACTATCTCGACGCACAAGGCGGCCTCTTGGCGCGCGCGAACGATCTCGCGCGTCACGCCGTGATCGGATGGGAGGAGGGGACCTCGGGCATCGAAGCCGCCGACTGGCTCGCACGCAGGGTCCCGCCAGAGGCCTTCGTGTATCGGACCAACAGTCTGGTGAACCAGCTCGTTGCGGCGAAGTCCGGCATCGGGCTCGCCCTTCTGCCTTGCTATCTCGGCGACCGTGAGGAGGGCGTTGCGCGGGCCTTGCGCAAACCCGTTCCCGATCTCGAGGGCGAGCTTTGGATCGTCACCCATGCCGATCTCAAAAGCACGGCGCGCGTCCGCGCCTTCTTCGATATCGTCGGCGCGGGCCTCGCGCAGGAAAGCCGATGGTTCGAGGGGAAGATGAGCTGAGTTCGTCGTGGGCGGCCGAACGACCGGCACACAATGGCTCACGCCGCTGCGCAGCGTTACAGAAGTCTCCTTAGATTGCCACCGGCGCGCCGGCGCTACCCGCTGGGCGGCACCGGCGCGACGAGCCGGAGCTACAGGACCGTTCGCATTGGCTCCGGCGTGTAATGAAAGCCGTCACCGCCCTTGGCGATACGGCCGATGCCCGGCCAGGGGAAATGATAGGCGAGAATCCGCGTTTGCTGCGTCGCCAGCATGTCGAGCATCCGGATACGCGTGGTGGCGCCCTGCTTCGCGTCGGTGTCGAAGGCGAACTCGATCCTCGGGTGCGCCATCGACAGCACGTGGTGATGCACGATGTCGGCGCTATTGAACAGGCTCTCCCCCTGTGATGTGATCATGTACGACATATGGCCCACGGTGTGACCCGGGGTGGCGACAGCATGGATGCCGGGCAGGATTTCCTGACCGTCCTTCACGAACACCATGCGCTCACGGTATGGGAGCAGCACCGCCCTTGTCGGATCGATAAAGCCCCCGAAGAGCGGTAGGGCGCGGTTGCTTTCGTCCGTCCAGAATTTC
>DATLYX010000059.1:0-70486 GCA_035574295.1 Xanthobacteraceae bacterium
CGACTGGGCGCGGCGAGTGCAACCAGAGCCGCGGTTTCGGCGTCGCCGGTCACGATCTCGAGCGGACGGCCGGTGCGACGCTCAAAACTCTCGCCGAAAAAGCGCCCCATCTCGGCAGCGGGCCGGCCCACGGCAATCTCCACGGGAAAGATCCACGGCAGCGCCGTGATGGCAAAAACCGCCAGCAGCGGCGGCAGGATCACGAACGTGGCCCAGGCATATCCGGCAAGGCGCTGATGGGCGATGCGCAAGTGGTCGGGCGCGGTCACCATCACCGCAAGACCGGAAAGCACAGCAAGCGGCGCGATGGGAATCGGCGCCGGGCCACCGACGATCATGGCAAAGAACGTCAACGTCGCCACAGGGGCGAGCGCGAAGAAATACAGGAAATATCGCGCCGCAGGGTCGACCGGCGGCCGATCCACGGTGGGCCGCGCGGCGCGGCGCGCGGCGGGCGTCTCAAATCCGAGCGCAATCAGGACGGCGCAGCCGACGTGCGCGGCCAGAAGCCAACCAAGCACGCGCAAGCCGCGCAGCGGATCCAGCTCCAGACTCATCGCTGTCGGCGTCACGGCGGCGCCGCGCGGATGGTCGAGCCAGAGCAACAATGGAAAGACGAGAAGGACGATGATGATGCCCGCCGCCCAGGGACCGACCTCGGTGAATTTGGCGCGGCCGCGCTCGGTCATCAGCAAATAGGCGAGCAGCAGGCCGATAAACACGAATGCGGTATACGTGTTGAGCAACAGCAGGCCCAATTCGAGCCCAAGCGCGGGCCAGTAGGCGGGGCGGTCCTGTTCGGCGGCGCGCCAGAAATGCAGGAGCGCAACCGCCCACAGCGTCATGGCGAGAATCGAGGGGCCGAATTCCGGCGTCGGTATCGTGAACAGAAAAATTCCGCCCATCAGCATAACGGCGATCGCCGCGTGACGCGGTCCGACAATCGCGGAGCCGAGCTGAAACACCGCCCAGTAGGTCACCACGACGCAGGCTTGCGAAAGCAGATAAATCCAGAATTTGCCGAGCCCGTAAGCGGCGTCCGCAAGCCAGTGCGCAAGCGGCGGGCCGAGGTGACTGGCGAGCTGATGCTCGTGGCCGATGGCGATGCTTTCAGCGAGTTGACCGGGCGGCGCGGAAAAGAACAATGCGGGGACGAGCGTCCACAAAACGGCTTGCAGCAGCGCCATCGCCCAGACGGTGAGCTGCGGCCGTGAGCGCAGAAATTCGACGAACAGGGTGACTTGAAGCATCGTTACCGCACAAGCCGACGGGAGTGACTACCGCGCCGGCTTCAGAGAGGCAACTGCTCCAGCGCGTCAGGGTCAATGCCGGTTTCGCCATAGCATGCCGCAACCGGCGCGAACGAGCGACGATGATGGATCGTGGGCCCGAGCCGATCGAGTGCGGCAAAATGCTCAGGCACGCTGTAGCCCATATGACGCTCAAAGCCGTAGCCGGGGTACGTTTCGCCGATGCGCGCCATGAGGCGGTCGCGCGTGACCTTGGCGACAATGGAGGCGGCGGCGATCGAGAGTATCAACGCGTCGCCGCCGACGATGGCGCGGCATTCGCAATCGACCGCTATGCGGTCGCGACCGTCGACGAGCACAAGTTTCGGCTTGCAGGGCAGCGCGGCGACAGCGCGCGCAAGCGCCCACAGCGAGGCGCGCAGGATGTTGTCGCGGTCGATGCGTGCGGTCGAGCCAATCGCGACTGCAACCTCGGACGTTGCGCAAATCCGTTCGTAGAGTTTCTCGCGTTGCTCAGGCAGCAGTTTCTTGGAATCGTTAAGACCGCGCGGGATGCGTTTGGGGTCGAGCACCACCGCCGCGGCCACCACGGGGCCGGCGAGCGGGCCCCTGCCCGCCTCGTCGCAACCGGCCACCGGCCAGATGCCGCGCTTGAGCGCCGCGCGCTCGCGCGCGAACGTCGGACGGACGTCCGGCTCGGCAAGCGGCAGGCGGGCGGGCTTTGCCGCGTTGCGACTCGTTGCATTGCGATTCATGGGCCGCGATCCTGCGCAGGCTCGGCCTCAAGTCAATGCGGGCGTCCAGCAGCCTTGAATGGCGGGGAAAATTCGCGATCGACGCAAATCAGCCAGTGAACAGATCGAGCTGTTCCGCGCGCGGGCGCGGTGGCCGGAAATGTTCGGTCGTTAGTACGACTTTATTCTGGTTGAGGCCGCGTTTCTCGCAGGCGGTCTCGAAACGCCGGCCGATCATCCAGGCGTAGGGGCCGGTGCCGGTCATGCGCTTGCCCCAGGTGGAATCGTAGTCCTTGCCGCCGCGCATTTCGCGGATGAGCTTGAAAACGTGTTGCTCGCGATCAGGGAAATGTTCTTTGAGCCATTCGCGGAACAGATCGCGCAGCTCGAGCGGCAGGCGCAGCAAGACGTAACCGGCGTTTTTCACGCCGGCGAAAACGGCGGCATCGAGCACGCGCTCGATCTCGGCATCGTTGATCGCCGGAATGATCGGCGCCACCATTACTGCGGTGGGCACGCCGGCCTCCGACAACCGCCGCAGGGCTTCGAGACGGCGCGCCGGCGTCGTGGCGCGCGGCTCCATAACGCGGGCGAGCTTCGCATCAAGCGTGGTGACCGAGATCGCCACCTTCACCAGATTGCGTTGCGCCATGCGCGAAAGAATGTCGAGATCGCGCACCACGAGCGCTGATTTGGTGACAATGCCGACCGGGTGGCCGGCTCGCTCCAGCACTTCAAGGATGCCGCGCATCACCTGATATTTGCGCTCGATCGGCTGATAGGGATCGGTGTTGGTGCCGATGGCGATGGTGCGCGGCACATAGCCGGGCGCGGACAGTTCCTTCTCAAGCAGCGCCGGAGCGTCGGGTTTGACGAAAAGTTTTGATTCGAAATCGAGCCCCGGCGAGAGGCCGAGATAGGCGTGCGTCGGCCGCGCATAGCAATAGACGCAGCCATGCTCGCAGCCGCGATAGGGATTGATCGATCGGTCGAAGGAAATGTCGGGAGACTGATTGCGGGTAATGATTTTGCGCGTCGCATCGATGCTCACCGTGGTGGCGAACGGCGGCAACTCGTCCAGGCTTTGCCAGCCGTCATCGAAGGCAACACGGGCAAGCGGCTCATAGCGGCCGGAAGCGTTCGACAGCGTCCCGCGGCCGCGCCGGCGTTCCGGTTCGATCCTTGAGTCCAGGATGCCTGATGCCGGGTCCGCTTCGGGGGGCCGGGACCGTTCATTGCGCTGCACATGTACTGCAGACGACCTAACCATAGATCGAATCATAGCAAGTTGATGAGAACATAACAAGAACAAAATTCGGACGCAAAGGTTGCGCGGTGTTACACCTAGGCGAGCGCCACGAGCGCCATGTTTCAGAGGAGGCCGACAATGCGGCGAACACTATTGGCGGCAGCGGGCGCCGTCTTCGTAGCGGTTGCGGGGCCGGCTGCGGCCGAGCCCATCCCGCCCTGGTGTCTGAAGGCGCACATGGGCCGCGGGTGGACGGTGGACCTTTGCTACTTCCGGACCTTCGCGCAGTGCAACCGCGAGCGCTTCAATTATGGGACGACGTCGTTCTGTATCGTGAACCCGGACTACTACTTTCGATATGGCGAGCCTGACATCGTTCCGCGCAAAACGACGCGCGCGACGTCGCGATGATGAACCGCGCTGATCGTTGAAGAGAATTTTCGAAAACAAACAGGAGAGCGGGATGCGTCTAACCTTTGCCGGCGCCGTGATTGCCGCGCCGCTTTTGTTGAGTTCCGCGCCAAGCACGGCGCAGACCATCTATCCATGGTGCCTGAAAGCGCTCATGGGCGAGGACTACACCGTCGATCTCTGCTACTTCCAGACATTCGAACGGTGCGCGCAGGAACGCATCGCCTACGGTACGTCGTCGTTCTGCATCGTCAATCCGCACTACTATTTCCGCTATGGCGAGCCGGGGCAGACGCCGCGCAAGCGGGGGCGTGACGCGCGCTGATCGTTTCAGCCCGCCTTGCTGCGCGTCTTGTCGCGACGCAGGTGCTCGTCGAGGCGCGGCATGATCTCGACGAAGTTGCACGGCCGGTAACGGTAGTCGAGCTGGTGCACCAAAATCTCATCCCAGGCGTCGCGGCAGGCGCCCGGCGAGCCCGGCAGGCAGAAGATGTAGGTCGCGCCGGCGACGCCCGCGGTGGCGCGGGTCTGGATCGCAGAGGTGCCGATCTTCCGCTCGCTGACCAGAAGAAACAGGGTGGAGAAGCCGTCCATGCGCTTCTCGAACAGCGGCTCGATGGCTTCCGGGGTGACGTCGCGGCCGGTGAAGCCGGTGCCGCCGGTAGTGATGATGACGTCGATCGCCGGATCGGCAATCCAGGTTTTCACCTGGGCGCGGATTTTCTCCACGTCGTCGGTGACGATGGCGCGCGCGGCAACGGCGTGGCCGGCCTTCTCGATGCGCTCGGCGAGGGTGGCGCCGGATTTGTCGTCGGCGAGACTGCGGGTGTCGGAGACGGTGAGCACCGCGATCTTCAGCGGGACGAACGGGCGGGATGCGTCGATGCCGGCCATGAGGGAAGTCATAGACCATGTGCGGCCGGGAATGAAGCTAAAGCTGGGCGGCGTTGAAGGTATCGCAGGCGGCAAGCGTGCCGTTCTTCCAGCCGATGGTGAACCAGCGCCTGCGCTGCTCGGAAGTGCCGTGGGTGAAGCTCTCCGGCACCACCCGGCCCTGCGCCCGGCGTTGCAGCATGTCGTCGCCGATTGCGGATGCGGTCTGCAATGCCGCTTCCACATCGCCCGGCTCCATGAATTTCCACTTGCGGTCGGCGTGGTAGGCCCACACGCCGGCGAAGCAGTCGGCCTGCAATTCGACGCGCACCTTGATGCGATTGGCGGCAACCGGGGAGCCGGCCGCGCGCTGCGCCTGCTGCGCCTTGCCTAAGATGCCGAGCAGGTTCTGCACGTGGTGGCCCACTTCGTGGGCGATGACATAGGCCTGGGCGAATTCGCAGGCTTTGCCCGAACAGCCGCGGAAGCGGCGCTGCAATTCGTCGAAGAACGAGGTGTCGAGATAGATTTCACGCGTGGGCGGGCAATAGAACGGCCCCATCGCGCTCTGGGCCAGGCCGCAGGCGGCTGCATCGGTGAAATTACGGAACAGGATCAGCCGCGGCGGGCGATAGGTGTGTCCGTGCTCGGCCAGGATCTGCCTCCACTGCACGTCGGCGCTGCCGAGCACCGCAGAAACGAAGCGCCCCATTTCGTCGGTCGGCGCGCCGGTGCGGCGCGGCGATTCGCGAATCGGGACCTCGTAATACGGCGCTCCGTAGGGGCCGACCCGATCGACGCTGTCGATCAGAAAACGCGGATCGATGCCGAGCGCCCAGCCGAGCAGGCCGAGCAGCAAAATCGTCCCGATGCTCAAGCCGCCGGCGCCGAGCGGGAAACCGCCAGGTCCGCCCGGCCCGCCGTAGGGATGGTCGGCGTATGCGTCATCGTCGCGGCGGTCTTCGATGTTCTCGCTTTGCGGCAGATCTTCCCAGCGCATCGCCACGCTCCATGGCCTCGGTTCGACGCGGCTTCGGGTCGGCAATTTTTGCCGCCTTGCTTTGCCGTCGTCTACCGGTCGTCAACACATTCCTCACCAATGTGATCGCGTCACCGTCAATTCGTTCCATCTGCAGCAGGTTTCACGGCGATTTGCAGCCGCGGGCATAAAACGTTTTTTTACCTTGGGCGCGCAAAATGCGCTGCGTCGGTTGCAGGTCCCGCGTCGCCGACCGCGTCTCCTGAGTCAGAGTTCTGAGTCATGGTTGTATCGCGTCGCGGGGCGTCCGTTCGGGCGCCCCGCGTCAGTTTCGGCGAGCCGTCTTCGCGCATCGTGGTCGGCGATTGCGTCGCCGAAATGGCGAAGCTGCCGGCCAACTCGGTCGACCTTATCTTCGCCGATCCGCCGTACAATCTGCAGCTCAGAAGCGAGCTCAAACGGCCCGACGATTCGCGGGTCGATGCGGTGGACGACGACTGGGACCGGTTCGCAAGCTTCGCGGCTTACGACGACTTCACCCGCGCCTGGCTTCTCGCGTGCCGCCGTCTGCTCAAACCGGCCGGCACCATCTGGGTGATCGGCTCCTACCACAACATCTTTCGCGTGGGCGCAATCCTGCAGGATCTGGGGTTCTGGATTCTCAACGACATCATCTGGCGCAAATCGAACCCGATGCCGAATTTCCGCGGCCGCAGGTTCACCAATGCGCATGAGACGCTGATCTGGGCGGTGCGTGACGCAGGTGCGCGCGGCTATACGTTCAATTACGAGGCGCTCAAGGCGGGCAACGACGACGTGCAGGTGCGCTCGGACTGGACCATTCCGCTGTGCACCGGCGAGGAGCGGCTCAAAGGGCGCGACGGCAAGAAGCTGCATCCGACGCAGAAACCGGAGGCGCTGCTGGCGCGCGTGATTCTCGCCAGCTCGCGGCCAGACGACCTCGTGCTCGACCCGTTCTGCGGCACTGGCACCACGGGTGCGGTGGCCAAACGCCTGCGCCGACGGTTCATCGGCATCGAACGCGATGCGGAGTATGCCACGGCGGCGCAAAAGCGCATCGCCGCAGTGGAGCCGCTGGATGTGCCGACGCTCGTGCCATTCGCGACCGCGCGCGAGGCGCCGCGAGTGCCGTTCTCCGCGCTCATCGAGCGCGGGCTGGTGTCGCCGGGCGCAAGGCTCGTGGATTCGACGCGACGCCATCGCGCCCTGGTGCGCGCGGACGGAGCGGTGGCTTTGGGCGAGACGGTGGGCTCGATCCACCGCATCGGCGCGCTCGCGCAGGGACTGGAAGCGTGCAACGGCTGGACGTTCTGGCATCTCGAAACGCCCAAGGGCCTGACGTTGATCGACGAACTGCGCGCACAGTTGCGTTCAGAAATGGCCAAGGCTGCTGACTGATCCTTGTACGGTCGCGCGCCAACGCGTCATCTGACGTGCAGCAATCGCACAAAAACGCACTGTTTGGCCGCGAATTCGGCGGGAGCATCGCGAATGCACCGCTGCAGCGCGTTGCGCGGCGGCAACAACCGCACGGCAATTTGGATCACGGTCTCCTTTGCGCTTGCTATTAGCGGCGCGAATGAAGGCTAATCTGGCTGGCGAGGCGGGGCGAACATTTGTGCTCAAGCTGCGTTCACCGCGCCGAATTGCTAGAGAAGCCGGAATCCAGGAGCTGAGACGTTAGATTGCCCGCCGGGCACATGAGTTTTTGGAGGCAACAGATGAAAAAGATCATGAGCCGGATTGCCGTGGTGCCGAGCATGGCTGTTGTGCTGGCTTTTGCGCCCAGCACCGCATCGCGTGCAGACGTGGTGGTCAACAACGTGCTTTCACCGTTTACGGCGATCCAGGTCGGACCGGGATACGGCCGCGTCTACGGCTACGATGACTACGGCGGTTACGGCGGCCATCGCCACTACCGGTATTCCGGAGAATACCGGTACTACAGGGAGCCCGCGTATCCCACGTATTACGAGCGGCCGCACCATTACCGGCCGCGTCATCATCGCGGGCCGGGCCGTCACGCTTATTGCTGGCGCACCACCGACCCGGACCGCGGTTACGGCTACTGGGGCTGGTGCTACTGATCATCGCGCTCGGCGCCCGGCGGTGTTGACCGGAGATCACCCGCGGCGCGGTTGATTCTGAGTGACGGTGCCGCCGGCGGGACGCCCTCAAGCTACTTGGAGCGAACGGATAATCGGGTATCCTCGCGCACCATGCCACGCGAGATCGCCAACCCGCCTGACCCCAATCCGAGAAAGCCGAAGATCGCACTGCCGCCGGGGGCGTGCGATACGCATTTCCATCTGTTCGGGCCGCGCGACAAATATCCGTTCGCGGAGAACGCCACCTACGAGGCACCGGATGCGACGCCGGAGATGCACGCCCGTCTGATGCAGCGGCTCGGCCTGTCGCGCGGCGTGGTGGTGAGCGGCGGGGCCTATGTGCGCGACTACCGGCGCATGGCCGACGCGCTGGCCAAGCACCCGGACCGCTATCGCGGCATTGCGCTTATGCCCGAGGATGCGCCGGACGCGGAATTCGTGCGGCTGACTGGGCTCGGCGTGCGAGGCTTACGCTTCATGAGCACCAAGCGCACCAAGGTGCTGCCGACGCTGCACGAGGGCATCGCGCGGCGCGCCTTCGCGCACGGCTGGCATGTGCAGTTCTATCCGGCGCCCGGCGACATCGTGGACTATGCGGACAAACTGCTCGCGTTGCCGAATGACATCGTGCTCGATCATTTCGCCGGCATTCCCGCGGAAGGCGGCGTCGATCAGCCGGCGTTCAAGGCGGTGCTGCGCATGCTCGACACGGGCCGCGTGTGGGTGAAACTCTCCGGCCCGATGCGCTGCACGCGGGAACCGCCGCCCTATCCTTCGGTCGTGCCGCTTGCGCGCGCGCTGGTGGCGCATGCGCCGGAGCGGTTGGTGTGGGGCTCAGACTGGCCGCATGTGAACATGAACGATCTTGTGATGCCGAACGACGGCGACCTCGCGGACCTGTTGGCCGAGTGGGTGCCGGACGAGGCGACGCGCAACCGCATCCTCGTGGACAATGCGTGCGCGCTGTACGGGTTTCCGAAGCCTTAAATCTATCCGCAAATCTACCCGCCCGGGGCGCCTTGCGTGTTGACGTAGAGCGCGTAGAGGGAGTGGCTTGCGGCCATGAACAGGCGGTTGCGGAAGCGGCCGCCGAAGCAAACGTTGGCGCAGCGTTCGGGCAGCGCGATGTGGCCGATCGGTTCGCCTTGCGAGGAGAACACGCGCACGCCGTCGAGATCCGGCGCCATGCCCCAGCCGCACCAGAGATTGCCGTCGACATCGACGCGCAAGCCGTCCGGCGTGCCGGCAGGGCCGGCGTCGATGAAAACCTTGCCGTTGGCGAGCTTGTCGCCGTCGCCGACCACGTCGTAGCGCAGGATGCGGCGCGGCTCGCTGCGCGATTCCACGATGTAGAGAACCTTTTCGTCGGGCGAAAAGGCAAGCCCGTTGGGCGCGTTGATGCCGTCGGCGACGATCGTGACCTTGCCGGTCCTGCCGTCCACGCGATAGACATTCATCGCGATCTCGGACGGCGCCACATAGCCCTCGTAATAGCCGAGGATGCCGAACATGGGATCGGTGAACCAGATCGAGCCGTCGGACTTCACCACCACGTCGTTCGGCGAATTGAGCCTTCTGCCCTCGAAGCTGTCGCAGATCACGGTGATCGTGCCGTCGTATTCGGTACGGGTGACGCGGCGCGCGCCGTGCTCGCAGGTGATGAGCCGGCCCTGGCGGTCGCGGGTGTTGCCGTTGGCGAAGTTCGACGGCTTGCGGAACACCGACACCGCGCCGGTTTCCTCGTCCCAGCGCAGGATGCGGTCGTTCGGGATGTCGCTCCACAACAGGCAGCGCGTGTCACCGAAATAAACCGGGCCCTCGGCCCAGCGGAAGCCAGTGGCGAGCCGCTCGACGCTGGCAAGCGGCAGGCGATACTTGTTGAAACGTGGATCGAGCACCTGCACCAGCGGATCGGGATAGCGCTGGCTCAAGATGCCGAGCGAATTGCCGGGCGTGTCAGCCATATTTTCTCCCATCCCATTTTCCCCCATCGCCGAGCGCGTGCGCGAGCACCTTGCGCATGAGGCTCGGCAGCGCTTCGTTGCCAAGGTTTTGCATCGCCGTCCAACGCATCCCGGCCGGCGCGGCGCACGCGCGCGGCACGCTCGCTGTATAAACGGCGAGCTCGAGCGGGAAATGGGTGAACGTGTGCGTCACTGAACCCGGCAGTTTCCGCCAGCGGGTAGGCAGCGGCGCCGCGCGCAGTGCAAGCTTTGGGTCGAACGTCGGCGACCACGCGGTGGTAGGCACTTCGGTCATGCCGCCGAGCAGGCCATTGGCCGGGCGGGTGCGCAGGAGCACGGCGCCGTCGGCGCGAGTCGCCACAAAGGCCGCGCCGCGGCGTAGGATTCCTTCGGCTTTCGGCGTCTTGCGCGGGAACGTTTGCTGTTCGCTGCGGGCAAAGGCGATACAGGCGCCGTTCCAAGGGCAGAGCGAACAGGCGGGATTTTTCGGCGTGCAGACGGTGGCGCCGAGGTCCATGAGCGCCTGTGCAAAGTCGCCGGTGCGCTGTTGCGGGACGAGCGTTTCGGCCAGGCGCTTCAGATGCGGCTTGGCGGCGGGCAGTTCCTGCTCAACGGCGAACAGGCGGCTGACGACGCGCTCCACGTTGCCGTCAACGGCCACGGTAGGCCGGTCGAAGGCGATGGCCGCAATGGCGGCCGCCGTATACGGGCCAATGCCGGGCAGCGCGCAAAGGTCTGCTTCGTTTGTCGGAAATCTTCCGCCGTGGCGTTCGACCACCGCTTGCGCGCAAGCGTGCAGGTTGCGCGCGCGGGCGTAATAGCCGAGGCCGGCCCAGGCACGCAAAATTTCGGCAAGGGATGCGCGGGCGAGGCTCTGCACGTCCGGCCAGCGCGCAAGGAAGCGCGCGTAATAGGGCGCGACGGCCTTCACGGTGGTCTGCTGCAGCATGATTTCGGACAGCCAGACGCGATAAGGATCCGGCTTCTCGCCCGGCGGCGCGCGCCACGGCAGATCGCGGCGGTGACGGTCGTACCAGGCGAGCAATGCATCGGGTTGCGGCCGCGCGGGGCGCATGTGGGTTGGCGTGCGTTGCGCGGGGATTTGACGCATGCCGAATGTTCAGCGCGCGGCGGTGACCTGGATTTCCACCATCTTCGCCGGCGATTGCAGGCGCGCCTCGATGCAGGCGCGCGCCGGCGTCTGGCCGGGAACGACCCAGGCGTCCCAGACCTGATTGAATTCATCCACGGTGCGGATGTCCTGCAGCCAGATCACCGCCTGCACGAGCTTCGACTTGTCGGTGCCGGCCTGCTTCAGGAGCGCGTCGATCTTGGCGAGTATCTCCTTGGTTTGCTCGGCCACGCTCTTGCCGACCGTGGCGTCGGCGGTAAGGCCTGCGAGATAGACCGTGTCGCCGTGCACCACGACGCGGCTCATGCGCGGACCGTTCTCGAAGCGCTGGATAGTCATGGACTGCCCCCTGCTTTTTTCCTTCTCGGATGCTACGTTGAATTCATCGATGTGACAGAGCAGTCGGCAATGAACAAGCCCCGTCCTGCCCGCCCCCTCGCCGACGCGGCCCGCACCGTTCTCGCGGAAAGCTTCGCCAAACAAGGATTTGCCGCGAGCGAACTGGTGACGCGCTGGGCGGAGATCGCCGGGCCGGACATTGCCGCCCACACCGAACCGATCAAGATGCATTGGCCGCGCGCGGTGGAGGGGGAGCCGGGCGGCCCGGCCACGCTCGTGCTGCGGGTCGAGGGACCGACGGCCCTGGAAATCCAGCACCTCTCGGGCCTCATCATCGAACGGGTCAACCGCTTCTTCGGCTGGCATGCCGTCGGGCAGATTGCGCTGCGCCAGGCCCCGCTCGCGCGACGGCCGCCGTCCCCGTCCGGTGACGATAACGCGGAGGCTGCGGCGCAGATCGCCGCGGCCCTGACCGAGGTTGAGGACGAAGAGTTGCGCATGGCGCTCGGCCGGCTTGGCGCTGCAGTCAGACGGCGCTGACGGCCGCAGAACAGCGCCAAAGCGCGGCCATATGCCACCCCCCGCGCCCCCAAAATCGCGTTAACCGGTCTTTGGTAGCCTCCTCGCCGCGAGCACGGGGCGAATGCGACCCGAGCGACAGACCGCAGCATTTCTGCTAGTCATGAATTCGGCTCAATGAGCCAAGACAAGATGCTCATGGCTTGGAACTTACTTAGAGGGCGAATCGGTGCACTCACGGCGTTGCTTTTGCTCGCGTCGCCGGCAGCGGCGCAGAGCGTGAAAGAGGCAAGACAAACCTGCACCGGCAATCCCGACGTGCCCTGGCCGACGCAGGTGAAGAGCTGCAGCGTCTTGATCCAATCGAGCGGTGACACAGGCAACGCGCTCGCGGCCCACTACTACAGGCGCGGCGTCGCCTATTTCAACCTCGGTGAGTTCGACCGCTCCATCGCCGACAACGACCAGGCCATACGGCTCAATGCCCGCTACGAGGACGCCTGGGTGAACCGGGGCGCCGCCTATGCGCGCAAGGGACAAATCGACCGCGCGATCCAGGACTATGATCAGGCGATCCGTCTCAATCCGCGCGATCCGATCGCCTACTACAACCGCGGCCAAGCCCGGCTCGACAAGGAGCAATATGATTTGGCGATACAGGACTTCAACGAGTCGCTGAAACTCAATCCGAAGAACGAATATGCGTTCAACAACCGCGGGGTGGCCTACCGCAGCAAGGGGCAATTCGTGCGGGCCATCGAGGACTACGATCTCGCCATCAAGCTCAACGACAAATATGTCGCCGCCTACAACAACCGGTGCTGGGCGCGGGCACTCGCCGGGCAGTTCGAACAGGCGCTTGCCGATTGCGATATGTCGTTGAAACTCAAGCCGAACGACGCCACCGCCTATGACGGCAAGGGCTTCACCCTCTTGCGGCTCGGCCGCCCCGACCGGGCACTCGCCGAATACGACCGGGCGCTCGCCATCAGCCCCAAGCTCGCCAGCGCGCTCTACGGGCGCGGCATTGCCAAGCTCAGGGCGGGCGATCGGGCGGGGGGAAACGCCGATATCGCGGCGGCGAGAGCCATACAGGGTAGCATTGCCGGAGAGTTCCAGCGATACGGGATCTACGAGCAGGAACCGCGGCGTCCTGATCCGAAACGCGTCGGCTCATCGCGCCCGCGCACCGAACGGTAGATGCCCTTGGCGAGGCGCCGCAGCAGTGCCACATTCATGCTGCGCAGATCCCACGCGGAAGGCAGTGCCAACAAGAAGGCAGTGCCAACAAACGGAGCAGCAGACTTGAAAGGCAACAACTATATTCTTGCGGGACTGATCGTCGTCGCGCTGATCGTCGTCGGCGCCGGCGGCGTTTGGTGGTATCGCGGCGCGCAGAAGGCTTCGCCTCTGCCGCCGGCCTCCGTCGATCTCTTGATGCCGGGGCCGCTGGGCGAGAACGTCCTGGGCAAGGACGGCGCGCCCGTGACCATCATCGAATACGCCTCGACCACCTGCCCGGCGTGCGGCCACTTCCACCGGACTACGTTCCCGGAGCTCAAGAAGCGCTATATCGATACCGGCAAGGTCCGTTTTATTTTCCGCGAGTTCCCGCGCGATGATGTGGATCTTTTTGCCTATATGCTGACGCGCTGCATCGAGAAGGACAAATTCTTTCCGTTCATTGACGTGCTGTTCAAGCAACAGGAGCAATGGCTCACGTCATCCCCGCTGCCGGCATTGACCGGCATTGCAAAGCAGGTGGGCTTCACCGACGAGAGCATCGAGGCTTGCCGGAAGGACAAGAAGGTGTTCGACGGCGTGGTCTGGACCTCGGAGCACGCGGCAAAACTGGGCGTGCGAGCGACGCCTACGTTCTTCATCAACGGCAAGATGTACACGGGCGCGCTGTCGATCGAAAAAATGGAAGAGCTGATCGATCCGCTGCTGAAGAGCTGAGCCTCGCAAGCGTCCGGGCGCCAGCCAACTACCGTTAACGCCGCGTTAACGATTGCGAATCACAAGGAACAAACTCAGCGAGTCTGGCCAAGCCGGGGCGCTCAAAACGATCTTTTGGCCCAATGGATTGCTGCGGCGAAAGCTGGCAGCCGTTTGCTTGGCCGGCCTTGGTGACCGCTTATGTTATTGATATTGCGGGATTTTTTCGTCGCGGCAGGCACCGCGATCGCTCGCCGAGATTGGCGCGGTTGCAACGAATGATGAAAATATCATTTCAGCAGTTGCGCAGGCGGGCCGCGTCGATTCATTGTGCGGCAGCGCGCAGCTCCTCTCGGACCAATCACGATCCAGAGAGACAGTTTGATCACGTCCGAAAGCTTAGGGAGGGCGGTGCGCAGCAGGGTCCGGTGGCGTATGCGTGTCCATCCCTTGGCCGATTGGTCGCCCTTGCATCCTCCATCTTGAGACATAACCCCAGGTCGGCATGAAACTCACCCGGCTTCGCCTCATCGGATTCAAATCGTTCGTCGAACCCACCGATTTTCTGATCGAGCCGGGACTCACCGGCGTGGTCGGACCGAACGGCTGCGGCAAATCGAACCTAGTCGAGGCTCTGCGCTGGGTCATGGGGGAGACCTCGCACAAATCCATGCGCGCTGCCGAGATGGACGACGTGATCTTCTCCGGCACCAACACCCGGCCGGCGCGCAATACTGCGGAGGTGGCCATCCGCATCGACAATTCGCGGCGCCAGGCGCCGTCGCAATACAACGAGTACGACACGATCGACGTGGCGCGGCGCATCGAGCGCGAGAAGGGCTCGACCTACCGCATCAACGGCCAGGAAGTGCGCGCCCGCGACGTGATGATGCTGTTCGCCGACGCCTCGACCGGCGCGCGCTCACCGGCGCTCGTGCATCAGGGGCGGATCGGCGAAATCATCCAGGCCAAGCCAGAGCAGCGGCGCCGGGTGCTGGAGGAGGCCGCCGGCATCTCCGGGCTGCATGCGCGGCGCCACGAGGCGGAGCTTCGGCTGAAGGCGGCCGAGCAGAACCTTTTGCGGGTCGAGGATGTGGTCAAACAACTTGCCGCGCAGATCGACGCGCTGAAACGCCAGGCGCGGCAGGCGATCCGCTATCGGACCGTGTCGGCGGAGGTGCGCAAGGCCGAAGCCATCCTGTTCCATCTGCGTTGGGTCGGCGCCAAGACCGAGATCGCGGAAGCCGAGCGCGCCAAGGATTTGAGCGTGCGGGCGGTTGCAGATGCGACCCTCGCGCAGACCGAAAGCGGCAAGGGCCGCGAGGCCGCAGGCGCGAAGATTCCGGCGCTGCGCGAGAACGAGGCCCGGGCCGCGGCAGCCTTGCAGCGGCTGATAATCGCGCGCGAGACGCTCGAGAACGAAGAGGCGCGCGCCAGGGAACGCATCGCGGAGCTCGAACGGCGGCTCAAGCAGCTTGAGGAAGACACGGTGCGCGAGCGGGCGCTCGTGGCCGATGCCGAGGCGGCGCTCAAGCGGCTCGCCGAGGAGGAAGAGCGGCTCGCGCAGGGCACGCAGGCGGCGGCCGAGCGACGCAAGGACGTGGATGAACGCGTCGTTGCGGCGGACGCAGCGGTGACGGCGGTGGAGGCCCGGTTCAGCGAACTGACCAGCGCGCTCGCCGATCTTGCGGCGCGCCGGCGCGAGCTCGAAGGCGCCGTGCGCGAACAGACCGAGCGGCTTGAACGCATCGATCGGGAACTCGGCAACATCGGCGCGGGGCTTGCTGCCGCACAAGGCGGCCGACCCGACGTGGCCGCGTTGACCCAGGCGCTCGCCGAGGCGCAAGCGGCGGTAACCGAGGCGGAGAAGGCGGCGCTCGCGGCGGAGGCGGCGCATGCGGCGGCGCGCGACCGATACGAGACGAGCCGCGGACCGCTCGCGGAAGCCGAGCAGAATTTGCAGCGCCTTGAGACCGAGACCAAGACGCTCATGAAGCTGCTTGCGGTCGAAAGCAAGAACATGTGGCCGCCGGTGATGGACAGCATCACCGTGGAGAAGGGCTACGAGCTTGCGCTCGGCGCCGCGCTCGGCGACGATCTCGACGCGCCGACCGACCGCACAGCGCCCATGCACTGGATGGGCGCAGCGATCGATCCGAACGATCCCCCGCTGCCGGAGAGCGTGGAGCCGCTCGGCAAGCACGTCAAGGCACCGCCCGAGCTTGCGCGGAGCCTCGCCCAGATCGGCGTGGTTGCGCGCGCCGACGGCCCGAAACTCGCAGCAAAGCTGAAGTCCGGCCAGCGGCTCGTGTCGCGCGAAGGCGATTTGTGGCGCTGGGACGGTTATGTGGCGGCCGCCCATGCGCCCACCGGGGCCGCACAGCGGCTCGCCCAGCGCAGCCGGCTCGCCGACATCGACGCGGAGATCAAGGTCGCCCGCGCGGAAGTCGAGACGCGGCGACAGGCCATGATGACGGCGCGGGCGGACGTGGTGGCTGCGGCGGCGGCGGAAGCCGAGGCGCGGTTGCGCTGGCGCGAGCGGCAGCGCGAGGCCGATGCGGCGCGCGAGCTGCATGCGGCCGCCGAGCGGGAAATCGGCCGGCACGCGGCGCGGATCTCGGCGCTCAGCGAAGCGCAAACCAGGCTCGCCGCACTGCGCGAAGAGGCCATCATGGGAATCCGCGAGGCCGAGCAGGCACTCGCCTCCCTGACCTCGTCCGCCGGCCTCGAAGCGCAACTGGCCGAGGTCCGCAGCGAGATCGACGAGAAGCGCACGCGGCTTGCCGAAGTTCGCGCCGAGGCGCAGGCGCTGGCGCGCGAGATCGAGATCGCCGAACGGCGCCTGGCGGCGATCACCGAGGAGCGCGCGGCCTGGGCGGGGCGCAAAGATGGGGCGCTCGCCCAAATCGCCACGATCGAGACACGCATCGCCGAGGCCAAGACCGAGCGTGCCACACTGGTCGATGCGCCGCAGGTGTTCGCCGAGAAGCGGCGTGCATTGATCGATCAGATCGAAAAGGCCGATGCCGAACGGCGCGCCGCCGCGGACCGGCTCGCCGAGGCGGAAAGCGTCCTGGCCGACGCCGACCGCGCCATGCGCGCAGCGCTGGAGGCGCTCGGCGCGGCGCGCGAGGAGGCGGCCCGGGCGGAGGAACGGCTGGAGAGCGCGAAACGCCGGCTCGCGGATATCGCGCACGAGATCAAGGATCGCCTGGAGGTGACCCCGGAGGAGGTGGCGGCGCTCGCCGGCCTTGGCGAAGGCGACGCACTGCCCGATCTCACCACTGTCGAAAACGACCTCGAACGGTTGCGGCGCGACCGCGAACGGCTCGGCGCCGTCAATCTGCGCGCCGAACAAGAACTGCGCGAGGTCGAGGAACAGCACGGAAAGCTCACCGCTGAGCGCGACGATCTTGTGGAGGCGATCAAGCGGCTCAGGCTCGGCATCCAGAACCTCAACCGCGAGGCTCGCGAGCGGCTGCTTGCGTCCTTTGCGGTGGTCAACGGCCATTTCCAGCGGCTGTTCACGCAACTGTTCGGCGGCGGCTCCGCCGAGCTGCAATTGATCGAGCACGAGGATCCGCTGGAGGCGGGGCTTGAGATTTTCGCCAAACCGCCAGGAAAGAAGCCGGCCACCCTTTCGCTGCTCTCTGGCGGCGAGCAGGCGCTGACGGCGCTGGCGCTGATCTTCGCCGTGTTTCTCACCAACCCGGCACCGATCTGCGTGCTGGACGAGGTGGACGCCCCGCTCGACGACCACAACGTGGAGCGGTTCTGCGACCTGCTCGACGAGATGACGCGCTCCACCGACACGCGCTTTGTCATCATCACCCACAACCCGATCACTATGGCGCGCATGAACCGGCTGTTCGGCGTGACCATGGCCGAACGCGGAGTCTCGCAGCTCGTGTCCGTGGATCTCGAAGGCGCAGTGAAAATGCGCGAGGCGAGCTGACCGCCGCCGACGTCATTTCGCAGCGCGCGAACACCGCGAGCCCCTAAATTCATCATTGCAAGACCGAGCCGCGCGGGCTCACCCGGCTTCGGGTTTCGACGGACACCCGGAAATGCCACGATAGGCCCTGTGAGACGACCTCGATAATGCGCTAGGCTCGGCCGGGTCAAAAACCTTGGGAGCGCCACACCATGTCCACGACCAGTTGGATCATTCTCGGAATCATCGCAGCGTTGGTGCTGTGGATCATCATGATCTACAACCGGCTCGTCACCATGCGGCAGCGGGTCAATCAGGCGTTCGCCGACATCGACGTTCAGCTCAAGCAGCGGCACGACCTGATCCCCAATCTGGTCGAGACGGTAAAGGGCTATGCGGCGCATGAGCGGGGGACGCTCGACGCGGTGATCAAGGCGCGGCAGACCGCCATGGCGGCGCCGGGGCTCGACCAGAAAGTCGCCGCCGAAAACATGCTGACCGGCGCCTTGCGGCAACTGTTCGCGCTGGCGGAAGCCTATCCGGACCTGAAGGCCAACCAAAATTTCCAGCAACTGCAGCTCGACCTGAGCGACATCGAGAACAAGCTCGCCGCGGCGCGGCGCTTCTTCAACAACGCGGTGCAGGAATACAATTCCGGCATCCAGCAGTTTCCCGCCGTGCTGTTTGCCGGCGCGCTCGGCTTTCCGCCGCACACGTTCTTCGACGTCGGCGATGCGCGGCCGCAGCTCGAACAGGTGCCGCAGGTCAAGTTCTGACGTCCGGCCTTCCGGTCGGCTGACTTCGAGAGTCGCGCATCATGGCCGCCTATGGACTCTACACCCACATTCAGTCCAACAGGCGGCGGTCGATCTTTCTGCTGGTTGGGCTGTTCTTCCTGGTTTATCTGATGACCTTTGCCGGGGCGCTTGCCGGCGAGGCGCTCGTGGTCGATGCGCCGCTCGACTATCTGTTGCGCGCGGCCTGGCGCGATCTTCTCATCGCCGCGCCTTGGGTGACGATCGCCACGGCGATCTGGATCGTCATCGCCTACTACTTCCACCAGTCGATGATCGACGCCATCACCGGCGGCCGCGAGGTCACGCGCGCCGAGGAGCCGCGGCTGTACAATCTGTTGGAAAATCTTTGCATCTCGCGCGGCATCACCATGCCGAAGCTGAAGATCATGGACAGCGAGGCGCTCAATGCCTTCGCCACGGGGCTGAACGAAAAGCAGTATTCGATCACGGTCACTTCGGGACTGCTGCGCGCGCTCAACGACGCCGAGCTGGAAGCCGTGCTTGCGCATGAGCTCACCCACATCCGCAACGGTGACGTGCGCATGCTGGTGATCGCGGTCATCGTCGTCGGTGTCATCTCGTTTTTCGCCGAGCTGTTCTTCCGTATCTTCTTCCGGACCGGGGGGCGAATCACCCGCTCATCGTCATCCGGCGACCGCAAAGGCGGCGGTGCGGCGATCCTGATCGCGGTCGTGCTGATCGCGCTCGCGTGGCTGTTGTCCATCGTGGTGCGGTTTGCGCTGTCGCGGTCGCGCGAGTTTCTGGCCGACGCAGGAGCGGTCGAGCTCACCAAGAATCCGGACGCCATGATCATGGCTCTGCGCAAGATCGAGGGCCGCGGCGAGCTTGAGGGCGCCACCTCGGCGGTGATGGAGATGTGCGTGGACAACCCGCGGTCGGGATTCGCCGACCTGTTCGCAACCCACCCCTCGATCGAGCGGCGGGTGGAGGCGCTGGTGAAATTCGCGGGCGGCCGCGACCCGGGGCCGCTCGCCTTGCCGCCGCAGCAGGAGGGGCCGAGCGCGGAGGGCTATGCGTCGCAGGCCGCAGCGTCGGAGGAGGCCGCGCACGGCACTCCGGTCCTCGGCCCATGGGGCCCCAGGCCACCGAATTGACAATGTTTTTCCGGGGGCAAGACCGCACTGGATTGGGGATAAACCGGGGTCGATGAGGTCCCCGCTTAGTGCAAGAACGAAATCGTTCTGCCATGTTCCGCTGTGAAAAAAGCTGTGCTGGCATTCATGCGAGGACGATCCCATGGCTAAGCCGGTTGTGATCCTGGTGGGCGCAGACAAAGGCGGCGTCGGCAAGACAATGGTGGCGCGCGCGCTGCTCGACTATTTCCTCGCCCACAATGTTCCCACGCGCGCCTTCGACACCGAAGCGCCGAAGGGCACCCTGAGCCGGTTCCACCCTGACATCACCGACATCGTCGATGTCACCTCCACCGCCGACCAGATGAAGGTGTTCGACACGCTCGCCGCCACGGACGTGACCGTGATCGACGTGCGCGCAGGCCTGCTATCGGCCACGCTGCGCATGCTGCGGGACATCGGATTTCTCGAAACCGCGAAAAAGAACCAGATCGGCTTTGCGATGTTCCATATCCTCGGGCCGTCGATCGCCTCGCTGGAAGAAATCGGCGAGACCGCCAATTTCGTGAGCGACGCGCACTACTTCCTGGTCAAGAATTTCATCAACAACACGACTTTCTTCGAATGGGATCCGGCGACCTACAACAACTACTTCAAGCGGATCAAAGGCGCCCAGGAGATCACTGTCCCAAAACTGAACGAAATGGCCTGCGAGCAGGTGGAGCTCGCCTCGGTTTCGTTCGTGTCGTTCGTCGCGAACAAAGGTCCGGGCGGCGCGCCAGCGTCCTATTCATTCGTGCTGCGCGGCTATGTGCGGCACTGGCTCGGCATGGTGTGGGCGGAGTTCGACCGCGCCCGGGTGATGGACGTGGTCAGCCCCGACCTCCAGCGGAGGGTCGCCGCCCGCTCGTAGCTCCTGGGCATCGTGGCGGCGTTTGCGGCGCCACCGCCATAATGCCGCCGACAATCATCGCATGCTTTGCCGGCGAGACGGTCCGCACCGCCGGCGGGCGTAAGGGACCGGCCGGGCGACGATGTGATGGAACGCCGTACTCTTGTGTTCGTCGTGTGCTCGCCACTGCCGCGCGTCGGCAAGACGCTGCTGGCGCGCCTGCTGATGGAGTTCTTTCTTGCCGACGGACGGCCGGTGGCCGCGTTCGACCTCAACCCCGACGATTGCGCCTTGGCCGAGCAGCGGCCCGATCACACCACGATTGCGCACGTCGAGGATACCAAGGCGCAGATGGCCTTGTTCGATCGGCTAGTGGTGGCGGACGAGGTCACCAAGGTGGTGGACCTCGGGGACCGCTGCTTCGACCGGTTCTTTGCAGTGATGGCGGACATCGGCTTTGCATCGGAAGCACCCCGCCGCGGCGTCGTGCCGGTGATGCTGTTCATCGCCGATGCCGACCGGCGCTCGTTGCAGGCCTATGCGGCGCTGCAGGCACGCTTTCCGGGATTGACCATCGCGCCGGTGCTGAACGCCGGCGCATCGGACGCACGTTTCCGCAACGAGCTCCGCGCAAGGTTTGCGGTGACGCCGCTGCAGATCCCGTTCCTGTCGCCGGCGGCCAAGGCGCTCGCGGCGCAGTTCGGGTACTCGCCGGGCATCGGCGGCGGTCGCTCGGCGCATGCCGCAAACGAGCTGCAAGCGTGGAAACGCAAGCTGTTCCTGCAATTCCGCGAGTTCGAGCTGCGCTTGCTGCTGGAGGAGCTAAAACCCGCACTGCAGTTGCGCGCGTAGGGGGCGGCAGGAGCGTATCAGTTCGTTTTCTAACCGCCCTGGCTCATGCACCGGCCCATGCATTGGCTCTCGCAATTGGCTTTGATATTGGCCGTGGCGCAGCGCTTCTGGCACAAATTATAACATTTCTGCTGCTGCTGCTGCTGTGCGTAAGTCGGAACGGGTACGGCCAAAAAGCCGAATGCAATGGCGATTGCGACTGCTTTCGACATCCTGCTCCTCCTGAAGATAGCTGCTGATATGGCGAGCCGGAATGTCATGCGGGCACTCGCTCCCGTCCCGACCCGAAGCGACCCTGTCACGCTAACAAGACCGGGGCGGGAAGCAGCGCAGCAATCGGAGGGCCCGGCTGCGGCATTCCGCCGCGGCCGGTAATGCGCCGGGCCGAAGGATCAGTGCCCTTCGAAGGAAATGAGCGTGCGCACCGGCACGTCGAGCTTGCGCAATTTCGCGGCGCCGCCGAGATCCGGCAGATCGATGATGAAGCAGGCGGCAAGCACGTTGGCGCCCATCTGCCGCAGGAGTTTTACGGCGCCCTCCGCGGTGCCGCCGGTGGCAATCAAATCGTCCACGAGAATGACGCGCTCGCCGGGCTCCACCGCATCCTTGTGCATCTCCATCTCGTCGATGCCGTATTCGAGCGAATAGGCGATACGCACGGTGGTGTGCGGCAGCTTGCCCTTCTTGCGGATCGGAACGAATCCGGCGGAGACCTGATGCGCCACCGCGCCGCCGAGAATGAAGCCGCGCGCCTCGATGCCGGCGACCTTGTCGATTTTCATGCCGGCCCAGGGCTGTACCAGCTCGTCCACGGCGCGCCGGAAGGCGCGCGCGTTGCCCAGCAGCGTGGTGATGTCGCGGAACATGATCCCGGGCTTCGGATAGTCGGGGATGGTGCGAATGACGGCGCGCAGATCGGTTTCCAGTGCGGGGACAGTCATGGCTGGCTTCCACGGCGTTTGCCGGACACAATTCGGCAGGGCATCTTCTAAAGATGGATGGGCAGGTCAACCCCGGACGAGAATCCGGGCACAGACACGCTGGTTATTGCTTCAGCACCCGACCCGCTACGGCGTCAAGCTTCTTCAACAGCTCCGGGTCGCGCGCTTCGGGCGCGGTGATGATGGCGTTATCGAGCGCACGGTCGGAGCCGATCGGGCACGGTTCGTGCTCGCGGGGAAAATCGCGGGCAAGCCGCGCCACCAGGCGCTTGGCCTTCTCGGCATTGGCGGTGAGCACCTTGATCACGTCCTGCACGGTGACCGCGTCGTGGTCGGGGTGCCAGCAGTCGTAGTCGGTGACCATGGCGACGGTGGCGTAGCAGAGCTCGGCCTCGCGGGCCAGCTTGGCCTCCGGCATATTGGTCATGCCGATCACCGAATAGCCGAGGCCCTTGTAAGTCAGGCTTTCTGCGAGGGTGGAAAACTGCGGACCCTCGATGCAGACGTATATGCCGCTCGGTGCGATGCGGATACCCTCCGCTTCCGCGGCCGCGGCAATGTGCATGCGCAGGCGCGGCGAGACCGGATGCGCCATCGAAACATGCGCGACGAGGCCGGTGCCGAAGAACGAACTGGCACGCCGGTGGGTGCGGTCCACGAACTGATCGACCAGCACGAAAGTGCCGGGCGAAAGCTCCTCCTTGAAGGAACCGCAGGCCGACAGCGACACGAGATCGGTCACGCCTGCGCGCTTGAGCACGTCGATGTTGGCCCGGTAGTTGATGTCAGAGGGCGCGATACGGTGGCCTTTGTCGTGCCGCGACAAAAACACCACCGGCAGACCGGACATCTCACCGATGCGCAGCGGCCCGGATGGTTCACCCCAGGGGCTCTTGATGCGCTCCTCGCGCACATTGGCAAGACCCGGCAGATCGTAGATGCCGGAGCCGCCAATGATGCCGAGCACGGATCTGGTCATGCGGCTGCCGCGTCAGCCCGTTGCGATGAAAAATTCTACGCGGGCACCTTCACGTTCGACCATACTCTCTTCTTGGTGAAGTAGAGCAGGCCGGCGAACACGATCAAAAACACCATCACCTGCAGACCGATGCGCTTGCGTGCCACCAGATGCGGCTCGGCGGCCCACATCAGGAAGGCGGCGACGTCCCTGGCATATTGCTCCGGGGAGGTCGGCGTGCCGTCGTCGTAGGTCACGGCGTTGGTGTAAAGCTGCATCGGCTTGGGCATCGAGGTGGCAAAGCCGGGGAAATACTTGTTGTAGTAAAGGCCTTGCGCAATCGTCACCCCCTGCGGCGGCTTGTCTTCGAAGCCGGTGAGGTAGGCGACCATGTAATCGACGCCCTGTTCCTGGTATTGCGTGATGGCGTCAAACACGAACCACGGGAAGCCGCGCTCGTAAGTGCGCGCCTTGGCGATGACCGAAAGATCGGGCGGCGTTCCAGTGGGGAAGCGCGGAGCGGGGGGAAACCGGTCCGCGGGGCGGCCCGGCCGCTCGAACATCTCGCCCTGCTCGTTCGGCCCGTCCTTGATCTGATATTCGCTGGCGATCTGCCGCACCTGCGCCTCGGTATAGCCGAGCGCACCCGGCTCGCCCAGATTGCGGAACGACACCAGCGAGAGGCTGTGGCAGGTGGCACAGACCTCGCGATAGACCTTGAATCCGCGCTGCAACTGCGCCTGATCGTAGACGCCGAACGGGCCCCAGAAGGACCACTTCTGCCGCGGCGGAGGCGGAGCGTCCGCCGCAAGGCCCGCCGCCGGGCCGAGCAAGGTAAGAGCGAGGAACGCGGCAAGGATCTTGTGCAGCATCGGCCCCTCCCCTCGCCTCACGACGCCGTGCCGGCGCGCGCCGGGGTGAGGATCGATTCGGATATGGAATTCGGCAACGGCTTGGTCTTCTCGAACATGCCGAGCAACGGCAGGATCACCAGGAAGTGGATGAAGTAATAGGCGGTGAGGATGCGCGCGGCGATCACGTAGCCGCCTTCCGCGGGCTTGGCGCCAAGCCAGCCGAGGCCGATGCAGACGAGCACGAAGATCCAGAAGAACTGCCGGTACAGCGGCCGATAGTTCGCCGAGCGCACGCGCGAGGTGTCAAGCCACGGCAGGAATGCAAGAATGCCGATCGACGCCACCAGCGCCACCACACCCAAAAGCTTGTCCGGTATGGCGCGCAGAATGGCGTAGAACGGCAGATAGTACCATTCAGGCACGATGTGCGGCGGAGTGACCGCCGGATTGGCGGGAATATAATTGTCCGGATGGCCGAGATAGTTCGGCATGTAAAAGACGAACCAGGCAAACACGATGCAGAACACGATCATCAGGAACAGATCCTTGATCGTGGCGTAGGGCGTAAATGCCACGGTGTCCTGCTCGGATTTGGGTTCAATGCCGGTCGGATTGTTCTGGCCCACCACGTGCAGCGCCCAAATGTGCAGGCCGACCACTCCGGCGATCACAAAGGGAAGCAGATAGTGTAACGCATAGAAGCGGTTGAGGGTCGGGTTGCCGACCGCATAACCGCCCCACAGCCAGGTGACGATCGCCTCGCCCACGCCGGGGATGGCGGAGAACAGGTTGGTGATGACCGTGGCCGCCCAGAAGCTCATCTGGCCCCAGGGCAAAACGTAGCCCATGAAGCCGGTGACGATCATCAGCAACAAAAGGATGACGCCGAGGATCCACAACAGCTCGCGCGGTTCCTTGTAGGAGCCGTAGTACATGCCGCGAAACATGTGGATGTAGGCGGCGAGGAAAAACATCGATGCGCCGTTGGCGTGCACGTAGCGCAACAGCCAACCGTAATTGACATTGCGCATGATGTGCTCGACGGAATTGAAGGCATAATCCACGTGCGGCGTATAGTGCATGGCAAGCACGATGCCGGTGACGATCTGCACCATAAGCACAAATGCCAGGATGCCGCCGAAGGTCCACCAGTAATTGAGATTGCGCGGCGTGGGATAGACGATGAACGACGAATAGATCAATCCGCCGATCGGCAATCGGCGCTCGATCCATTTCATGATTGCGCTTTTCGGCTGGTACGTTGGCTGTCCGCTCATCGTTGACCTTTTGACCTTCAGGCTCTGGCCGGCTCAGATTCGCCAATGACAATCTTGTTGTCGGTCAGGAAACGGTAGGGCGGCAGCGGAAGATTCTTGGGGGCAGGCGCTTTGCGCACGCGCCCCGAGGTGTCGTACTGAGAGCCGTGGCAAGGACAGAACCAGCCGCCGTAGTCACCCTGATGGGCGAGCGGAATGCAGCCGAGATGGGTGCAGATCCCGATCACCACCAGCCACTGGTCGTGGCCTTTCTTGACGCGGGCCTGGTCGGGTTCCGGGTCGGGCAGCGTGTTGATGTTGACCGCGCGCGCCGCATCGATCTCCTTCTTGGTGCGGTGGCTGATGAAGATCGGCTTGCCGCGCCAGAACACCTTGACGATCTGGCCCTCGGCAATCGGGGACAGGTCAACCTCCACCGGCGCCCCGGCAGCGACCGTCGAGGCATCGGGATTCATCTGGGCAATCAGCGGCACCAGGGTGGCGGCGGCGCCGATGGCACCCACCGCTCCGGTCGCAATGTAGAGGAAATCGCGGCGCGTCGGCTCAGCCGATGTTGTCGTCACTGTTCAGTCCCTTTGTCAGTCCATCCGCGCGCAAGACCACCCGCCGGCATGCCGCAACAAGCCTCGGCGCGCTGACGTTGCCGGCGGAGGCGGATGGGCCGGCCGCCTCCGCTCCCCTTCAGGGCCCGGGACGACGCGATCCAGCGGCGTTCTATTGGCACCCTTGCTCAGATAGCGCAAGCCCGCCGCAACCGTAGGCCCTAAATGTCGCATAAGCCCCTTGTCAATCGTGAATTTCCTGCAATTGACAGGCGCAATTCCGGGTCGTGAAATCGCGCATGATTGTCGCCCTCTACGAGCCCGACATTCCGCAAAATACCGGCACCATCCTGCGGCTGTGCGCCTGTCTCGGCGTCGAGGCACACATCATCGAGCCGGCCGGGTTCGACGCCTCGGACCGTGCCTTTCGGCGCGCCGGGCTCGATTATCTCGATCAGGTGCGGCTCGTACGCCATACCAGTTGGGCGGCGTTCAATGCCTTTCGGCGCGAAGCGGGGCTCAGGATCGTGCTGTTCACCACCAAGGCGGCGACCCCTTACCTTGCGCACCATTTTCGGGCCGACGAAGTGCTGCTGTTCGGCCGCGAATCATCCGGCGTGCCGGAAGAAGTTCATGCGGCGGCCGACATCCGCTTGCGCATTCCAATGCGGGCCGGCATGCGCTCGCTGAATGTCGCAGTCGCTGCTGCCATGGCGGTGGGCGAGGCCATGCGGCAGATCGGATTTTCAGGCCCCCAAGAACGGCCTTCGTCTTAAGACCATGTATATTGGAGGCGGAGCACGACGGGCCCATGCCTGAAACAGCGAATGCGTCAGTACTGGAGACGCGCAAGACGCGGGCGCGAAGCTGGTTTGAGGCCCTGCGCGACGACATCTGCAAGGCGCTGGAGGCGATCGAGGATGCGCTGCCGGCCGGGGCGCCGCTTGCCGACAAGGCCGCAGGGCGTTTCGAGCGCCGGCCGTGGTCGCGCACCGATCATGCCGGCGGGCCGGGCGGCGGCGGGGTGATGGCCATGATGCGCGGCCGCGTGTTCGAGAAAGTGGGGGTGCATTGCTCAACCGTGTTCGGAGAATTCGCGCCGGAATTCCGCAAGGAAATTCCCGGCGCCGAAAACGATCCGCGGTTCTGGGCTTCGGGAATCTCGTTGATCGCGCATCCGCACAATCCGCACGTGCCGACGGTGCACATGAACACCCGGTTCGTGGTCACCACCAAGGCCTGGTTCGGCGGCGGCGCGGATCTGACGCCGATGCTTGAGCGGCGGCGCACGCAGGATGACGCGGACACGGTGGCCTTTCATGCGGCGATGAAGGCGGCGTGCGCGGCGCATGCGAAAGTCGCGCCTTACGACAAATACAAAAAATGGTGCGATGAATATTTTTTCCTCAAGCACCGCGGCGAGCCGCGCGGGATCGGCGGGATTTTTTACGATTGGCACGACTCAGGGGACTGGGAGGCGGATTTCGCCTTCACCCAGGACGTGGGACGCGCGTTCCTGAAAATCTATCCGCAGATCGTGCGAAAAAATTTTATCACGCCGTGGACGGACGCCGAGCGCGAGGAGCAGCTCGTGCGGCGCGGCCGCTATGTGGAATTCAACCTGCTCTACGACCGCGGCACGATCTTCGGCCTGCGCACCGGCGGCAACGTGGAGTCCATCCTCTCCTCGCTGCCGCCGACGGTGCGGTGGCCGTGAGGTTTCAGCGACGGAAAGCGCCAAGGATCATCACCGCGCCGCCGATCAGCACCACCGTATCGAGAATGGCGGTGTGAATGCGGAGCGGCAGGCGCGCAACGAAGGCCTTGGCCAGGAAGGCGCCGGGGAAAGCGACGAGGCCGATGAGAAGCGCGAACGCCACCACCTCAGCGGAAATTGCGCCCGCGCCGCCGAAGACGCCGATGCGCACGATGCCGATGGCGATCGAAATCACCGCATCGGTCGCCACCACGGCGGCGCCCTGAAGGCCGCCCGCCATGAGCACGGACAACAGAATGACGCCCGCGCCGACGGTGCCTCCGACCGCAGCGCCGTATCCAGCGCCGCCGATGACAAGCCCACGGTCGCTCAACATGATCGCGCGTTGCTTGAGCAGGTAGCGCAGGGGAACGGTGAGCACGAGCATGGTTCCGATCACGATCATCGCGCCCTTGCCGGTGAGCAGCGTGTAGCCGTAGGCGGTCAACATGCAGGGCAAGAGCGCGCCGGCAAACACCAGAAGCGCGCGCCGGCGGTCGATAAACTGCGCGAAGGCGATGGCGCGGCTTGAGTTGGTCAAGAGGCCGGAGAGCGCGATGATCGGCACGGTCGGTTCCGGCCCCACGATCGGCACCAGAACGAGCGGCATCAACGCGCCGGTGCCGTAGCCGGCCACGCCGCCGATTACGGAGGCAATCAGCGCCACGATCGCGACCAGCGCCAGTTGCAAGAGCGAAATGTCGGCGAAGACGGCAGACACGCGCAAGCCTCGTGGTAATCGACCGCCGGGACCGTTGGCGTCAACTGCCGGTGGGCTTGAGGTCGGCCGGCGAAATAAGCACGCCAAAGGCTTCGCACCAGATCACGACGCTCGGATAATTCTTTAAGTCCACGCCGTCCGGAATTGCATAGCGTTGGCTGCCCTTGAACGCGCGCAGCCGGCCAAGATCGATGAACATGGAGTTCCTGACGTCGCTTTCCGTGCGCACGTTCGCCTTAGGCACGAGATAGACGTGGTATTTCGGTCCGGGCCCGACCTCGAAATCGGGTTCCAGGAACACGGTGCGCGCGCGCACGCTCACCTTGCCGCGGCCCCAATGCACCGGATCGGATGGGTTTGCGTGGATGAAGGTGCCGCTGGCAAGCACCGGCGTCAGATCGGCCTCGGCGAGCTGCTCGGTCGCCGGCGGTGGAGGAAATACGAATGGGAACAGAAAGAATCCGACGGCAATACCGAAGACCGTGCCAAGGATGCCGCCGATAAGAAAAATTGCGATCCCGCGCCAAAGGCTTTTCATCGAATCCTCCCCTGTCTGCACTCCGGCCGGCTCCGCCAATCGCGCGCAGGAGCGCCCCAATCTACGCCTTTAACCCGGCATTAACCATGATCCCCCACTTAACATGTATCGGGTGCGGCCAAGCCTGACCCGGATGGCCATGACTGACAACTCCCGATTGTTCGCGTTTTGATGCGTTCTGCGCCCGACCAAGCCGTAGCGTATTCGCGTTTTCCGAACGACTTTTATTGCTGGGGGTCAAGATGCGTTTCCAGAACCTCGTATTCGCGACAATCGCGTCGGCGTGCCTGAGCACTGCCGCAACTGTAATTGCGGCCGCAGCGGACCCTTACTACAAAGCGCGGCCGGGCGGCTTCATCGTCCCCTATAGCTGGAACGGAATTTACGGCGGCCTGAGCGGAGGCTACGGCTGGGGCAAGACGAGGGGAAATTTTTTGCCAGCCGGATTCGGCCCCAGTCTCGACCTCGACGGCGGCATGGTCGGCGGCCAGATCGGTTACAATTACCAAATTGGAAACTGGGTGATCGGATTCGAAATCGATTACCAGTGGACCGAGGTCAACGGCTCGGGCAGTTCCGCCGGCACCCGCGCAGAAGCCGAAATCAGAAGCTTCGGAACGGCCCGCGGGCGACTGGGCACGGCATGGGACCGCTTCCTCATCTTCGGAACCGGTGGCGGCGCCTGGGGACGGGGGATTGCAGTAATACCGGGTTTCACCTCCGACGCGGCAAATCACACCGGTTGGACGGTCGGCGGCGGCCTCGAATTTGGATTGACGCCCAACTTGAGCGCCAAGGCGGAATATCTCTACGTGCGCTTCAACACGAAGGATTACTTCGTCTCTCAAGGCTGCACCGTCACGTGCGAACTCGGGGCCGGCGTGAACGTCGTTCGCGCGGGCTTGAACTATCGGTTCGACTGGTCGGTCCTGCCCTGATAGCGGCAACGGCGCAGCGCGGCGTTCACATAAGGCTTGAAGCGCACGTCACGAGCGGGCGACGGTCGCCGAGGCATCTTGCGCCGCGCGATCCGCAATGGCCTCGATCGAGATCGAGTCGCTGGGGAAGTCGGCAGCGATCCAGGCATTCTCCGCAGCCTTGAGCGCGGCGCCGAGCTCGGGCCCCTTCGGCACGCCGCGCTTGATGAAGTCCTGCGCCTTGAGCGGAAACACCGGGATCACCCAGCGCGACGGCAGCGTTGCAAGCGTGTGCCAGGCATGATCGGAGGCGGCGGCAGGTGAACGACTCCAGGCAATGAGCACACGGTCAGTGAAACGCTCGGGGCCGAGCCGATAAAGCAGCGCGCGGGCATGGCTGTCGCTCGTCGGCGCCACCCGCCACCAGGCATCGCCCATCGACACGAGCCTTACGTGTTCGGCGTTGGACAGGCGCAGTCGCTGCAGCAACCGGTCGGCATCCTCGATGACAAAGACTGCGAGCGCGCCGAGACGCCGCACGGCATCGGCCGGTATACGGCAGGTGTGTTCGAGCTTAGCCAAGTTGGCAAAGCTCGCAAGGTAGGGCACGCCGCCGAGCACGGTCTCCAGAATTCCGGTTTCAGCCATAATCGCAAGCGTGGGAACGGCGTGCGGCGCCAACAGGAGCTTCATCAGCTCCATGCGAATGCGCTCGCGGGACAATTGTTCCAATCCCTCGCGCGCAGCGATGCAGGCGTGCAGGCCCGCAGGGTCGGGATGACCCTCGCCGTAGGCGGCGTGAAAACGAAAGAATCGCAGGATGCGCAGATAATCCTCGGCGATGCGCGCCGCAGGATCGCCGATGAAACGGATGCGGCGGGCGGAAAGGTCGGCGAGTCCGCCCACATAGTCGTGCACGCGACCGTCGGCCGAAAGCGACAGCGCGTTGATGGTGAAGTCGCGGCGCTCGGCGTCGGCCTTCCAATCGCGGCCGAAGCGCACCGTGGCATGGCGGCCGAAAGTCTCAACGTCCTCACGCAGGGTGGTGACCTCGAACGGGCGGCCGCCGACCACGACGGTGACGGTCCCGTGCTCGATGCCGGTGGGCACGGTCTTGAACCCGGCGGCGGTCGCCCGACGCGTGACTTCCGCCGGCGTTGCGGTGGTGGCGATGTCGATTTCTCCGATGGGCTCGCCGAGGAGCGCATTGCGGACCGCGCCGCCGACCACACGCGCCTCCTCGCCGTCGCGATCGAGCACGGCGAGCAGCCGCGTAAGCGGGCCCTCGCGCAACCACGTCGCCTGGGACAAATCGGGAAAGCGCGTCATCGCGTCCGTCCCGGTATGAATTTTCCGTCCTCCACGCGCGCCGGCTCATAGGTCGATCCGGGCGGCGCGCCGCTGAATTCCGCCAACATGACGAAGCTGCCAAGCACCAGCATCACCGCGATGACGGCGAGCACAAAAACGCGATTGCTCGGCCAGTTGGCACGCTCGAACACCTTGGCACGGGTCGCGATCAGAAACACCGCGTAAAGAGCAAAGGGCGTCAGAAACAACACCAGCTCTATGAGGATCGGCCTAATCACGGCTGACACCTAATTTGTGCGCTGTCATTCGGGCTGCATCGGCACAAGGTGCGCTCGCCGGGAACAATGTCCTCGGTACGGATACCTGCAGCACGCAGATTATGCGGTTCCCGCGCGCTACTGCGCGGTGCGGGGGAATGACCCGTGGGGAGAGCCGGACCGTCATTGGCCATAGATCCGCTCGTACATGTTGCGCAGAATACCCGCCGTGATGCCCCAAATGTAGCGATCGGCATAGGGCATGGCGTAGTAGTGGCGCTCGATCCCCTTCCAGTCACGCTTGAGATACTGGTGGTTTGCGGGGGTCATTAGAAACGCCAGCGGCACCTCGAAGGTCTCGCTCACCTCGCGGGAATCGAGGGTCAGGGCATGGTCGGCCGAGATGCGCGCCACGAGCGGCAGAATGCGGAACCCGGAAAAGGTGAGGAAAAGGTCCAGATAGCCGATCGGGTCGATCTTGGCAGGGTCGAGCCCGATCTCCTCCCGCGCCTCTCGCAGCGCGGCAGCGATCGGATTGACGTCACCCGATTGGATGCCGCCCCCCGGAAATGCGATCTGGCCGGGATGGCTCGGCATGTCCGCGGTGCGCTGGGTCAAGAGAACCGTGGGCTCAGGCCGCGCAACCACGGGAACCAACACCACCGCCGGCTTGGTCGCGGCAACGCCGGCGCGGCGCCAGAGATCGGGGTCAAGGTCGAGATCGCCGCGGCGCGCCTCGGCGTTCGGATCATAGAGCGCCGGCGGAACATCGAGCGACAGACGGGCGCGGGCGCGGACAAAGAAATCGACGACGGTGGCGGAATCCATCAGGCGAATTCCTTCAGACTGTCGGCCGGGGCCATGGCGAAAAATTTCCCGTCCGAGGTGACTCCAAACATGCGGCAGCCGTCGACGTCGCGTTCCTCGCCGAGCTCCACAAGGTCGTAGAACAGCGCGCGCGTGACCTTGGCCCACAAATCACGCCGGACATGTAGATAGGGCTTGAGCCCGCCAGAGCGCGGCTCTGGCTCGAAGCGCAGGGGGTGGGCCGCGTCGCAGCGTACCCAGTCGTCCACGTTGGTGCGAAAATTGAGCACCTGACCGCGCGGCCCGTGCTCAATCTTGAGCTCCACCGCCAGGAAAGGCGCGTCATCGACGGTGATGCCGCATTTCTCCATCGGAGTGACCAGGAAGTATTTGTCGCCTTCGCGCTTGAGCACCGAGGCAAAAAGCTTCACCAGCGCCGGTCGCCCGATGGGGGTCTTGAGGTAGTACCAGGTACCGTCGGCAGCGATTCGCATGTCGAGGTCGCCGCAGTAGGGCGGATTCCACAAATGCACAGGGGGCGGGCCCTTTGCGGCTTCCTGTCGCGCTGCGCCGGCGATTGCCTCAAATGCGCTCTGCCTTTCGTTTGCCACGGTTAGACCTTCCCTTATGTGCCCTTATGCGCGGCGTCAGGCCCCGATTAACGCTATCGTGATCTGCCTTGCACACGCTCGCCACGGGGACCAAAAATAGCGTAAGCTGTGGAAAAATGATGAGAAAACATGGCCGGGCAAGATCGCATACCGGCCTGTTCTCAGGTGTGCGGCGGGCCGGGGCAGAGTCTGACGCCCATGGGCCGTGGTATGGGCCGTGATACAAGCGACAACATCAGGAGTGCAGAATGGCGGCGGTGACCGGCGAAGGCATTGAAAAACTTGAGGACATGATCGTACGGGCGGCTGAGGCCACGGCGGCCAATATTGCTGCGGCCAAGACGGCCATCGGCGCGGTGATCTTCGGCCAGGAGCGGGTGGTGGAAGAGGCCCTGACCACCGTGCTCTCCGGCGGCCATGCCATGCTGGTGGGCGTGCCGGGCCTTGCCAAGACCAAGCTGGTCGAAACCATGGGCGTCGTGCTCGGCCTTGAGGCGCGGCGTATCCAGTTTACGCCCGACCTTATGCCCTCCGACATCCTCGGCAGCGAAGTGCTCGACGAGGGCCCCGGCGGCAAGCGCAGCTTCCGATTCATCCCCGGCCCGATCTTCGCCCAACTCCTGATGGCCGACGAGATCAACCGCGCCAGCCCGCGCACGCAATCGGCGCTGCTGCAAGCCATGCAGGAACAGCATGTGACGGTCGCAGGCACCCGCCACGACGTGCCGCGGCCGTTCCACGTGCTCGCAACGCAAAACCCGATCGAGCAGGAAGGCACGTATCCACTGCCGGAAGCGCAGCTCGACCGCTTCCTCATGCAGATCGACGTGCACTATCCGGATCGCGATGCGGAGCGCCGCATCGTGTTCGAGACCACCGGCGTCGAGGAGGCAAAACCCAAGCAGGCCATGACCGCCGACGAGCTGATTGCAGCCCAGCGCCTCGTGCGGCGCCTGCCGGTCGGCGAATCCGTGATCAATGCCATTCTGACCCTGGTCCGCTCGGCCCGGCCCGGCCCGGAGTCCGGCGACATCGGCAAGCTGATCGCCTGGGGGCCGAGCCCGCGCGCGAGCCAGGCGCTCATGCTGCTCACGCGCGCCCGTGCACTGCTGGACGGACGCCTGTCGCCTTCGATCGACGATGTGCTGGCGCTCGCCGAGCCGGTGCTCAAGCACCGCATGGCGTTGACCTTCGCCGCCCGCGCCGATGGCGAAACCGTCGAAGGGGTGGTTGCCAAGTTGAAGGCGCGCATCGGATAACCTGATGGCCGCTCCGCGACCAGCCAGCCGGGAAGAAAGTCGGGCGGTCCAGCGCGCAAGCGCAACCGCGCGCACGGTGGCCGCCAATCTGCCGCGCCTGATCCTCGAAGCGCGCCGGATCGCGGCAACTGTGATCCACGGGTTGCATGGGCGGCGTCGCGCCGGGTCAGGAGAAAATTTCTGGCAGTTCCGCCGCTTCGTTTCCGGTGAAGAAGCTCGGCGTGTGGACTGGCGCCGTTCGGCGCGCGACGAGCATCTGTATGTGCGCGAACAGGAATGGGAGGCCGCACACACGATCTGGATCTGGCCCGACCGCTCGCCGTCTATGGCCTTTGCCTCGCAGCTCGCGCAGGAGAGCAAGTTCGACCGGGCGTTGGTGGTGGCCTTCGCGCTCGCGCAAATCCTGGTGGAGGCCGGCGAGCGCGTCGGTGTTCCAGGCCTGATGCGGCCCACGGGAAGCCGCGCGGTGATCGACCGCATGGCCGGACTTTTGATTCATGATCGCAATGCGCGAACCAATCTGCCGGAGGGCTTTGCACCGGCCCCGTATGCGGAAATCGTGCTCTTGTCCGATCTGTGGAGCCCGATCGAGGAGATCCGGGCCACGCTCAATCAGCTCACGGCCAACGGCGCGCAGGGGCATGTGGTACAAATCGTCGATCCCATCGAGGAGACGTTTCCATTCTCCGGCCGGGTGGAGTTTTGGGAGCCGGAAGGGTTTGCCGAGATCACTGCCGGCCGCGCGGAGAACTGGCGCGCCGACTACCAAGCGCGGCTGGCACGACATCGGGCGGAAATCCGCGCCGAGATCGACCGACTCGGCTGGAGCTTCACCATCCACCGCACCGACAAGCCCGCGAATGACTGCCTGTTGGCGTTACATGCGCGCATCGGCGAAGGCACGCTCGCCGCGGTGATGAGCCGCGGGCCGCGCGGCGCGCGCGCAGGGAGGCTCGCATGATGGGCCTGCCGCTTGCGTTCGCGCAGCCGCTGGTGCTGCTCGGCCTATTGTCGCTGCCGGTGCTGTGGTGGCTGTTGCGATTGATCCCGCCGCGGCCGAAGCGCGTCGAGTTTCCCCCGACGCGGCTGTTGTTCGACATCGTGCCGAAGGAAGATACGCCCGCCCGCACGCCGTGGTGGCTCACGGCGCTGCGGCTGACGCTTGCGGCCTTGGTGATCCTGGCGGCCGCCGGTCCGCTGTGGAACCCGCCGGTGACCACGTCGAGCGGAGCTTCCACGGTCGCGCTTTTGATCGACGACGGCTGGGCAGCGGCGGCGACTTGGGATGAACGCATGCGCACGGCCGAGGACATCATTGCCAGGGCAGAGACCGACAACCGCGGCGTCGTGCTGGTGCCGCTGTCGGAGCCGGCGCGCGACCTTTCGGTGGCGACGGCCGGCGCGGCGCGCGTGCGCCTCAAGCAGCTCAAGCCCAAACCCCATACAGTCGATCGCGTCGAGATCATTCCGGCCATCGCACGGCTGGTACAGACAACACCTGCAATCGAATTCGTGTGGTTGTCGGACGGCATCGACCTTGGACACGGGTCGGAGTTCGTCGCTGCGCTCGGCCGCACCGTCGAGGGGCGGCCGATCACGGTGATCGCCGGCGGCCTGCGCAACGCCCATGCCCTGGTGTCGGCCGACAATGCCGCCGGCGGGCTGATGGTGAAAATTTTGCGCGCCGGGACCGGAACCGTGGAACAGGGGCTGATTCGCGCGCTCGATCTGAAGGGCCTGCCGCTCGGCGAGACGCGATACAGTTTCGGCGCAAGCGCACGCGAGACGGATGCCGAGATCGACCTGCCGGTCGAAATCCGCAACGATATTGCACGCCTTGAGATCGCCTCCGAGCGCTCGGCGGGCGCCGTGCAGCTTCTGGACAAGCGCTGGCGGCGACGAACCGTGGGCGTGGTCTCCGGCGCGACCGCGGAGACGGCGCAGCCATTGCTCGCCTCGACCTATTACATCGGGCGCGCGCTCAATCCGTTCGCCGACGTCAGGCTCGCGGAGGGCACGTCCCCGGCGGAGGCGGTCCGGCGCTTTCTTGAGCAAAATCTGCCGATGCTGATCCTCGCCGATGTGGGCAACGTCACCGGCGAGGCGCGGGAACGCTTGGCGGCCTGGATCGAAAACGGTGGCGTGCTGGTGCGGTTCGCAGGCCCGCGGCTTGCGGCGGCGGACGACGATCTCGTGCCGGTGAAGCTCAGGCGCGGCGGCCGAATCCTAGGGGGGAGCCTGACTTGGGAGCAGCCGCAGCCGCTCGCATCGTTTTCTCGCGACAGCCCGTTCCACGGCATGGTGGTTCCTGAAGACGTGAAGGTCTCGCGGCAGGTACTGGCGGAACCGGGAGCGGGGCTGACCGACCGCACCTGGGTTGCGCTGGCTGACGGAACTCCGCTGGTGACCGCGGCGCGGCGCGGCAAGGGTATGATTGTACTGTTCCATGTCACCGCGGATACCCGCTGGTCGGATCTGCCGCTCTCGGGCGCGTTCGTGGAGATGCTGAAGCGAATCGTGGCGCTTGCTGGGTCCACCACGGTCACCGAATCTGCGGTAAGCACGGCGACAGTGCGCGAGATGATCGCGCCGAGCCGTATCCTGGACGGTTTCGGGGCGTTTGGGCCACCTCCGCCCACGGCGCGGCCGGTGCCCGCGAACTATGCGGGCCGCGCGACCGCCGAGAATCCACCCGGCTTCTACGGCCCGCCCGAAGGTTTGCTGGCGGTTAACACGCTCGCTCCAACCGACCGAATTTCTCCGCTTGACTTTTCCCCCCTGGGCGCGCGTGTGGAAGCGTTTCGAGTCGGGGAACCGCACGACCTGCGGGGACCGGTGCTGCTTTTGGCATTTCTATTGCTTATGATTGACGGCATGGTGGTTTTCTGGCTCTCGGGCGGGATCGGCCGACTCATGCGATGGCGCAGGCGCGCTGCCGCGGCGATGATTTTTGCGGCCTTGACCTTGCCCGCATCGCCGCCTCGTGCGGACGCGCAGGAGCGCCCGCAACTGCAGTTGCCGCCGCAATTGCAGCAACTGCTGCAACAAAGGATCAGAACCCCGAATGTCTTCGACTGGCCGCCCGGGACGCGGTTGCAGCGGGTGCAGCAAGGCACGGGTGACGAGCAGCTCGATTTTGCAATGCGCGCCACCCTGGAAACGCGCCTCGCTTACGTCATCACCGGTGACGCGGAGGTCGACGCGATCAGCCAGTCGGGCCTGCGCGAGCTGACCATCTTCCTGGCCAATCGCACGGCCCTGGAAGCCGGCGATCCGATCGGCGTCGATATTGCGCGCGACGAGCTTGCCTTCTTTCCGCTGCTCTATTGGCCGATCGTGCCGGGTGCTCCTACCCCCTCGCCCGCCGCGCTGGCGCGCATCGATGCATTCATGAAGGGCGGCGGCACGGTGCTGTTCGACACGCGCGATGCGATCATGGCGCCGCCGGGACCGGGCGGCGAATCCCGCTCGCCCGGCATGCTGACGCTGCGTGCGATCCTGTCCTCGCTCGATATCCCCGAGCTCGAACCGGTGCCGCGCGACCATGTGCTGACCAAAACCTTCTACCTGTTGCGCGACTTCCCCGGTCGCTTCAACACCGGCCAGCTTTGGGTGGAAGCGACGCCCACCGACAACGAAAACGAAGACGAAAAACGGCCGGCGCGACCCGGCGATGGCGTCTCCTCGATCATCATCACCTCGAACGATCTTGCCGGCGCCTGGGCGGCGCGACCCGACGGGCAGGCCATGCTGCCGCTCGTGCCGGGCGAGCCGCGGCAGCGGGAATTCGCATTCCGCGCCGGGGTCAACATCGTGATGTATGCACTGACCGGCAACTACAAGGCGGACCAGGTGCACGTGCCGGCGCTGCTCGAACGGCTCGGGCAGTAGGAGTATTGTTGCGATGAGTTTCGGGATCGCATTCGCACCGCTGGTGCCGGACTATGTGCTGTGGTTCGCCGGCGCGGTTGCGTTTGCGCTCGTGGTGATGCTCTATTTCGTGCGCAGCCGCGGCTGGGGCTTTCGCGCCGTGGCGCTGCTGCTTGCCGTGCTGGCGCTCGCCAATCCCTCGTTCACGCGGGAAGACCGCGAGCCGCTCACCTCGGTGGCGGTGGTCGTGGTCGACAAAAGCCCGAGCCAGAATTTCGGCAACCGGGCGGCACAGACCGAAGCCGCGCGCGCGGCGCTCGCCGAGCGACTCGGCCGCATCGCGGGGCTGGAAGTGCGGTTCGTCGAAGCGGGAGAGGCGGACGGCGAGACCGACGGAACGCGGCTGTTCTCCGCACTCAGCGCCGCGCTCGCCGACGTGCCGCCGGACCGCGTGGCCGGCGCCATTCTTATCACCGACGGCCGGGTGCACGACGTGCCCGCCGAAGCCGTGGCGCTGGGCTTCACCGCGCCGGTGCATGCGCTGATCACCGGCACAAGCAACGAACGCGACCGGCGGGTGGCGCTGGTCGCAGCGCCGCGATTCGGCATCGTCGGCCAGGCGCAGACCGTCACGTTCCGGGTGGAGGATCAGGGCATAGGTTCGGCGCCGGCGCGCGTGGTGGTGCGACGCGACGGTGAAACCATCGACAGCCGCAGCGTGTTGGCCGGCAATACGGTCAGCGTGCAGGTTCCGATCCCGCACGCCGGACCGAATATCGTGGAGATCGAGGCCGCCCCGGTCGAGGGCGAGCTCACCACGCTCAACAACCGCGCGGTCGTCTCCATCGACGGCGTGCGCGAGAAGCTGCGCGTGTTGCTGGTGTCGGGCGAGCCGCATGCGGGAGAGCGCACTTGGCGCAATCTGCTCAAATCCGACGCCAGCGTGGACCTCGTGCACTTCACGATTCTGCGCCCGCCGGAGAAACAAGACGGCACGCCGATAAACGAGCTGTCGCTGATCGCGTTTCCGACGCGCGAATTGTTCCAGCAGAAGATCGGCGAGTTCCATCTGATCATTTTCGACCGCTATGCGCGGCAAGGCGTGCTGCCGATCGCCTACTTCGACAACATTGCGCGCTATGTGCGCGAAGGCGGCGCGGTGCTGATCGCGGCGGGGCCCGATTATGCTAGCCCGACCAGTCTGTGGCGCACGCCGCTCGATACGATCCTGCCGGCCGAGCCAAGCGGACAGACCATCGAGCAGCCGTTCCGCGCGCAGCTCACCGCGCTCGGCAAGCGTCATCCGGTGACGCGCGGGCTTGAGGGATCAAACAGCGATCCGCCGCAGTGGAGCCGCTGGTTCCGCGTGGTTGATACCAAGAGCGCAAGCGGCACGACGATCATGGAAGGGCCGGACCGCAAGCCGCTCTTGGTGCTGTCGCGCGAAGGCGCCGGGCGGGTGGCGCTGCTTTTGTCCGATCATATCTGGCTGTGGGCGCGACGGTACGAAGGTGGCGGGCCGCACCTCGACCTGTTGCGGCGGCTGTCGCATTGGCTGATGAAGCAGCCGGATCTCGAGGAGGAGGCACTGCGGCTTTCGGTGCGCGGACGCGATCTCGTGGTGGAGCGGCAGACCATGGCCGACACGGTCGGCGAGGTCACGCTCACCTCGCCGTCCGGCGAAACGCGCACGTTGACCCTGCAGGGCGGCGAGCCGGGGTTGTGGCGCGGCGTCGTGCGCGTCAACGAGCTCGGGCTGTGGCGGGCGAGCGACGGCAAGCTGTCGGCGCTGGTGCATGTCGGACCGCCGAATCCGCGCGAATTCGCCGAGGTGACGTCGTCCACCGCCGTTCTCAGCCCGCTCACCAACGCCACCGGCGGAACGACGCGGCGGCTGGCAACGCAGGGCGCCGAGGTGGCTATGCCGCGCGTGGTCGCCATGCGCGCGAGCGACACCTACAAGGGCGACGACTGGATCGGGTTGAAGCTGCGCGAAGCGAGCGTGGTGCGCGGCATCGGCGTGCTGCCGATCTTCGCCGGTCTGCTCGGCATGCTGCTGCTGGTCGGCAGCCTCGCCGCGACCTGGGCGCGCGAGGGACGGTAGCTACGACTTTGCGGCAAGCGCCTGCGGATTGGGACGAATGCGACCGCTGACACCGGCGAAGGCGCCGGGAACCAGTTCGGCAACCAGAAGCCGATCGGGATCGACGGGGCCGGGCATGGTCACTTGCCCGGCGGGGATGCGCTTGAAGCCGGCCTTGGCGTAATAGGGCTCGTCGCCGACCAACACGGCCAACCGATGTCCCCTGGCCCTGGCTTCGGACAGGGCGCGCTCCAAAAGCATCATCCCGATGCCGCGCTCGCGGAACGGCGGGTCGACCGTGAGCGGCCCCACAAACAGCGCGGGCGTCGCACCGATCAGGACCGGGGAAAGGCGAACGGAGCCAACCAAGAGCGTGCCGATGCGCGCGGTAAACGACAGCGCCGGATCGTGTCCGACGCCCTCGCGGATCCGATAGGCGGTCTTGGCAAAGCGGCCCGGTCCGAAGGTGCGCTCGTGCAGCCGCTCGATCGGGAGTGCGTCGTCGGGCGTCTCAGGCAGGATCGTCAGGGAAAGGTCGGTCATCGGTGCAGTTTTCGAGCATGTCCGACAACCGGTTCCGCGTCCGGACGACCTCCGAGCGCAAGCTGTTCGGCGGCATGCTCCCGCCGCTTAGCACTTGGCAGCCGCAAAATCCATCGCTCGATAGGTGCTCATTTCCGCGTGAGGCAAAGTCGCAAGCCGGGCGGCAATCGTTTACAGTGCAGCCGCTTGCAGTGGAGCGATCGATGGGCCTGTTGGTCAACGGCGTCTGGGTCGACGACAGCCACGACAAGGCGCGATTTCGGGATGGCCGGTTCGTGCGGCCGCGCACGCGGTTCCACAACTGGATCACACCGGACGGAAGCCCGGGGCCCGAAGGAGAAGGCGGATTTCCCGCCGAGGCAGGCCGCTACCACCTCTACGTCTCGCCGGCCTGTCCGTGGGCGCATCGCACCACGATCTTCAGGCGGCTGAAGGATCTGGAGGGCGTGATCTCGATGTCGACGGTCGCGTGGTACCTCGGCGATCACGGCTGGACCTTCGATCGCGCGCTCGGATCGAGCGGCGACGACGTCAACGGCAAGAACCGACTCGCCGACATCTATCTGCTCGCCGATCCGCGCTACACCGGGCGCGTCAGCGTGCCCGTGCTGTGGGACAAGAAACGGCGCACCATCGTCAACAACGAGTCCGCGGAAATCATCCGCATGTTCAATTCGGCATTCGATGCGTTCACCAACAAACGCACCGACTACTACCCGGTCGAGCTGCGGACGCAGATCGACGCCGTCAACGAGCTGGTCTATGCCAACGTGAACAACGGCGTGTACCGCACAGGATTCGCGCGCACGCAAGAAGCCTACGAGGAAGCGTTTCGCGGGTTATTCGCCGCGCTTGACGAGCTGGAGCAGCGATTGTCACGCCAGCGCTATCTGGTCGGCAACCGACTGACGGAGGCGGACTGGCGGCTGTTCACTACGCTGGTGCGGTTCGACGCGGTCTATGTTGGGCACTTCAAGTGCAACTTGAGGCGGATCGCCGATTATCCGAACCTGTCGAATTACCTGCGCGATCTCTATCAGGTGCCCGGCGTGGCGGAGACCGTGCACATCGACCACATCAAGCAACATTACTACGGCAGCCACCGGCATCTCAACCCGAGCGGAATTGTGCCGCTCGGGCCGGAGCTCGATTTTTTTGCGCCGCACGACCGGGGACGCTTCGTCAACTGAACCTTTCCAGATGCGATCGACCAGGGCCTGCGGCTCGCTTCGAACGAAATTGATTTATCGCAATGCCTTGGCTGAACCCATTCGCGAGAGTTTAAACTAAATATAAATATTGGAGACGTCGATGGACAAGCGAATAAGCGCGATCCTAGCTGCCTGTGTCACCGCGGTTCTTGTGGTTGCTAATCCGGCAGGATCGGCAGCCGGCCCAATCGCAGATTTCGAGAATGCGCTGCGGGTCGCCTATGGCGATTACCGAAATGCGCTTTTCGCCAGCAACACCAATAATCGTGACGCGACCATAAAAGCGATTGCAGGCTTCGAGTCAAAATGGACCGCATTGGTCGCCAAATACGGTCGGAAACCACCGCCGCACTTTGGTGAGGACGGCAAGTGGACGGAAAGCTTGCGGATGATCACCGATATCGTTGCCCGAGCGAAATCGCAGGTGGCAACCGGTGATCTGGCGGCCGCGCATGAAACATTGGAGACTATTCGTGATGTGCTCGGCTCGCTGCGCGCGCGGAATGGTCAGCTTTCGTTTTCCGATCGTATCGACGCCTTCCATCATGCGATGGAGCAAGTGCTGACAAAAAACTACGCCGGATATTCCGGTACCGGCCTTACGGAGCTGATCGAGGATGTCGCGGTGCTGGCCTATTTAGGCAACGAACTGAAGAAAATGCCGCCGCCGGATGCGCTGAAATCCGCGGATTTCACTCCGACCCTCGACGGCGTGCTCGATGCGGTCCGCGAACTCCGGTCAGCCGCACGTGCCGGCGATGTCGCCAGGATCAAATCGGGACTGAGCAGGATCAAACCGGCATTCGCAAAACTGTTCGTGAAATTCGGCTGACGGGTCGGCGCGGTTCGCATGCGCAGGCGGCGCTACAGGTCGACAGGAGCATGCAACAAATACACTCTCCAACGAGACTAGGCTAATGAACGAACCCAGAGTCACCATCGCTCTGGCGGTCGCGTGCCAGACAATACTTCAGCGATACGGGCCTCGGTGCCGACCGTAATATCCTCTGGCAAACTATCGAGCGGGAAAAATCCGTGGTCGGAAATTTCAAGGTTGCGCGGGATCGACTCCGTCCTACGGAACGCACGCACCACGAACAGCGCCACGTGATCGCGCCGCGAGAAGGCGGGGTGGTAGAAAACTCCGTGCAGCGCCGGTGGCGAAAGCGGCTCGACGCCGCATTCCTCGGCAAGCTCCCGCGTCAGGGCCTCGACAAGCGTCTCGCCCGGCTCGACTCCGCCGCCCGGGAGGTGCCAGCCGGGGATGTAGCGATGCTTGACCAAAAGCACGCGGCCTTCCCCGTCGATGACCACGGCACGCACGCCAAGAGTGAGACCGCGGGAAAACCGCCAGTAGAGATGCACCAAACGGGCAAAGGGCGATATAAGCTTCGACTTCATGCCGCTGTTGCTCACCCTGCTCCACTTCCACCGCCGGCCTGAGGCCGACGCTATAATCCGCCACTTTCAACTTTGGAATTCTTCTAATATATCGCGATCACCCTATATACACGTGCAGATGAGGCCAATGTGAAGCGATTTGCGGATCTTACCGAGCGCGAGATTTTGGCGCTTGCCATCTCCAACGAAGACGAGGACAGCCGGATCTACCGCGGGTTTGCCGACGGCCTGCGCGACACCTATCCGGCCTCGGCCAAGGTCTTCGACGAGATGGCCGACGAAGAAGTGCGCCATCGCACCATGCTGTTCGACCTCTATCGTGCCAAGTTCGGCGAATATCTGCCGTTGATCCGCCGCCAGGATGTCAAAGGATTCATTTCAAAGCGGCCGTTGTGGCTGATGCGGCCGCTGCCGCTCGACGAGGTGCGCAAATTCGCGCAGACCATGGAATACGAAGCCGGCCGCTTCTATCGCAGGGCGGCGGAGACCACGCGCGACGCTTCGATCCGCAAGCTGCTGACCGAGCTTGCGGACATCGAGGCGCAGCACGAGAACCTGGCGCAAAAGCTCGGCGAGCGGCACCTGCCGCCTGATGTGCGCGCGCAGGAGGCGGAAACCGAACGGCGCATGTTCGTGCTGCAATATGTGCAGCCCGGTCTGGCCGGGCTGATGGACGGCTCGGTGTCCACGCTCGCGCCGCTGTTTGCTGCGGCGTTTGCCACCCACAACACCTGGGAGACTTTTCTCGTCGGCATGGCTGCGTCGGTCGGCGCCGGAATCTCCATGGGATTTGCCGAAGCACTGTCGGATGACGGCTCGCTGACCGGGCGTGGCGCGCCGTGGTTGCGCGGCAGCGTTTGCGGGGTCATGACCACGCTGGGTGGGGTCGGACACACCCTGCCCTATCTGATCCCTGAATTCTGGTCGGCCACGATCCTTGCCATCGCCGTGGTGGTGGTGGAGCTGATCGCCATTTCCTGGATCCGCTACCGCTACATGGACACGCCATTCCTGTCGGCGGCGTTTCAAGTCATGGTGGGCGGCACGCTGGTGTTCATCGCCGGCATATTGATCGGCAGTTCGTGATGTTCGTGCTCGCGCATCTGAGCGATCCGCATCTGTCTCCCCTGCCTCCGCTCAGAGCTGCCCATCTGCTCAACAAGCGCGCGCTCGGTTTCCTCAACTGGAAGCGCAAGCGCGGCTCGATTCATCGCGCGGACGTGCTGGAAGCGCTGGTGCGCGACCTCAAGGCGCAGGCGTTTGATCATCTGGCGGTGACCGGAGACCTCGTCAATCTCGCGCTCGAGGCGGAATTTGCCGCGGCGCGCGCCTGGCTCGAACGGCTCGGCGCACCGGACAAGGTGACGCTCGTGCCCGGCAATCACGACATCTATGTGCGGGAAACCGCGCAGCACGCCGAACAGGCCTGGGAAGCCTACGCGCGCGGCGATGCGCGCGAGGCATTTCCCTTCGTGCGGCGGCGCGGCCAAGTCGCCTTGATCGGGGTTTCCAGCGCGCTGCCGACGCCGTTGTTCATGGCCACGGGACGGATCGGCGCCGAACAACTGGCGCGACTGGAATCGCTTCTGGCGATGACCGGACGCGAGGGTCTGTTTCGCGCGGTACTGATCCATCATCCGCCGTTCGGCGGGCTGTCGATCTATCAGAAACGGCTGATCGATGCGGCGGGCCTGCGCGCGGTGCTGCGGCGGCAGGGGGCGGAACTCCTGATCCACGGGCACCACCACCTGCGTAGCGTGCAGTGGCTGGAAGGCCCGCGTCCCATTCCGGCGGTCGGGGTGCCTTCAGCCTCGGCATCGCCGAAAGGCTCCGATGAGCCGGCGGCCTATCATCTGTTCGAAATCGGAGGAAATGCCGGCGCTTGGCGTTGCACGATGATTGCGCGCGGATTTTCGCGGGCTGGCGAAATCGGCGAGCTCGAACGGCAAAAACTCGCCGGCTAGGCTCCGGCGCGCCAGGCGACGATCCAGAGCGCGGCGAACAGCGCCAAGCTTCCGACAATGAGGCCGAAGATGAACATGCGCAGCAGGCGCCAACGCATGTGCGAGCGAACGTCCCGGAGCGTGTGATGTTTCTTTGTCGGCAGCGGGATGGGCGTGTCGGACACCGCGCGCTCGCGCTCAATGAGGCGGGTCGCCACATAGTGGGTGATCGCGGAGACCATTTCAGGGATCTCCGAGCTCTCGGCCAAAATCTTGCGGCCGTAGCGGCCGTCCTGCAGCAAGCGATAGACGCGCTTGTCGCGGCCCATGGCCACATGGGCGACTGCATCGAGCCAAAGCCGGGGGGTATCGCCCTTGCTGATGCCGCGGTCGAACAATTCGACGCCGTCGGGAATCTGCGCGAATAAAGGATCGAGCGCCTCGTTGAGCAGCTCAAGCCGCGCCAACTCCGCATCGCGCATCTCCACGACAACGCCTGTGCGTTCCGCGCTCTCGATGCGCGCCTGGCGCATCGCATCTTTAAGCGACTCGGAGGGCACCGGCTCGTACTCCCCGGATTCCTGATCCTTGCGATCCCGTCCCCACATGGCAGGCCCACGTTAGCAGCCGCGCGCGCCGAGGCAAGATTAATATGCCGCGCAAGCGTCATTAGCGATAATCAATTGCGCCGATTATGCGGCGCGCGGGATGACGCCGTATTCGCGCGCCCATTGCAAACCGTCCTCGGTGCGGCCGCGCGGGCGGTATTCGCATGCAACATAGCCCTGGTAACCGAGCCGATCCACGGCAGCAAGTACGGCGCGATAGTTAATTTCACCGTCGTCGGGCTCAGCACGGCCGGGAACCGAGGCGATCTGCACGTGCCCGATCAGCGGGAGGTGTTTTTCGAACCGCCTGATCAAATCGCCGCCGACGATCTGCGCATGGTAGAAATCAAACTGCATCTTCAGGTTGGGACGGCCGACCTTGGCGATGACATCGGCGGCGTGCTCGACGCGGTTGAGGAAATAACCCGGCCGGTCGCCGGGATTGATCGGCTCGATCAACAGCGTGATGCTCCGCTCGCGGGCAAGGTCGGCGGCGCGCGTGAGGTTCTCGATGAACACCCGTTCGCAGGCCGGCCGCTGGTCAGGCGACACTTTTCCGGCCAGGCAGTGAATCTGGCAGCCGCCGATGGCCGTGACGTAATCCAGCGCCTGCCGGAATAGGGTCTGCCATTCCTGCTCGCGGCCCGGCACTGCGGCAAGGCCGAATTCGCCGGTACGCCCCGGCGCGGTGTTGAGGCCGAGCTGGGTGAGGCCGTAACCGTCGAGCTCCGCCTTAACGGCCGACGGCGCATGATCATAGGGGAACTGCAACTCGACCGCCTTGAAACCGGCCGCAGCCGCAGCGCCGAAACGCTCAAGCAGCGGGCGCTCGGTGAACAGATAGGCGAGATTTGCGGCGAGGCGGGGCATATTGCATGCACTGATCGCTTGCACTGAGTTGCCAATCCATATTCATTAGCGCAACTTGCCGCCTGCGCACCATCACCGCCTCGCATGCCAGCCAACGATTCGTTCCATATTGCCGTGCTGCCAGGAGACGGAATCGGGCCCGAGGTGATGGCACCCGCGCTCGAAGTGCTGCGTAAGGTGGAGGCAATCATCGCCGGTCTGCATTTCCGCTTCGAGGAGACTCCGGCGGGCGCCGAGTACTATCGCGCGCACGGACAATCGATGCCGGACAGCACGGTGAAACTGTGCCAGCGGGCCGATGCGATCCTGCTCGGCGCCTGCGGCCTGCCGTGGGTGCGCTATCCGGACAATACCGAGATCATGCCGCAGGTGGAGTTGCGCTTCATCCTCGACCTTTATGCAGGCGTGCGGCCTTGTCGTCTCATTCCCGGTGTGCCGAGCCCGATCGTCGGCGCCGATGCGCGCGGCATCGATGTGGTCCTGATCCGCGAATCAACCGAGGGCCTGTTCGCCTCCATGGGCAAGGGCGTGGTGACCGACGATGAAGCGCGCGAAACTCTCGTCATTACGCGCAAGACCTGCGAACGGCTGTTCGAGTTCTCCTTCCGGCTCACCGAACAACGCAAAGCGCGCGGGCGACCCGGGCGGCTCGCCTGCGTGGACAAGGCGAACGCGTTCAAGGCCTATGCCTTTTTCCGCAAGTTATTCGACGAATGCGCCGTCCGTCACCCAGACGTTGCAACCGACCGTCTCTATGTCGATGCCTGTGCGGCGATGCTGTTGCGGCGGCCGTGGGATTTCGACGTGCTGGTGATGGAGAACATGTTCGGCGACATCCTCTCCGACCTGACCGCGGGCATGATCGGCGGCATGGGCATGGCGCCGTCCGCGGACATCGGCGACCGTCACGCCGTGTTCCAGCCCTGCCACGGGACCGCCCCGGACATCATGGGGCAGGGCAAGGCCAATCCCACAGCGATGATCCTCTCCGCGGCCATGATGCTGGACTGGCTCGGCACGCGACACCGCCATCCGCCTGCGAGCGAGGCGGCAGCAAAGATCGAACGCGCGGTGGACGCGGCCTATGCCCGGGGCCTCAGACCCATGGAACTCGGCGGCCGCGACGGCACCCGCGCGATCGCCGCGGCGGTTCTTGCGGCTCTCGACGGCCGTCAATAGGTGAGTGGGCAACCATCTCATTAATATTGCTAAGTTTATTGTCGATGCTCGCCGCCCCTATGTGGAGTATAGCCCATTAACTTCGCCGTAAAACCAGAGTTGAACAGGCGCTCGGTGAAATTCATTACATAAACCTGCATTTTCTTTATGTGGGCTGTGTCCCATTTATTATCCCACTTGGTATGTGGGATGATTTGTGGTTGACCCGTTGCCCAGAGATTGGTTGGCTTTGAACGGCCTGTGTCCCTGACAAGACGGGAAATCCGCGCGTCCGCAGGCTTTGAGGGAGTCCGCATACGCGAAGGAGGGTGTCATGAACGCCCAGGAGTTGCTGCAGGAGATTTCCGAGTATTGCCGGCAGACCGGCCTGGCCGAATCCACCTTCGGCCGCCGCGCCGTCAACGACGGCAAGTTGGCAAGCCGGCTGCGCCACGGCGGCCGTATCACCACCGAGACGCTCGACCGCATCCGCGCGTTCATGGCCAACAACCGCACCCCGGCGGCGCGGCCTGCGGTAATCGCCCGCAGTGTCGTGCCGCACCAGCCTGCCCCGCAACCGCTCAGCGCACCGGCGCCCTCGGTTTTGCCGGCGCCGGCCGCACCGGTCCCGGTCGCGGAGGACCCGCAGCGGAATTTCCGGTTCTTCGACAATCGGCAAAAGTATCTGTTGTTCGTCAATACCTGCAGCGAGAAGTGGGTGATCGGCGAGCGCGTGGCGCTCGAGCTTGCCAACGTCCACCCGCGACCGCCGGCGATGCGCGTGTTCGATGCGGGCATCGGCGACGGGACCGTGCTCGCGCGCGTGATGCGCGCCATGCACGACCGCGCGCCGACCATGCCGTTCTACGTGGTGGGCAAGGAAATCAGCCTCGAGGACATCCGCCTCACGTTGCAGAAAATGGCGGATCGCTTCCTCGAACACCCGGCGACCGTCCTGGTGCTCACCAACCTCGCCTATGCGGACGCGCCGTGGCTCGTGGTCAAATCCATGAGCGCGGCCACGAGTCTCGTGTGGCATGAGCTCGCGCTCACCGGAAACACCGCCTACCGCTTCCAGGAGCAGATCACCGGGCTTGAATCCTTCCTTGCGGAGAACTGGAAGGCGCGCGTCAGCCCGCGGACCGGCAACCCGGTCTACGAGCGGCCGGCAGTGCTGGTGGTCTATCGCGAAGACCACAAGTTCATGCTCGACCCGATCATCCCGCGGCCGGGCGGCACGGTCGCCAACTACGATCTGATCATCGCGTCACAGCCCTACCGGGCGCGGGCGCCGCTGGAATTCAAGGTCAAGCGGGTGATTGCGCCGCTGGCGCGGGCGTTGGGACCGGGCGGGCGGCTCATTGCCATCCATTCGCACGGCAACGATCCGGGCATGGAAATCATCCGCAAGCTGTGGCCGGACGACAATCCGTTCATCCACGACCGTCATCAGATTCTGAAAGCGGTCAAGCAGGAGCTTGGCCCGGCCGGCCGCGACCTGAATTTCAACGCCTATGCCGACAATCGATCGCTGTTCCGGTACGACATGCACACGCTGCCGACCGAAATTTCCGGATCGATCGGCACTTCGACGTTGTTTGCGGCCTGGAACGCCGCAATCTATGTGGCGCAAGTCGAGGACGATCGCCTGGCGGGCGTGGTTGCGGACGGGCGCTATCTCGACGCGGTGCGCGATGTGCTGCGCCACTACGGCGGGCTGTGGTTCTACGACGAATCCTATGTGATCTCACGGCGGCGAGAATAGCCATGACCCTGGCCGCTGCATCCGCACTGCCCGAAGCTTCCGCCACTGTCCGCCGGATCGCGGATTTCCTGCGCGGCTTTTCGATCGAGGCGACGCGGCCTACGGCTGCAGAATTCGCGGCCCTGAACGCAGTGCAGCCGCGGCCGAGCTGCATTTATCTTGCGGCCATACCCACACGACCGCTTGCCGAACTGGTCGAATACGCCGCCGCCACACGTGTTGCCGGCTTCGAGCCCGTACCACATCTTGCGGTCCGCAATTTGCCGAGTCGTACCGCGTTCGACGATCTGCTTTCGCGTCTCGCCGGGGAGGCCGGCGTCAAGCGGGCGCTGGTGATTGCCGGAGACGCCGACCGCGCCCAGGGGCCGTATGCCAGCGCGCTGGACGCCATCGAGAGCGGGCTTTTGCAGCACCATGGCATCGTCGAGATCGGGATCGCCGGGCACCCGGAAGGCCATCCGCGCGTGTCCGTCGAGGTGCTCGACCGGGCGCTCGCCGCCAAGATCGACGCTGCGGGACAAACCGGCCTTGACGTGCACATCGTCACGCAGTTCGGGTTTTCGGCCGCTGCCATCGAAAGTTGGATCTTGCGGGTGCGCGATCTCGGCATCGAAGTGCCGATCCGCATCGGCATGGCCGGGCCGACCAGCCTCGCCACGCTGTTGCGCTACGCCAAGCGATGCGGGGTTATGGCTTCGGCCCAGGGGCTGACGCGGCAGGGCGGGCTGATCAAACATCTGGTCGGGACGAGCGCGCCCGATGGGGTTGTCCGGCCGCTAGCGGAGGCCGCGGAGCGCCTGGGCAAGGTTTCAGCTCACTTCTTTTCCTTCGGAGGCGTTGGGGCGACCGCGCGGTGGGCGGCGGCTGCGGCGGCCGGACGCATCGTCCTCGATCGGGCGGACGGATTCGGGGTGGAACCACCCTGAGGGGCCACACTTGCGTTCCGCCCCGCCTCGCCTTGCCGGCGACGCTATGCAATGATGTGTGCAGACTAAGGGAGGACGCGTCATGCCAATCGCACTTCGTGAGCTTTCCGCGCGACTGAGGACCCTTTTGATGCGGGCCGGCGCAATCGCCGTCGTCTTCGCCTTCAGCGGCGGCGCGGTGCTGGCGCAGACCTACGGTTTCGCCACGCTGCCACCCGGCACGCTCAATCACACCACTGCGTCCGCGGTCGCCAAGGTGTTGAAAGAAAAGGCCGGCCTCAATGTGCTGGTGCAGCCCACGGCGGGCGACCAGGTCATCATCCCGATGGTCGGGCGCGCGGAAGCGGAGCTCGGCATATCCAACATCATGGAAGCTGCGGCGGGCTTCAAAGGCGCGCAGAAGGATATTCGCATCATCGCCGCGGTGCACGCGCTGCGCACGCCCTTCTTCGTGCGCAAGGACTCCGGCATGCGCACGATCGCCGACCTGAAGGGCAAGCGGGTGGCGCTGGGCTATTCGGCAATGCGCACGATCAATGATGCGGCGCGCGCCATGCTGGCGACCGCCGGACTGACCGAAAACGACGTGAAGCCGGTGCTCGTGCCCAACGTCGTCCGCAGCGCGGACGATTTCGTTTCGGGTGCGGCGGACATGTTCTATTTTGCCTTTGGCGCGCCGAAGGTGCGCGAGGTCGATGCCACGGTGGGTGGAATTCGCGCGCTCGAAATGGACGTGAGCAGAATGGGGGAAGCGCGCAAGATCATGGCCTATGGATACGCGACCGATGTGGCGCCGGGACCGGTGTTCATCGGTGTGGAGAAGCCGATGAAGGTTTACACCTTCGACAATGTCATCTTCACGCACGCCAAGACGCCCGACGACTTCGTCTATCGGGTGCTTGCCACCCTGGACAAGGAAAAGGCCGAGCTTGTCGCGGTGCAGCCGGTGTTGAGGGAATTCTCGCCGGCATTCGCCTACAAGCAGTACGACATTCCGTATCATCCCGGCGCGGTGAAATTCTACAAGGAACGTAATATTCAGCCGTCGCCGCTGCCGTGAGCGTTGTAGATCACGCCGACGCCGCAGCGGAGCCCGGCGCCGCTGCGGCGCGGATCAATCGATTAGCGGCGGATGTTCTTCAGTTCCTCTTCCTTGTTGCCGTGGTCGGTTGGGTCCTCGACCTGCCGCGCCGAATGCTCGGGCTTGCGGTCTACACCGAGCAGTTGTTGGCGATATGTCTCGGGTTGAGTCTCGCGCTTTGCTTCCTCGGTGGTGCGCGACGCGAGCCGAGACGCTTTGAATGGGGCGGCGCTGTCGCGTCGCTGGCGATCGTCGCCTATGCGCTGTTTCGCTATCAGGCGTTAAATGAAATTCCGCTGATCTTGGTCATCGGTTTTGCGGCGAGTCTGGCATGGACCTTCATCGGCGGCCGCGCGTGGGCAATCGCATGGTTTGATTGGTTCGGTGCGGTCGTGTCGCTCGCGATATGCCTCTACATCACGATCCGCTACGAACCCCTCACCACCGAGCTCGCCATGCTGCCTACCGAAGGGATTTTGGGCAGCGCGATACTGTTGACGCTCGTGCTGGAGGCCACGCGCCGGACTTCGGGCGCGGTGCTGGTGATCATCATCCTGGTGCTCGCGGCCTATGTCTTCATCGGCCCGTACCTGCCGAACGATTTCGCAACGCGCCGAGTCTCGCCGGAACGGCTCGTGGCCTACCTCGGCCTCGACACCAATTCCATGATTGGACCGTTGCTCGCGGTCGCAGTGATCATCGTCGTCCCGTTCACGCTGCTCGGTCAGGTGCTGGGCAGGACGGGCGGCGCGGCCTATTTCGCCGATCTCGCCATGTCCGGCATGGGCCGTTTTCGCGGCGGAGCGGCCAAGATCGCGGTCGTCGGTTCCGCGCTGTTCGGCATGATTTCCGGCGCCGCGGTGAGCAACGTGATCGCGGTCGGGGTGGTCAGCATCCCGCTGATGATGCGATCGGGATTCTCGGGAACGCGCGCGGCAGCGATCGAATCCGTCGGCTCGACCGGGGGCCAGTTGATGCCGCCGGTGATGGGCGCGGCCGCCTTCATCATGGCCGAATTTCTCCAGGTGCCCTACAGCTCGGTGCTGATCGCCGCCATCATTCCCGCGGCGCTCTACTATGCGGCGCTGTTCATTCATGTCGATCTGGAAGCGGCCAAGCACCGCATCGGCGCCGCCCAGATCGAAAGCATCCCGTCGTTCCTGGAGGTGGTGAAGTCCGGCTGGCACTTCCCGATACCGATCGCATTCCTGGTGGCTACGCTGGCGTGGCCTGAGTTCTTCCAGATCCCGATCGAGCGGGCGGCGGTGTATTCGACCGGTATCTTGATCGTACTGTCGCTGCTGTTCGGCTATCGCGGCAGACGGGTGACAATCGTCGAGATGTTCCGCGCCGTGGTCGATACCGGCCGCGGGGCGCTCGACATCGTACTGATCGGCGCGGCGGCGGGCATCGTGGTGGGCGCGCTCAGCGTCTCGGGTATTTCGTTCGGCTTGACGCTGCAACTGATCGCGCTGAGCGGCGAAAACCTGTTTATTCTGCTGCTCTTGACCGCAGTCATCAGCATCATTCTCGGCATGGGCATGCCCACAGTGAGCGTCTATGTGCTGACCGCGACGCTGCTTGCGCCTTCGCTGGTCAAGCTCGGCGTCACGCCCATGGCGGCGCATATGTACGTGATGTACTTCGGCATGCTGTCGATGATCACGCCGCCGGTGGCGATCGCGGCCTATGCGGCGGCCAATATTGCACGCGCGCCGGGCTGGACCACCGGGTGGACGGCCGTGATGGTGGGGTGGAGCACGTTCTTCATCCCCTTCCTGTTCGTGCTTGAACCCAGTTTGCTGATGGAAGGGCCGGCCTGGCTGATCGCCTGGCACTTCATCCGCAATATTTTGGGGATCCTGATCGGGACCGCAGCAATCGTCGGCTATGCATTTGCCCCGCTGTCGGTGCCGGTGCGCATTCTTTCAGGCATTTCCGCGGTGGCCATTCTGGTGCCGCCCAACGCTTTTCCCGGCGCCGCCGCGATCGACTGGATCGGGTTGGCGAGCGCCCTCATCGTGCTCGGCATCGACTATCTGCGCAGCCGGGACGGCCGACGTCTCGCCGCGAGGCGCGCGACCGAGGAGTCTTAAAACGCGCGATAGCCGCGGCGCCTAATCGCTCTCGCGCCAGATGCCGAGGGCTTCCTGGGCGGGGCGGTCGGAAATCGAGAACAGCACCGACTCCTGCGCCGCGACGTGGGAATAGCTCTGCCAGGACGGCACAACGAACACGTCACGCGGTCCCCATTCCAGCGTCTTGCCGGCGACCTTGGTGGCGCCCCTGCCCTCGACGCAAACGAAAATGGTGCTGTCGGTCGAGCGATAGGGCTTGCCCTTAAAATTCTTCGGCAACAGCGCCAAATGCGCGCCCATGGTGGGCATTACCCAACCGCCGGTGAGCGGGTTAGCGTAGCGGAAGCGCGCACCGTGCCGCGGGTCGACGTCGCCGGAGCGGGCCAGGCGATCAAGGATCGGCCGCATGCGCTTGTAGGGGTAGTTCACGATCGGGCTCTGGTTGCGCGTGGCGACCTCGATGCCGTCCGGCAGCACGCCCGAGCCGTAGCGGGCGAGTGAATCCTCGTGGTCGAGGCGCGTGTTCTGCTTCTCGGTGTCGTAGTGCTTGTAGAAGCAGGTCTCGAAGAAATTGACGGTCGGCACGTCGAGCACGTCGAGCCAGATCATCGGCTGCTTCGACGTGTTGCCATGGTCGTGGGCGCACCAGTTTGGAGTGAGCACGAAGTCGCCCGGCGCCATGATGGTCTTCTCGCCTTCGACCTGGGTATAGGCACCCTCCCCGTCCAAGATGAAACGGATCGCCGACGGCGTGTGCCGGTGCATGGGCGCAATTTCGCCCGGCAGGATCAACTGCAGGCCGGCGTAGAGCGATTGGGTGATGCGCGACTGGCCGCGCAGCGCCGGATTCTCCAGCACGATGACCCGCCGGGTGGCCTCCTTGGCGGAGATCAGGTCGCCAGCTTCCATCACGATCGGCTTGACTTCCTTGAAATGCCAGATCGCGGGCACGCATACGGATTTCGGCTCGTCGGGAATGATGTCCTTCAGCACCACCCACAGCGGCGCCATGTCGTATTTGGACAGGCGCTCGTAATACGCTTGGCGGTTGCCGTTCCGGCTGCCATTGCCGCCTTTGCCTTTGGCTTTCGTCTTGGCCTGCTTGGCCTTGGTCGTGAGCTGGCCGACGCTGTCCATCGATCTCTCCATCAGGACGGAATTTTGCCTTAAGAATATAGCGGTCGGCGGCGCAAACCTAGAGGGCTCGCGCAAGCGCGCCATGCAACTTGCGGCGGCTTTATGTGTTGTTGGCCCCGCCGTCCACGGCGATCACCTGGCCGGTCACGAAATCGCTGTCGCTCGAACAGAGGTAGATCAGCGTCCCAACCAGGTCCTCGGGGTATTCGTCGCGCTTGATCGCGCGCCGCTGCACGGCTGCGGCGCGCGACTGGGCAACGTGCACGGTGTTCTTGAGGCCGGTCTCGCTCAAGGTGTAGCCAGGGGCGAGCGTGTTGACGCAGATGCCGTGGTCGCCGAGCTCGCGGCTGATGGCGCGGGTAAACGCGGTGACCGCGCCCTTGGAGGTCACGTAGTGGGAGAAATTGGGAATGCCGCGGGCCACAGTGCCGGAGCCGATGTTGACGATCTTGCCGTACTTGCGCTGGATCATGTGCGGGACCACGTGCTTGACCATCAGAAACGGCCCGCGGATATTGACCGCCATTACCAGATCCCACAGGTCGACGTCGATGTCCTGCACTTTCAGCGTGGGCAGCGGAGCATAGAGTGCGGCGTTGTTGACCAGGATGTCGATCTTGCCGAATCGTTCGAGCGTCTTGGCCACCAATGCTTTGACCTGCGCCTCGTCGCTCACGTCGAACTGAAAACTCGCGGTGGAGTTGCGGCCGTACTTGGCGGCGATCTCGGCGGCGAGCGCCGAGCCGTCCACGATATCCGCAATCATCACCTCGGCGCCCTGGGCCGCCAGGCCCTCCGAATAGAACTTGCCGATGCCCACTGCCCCGCCGGTCACGATGGCGGTGCGTCCCTGCAGTCTCGACATGTGCGCTCCACTGTGCTGATTGGGAGACGTGATTGGCAAACGTTAGTGCAGCACGCGGCCGCGCGCCAGTGCGGCCGGGACGGGGGACGAATGCCGGCATTGAAAAGCGTCGACCTGGACAAATTGGCGATCCGGGAGCTGATCGAGAATTGGGCGGTGTGGCGCGACAGTTTCCAGTGGGACCGCTTCCGCACCGTCTGGCACCCGGAAGGCCGCATGTGGGCCACCTGGTTCCAGGGCACCTACGAGGAGTTCATCCAGGCCAACCTGGAAGGCTATAAGCGCGGCGTCCGTATCTACCATTTCCTCGGCGGCTCCTCGATCGACATCAAGGGCCGCCGCGCCATTGCCCAGACCAAAATGTCGATCTCGCAGCGGGCGGAGGTGGAAGGCGTGCTGTGCGACGTGATCTGCATCGGACGCTTCTACGACTTCTTGGAGAAGCGCAAGGGCAAGTGGGGCTTGGTGTGGCGACGGCTCACCTACGAGAAAGACCGCATCGATCCGGTGGTCCCCGGACAAGTGCCGAAGCTCGATCCCAACCTGCTCAATCGCTTCCCGGTCGGATATCGCCACCTCGCCTATCTGCAGACCAAGGTGGGCTACAAGGTCAAAGAGGACATGCCGGGCGTCGATGGGCCGGAGACCAACGCGCTCTACGCCCTGGGCGCAAGCTGGCTGAAGGGCGGCAAATTGCCTTGGTGAGCCAACCCTTGCGTGAATCGGTGCGATCCATTGGAATGCGCGCGCAACGGGCCATGAGGGGGACACATGTCATTTGCCGAAAAGTTCAATCTGCTGAACGGAATCGTATTGCTGCGCATCATGTGCGGTGCGTTCTTCATCCCGCACATTTACGCGAAATTCTTCGTACCGGAGGCGCTGGGATTTTTCGTCGCAGCGAAATTCAAGCCGCCGGCATTCTGGATGTACACCGCCTGCGTCATCGAGACCATTCTCGCGATCGGGCTGATCTTCGGAATCTATACCAAATGGGTGGCGATCATCGCTGCGATCCATCTCGCGGTGGCGGGCGCGGCGGTCTACAAGGTGACCGGCGGCAAATGGCTGTGGAACATCGGCGGGTACGAGTATTGCGTGTTCTGGGCCCTGGCGTGCGTGGTGGTGGCAATGACGCATCCGTGAGGCCGGCATAACAAAATCAACAGTGGAGTAGAGGCATGATCAATGCGGCCATTGTCGGACTAGGGTGGTGGGGTCGAACGCTCGTGGAATCGCTTGCCGACGGCAGCGATGTCATGCGGTTCGTGGCGCTGACCACGCGCACCGTGTCGCCGGACGTGCAGGAATTTGCAAAGCAACACAAGCTGCGGCTGCTCGACACCTATGAAGCGGTGCTACGCGACAAGGAGGTCAATGCGGTGGTGCTCGCAACCCCGCCGTCCGGGCATTATCGGGAAGTCGTGGCAGCGGCCGCGGCCGGCAAGCACGTGTTCTGCGAGAAGCCGTTCACCTATTCCAAGAAGGATGCGGAGGCGGCGGCGGAGGCGGTGCGCAAGGCCGGATTGACGCTCGGCATCGGCTACAACCGCCGCTTCCACCCGGAGATGGCCAAGCTGCGGGAAAAAATCCGCAGCGGCGAGCTCGGCATTATCCAGCACATCGAATGCAACATGACGTTTGCCAATGCGCTGTTCTTGAAGCCCGGCGCCTGGCGGGGGATGAAGGACGAGGCGCCTGTCGGCGGGCTCGCGCCGCTCGGCGTGCATGCGGTGGACGGCATGATCGACCTCGTGGGCGAAATCGACCAGGTCTATTGCCAGAGCTTCGCGCGGGTTCTCGAAGGAGGTGTCGATGACACCACCTCGATGCTGTTCCGCATGAAATCCGGGGTGTCGGGCTATCTCGGGATCATCACCACGACCGGTCCGGGATTCAGCTTCGAGGTGTTCGGCTCAAAGGGCAAGATCAGGCTCGAAGGCGTGACCCATGTCGCCGGAGCGTCATCGGAGGAGCGGCGCACGCGGCTGTTCGGCACCTGCAAGTTCCAGCCGATCAAGGGGCCGATGGAAACCTGGGAGGCCGACAAGCACGACGTGGTGCGGGCCTGTTTTGAGGCCTTCGCGCGCGCGGCGCTGGGCGGGCCGCCCTTCCCCATCACGCCGGAGCAGATCGTGCACGGCTCCTCGGTGAGCGAAGCGATCATCCGCTCGGCGGCGAGCGGCAAGGTGGAGAAGGTGGCGTAACCAGGGGCGAACAATTTGAAGCGTGTCATAGCCGTGCGGCCCCGCGCCAGCGGGACTCAGAGGCAAAACTGAATAACCGCTTGCGGGCCCCTGGGATCCCGCTGACGCGGGAATGAACGGATAAACCTGAACAAGCAACAAGAAGTTCGTGGAGCAGCTCATGGATCTCGGCAAGGGCCTCGGCCATCTCACCTATTCGACACTGGTGCATCCCGGCGACACCTGGGACGACATGTGGGCGAGCCTGACCACCTACGTGCCCAAGGTGAAGGCGCGCATTGCCCCGCGCGAGCGGTTCGGCGTGTCGCTGCGCCTCTCCAACGCCTCCGCCGCCACGCTGGTCAACAGCAAGGCCGAGCGCGATCGGCTGAAGAAATTTTTGGCCGACAACGACATGTACCTCTACACGGTCAATGCGTTTCCTTACGGGCCGTTCAAGAACACGATCGTCAAGGAACAGGTTTACGAACCGGACTGGCGCTCGGAGGAGCGCACGCAATACACCATCAACGTGGCGAACGTGCTGGCCGACGTGGCGCCGGAGGACATTTCGCCGTCGATCCAGAGCGCGCCGCTCGGGTTCAAGCCGCGCGTCACCGGCAAGGACGTGGTTGACAGCTATACCGAGCACGTGATGCGGGTGGCGGCGCATCTGGTGAAGCTCGAAGCGGAGACCGGCCGCACGGTGACGCTGGCGCTGGAGCCTGAGCCGTTCTGCTTTTTGGAGACCACCGACGAGACGGTCGATTACTTCACCAACCACCTCTACAGCGGCCGGGCAGCGGAGATGCTGGCCAAATTCGCCGGGATTCCGGTGTCCGAAGCCATCGTGGCGCAACGCAAATTCATCGGCACGGTATTCGACATCTGCCACCAGGCGGTGGAGTACGAGGACATCTCGACCTCGCTGCAGAAACTCGTGGATGCGGGGATACCGATCTTCAAGCTGCAGGAAGCGGCGGCGATGCGCATCCCGAACGTGACGCAAAAGATCGTGGATACGCTCAAACGCTACGCCGAGACCATTTATCTGACGCAGACGGTGGAAAAAAAAGACGGCAAGCTCACGCGCTTTCTCAATCTCGAGGATGCCTTCAAGGCTTGGGAGGATAATCCGGGGCCGCGCGAGTGGCGCACGCATTTCCACGTGCCTGTGTTCCTTGACGATCTCGGCGAGTTCGGTACCACGCGCTTTGCCATCGAGGATGCGCTGAAATTCCACAAGCGGCGGCCGCTGTCGCGCCAGCTCGAAATCGAGACCTATACCTGGGACGTGCTGCCGGAGCACCTCAAAACCGGCGACATCGTGGACTATGTCTGCCGCGAATTGGAGTGGGTGAAGGGACAGTTGCAGTAATGCGTCGTCATCCCGAGGCGCGGGCGAAGGCCGCGAACCCGGAATCCATAACTCCGGCCGGGGTCATGGATTCCGGCACTCGCCGCTCCACGGCGCGGCCGGAATGACGATCAATGACAAAGGCGTCGCAAACCGAGGTCGCAGCATGAAAGTCGGGTTCATCGGGGTCGGCCGCATGGGGCAGGCGATGGCGCGGCGGCTGATCGAGGCCGGCCACGAGGTCGGCGTGTACAACCGCACGGCGGCGAAAGCGCAACCGCTCGCGGAGGCCGGCGCCAAAATCCTATCCTCGATTGCCGCGGCGGCGCGCTTCGGCGATGCCACCTACACCATGCTGGCCGACGACGCGGCGCTTGCCGATGTAGCGTTCCAGCCCGGCGGGCTGATGGATTCGCTGCCGAAGGGCGGCATCCACGTCTGCGCCGGCACGCACGGGATCGCGGCGGTGCGCAAGCTCAAAGCGGCGCATGCGGAGAAGGGGCAGGTTCTCATCTGCGCGCCCATGCTGGGGCGGCCGGAGCTGGTGTCCTCCGGGCAGGCCGGCATCGTGGCCTCGGGGCCGGCGGACGCGATGGCGCGCTGCAAGCCGCTGTTCGACGCCATCGGCCGGCGCACGTTCGAGGGCGGCGCCGACCCGGAAGCAGCGGCGGCGATCAAGATCGCCAACAATTTCGTGCTCGGCTGCGCCATCGAGGCCATGGGCGAAGGCTTTTCGCTCGTGCGCAAATATGGCGTGGTGCCGCAGGTGTTTTATGACGTGATGACGGATGGCCTGTTCAACTGCTCGGCCTACAAGGTGTACGGCAAGATCATGGTGGAGGAGAGCTATGCCAAGGTCGGCCAGATGGCGATCCTCGGCCTGAAAGACGCCAATCTCGCGCTCGCCGCCGGCGATCTTGCCGCGGTGCCGCTGCCGAGCGGCAATGTGTGGCGCGACCGGTTGATCGGCGCAGTCGCGCACGGCGACGGCGACAAGGACTGGGCGGTGATGGCGCTGGAGCAGGCGCGCGCCAGCGGGCTGGCGTAGCAGCCTCACGCTCCTTTGCGGCGGCCAGCTTGGCGGTTGGCACGTTCTGCAACGAAACGCAGCGTTTCGAGCACGACGTTGACGTCCTTGGAAACCTGATCGGGCGATTTCTTCAGCTCCTCCCAATGCACCAGCAGCGGGTGCAGCCGCTTGGCGTTGTCGCGCTGCCTGCCGTAGGACCAGCCGTCGAGCTTGCGATCGATCATCCACCGCTCGTGTTCGATGCGCGCCAGATGTTCCAGCCTGAGGTCGTCCGCGGTCGCGCTTCGGTCGTCGGACAGCAGCCGCATCGCGGAATCCGGCAGCCGAGGAAGACTGCCGGGCTCGAGGGCCGACACGTCGATCCCGAGAGTCCACAACTTCGCCGGCAGGTGGTCGGCGGCGCGGATGTTGGAACGGCGCAGCGTGTCCGGGAGCCGCTCCCAGGCCTGAGCGGCCTGCTGCGACACGTCCTGACCGCGCAAATAGCACTCGTGCAGGGCGCGGGCGAGTGCCTCGCGGCCGTCGGGATCGGCGATCTCGCGCAACAACGCGCCGTCGGGCAGATCCAACCGGACGGCGCCATGCCCGGCGAACGCATCGCGGTCGTCGCGCAGCAGATCGCCCATGGCTTCGCCAGCGCGCCATCGATAGAAAATCGGCGGCGGCGGCGCGCCGATGCGTGTGAAGTAGCGTCGCAACAAGAGGACCGCGCGCGCGGTCTCGGCATCCGACGGCAGCGCGAGGAAGATTGCGGTGATGCCGTCGGCGCGTGCCAACTCCCGCAGTCGCTCCGCAGAGGAACCCGGCGCAGCCTGCTCAAGGGAATCGGTCTCGATGTCGAATTCGAGGAAAACGATGTCGAGGGTGTCGAGCACGGCCGGGCGACGGGTGCGGAATTCTGCCTCGCGGCGCCGGGCTTCACGATCGAGAACCGTCACCCGCGGCTCGCCAAGGCTGCCGGCTATGCCGGTCAACAGGGCCTGTTCAAGGATTTTTTCCCCGAGATCGCCGAAGCCGATGATCAGCGCGTGCACGCGGCGCTGGTCGGCCGCGTCGGCAAACTTGAACAGCGGATGGCGCGCCAACGCATAACGGGCGATCACGCGGTTCTCGTCGAACACAGTCGGCCGCAACGACGCACCGCCCGCGGGCGTCCGGTCGCGATCGGCATCCATGATCTCGAAGAACTGGTCGGCCAACAGCGGATCGGCGACCCGCAGCGCCAGGCTGTCGGGCCGCCGACGCCCGCCGGGTTGCATCAACAAGGGCGACCAGGTCGGGTCGTCGAACTTGTGCATCAGCACACGGCCGGCGGAGAGGGTCGCGGTGTCGGAGCCGAGATCCACGATGATCCGCTTCGCATTGCGCAGTCCGGCGGCTTCCACCAGGCTGGCGATATTCATCCGCATCCGCGCGCGCAGCGGGCCGGTGTCGATGGATAGCGGCGCTGTGGGATCGACGATGTGCAACACGCGCACGCCCTTCGTATCCCATTCGGCGGCAATGCGCCGTGCGATCGCGGTGTCGCCGATCACCACGACGTGGTCCGACCACAGATAACGCGCCCGCGCGCGCACGATCTGCTCGTGCAACGTCGTCAAGCCGATGAGCATGGCGCCGGTGAAAGTGGTGAGCGCGCCCAGCAGCGCGCTGAGCTGAGTCAGCACGTTGCCGCCCTGCAGCCGATCAAGCGACGGAATGAAGGCGAGAACCGTGTTAATGCCGATGGTGGCGACGGACTTCATCGAGAAGTCGGGCACCGCCACGGTCCAGCCGACAACGCCGGTCACCACCGCCCCCATGCTCAAGACCAGCGGCAGCGACAGGCGGCCCCCACGGACCGCAAACAGGAGAATGCGAATCCCCTTGCGCAGGCGCTCGGCGAGCTTGACGGATTCCGTCAGGTCGTCGTGGGGTGAGAACATGCTCATGGCGGGCCCGCGCGGCTGCTGCGGACGCGACCGTCCGGCTGGCGAGTTTCCCGCACGAGCATAGCAGCAAGGTTGCGGCGATGGAGGGCCGCCAGGTCATCAGGTACGGCCGGTAAGAAACTCAGGTGAAGGCCGCCTTGTGATCCTGCACGAACTGCCGCAGCGTCAGCGGCGGGCGGCCGACGATGTCGCGGATCGGCTGGGTGTTCTCGGTGGAGAAAGCGCCCTTCTCGGCCACCCGGGAGATGGCGAGCAGGTGGTTGATAAGCCAGTCCGGCATGTTACGGGCACGCATGCCCTGTTCGGCCTGTTCCAGCGTGGCGGCAACATAAGTGATGGTGCGGCCGAGCACCTCCGAAAACACCTTCGCGAATTCCTCGTAGTTGCTCAAAGCGCCGGTGAACTCATAGGTCTTTCCGGCATGCGGAGCAGGATCGCGCAGCACGCGCGCGCCAAGGGCGCCGGTGTCGCGAACGTCGATAAAGGCAAGCGGCAAGGTTTTGGGGAACGGCAAGACCATCTTGCTCTCACTCTTGATCAGCGGCGCCTGCGCCAGCGTGTTCTGCATGAACAGACCGGGGCGCAGGATGCACCAGCGAAGGCCGCTCTTCTTGATGGCCTCTTCCACCTGGTAGTGGGCGCGGCCGACGATGGTTTCGGAATCCGGACGCACGATCGCCCGGCCGCCGGAAACCTTGACGATGTTCTGCACGCCCGCGGCCTTGGCGGCTTCGAGCACGTTGATCTGTTGCTCGGCCGTCTGCGGGTTGTGACCGGTGACCACGAACACGCTCTTGACGCCCTTGAGCGCCTTTTCCAGCCCCGCCCGGTCGGTGACTTCGGCAATCACCGTCCTCGCGTCGGGACCAAGAACCTCACGCGCCTTGTCTGGGTTGCGCACCAAGCAGAGTGGATCTTCTCCAAGGCTCTTGAGTTCCTTGACGGTGGCCCGCCCGGTGTTGCCCGTCGCCCCAATAACCGCAATCATGACACGGCTCCTTGCCCGACAATACTATTGGCGATGCTCACTGGTGGCGTTCATTTGCGCCAGCGTTCGATGAATTTGGCGAAGCCGGCGAGCTGCTGCTTGATGAGATCGATCGCCGCCTGATCCTTGAGCTGGCCGGTCTGCTGGTCGAATTTCTGGCCGGCAAGGTTGACGAAAACCTCCGGCTTGCCGAACAGAACCGCGTCGATCGAGGTGAGCGCCATGCGCAGGTGATACTGCATACGGCCACCGCCGAGCAGCCCCGGCGCCGCCGACTGGATACAACAGGGCTTGCCGGCAAAGGCAACCTCCTTGTAACGGGAGAGCCAGTCGATGGCGTTCTTCAAGCCCCCGGGAATCGACCAATTGTATTCCGCAGATACGATCAGCACGCCGTCCGCCGCCTTCACCGCCTCGTGCAGTGCGTCCACGTCCTTCGGGAACCCGGTCGCCTGCTGGTCGTCGAAATTGTAGATGGGAAATTTTGCGAACGAGGGTGCCTCCTTGATGGTCATACCCGGAGGTGCAAGACCGATCGACGTATTCATCAGCATTCGATTGAAGGAGCCCTTGCGCAGGCTGCCGCAGATCGCAAGCACATTTAAGTTTTCAGCCATAACAGTCCTCGTCCCTTCCTTTTGGCCGGGCAAACTTCAGCCGGTCTGAATAGATGTTCCGCATCACCGGTGGTCGCGGCGTCCATAGCACGGACGCCGCGACCGTGGCGAGAGCCACGCCGGAACAAAGGCCCGGCGGTGGCGCTATTTCGGTTCGAGGCCCGCGCGCTTGGCGACCTCCCGGAAATTCTTGATGTCGGATTCGATCACCTTGCGGAATTCCGCCGGCGTGGAGAGATTGGCTAGCGCGCCGACGCCTTCGAGGCGCTTCTTGACCGCGTCCTTGGCCAGCACGGCCTGCAGCGATTTGTGCATCTTGTCGATGATGGGCTGCGGGGTGCCGGCGGGGAACACGATCCCGTACCAGCCGAGGTAGCCGATGCCGGGAACGCCGCTCTCGGCCAGCGTCGGAATGTTGGTGATGCCCGGCCAGCGCTTCGGGGTGGCGACCGCGAGCAGGCGCAGGTCGCCGGAGTCAATCTGCCCGCGAATGGCGTGATAGAGCTCAACCGCGAAGGCCGCGTCCCCGCGCAACAGCGCGCTGACCACTTCGCCGGTGGTGCGGTAGGAGACCTGCTGGGCATTCATGTTGGTGCGCTGCCGGAAGTCCTCCGCGATCAGATGCTGGGTGGAGCCCAGCCCGACCGTCGAATAGTTCAGCTTCCCCGGCTGCTTGTTGACGTGCTCGATCAGGCCCTTGATGTCGGTAGCCGGCGAATTCTTCGGGACGGCGACCACAAATGCCGAGTTGGTGAAAATTCCGACCGGCGCGAAATCGTTGACCGGGTCGTAGGGCACGTTCTTCACGGTGACCGCGGAAACGGCGTGGCCCATGGCGATCGACAGCGCGGTGTAGCCGTCCTTTTCCGATTTGGCGACGATGCCGCCGGCGATCGTGCCACCGGCGCCGACGCGGTTCTCAACCACAAACTGCTGCTTCAGAAGCTCCGACAGTCCTTCGGCAACGATGCGGGTGGCAACGTCCGTACCGCCGCCGGCACCGAAACCGACCATGATCTTGACCGGCCGGGTGGGCCAATCCTGGGCAATAAGGGGCGACGCCAGTGTGCTAGCGAGCGCAACGGCGGCGAAGGCGATCAAAGCGCGGCGAAATTTCATTTTGCTCCTCCCGGTTCCGGTTTCCGTCAACGGCATGGTCGCAGCATGGTACACGATTTTGGCGACCATTGCGTCCCGCCGCCTGCGACCGCTGCGCGCAACGCCCTCACGTCGGTTGTGGGCAGGACGTCAGGCTTCGGCTGCGATCGGATTGCGCAGGATACCGACCCGCTCGATTTCGATCTCGCAGACATCGCCCGGCCTCATCCAGACGGGGTTCGGCTTGCGGGCATGGCCCACACCGGACGGGGTGCCAGTGAAAACCACGTCGCCCGGTTCCAGCGTCATGCCCTGCGTGACGTAGACGAGGGTTTCGGCGATGGGAAACATCATGTTGTCGGTGTTGTCCGACTGCATGACCTGGCCATTCAACCGGGTTTGAATCTTCAGCCCCTTGGCGCCGTCGGGCAATTCGTCGGCGGTCACAAGCCACGGCCCGAAGCCGCCGGTGCGGTCGAAATTCTTGCCCATGTCCCACTGCGTGGTCTTGCGCTGGAACTCGCGCACGGAGCCCTCGTTGCCGCAGGAGTAGCCGGCGATGCATGAGGTGGCATTGGCCATGGTGAGATGTTTGGCGCGCTTGCCCACGACGAAGATCAATTCGGCTTCGTAATCCAAAGTTTCAGAGACCTTCGGGCGAATGATCGGGCTCTCGTGCGGCACCAGCGAAGTGACAGCGCGCATGAAGATGGTCGGAAACTTCGGTATGTTGTCGCGCTGGCTGCCTTCCTTGACGTGTTCGAGATAATTGAGGCCGAGGCAGACCACCTTGCCCGGCCGCGCGACCGGCAGGCCGTATTTCAACCCCTTGAGCGGCCGGCGCGCGGCGGCCGGCGCTTTGCCAGCCAAATCGCCGAGCGGCTTCAGGTCGCCATCGGTCTTGGCCAGCACGTCCGCAAGGTTTCCGGGCAGCTTGGGATCCACGGCCTGTAGGTCGATCACCTGCTCGCCCTCCACCACGCCCAGACGCAATTGTCCTTCCGCTTCAAAGCCGACGATCTTCATTCTTCACCTTCCTGGCAGCGTTATCCTGAGCCCGCACGGATCAGGGTCGAATTCTTCTGCGCGAAGTGTTCAAATTGCAAGCGTTAGCATCACGAGGCTAGCGCGCGTCAAGCATGGTGGAGGGCAGCCATAGCACGAGACCGGGGAACGCCGCGATCATCACAACGGCAACAACCATGAGAAGGAACAGCGGCAGCGCATAGGCGCCTATGGTAAAAATGTTGCGGCCGGTCATCCCCTGCAGCACATAGAGATTGAAGCCCACGGGTGGCGTGATTTGCGCCATTTCCACGACCAACACGACGTAAACGCCAAACCAGATCAGATCGAACCCGGCTTTCTCCACCAGCGGCATGATCACCGAAGTGGTGAGCACGACCATTGAGATGCCGTCAAGAAAACAACCAAGAACGATGTAGAACAGCGTCAGCGCAGCAAGGAGCTGCCATTGGGACAGCTCCAAAGCGCCGACCCATTGGGCCAAGGCCCGGGGAATGCCGGTAAACCCCATGGCAGCGGTGAGGAACGCCGCGCCGGCCAGAATGAAAGCGATCATGCAGCTCGTGCGCGTGGCACCGAGCAGCGCATCGACAAAGGTCTTTTTCGTCAGCGTGCCCGTCCACCAGGACAGCGCCAGCGCTAAGGCAAGTCCAACCACCGCCGCCTCGGTGGCCGAGGCCAGCCCCCCGTAGATCGCGCCGATCACGCCGAGGATGAGCAGTATCACCGGCGCCAGCCGGCGGGTCGCGACGAGGCGGTTAACGAAAGTCGTGGGCGGATCGGGCGGCGGCATGCGCCGCCGGTTCAGCATCGCCCAAATCATGATGAAACCCATGAACAGCAGTGCAAGCAAAATGCCGGGCACGACTCCGGCAATGAACAGGCGCGCGATCGACTGTTCGGTCGCCGCCGCATAAACGATCATGATGATCGAGGGAGGAATGAGCAGCCCGAGCGTGCCAGAGCCGGCGAGCGTGCCGATCGCCATCCGCTCGTCATAGCGGCGTTTGAGCAGCTCGGGCAGCGAGATGCGGCCGATGGTGGCGCAGGTTGCCGCCGACGATCCGGATACTGCGGCGAACACCGTGCAGCTCACCACGTTGACGTGCAGCAGCCGCCCCGGAAGTCGCTGCATCCACGGCGCGAGCCCCTCGAACATGTCCTCGGCCAGCCGCGTGCGGTAGAGCACCTCGCCCATCCAGATGAACATGGGCAGGGCGGTGAGATCCCAGGAGTTCGACGCCGTCCACATGGCGGTGGCGAGCGCCTGGTCGGGCGGCGTCGTCGTGTTGATCAGCATGGCCGCGAGCGCACAGGCGGCAAGCCCGAGCGCGATCCACACGCCTGAGGCAAGGATCGCGAACAACAGCACCATCAGCAGGAGGGCAAGCTCGAGCAGGCCCATCAACCCTCCTTGCCCAACATGAGCACGTCCTCCGCGCGGCGAAAAGTCGGATGCCCGCCCTTGAGCACGATCACCAGTTCGTCAAGCAAAGCGATGGTGAGCACCAGCATGCCGAACGCCATCGCCGCCTGAGGAATGGCGAGTGGCACGCGAATGAGCCCCGGCGAAATCTCATGGAACAGCCAAGAGTAATAGGCGAAGCGACAGAGACTGAAGGTCATGTAGGCGCAGAACGCCGCTGCCGCACCGAGCGCCCACATTTCAAGCGCGCGGCGCCGCTTCTCGCCCAGCGCGGCAAGCACGAGCGTGACGCGAATGTGCGCACCCGCCTTCAGGGTGCCGGCAAGCGCCAGAAAACTCGCGGCGGCGAGCAAATAGCCCGCGATCTCCGCCAATGACAGAACGATGATCCCCACGGGATCGAGGCCCACAAGTTTGAGCGCGGCGTCGAGCAGCCGGCCGGCCACTTGCAGGCCGATCAGGAGCGCAATGGCGACCAAGCAAGCCGCAGACAGCCACAGCGCCGAGCGATAGAGCGTGTCGAGAATATGCCGCATGGAACCGCCCGCCCCGTGCGGGGCGGGCTCGTTCGGTCAGTCGGGTAAGGCGCCCGACGTCACTTGCGATAAGCCGCGAGCATGGCCTTGCCGTCGGCCCCGGCGGAGGATTCCCATTCGGCGGCAATTTTGGCGCCGATCTCGGCCAGACCCTTGCGCAGCTCGGGACTGGGCGTCACCACCACGATCTTATTGTCCCTCAGCACCTTGGTCTTGGCGGCGGTCTCTTCCTCAGAGGCCTTCCATCCTCGCTCCTCGGCCACCTTGGCGGCATTCCGCAGCGCCTGTTGCTGGGCGGCGGGAAGCTTGTCAAAGGCCGCCTTGTTGACGATCACCATGTTGCGCGGCAGCCAGGCTTGCGTGTCGTGGTAGTGAGTGAGGAAATCCCATACCTTGGCTTCGACACCGGTGGCGGCCGAGGTGATCATCGCTTCCACCCGCCCGGTGGCAAAGGCCGTGGGGATGTCGGGAACTTCCACTTGCGTGGGCAGCGCGCCGGCGAGCGCGGCGATGCGCGCGGTCATGACGTTGTAGGTGCGGAACTTCAGCCCCTTCAGATCGGCAACCGATTTGATCTCCTTCTTGGCGTACACCCCTTGCGGCGGCCAGGGCACCGAATAGAGCAGGAGCAGGCCCTCGCCGGCGAGCTGCTTTTCCAAATATGGCCTCTGTGCGGCGTAGAGCTTGCGCGCCTGCGGGTAACCGGTGGCGAGGAACGGCACGGAGTCGAGTCCGTAAACCGGGGCCTCGTTGGCGGCGAGCGAGACCAGCATTTCACCGATCGGAACCGTGCCCTGCCGCACCGCGCGCTTGATCTCCGGGTGCTTGATCAACGACCCGGCTGCGTGCACCTGGATCTTGAGGGCGCCGTTGGTGGCCTTCTCCACGTCGGCCACGAACTGCTGGATGTTCTTGGTGTGGAAGTTGGCGTCCGGGTATGGCGTGGGCATGTCCCACTTGGTCTGCGCCGAAGCTCCCGTAATGAATCCCAACGTCAATGCTGCTGCGGTACATGCGCGCAAAAATACAGCCATGGTTTCCTCCTTGAGCGCCAGCCTTCTTGCCGCTTGCGGTGGCTGGCGAGACTTTGCAGGATCATCGCCTTTTTCGCCCGCCCCCGGCAAGCGGCGTAAGGCGGGGAACAACAGCATGGCGAAAAGCAACGGGGCCTGGGATTTCTGGATCGACCGCGGGGGCACGTTCACCGACGTCATCGGCCGGCGGCCGGACGGGCGACTCGTGGCCCACAAGCTGCTCTCGGACAATCCGGAAGCTTATGCGGATGCCGCCGTGCAGGGGATCCGCGACCTGCTCGGCCTGGCGAGAGGCGCGCCGATCCCGCCCGGCCTCATCGGCACGGTGAAAATGGGCACCACGGTGGCCACCAATGCGCTGCTCGAGCGCAAGGGCGAGCGCACGCTCCTGCTCATCACCAAGGGTTTTCGCGATGCGCTGCGCATCGGCTATCAGGCGCGACCGAAAATTTTCGCGCGGCAGATCGTCAAGCCGGAGATGCTGTACGAGCGCGTGGTGGAAGTGGCCGAGCGGGTGCGCGCGGACGGCACGGTGGAGCAGGCGCCGGACCTCGATGCGATGCGGCGCGATCTTGCGCTGGCAAAGCGCGACGGCATTGCCGCGGTCGCCATCGTGTTCATGCACGCCTATCGCTATCCGGCGCACGAGCGGGCGGCGGCAAAAGTCGCGCGCGAGATGGGGTTCGCGCAGGTGTCGGTGAGCCACGAAGTCTCACCACTGATCAAACTCGTGAGCCGCGGCGATACCACGGTGGTCGATGCCTATCTGTCGCCGATCCTGCGAAAGTATGTGGCGCAGGTGGCGAGGGATTTAAAAGGCGGGGCCTTTTCCCTCTCCCCACAAGCGCAGAGAGAGCACGCGCGGCTGATGTTCATGATGTCGTCGGGCGGGCTCACGGCGGCGGAGTTGTTCCAGGGCAAGGACGCGATCCTGTCCGGCCCCGCCGGCGGCGTGGTCGGCATGGCGCAGACCGGGCACGAGGCCGATTTCAACCGGCTGATCGGTTTCGACATGGGCGGCACCTCGACCGACGTGTCGCATTACGATGGCGAGTATGAGCGCGCCTTCGAGACCGAAGTCGCAGGCGTGCGCATGCGCGCGCCGATGATGCTGATCCACACCGTGGCCGCGGGCGGCGGCTCGATCCTGCATTACGACGGGGCGCGGTTTCGCGTCGGTCCGGACTCGGCGGCGGCCAATCCCGGGCCGATGTGCTACCGCCGCGGCGGGCCGCTTGCGGTGACCGACGCCAACGTGATGGTGGGAAAACTCATTCCCGATTTCTTTCCAAAGATATTCGGGCCGGAGCAGAACCTGCCGCTCGATGCGGAAGCGGTGCGCAAGGCGTTTGCGGGGCTGGCGCGCGAGATCGGCGACGGCCGGACGCCGGAGCAGGTGGCCGACGGGTTCATCAAGATCGCGGTCGAGAACATGGCGAACGCGATCAAGAAAATCTCGGTGCAGCGCGGTTATGACGTCACACGCTATGCGCTCAACTGTTTCGGCGGCGCGGGCGGGCAGCACGCGTGCCTGGTTGCCGACGCGCTCGGCATGACCACGGTGTTGATCCATCCGTATTCGTCATTGCTCTCGGCCTACGGCATGGGGCTCGCCGACGTGCGCGCTACGCGCCAGCAGGCGATCGAGGAGCCGTTGGGCGCCACGGCGCTGGAGTCGATCCGACGCGTCGCCGCAGAACTCGGGCGCGCGGCACGCGACGAAGTGGCGGGCCAGGGCGTGCCGCCGGAGAAAATCCGGGTGATCGTGCGCGCGCACATCCGCTACGCCGGCACGGATACGGCGCTGATCGTGGAGGCGGGCAAACTTCCTTCACCTCCCCCTGGAAGGGGGAGGTCGGCCGGCGCAGCGAGGCGGGTGGGGG
>DATLYX010000060.1:0-12061 GCA_035574295.1 Xanthobacteraceae bacterium
CGGGCTTCCCAAGCCGCAACCGAAGGAAATGCCGATGCCGGAACTTTTACGGGAGACGCGCGAGGCAGCGCCGCGGGGCTTCCCAAGCCGCAAGCGAAGGAAATGCCGATGCCGGAACTTTTACGGGAGACGCGCGAGGCAACGCCGCGGGGCTTCCCAAGCCGCAAGCGAAGGAAATGCCGATGCCGGAACTTTTACGGGAGATGCGCGAGGCAGCGCCGCGGGGCTTCCCAAGCCGCAGGACCGTTGCTACATAAGCCTCGCGCGGCCCGGACGCTGCGCGCGGGCGGGACGAAGCCTTGCGCGCAGGGTGAAAAGTCTCGTCACAATTCAATTGACGCGGGGTGGAGCAGCCCGGTAGCTCGTCAGGCTCATAACCTGAAGGTCGTAGGTTCAAATCCTACCCCCGCAACCAAAATAATGCCGTCAGGTCAAAGACTTGGCGGCGTTTCGTTTTTTGTGCATTGCAGCAAAATCGCGCCATGGAATCACTGTGGAATCATGCGGGAGAGAAAGAAAAAGAAACGAAGAGGGAACGAGCGAGAACGCGCCGGTGACGATTAAAGACACGCGCGATGGCGCGGTGGACTTGCCCCCGTGCCTTTGACCGGGGGCATTTCAGATTGATTGCGATGACAATGGCGAGGCGCTTCACGCCTTTATCACTGATACCGAGCGAGACAAGCACTGTTGAACATCTCGACTCCGACGGGTATCGCTTCGCTGATCCGCGAACGAGCGTATTTGCATCTGCAGTGAAGGATTCATCGAGAAATGCCAACACAACCCACGACCTTCGGCCAAGCGATCGCTACGGCTCGGAAGGCCAAGGGCCTCAGTCAAAAGGAGCTTGCTGCTCTCATCGTTAAGGAGGAGGGTGGAGGGCCGATTTCCCCGCAGTATCTCAACGATATCGAGCATGATCGGCGCAGCCCCACGTCCGATCACTTGATCAAGCAGTTCGCCAAGGTGCTCGATGAGGACGAGGGCTATCTGTTCGTGTTGGCCGGCAAGATTCCGGACGATATCCGTAAGAGAGCAAAGAACCGGGACAAGATCGTCGAAAGCTTCGCTAATTTTCGGAGGACTATTACGAAATAAGGACGCCCGAATGGTAAGAATGGTACCGGATGAGACGGGCCGCTTCGCCAAGCGGCCGCACTACTCGCCCGATGAGCTCGACCGGGAATGCGAACGCGTCGTGTCCGTCTTCTTGAGCAAGAAGCGCGGCGACATCCGGTTTCCCATCGCCACCGACGATTTGCGTATCTTGATCGAGCAGCACGATGCCTCGCTCGATGCCTATGCGGACCTGTCGGCCTTTGGCGATGACGTTGAGGGGGTCACCGAGTTTTTTCCCGATAAGGGGCCTTTGGTTTCGATCTCCGAGAGGCTTGCCAACGACAGCCGACGCGAGAATCGCCTGCGGACGACCCTGACCCACGAGTTCGGTCACGTTTACTTCCACCGGCACCTGTGGGCAGAAAAGTTCATTCCCGGGCGTCTCTTCGAGCATAACAGCAGGGAAAACAAGGCAATCTGCAAGAGGGACACGATCCTCAACGCCAATAAATACGATTGGATGGAATGGCAGGCCGGCTATGTCAGCGGGGCGATACTGATGCCGGCAAGCCATGCGCGCCGCCTTGTGGCCGATTATTGCCAGCCGCGCGGGCTCCATGGAGGGGTATATATCGGCTCGAGTCACGGCCGCGCCTTGATCGGAGCGATCATGGAGCAGTTTGCCGTTTCGGAGGATGCAGCTCGGGTTCGCCTGCTGAAGCTTGGTGTGCTGGCAGTTTCCCACAGGCAACCATCCCTGTTCGATTGACGAAACTCGCCAATTCGCGGATATGCGTATTTTTTCGTTTGACTCTCCGCGCGCGGTCAATACGCTAATCCGCAGATTGCCAGCGTAGCCGGCACATCCACGGCTAAGGGAGATAAGACATGGCTTCAGTGACAAACTTCATCCGCAATACGCCCGCTGCCTCGCTCCGGACCTACTTCGATCGCGCCGGGATCGCGCTGCCGGTTCGGGTGAACTGGGAGGCACCGGAGCCGGAGGTGATTCGCCCCCTCCTGCGCGCCGTCGACGAGATGGATGAAATGGCCAAGGCCCGGGTCGTCAACGACGCCGAGCGCGTTTCGGCCATGGCCGATGAGGCTGGCCAAACGGCGATCTACAGCGTCGCTCAGGACCCTGGGCTGCTTGACGCTCTCCAGAACGGCCATGATCGCGCACTTTGGGTGTTCCTTCATGACCGCGCCGGCTTCCAACGCGCCGAAGAGGTGCGCTACGCCGACGAGCGTCGGCGGGGGCGGATGTGGGACGGCTTCATCGGCGAGCCGAAGCTGGTCCCGCAGCGCGATCCAGCCGCGGTGGAGTCGTTCAAGGCTGCCGTCCGCGAGCGCTTCCGGTCCAACAATGTCCACGTCGATATCTTCGATCGCATCCGGCCAACCTTCGATGGCACGGACTGCGCCTTGGTGCAGGTAACTATCTATCGCGAAGGCAGACCGGACGACTTCCTTGAGTTCGTGAACGGAACGCTCGACCGCCGTCCGCGCCGCCCGGTCTTCGAAGCTGCGCTGACCTACGAACCCGCGACCGGCGTCATCGAGGTCGTAGCAAATGACCGCGAGAGCCGTGAAGACATCGTCCGGCTCTTCGCTCGCGACCTTCTCGCGACGGAGTTCCGGCAGAAGCGGCTTCCGCTCCGGCAGTTCGATCTACGGGTACTACAGCGCCAGTACGCGTTCCCGACCGATCCGAGTGATGGCATCGAGTCGGTGCGCGTCAATTTCCTGCGGCTCATGCCGATTGATACCGTCGGGGAGCGGGTGACCCTCGAATGCATGCGCCAGGCGACCCAGACCATCTGGCAGATGGCGCAGGATCGTTTCGGCGCCAACAACCCACTGCTCGGCGGTTGGGTCATCACACAGGCAAAACTCACGATCCGCTTTCATCCCGAAACAGGTTCACGCCGTGGCAAGACCTTACCTCTGATCATCAACATGCCACATGGCTGCAATCTCAAGGATCAGACGGAGCGGGAACAGATGATCGGGCAGAAATACTTGCGCCGCTGGGGCATCCTGCGCGATGTCTGATGCCATGGCGCGGCTGAGCCACGCGGCCGTCGATCTGCTACTGACCATCATCGAGACGTCCAGCATGGCGATCTCAGGCGCTGCTCTGGACGGCTACCACGCCGGGGCGGGGGCCGAGCTCGTCGCAGTGGGCGCCCTCGAGGCCGATGGCTTCGAGCCGATGGCGGTGTCGCAGGTCGATCACGAGGATGCCGTGGTGAGTCTCGCTTGGGATGGAGACGCACGCCGGCACACCTACTTCAGTCCTGCTGCCGGAATGGTGGCGATCGAGGATCACACGTTGCGACGACTTCGCGTCCGGTCCTCCTGGTTCTTGGACTGGATCGCCCGTGAGTTAGGATTCGTCGGCGCGATGCACTCAGTCGAGCTCGTGGCCGACCGTCTTTGGCACCTCGGTGATGTGTGGCTCGGCGAGCGCAAGGCGAAGCAACAGCGGACCGCGATCTATGTTGGACGGCGGCTCGGAGAGCCGGGCGCAATGCGCCGCATGCGGGAGGCATTGCAATCCCGAGCGGGCCGACCGCCGGGGATCATACTGACATCGTCACCGGCAGGAATTGCTGAGGACTTCGCAGGGACCGCGATGCCGCCCATTTTGCCGATCATACAATGTGCGAAGGCGGGCTTCCCGCAGTTTCATCTGGACGTCTCGATCATCTGCACCGCTGCGCACGGCCTCCGGTCGATGCGCCCTCGATCTCCTGTACAGGTGGATGCGGAGTTTCGAGTGGTGCGAGTCGGCGACCGGGAGTTTCGCTTTCGTGGTGACAAGCAGCGGCAGGTGGTCGAGTATCTCCATCGCGCCTGGGAGCAGGGCGAGGGGCGCGTCAGCGTCGCCATCATGTTTACCGATCTCGACTTCCCGGCAACCACCCGGCTGCGCGATCTTTTCAGGGGACACCGCGATTGGAAGGACCTGATTGGCTACGAGGACGGGGCATGCTGGCTCCGGTGCGACGAGCTGCTGGCTGGAACCGTCAAGTCCGATTGACCGCCGCCTCGATCGCCGCAAGCTGTTCGATGATCCACTCGAAGGGTGGTGCGTCGCCGAGGATCATGCCCTGCATCGCGGCATAGTCCTTCTCGATCTCCCGGCGCAACTCTTCCTGTGGGACGAGGCGCAGCGTGCCGGGTACGGCTTCTTCGAATTTCTTCCAGGCCTGCCGAAAGGCGAGCAGGTTGTGCTCCCGGACCGCCGTCGCCAGCTTCTGATCACCGAGTGCCTTTCGGCCGACCGCGGTGGCGCTGATCATGGCGACATCATAGTAGTGGCGCGACAGACGATCCCGGTCCGACGGAAGCCGCTGCTCGTCGCGATAACCGCAGTGGGCACCGTGCAGAATAAGGAGCTTCTCCCAGAAGGTCCTTTCCGGGCGAATCGTTGTGATGTCGTCAATGTCGAACAGCCAGTTGGAAAGATCGTCCGCAATGAACGATCTGATGGTTCTTTTCTCGTTGGGGGTCGAGGGCCGAGCGCGCGCCACCTTCGATCCTCACGCGCGGCGAGACGTAGCTCGGGCCGCTCGCGTCGAACACACTCGGATACTCGATGAGCAGGGTCTGTCCGTCTTCGTCGTCCTCGTCGATTACGATGGTGCCGCGAGCGCCGATCGTGCGCAGCGCGGCGTCGAGTGAGCCACGAAGATCCCCCTGGATGTAGGCGCTGCAGGCGGCACGCAGCTCGTCGAAGAGCGCTTCGCGCCTCTTGCGTGACAGGTTCGCGTCTCTGTTGGCCGGGTCACGCTCGCCGCTAAAACCGAGGTCGTCCCGGAAGACGACGATGTCGATGTCCTCCGAGAAGCGATGGATCAGACCGAAGGCCTTGGACAGCGACGTCCCGCCTTTGAACAGAAGCTGGGGATGGCCCGCCGGCAGTCCGTGGTAGAGGGCCTCCAGCACGAGACAGACCCAGAAGTCCTTCTCCACGTATGACGGAATGGTGCCGATGCGCTGGGCGCCGGCGGTGAAGACGTCGGCCTGCTCGCCCGGCGGCAAGCGGAGGAAGCGCTCGAACGACGGGTTCACGCGGCGCTTACCTCTCGATCAGCGATCTTGTGGACGACGGGAATTGCCCAGTCCGGGAGCGCGCGCATGCCCTTGACGAGATCGCGCTTCACCGCATCCGGCAGCCGCTTTCGCAGGATCGTCACGGTCTGCGGATCATCGACCGCACGGGGGCCGAGCCAGCGCAGCGCTTGGACGACCGGGGCCGCCGGGCGGCCGGCCCAGTTCATGATGGTCGGCCGCGCATGGCGCAAACGAATGGTCCAGCCATCGACCTTGACCGTCCGGCTCGCGCCGTCCGTCACGTAATCCGCTTTGGCAGGCACCGCGTTGGTGAGGCCGAGCTGGTTTGCCGCGACGAGGCCATCCGGCATGATTCGGATATTGTCGCGGCGCGCGACCGCCGCGACGGCCGAATCGAGATCGGCCGGAGCAGGCCGGTTCAGGGTGGGGCTGATCCGCGGCAGGTCGTAGAGGCCCCGGCCCACCCGGCGAAGCTGGCCAGCCCTGGCCAGGCGTGACAGAGCCTGGTCGACCGCCGCCCGGCTGCCGAGGTCCAGAAAATCCTTTGGCGTGCATACCAAAAGGCCCTTACCATGGGAGCGCACGCGCCGCATTATTTTGTCAGCTATACCAGTCACTTGTCTCTTCTCAGCCATAAAATTCGTCAGAAAAATAGCATGTAATTCTGACGATTTCAATTCCTCCCTTTTTCCCTCCCACCGGCCTCCCCCGCTCCTCCCCCCCGCATCTCCCATCCTCTCCGCAGGTTTGCTCACGAGAGCGAAGGAGAGACGGATGGCGGTTCGGCATTTGAACCAGATCGAGCTGGCGGCTCGCTGGAACATCAGCCATCGCACGCTGGAGCGGTGGCGTTGGACGGGCGAAGGCCCGCAGTTCATCAAGATCGGCGGTAGGGTCGTGTACCGCCTCGAGGACGTCGAGGCCTTCGAGGCGGAGCAGCTCCGCAAGAGTACGGCCGCTGGTCCGACCAAGATGCCGGCGTGAGGGGAGTCCAGCGCGATGAGCCTCCCCAACCGCATCACCCTGCAAGATTTTCTGCAGATGCCCATGGGCGACTTGGTTGCTCTGTCGGCGGAGCAGCTCGCGCTGTTGCAGGAGGACATCGAGGAGAACCTGCGCTGCGCCAGGATGGCGAGGGACTGGCTCGATGGCGTGCTGGTGCGGAAGTACGGCGAGCGCGCCGCAGCGCTGCGCCGCGAGGCGGGCAAGGACACCGGCACGGTCCGCCTCGCCGACGGCATCGTCACTGTCATCGCCGAACTGCCCAAGAAGGTGGAGTGGGACCAGGCGCAGCTCGCAGCGCTCGTTGAGCGCATCCGCGCCGGCGGTGAGGACGCGTCCGAATACGTCATCGTCGAATACCGGGTCTCCGAGCGCGCCTATGGCGCCTGGCCGGAGTCCATCCGACAAGCCTTCGCGCCCGCGCGCACGGTGCGCACCGGCAAACAGACGTTCAAGCTTTCCATCGATGAGGGAGGCCTGTGATGGCTCTCCCAATCATCTCCGCCGACCAGCGCCTCGCCGAGCCACGCGGCATCAAGGGCTGCATCTTTGGCAAGAGCGGCATCGGCAAGACGAGCCTGTTGTGGACGCTCGACCCCGCGACCACGCTGTTCATCGATCTCGAGGCCGGCGACCTCGCGATCGAAGGCTGGAGCGGGGACACGCTGCGGCCGCGCACCTGGACCGAGTGTCGCGACCTCGCCGCGTTCATCGGTGGCGTAAACCCGGCGCTGCGCGATGATCAACCGTTCGGCGCCGCGCATTTTGCCGCCGTCTGCGAGCGGTTCGGCGATCCCGCGATCCTCGATCGCTACGAGACGATTTTCATCGATTCGATCACGGTGGCGGGGCGGCTGTGCTTCCAGTGGTGCAAGGGTCAGCCCGAGGCCTTCTCCGAAAAGACCGGCAAGGCCGACGTGCGCGGCGCCTACGGCCTGCACGGTCGCGAGATGATCGGTTGGCTCATGCATCTGCAGCACGCGCGCAACAAGAACGTCTGGTTCGTCGGCGTGCTCGACGAGAAGCTCGACGACTTCAACCGCCGTTTCTTCTCGCCGCAGATCGACGGAGCCAAGACCGGCAACGAGCTCCCTGGCATCGTCGATGAAGTGATCACCATGGCCGAGCTCAGGGCGGACGACGGCGCGCCCTATCGCGCCTTCGTCTGCCACACGCTCAACCCGTACGGCTTTCCCGCCAAGGACCGGTCTGGCCGGCTCGACATGGTCGAGGAGCCGCATCTCGGCCGGCTCATGGACAAGATTCGCGGTCCGGTGAGGCCCGCTCGCGAGCGCCTGGTGTTCGACCGCCCGACCGCTGCCGCTCAACCCCGATCCTGATTTCGAAGGAGCACGATCGATGACCGCGTGGAACGATTTCAACGACGCCAAGCAGAACGCGAACCTGATCCCCAAGGGTACGCTCGCGAAGGTCAAGCTCACCATTCGCCCAGGCGGCTATGACGATCCGGCGCAAGGCTGGACCGGCGGCTATGCCACGCGCGGCTCCTCGGGTGCGGTCTATCTCAACGGCGAATTCACCGTGGTCGAGGGGCCTTATGCGCGGCGCAAGATCTTCACGTTGATCGGCCTCTACAGCCCCAAGGGGCCGGACTGGGCCAACATGGGGCGCAGCCTCATTCGCGGCATTCTCAATTCGGCGCGCGGGATCTCCGACAAGGACACTTCGCCCCAGGCACAGGCCGCGCGCCGCATCAACAGCTTCGCCGATCTCGACGGCCTCGAATTCATCGCCCGCATCGACATCGGCACCGACACCAACGGCGAGGACAAGAACGAGATACGCTTGGCCGTCACCCCGGACCACAAGGATTACGCCGCGCTGATGGGGCTGCAGGCGGCTTCCCCGCAATCCCCCGTCCCGAAAAGCCCCGCGGCGCCCGGCCCCCAGACCGCGCCGTCCGTTGGCATCCGCCCCTCCTGGGCGCGCTGATCCGAGGCCGAGCCCATGCTGCTGCGGCCTCGACAGAAGCAGTTCGTCGCGCGCAGCGTCAACGCCCTGCGCGCGCACGGCAACACGCTCGCGGTCGCGCCGACCGGCGCCGGCAAGACGATCATGCTATCGGCCGTCGCCGGCGATATGCTCGCCGGTACGCAAGCCAAGGCCTGCGTGCTCGCCCATCGCGACGAGCTCACCGAGCAGAACCGGACCAAGTTCGCCCGCGTCAACCCGGCGATCTCCACCTCGGTGGTCGATGCCAGAACCAAGTCCTGGCACGGACAGGTCACTTTCGCCATGGTGCCGACGCTCGCGCGCGCCGCGAATCTTGGCGCCATGCCGGCGCTCGATCTCCTCATCGTCGATGAGGCGCATCATGCGGCGGCCGAAAGCTATCGGCGCATCATCGATCGAGCGCGGGATAGGAACCCGGCCTGCCGCATCTACGGCGTCACCGCGACTCCGAATCGGGGCGATCGCAAGGGGCTGCGGCCGATCTTCTCCAATGTTGCCGACCAGATCCGGATCGGCGAGCTGATCGCGTCCGGGCATCTCGTGCCGCCGCGCACCTTCGTCATCGACGTTGGCGTGCAGGAAGAACTCCGCAAGGTGCGCCGCACCGCCGATGATTTCGACATGGCCGAGGTCGATCGCGTCATGAACCGCGCCCCGATCAACGAGGCGGTGGTCGAGCACTGGCGCGAGAAGGCCGGCAACCGGCAAACGGTGGTGTTCTGCTCGACCATCGATCACGCCGCCAATGTCTGTGCCGCCTTCAATTCCGCCGGAGTTGCGGCGGTCACAGTCACGGGCGAGATGGGCGAGGCCGAGCGACGCGGCGTGCTCGCCGCCTATGCGTCGGGCGACGTACGGGTCATCGTCAATGTCGCGGTGCTGACCGAGGGCTGGGACCACCCGCCGACGAGCGCGATCGTCCTGCTGCGGCCGAGTTCGTTCAAGTGCACGATGATCCAGATGGTCGGCCGCGGCCTGCGCCCGGTGAATCCGCAGGAGCATCCCGGCGTGATCAAGACCGACTGCATCGTTCTCGACTTCGGCATCTCGACGCTCCTGCACGGCACGCTGGAGCAGGACATCGATCTCGATGGCCACGAGGTCAACGGGCAAGCGCCGACCAAGGTCTGTCCGGAATGCGAAGCCGAGATTCCGCTCGCCTGCAGCGAATGCCCGATCTGCGGCCATCTATTCCCGCGCGCCGCCGGGGAGGCCGTACCGCTCAGCAACTTTGTGATGAGCGAGATCGATCTGCTCAAGCGGTCGAGCTTCGCCTGGTGCGATCTTTTCGGCGATGATGCGGCGCTCGTGGCTTGCGGATTCAATGCCTGGGCCGGCGTGTTCTTTCTCGACGGCCGCTGGTATGCTGCGGGCGGCCGCAAACAGCAGCGCCCGCGTCTCGTCGCCATCGGCGAGCGCACCGTCTGCCTCGCCGCCGCCGCCGACTGGCTCAACGAGAACGAAACCGACGAGAGCGCGCACAAGAGCCGCGGCTGGCTCAAGCTGCCGCCGACCGAGAAGCAGCTCGCGCTGCTGCCCGCTGTCTGGCGGCAGGACTACGGCCTGACCCGCTACCACGCCTCGGCTCTCATCACCTTCTCGATCAACCGCGCCGCCATCCGCGCGCTGATCTTCGATGCGCGCCGCGACCACCTCGCGAGGGCCGCATGACGAGTCGGCACGATGGCAACAGCGCTTTGCGAAACGGCCAAGGAGCGGCGCCGGCTCTGGCATCCGCGGCACGAGCTCTGCGCGGTCTGCCGCAGTCCGGCGCGCGGCCTTGGCTGGCGCGAGCCGTGGCGCACCCGACCGCCGCGCCCGGACCGGTGGTTCTGCGCCATGTCCTGCCAGGCCTTCTGGTCGGCCCAAGCTCGGAGGCTCGCCGTGGTTGATCTCACCGAAGAGGAACGCATGGCGATGCTGGCGGCCGTCAAGCGCGTCGCCGAGGTCATGGAGGAGATCGGTTGGGAGCGGCGCCTCGCCGATCTCACCGAGCCGCAGGTGCTCGCGCTGATCGAGGTCGCGGTCGGCGGCTTCCAGGACGCCATGCGCGAGATCGCCGCGCGCAATCCGGAGATCCCGTTCTGATGCTCGATTTCAATCACCGGCCGAAGCTCGCGGAACTGGTCAACGCAGCGATCGATGCGGCGCTCGTCACCGAACGCGCGGCAACTTTGCCACGTGACTATCTCGGCGGCTCGCGGCTCGGCCACCCCTGCGAGCGTGCCCTGCAGTTCGAATTCGCCGGCGCGCCCAAGGACGAAGGCACCGACTTCGACGGACAGCATCTTCGCATCTTCGCCATCGGCCATGCGCTCGAAGCGCTCGCCGTGCGCTGGCTGCGCAAGGCCGGCTTCGATCTTTATACCCGCCGTCCAGACGGCACGCAGTTCGGCTTTTCGATCGCAGCAGGGCGCGTCCGCGGCCATGTCGATGGCATCCTCGTCGGCGGCCCTGCGATTGCCGGTCTTGCCTATCCGGCACTGTGGGAATGCAAGACCATGAATGCCAAGAACTGGCGCGAGACGGTGGCGAAAGGTGTCGCCATCGCCAAGCCCGTCTATGCCGCACAGATCGCGCTCTATCAGGCGTACATGGAAGGCAGCATTGCCGGCATCTCCGCCAACCCCGCGCTGTTTACCGCCATCAACAAGGACACCGCCGAGCTCCATCACGAGCTCATAGCCTTCGATGCCGCGCTCGCGCAGGCAACGAGCGACCGTGCCGTGCGCATCCTCAGAGCCACTGATGCCGGCGAGCTCCTGCCACGCATCGCGCACGAGCCCGAGTTCCATGAGTGCCGCATTTGTCCGTGGTCGCGCCGCTGCTGGAGCCTGCCCCAATGAGCGGCGAAGAGAATGTCGTTCACTTCAATCCTTGGCGCGATTTCAACGACGCGCCGGTGCAGGCGGATGCCTTCGAGCTCGAGCCCGATGCCGCCGAGATCGCAACCTTCCTTGATGTCGTATTCGGCTACTGCGATGGCTTCATCCCGGTGCGCGGCTTCATCGACAAGGGCCAGGGCGTCGACGGTCGCCCGCACAATATTTGGATCAAGGCCGACGCGCAGGCCCCCGACAAGATGCTCACCTTCGCGCGCTGGGCCGCGCGCGAGGGGGCAGCGGTCTATGTCGTGCCCGGCACGGTCGCCGAGCACGGACAAGCCAAGGCGGCCGATCTCGTGCAGATGCAGACCGTCGTGGTCGACCTCGACGCCGGCGACGTTGCCGGCAAGCTCGATCACCTGGTGCTGCATCTCGGGTCGCCGACGCTGATCGTCGAGAGCGGCGGCCGCACCGCGGAAGGTGTCGACAAGCTGCACGTGTGGTGGCGGCTCAGCGAACCGGCCGAGGGCGAGGACATCGCGCTCGTCTGCCGCCTGCGCGGTGACATCGCCGTCAAGGTCGGCGGCGACACGCATTTCCGCTCGGCGCATCAGCCAATCCGCGTCGCCGGCACCGTCTACCACAAGAGCGGCTTCAAGCGCCTCGTCACCGTCCGCCGCCACGAGCCGCGCCTCGAGGTCGACTTAAGCGAATTCGCCGAAGCCGTGGACGCCATGCCGCCGCTTCCCGGCGTGGGCACCGACCCCGGATCGCGCCAGACCAAGCCGGACATCGACACGGCGCTGGTGACGCCGGTGCGCGAGGGCGGCGCCGACGCCTTCACGCGCTTCCAAGGCGCGAGCGCAGCGATCGGCCACTACGTGCGCATGGCGCACGAGGGCCGCATGACGCGGGATGAGGCGTGGGAAGCGATCTGCCAGTACAATGCCGCGCAATTGCGCCCGCCCTGGCCACTCGAACGCCTCGCCATGGAGGCACAGCGCATCTGGCGGCGGCACGAAGCGCACAACGGGCCAGCCCTCGAGCGACTCGCTTCCGAGCCTGCCGCGCTTCCGGTGTTCACGCTCGGCGCGCTGCTCGACGACAAAAGCCCG
>DATLYX010000061.1:0-40496 GCA_035574295.1 Xanthobacteraceae bacterium
ATGACGGCTTCCGGGATCAATTCGCCGTCCGGCCCCAGCGCACCCGCCGGCTTCCACGTGTTGCGCAGGCGAGCGAGGCGGTAGATTTCGGTCTTGTACAAATCCTTCACCGGGTTGAAGCCGCCGTTCATGTCGCCGTAGAGCGTGGCGTAGCCGACCGACATCTCCGATTTGTTGCCGGTCGTCACCACCATGATCCCGAACTTGTTGGAGAGCGCCATCAGGATGGTGCCGCGCACGCGCGCCTGCAGATTCTCCTCGGTCACATCGCGCGGCAGGCCGGAAAACACCGATGCCAGCGCCCGCTCGAAGCCGGTGACGGCCGGCTCGATGGGAATGGTCTCGTAGCGCACGCCGAGCGCCTTGGCGACCGCGGCGGCCAGCGCGATCGATTGCTGCGAGGTGAAACGGTACGGCAACATCACGCAGCGCACGCGCTCGGGCCCCAGCGCATCGACCGATATGGCGGCGGTGAGCGCGGAGTCGATGCCGCCGGAGAGGCCGATCACCACGCCGGGAAAGCCGTTCTTGTTGACGTAGTCGCGCAGGCCGATGACGCAGGCGGCGTAGTCGGCCTTGTCGCCTTCATCGACCGCAGCCTTCGGCCCGGCCGCGCAGCGCCAGCCGCCGGCCTCGCGGCGCCACTCGGTCACTGCAACGAAGTCGGCGAACGCCGGCAATTGCGCGCCCACGGAACGATCGGCGTTGATGGCGAACGAGGCGCCGTCGAACACCAATTCGTCCTGGCCGCCGGTCATGTTGAGGTAGATCAGCGGCAGGCCCGACTCCACCACGCGCGCCACCGCGATGTTGAGGCGGTGCTCGGTCTTGCCGCGCCAATACGGCGAGCCGTTGGGCACGAGCAGGATCTCGCTGCCGGTCTCGCTCAGGCACTCGACGACTTCCGTACCCCAGATGTCCTCGCAGATCGGCACGCCGATGCGCACGCCCTTGACCAGAATCGGGCCGGGCATCGGGCCGGGCGCGAACACCCGCTTCTCGTCGAACACGCCGTAGTTGGGCAGATCGACCTTGTAGCGGATGGATTCGATCGCGCCGCCTGCAAGCAGCGCATAGGCATTGTAAACCTTGCCCTCCTCCGCCCACGGCGTGCCGACCAGCAGCGCCGGGCCGTTTGTGCTCTCGCGCGCCAGCGCCTCGACCTGGGTGCGGCAGGCGGCCTGGAACGCGGGCTTAAGAACCAGATCCTCAGGCGGGTAGCCGGAGATGAAGAGCTCGGGAAAGGCCACGAGATCGGCGCCGGCCGCCTCAGCCTCGGCGCGCGCGCGGCGCACCTTGTCCGCGTTGCCGGCCACATCGCCGACCACCGGGTTCAACTGGGCAAGCGCGATCTTGAGGCTGTCGGCCGGGCGCGAATTCATGGCTTTGGTCTAGCGCGTCCGGGCGGTTGACCGCAATTACTCACAACCCCAGCCATTCGGCGAGCGCGGCAAGCCACACCAGCGCGGCGATCAGGATGGACAGGCCCACCGCGGCCGAGCCCATGTCCTTGATGCGGCCGATGTTGGGATTGGTTTCGCGGGTGACCTCGTCGGATAATCTCTCGAGGCCGGTGTTGAGCAGCTCCACCACCAGAATCAGCAGCAGCACGCCGATCAGCGCGACCCAGCGCCAGAGATTGGCGGCAACAAAATAGGCCACCGGCAGCGCCACCGCGAGCACGGCGAGTTCCTGTCGAAACGCCGCTTCGCTGCGGGCGCAGGCAAGCAGTCCCCGGCCGGTATTGCGGGCAGCATGCACGAGCCGCTCGATTCCGGTCTTGCGTGCGCGGTGTGGCTCGGTCATTGCGCGGCGGTGGCGATGGCGGCCGGGCCGCCGCCAACCTTGATCTGGCCCACGACCTTGAGCTGGCGGCCGTCGAAACGCAGCACGTCGAGCGAGCGGTTGACCATGGATTGCGCCAGCAGCGTGCGGCCGTCGTTGCTCCACACCACGCCTTGCGGCCAGGCACCGACCTTGGCCTCGGCGACGAAACGCAGCCTGGTGCGCTCGACGCGGAAGATTTTCAAAAGACCGTGGCTGTTATAGCCCTGCTGGTTCTTGGCGCGGGCGGATCCGTTCTGCACCGTCACCGCCACATAGGCGCCGTTGCGCGAGATGCTCGCCGCCTCCGGCGCCTGACCGGCGTTGACGTTGTCCACGATGCGCGGCGGGTTCTGCTTGAGATCGATGAGGCTCACCACGTCGGCGTCGCCCTGGCCGCCGCCCTGGTTGGTGACCACCGCGATGTCGCCCTTGGGGCTGACGCCGATGCTGAACGGCCGGATGCCGGCCACCATGTAGCGCTTGGTGTCCTCCACCTTGGCGCCGTCCACCGCGAGCACCGAGATGCGGTGATCGCCGTCGCGCGTGACCAGCGCGGTGCGGCCATCGGGCGTGAAGGCCACGTGGCTCGGCCCGGATTTGGCGTCGCCGAGCTGGACCTTTCCCATCGGCGTGAGCGTGCGGTCGGCGATGGTGAACACCGACACCGTGCCTTCGGCGCGATTGGCGACCAAGGCGAGCGTGCCGGCGCGATTGATCGAGACCCCGGAGGCGCCCATCCCGGCCTGCACCGTGGCGCGCACAGCCGGCGGCGAAGCCTTCAGGTCGATGACGGTGAGCCGGTCGTCGTGCACCACCTTTTTCGGATCGGCGGGATCGATCTTGTAGGCGGAGGTCACGAGCGCGTAGCTCTCGTCGGGGGCAACCGCGACGCTGGTCGGCGGCCCCACGACGCTCGCCGGCGCCTGAATTTCGGCGATCACCTTGGGCGGCGAGACGCCGAGATCGATGACGGTGATCGTGTCGGGCGGCGCGTTCTCCACCACCACCGAGCGGCCTTCGCTGTTGACGATCTTGTTGTCATTGGCGGAGACCACGATCTGCGCTAAGGCGGAGCAGCCCAGAAACGGCGCGGCAAGGCAAGCAACGAGCAGCGCCGTCACACCCGGCAAACCACGCCGCATGGCCAGATCCCCCGCAGCCAAATTTTTTCGGCCGCACCAGATTCGCGCAACATTCAGGTTAGCACCGCACCCCGCGGGTGTCACAGCGCGCGGACAGCAAGTCGCGGGCTAGCGGCTGGCGGCGGCCGAGAGGGGCCGCACGCGGCTCGTGCGTTCGGCCTTGAGCAGCTCGGCCATCAGAAACGCAAGCTCGATCGCCTGTTCGGCATTGAGCCGCGGGTCGCACAGCGTGTGGTAGCGGTCGTTGAGGCCCTCATCGGTGATGGCGTGGGCGCCGCCGGTGCATTCGGTGACGTTCTGCCCGGTCATTTCCAGGTGCACGCCGCCGGCGTGCGTGCCTTCGGCCGCGTGCACGGCAAAGAAGGTTTTCACTTCCTTCAGGATCAGATCGAAGGGCCGCGTCTTGTAGCCGGTTTTTGCGGTGATGGTATTGCCGTGCATGGGATCGCAGGACCAGACCACGTTGCGGCCCTCGCGCTTGATCGCGCGCACCATGGGCGGCAACAGATCCCCCACCTTGTCGGCGCCAAGACGGGTGATGAGCGTGAGCCGGCCCGGTTCATTGGCCGGATTGAGGATGTCGTTGAGGCGCAACAGTTCGTCGATCTTGATCGAAGGCCCGCATTTGAGCCCGAGCGGATTCTGGATGCCGCGGCAGAATTCGACGTGCGCGTGGTCGGGCTGGCGCGTGCGGTCGCCGATCCACAGCATGTGCGCGGAGGTGCAGTACCAGGTGCCGGGGCGGGTCGAGTCCTCGCGGGTCATGGCCTGCTCGTAGCCGAGCAGGAGAGCCTCGTGGCTGGTGTAGAAATCCGTGGTCTTCATCTCGGGGTGGCTTTCGAGATCGATGCCGCAGGCCTGCATGAAGGCGAGCGCCTCGGAGATGCGGTCGGCAAGCTCGAGGTAACGCTGCGAGGACCGCGGATCGAGATCGAGCATCCACTGGTGCACGCGGCCGAGGCTCGCGTAGCCGCCCTGGGTGAGCGCGCGCAACAGGTTCAGCGTGGAGGCGGAATGGCGATAGGCCTCGATCATGCGCGCGGGGTCGGGCGTGCGCGCCGCGGCGTCGAACTCCGGCCCGTTGATGATGTCGCCGCGGTAGCTCGGCAGCTCCCTGCCGTTCTTCTTTTCGGTGGGCGAGGAGCGCGGCTTGGCGAACTGGCCGGCGATGCGGCCGACTTTGACCACCGGAAGCGCGGCCGCATAGGTGAGCACCACGGCCATCTGCAGGAAGGCACGCAGATAGTCGCGGATGTTGTTGGCGCTGATGTTGTTTGCGCTCGGGTCGGTAAAACTCTCCGCGCAGTCACCGCCCTGCAGCAGGAACCCCTCCCCCGCGGCAACGCGCGCCAGCGCCGCCTTCAGGTTGCGCGCCTCGCCGGCGAACACCAGCGGCGGGAAGGTGGAAAGCTTCTGCTCCACAGCTTCCTGCGCCTTTCGATCCGGGTAGTCTGGAACCTGGACGATCGGCTTCGTACGCCAACTGTCACGCGTCCAACGCTCGGCCACGAGGGTGCTCCTTACTCCACGGCGCGCGTTATACACGAGCCGCTGAGCATGATAAACGCTGATTTTTGACCGCCTTAGCAGGAGATTGAGGGTGGCGCCAGAACTGGAGCATTCGCACGAGCCGGACGCGATCGCGGCGCGGCTGGCGGAAGGGCCGAAACCGAATTACCTGCCGGATGCGGTCTATGGCGCCATCGACGGGACGGTCACCACCTTTGCAGTGGTCGCCGGGGCGATCGGGGCCGACCTCTCCCCCCGCGTGGTCCTGATCCTGGGCGCTGCCAATCTGCTCGCCGACGGCTTTTCCATGGCCTGCGGCAACTTCGCCGGCACCCGCGCCGCGCGCGAATACTACGCCCACCTGCGCGAGCGGGAGGAGCGGCACATCACCGCCGACCCGGACGGCGAGCGCAACGAAATCCGTGAAATCTATCGGGCCAAAGGATTTACCGACACCGCGCTCGAAACCATCACGCGGCTGATCACCTCGCGGCACGAGGTGTGGATCGATACCATGATGGTGGAGGAATACGGCCTCTCCGCCGCCCACCGTTCGCCGTGGCAAGCGGCGGCCACCACCTTCACCGCGTTCGCCGCCGCCGGCAGCCTGCCGCTCTTGCCGTTCGTGTTTGCCGTGCCGCATGCCACGGCGGTATCGACGGTCGCAACGGGCGTTGCGTTCCTGCTGATCGGCTCGGCCAAAAGCCGTTGGTCGGCGCGGCCATGGTGGCGCTCGGCGCTGGAAACTTTTGCGATCGGCATGGGCGCGGCAATCGTCGCTTTTATCGTCGGGTATCTGGTCGAGAAAATTGTGTAAGGCGTGAACGCAGTGGTTACTCTGCGGCGGCGCGCGTGCGGGTGAGCGCCTTGGTGCGCAGGGTCACCAACTCCTCGGCAGCGGTAGGATGCACCGCCATGGTGGCGTCGAAGTCCGCCTTGGTGGCCTTCATCTTCACCGCGATGCCGACGAGCTGAATCATTTCGGCGGCGCCCTCCCCCACAATGTGGCAGCCGACCACGCGATCGGTGGCTCCGTCCACCACGAGCTTCATGAAGGTGCGCGTATCGCGGCCGGAGAGCGTGGCCTTGAGCGGTCGGAACGCGGTCTTGTAAATATCCACCTTGGCAAACCTGTCCGCCGCCTGCGCCTCGGTCAGGCCGACGGCGCCGACTTCGGGCTCCGAGAACACCGCGGTCGGCACGTCGGTGTGATCGACCGGCGTGGGACGGCCGCCGAACACGGTGTCGGCATAGGCGTGGCCTTCGCGGATCGCGACCGGGGTGAGGTTCACGCGGTTGGTGACATCGCCGATGGCGGCGATGTGCGGCAGCGACGTGCGCGAAAAATCATCGACAGCGATGCCGCCGTTGGGGGCAAGCGCGATCCCGATTTTTTCCAGCCCAATCCCTGTCACGTTCGGCCGGCGCCCGACGGCGAACATGACCTGATCGACGACGAATGAGCGGCGGTCGGACAGCACCACGTCCAATCCGTGCTCCACTTTCTCGACGCTCTCCACGATCTGCCGTGTGACGATGCGAATGCCGCGGCGCTCCAGTTCCCCTTGCAAATGCAGGCGCAGATCGTCGTCGAAGCCGCGCAGGATGCGGTCGCCGCGATAGACGAGCGTCACCTCGGAGCCGAGGCCGTTGAAGATGCCGGCGAACTCGACCGCGATGTAGCCGCCGCCCTGAATGAGGATGCGGCGCGGCAGCGACGGCAAGTGAAACGCCTCGTTCGAGGAAATCACGTGTTCAAGGCCGGCGATCGCGGCGCCGTGGTGCGGGCGCCCGCCGGTGGCGATGAGGATATGCGCGGCGCGCACGGTCTCGCCGGTGGCGACGAGGCGCACCGTGTGCGCGTCCTCGAGCACGGCCCGGCTTTTGACCACTTTGACCTTGGCGCGCTCGAGCGTGGCAGTATAGGCGGCCTCGAGCCGCGCGATCTCGCGGTCCTTATTGGCGATCAGGGTCGGCCAGTCGAAGGAAGGGGCGGGCACGGTCCAGCCAAAACCCCTGGCGTCCTCGAATTCATCGGCAAAGCGTGCGGCATAGACGAAGAGTTTTTTCGGCACGCAGCCGCGGATCACGCATGTACCGCCGACCCGGTATTCCTCGGCCAGCATCACGCGCGCGCCATGTTCGGAGGCCACCCGCGCGGCGCGCACGCCGCCCGAACCGCCGCCAATGACAAACAGATCGACCTCTTCGGGCAATCCGGTCTCCCAATGCGGTCTGCTGGTCCCGAGCCGCGACCTGCGCTTTCAACAGGCCCGGCCGCAGGCGGCGTCAACTCACAGCTTGTGGCCGCGTTTCTTCAGCTCCTCCCGGATCTTGGGACCGATCTCTTCGCGCAGTTTGGCAGCAAAAGCATCGGCGCGGCGGGCCGCTTCGTTGAGAATGATCTGGCTTTCCGAGAGCATCTTCTTGCCCAGGTTTGACTTGTAGAACGTCAGCAGGTCCTTCAACTCCTGCTCGGTAAATCGCGTCGCATACAGCCGCACGACCTCATTGGGGATTTCACTGCGGCGCGGGTTGTATTCTTCAACAAGTTTCTCGGCTATGTCCCCCAAATCCTTGGAAAGCTTCTCGTTCGGATTGCCGTGTAAGTAATTGCCGGCCACCTGCACGATCACGGCGGTGGGGACTGAGTCGAGATCGCGCGTGGCCCCGATAATGCCGACCAATTCCCGGGCCATGTTCAGGGCGTTGGCCGAAGGCTGCGGCTGTGCCTGGGCGGGGACCGCGAGCGCCAGACAGATGCCGATGACAGCGCAGAAGGAGCGAACCTGCACGACCGCATTCATTTGATTTTTTCCTTTCGTCTTAAGTGTTTGTGATCAGGGCCGTTCGACAACGCGGATGCCGGCTGGTCCGGCGAGTATGGCTGCGTGGGCAAGACCGATGAACAATCCGTGCTCCATCACGCCCGGAATCGGCGACAGCCGATCAGCGAGCCCTTTTGGATCGAGAATTTGACCAAGTTTAGCATCAAGCAGCCAATGGCCGCTATCGGTCACGAAGGGGCTGCCGTCACGGCCTTGCCGCAATTCCAGCGATCCCGGCGCGCCGGCACCGGCAGCGGCGCTCTCGATCGCACGGCGGGTGGCGCCGAACCCGAACGGAACAACCTCGATCGGCAGCGGAAAGCGGCCGAGCACCGGCACCCATTTCGATTCGTCGGCAATCACCAGCATGCGGGCGGAGGCTACGGCCACGATCTTCTCCCGCAACAGCGCGCCGCCCCCGCCCTTGATCAGCGTCAGATCGGGGGCGATCTCGTCGGCCCCGTCCACGGTGAGGTCGAGGGTGGGGGACTCATCCAGCGTGGTGAGCGGAATCCCCAGCCGCTCCGCATCGGCACGGGTTGCTTCCGACGTCGGCACGCAAATCACGTCCAGGCCGGAGCGCACCCGCTCGGCCAACAGCTCGACAAAATGGCGCGCGGTCGAACCGGTCCCGAGCCCCACCCGCATGCCGGGTTTGATCCAGCCCACGGCGCAAGCAGCGGCCTGCCGTTTGTAGGCGTCCACATCCATGAAGGCTCACAGGGTCGATCGACAGCGGCGCTTATCTATCGCCGTTCGGTGCCTGCGCATAGCTCAAAACAGACGGACGCGATACACTTCAGCCAGGGCATTTCTGCCGTGGGTCCCCTCCCCGACGCGGGCACAGCGAGCAAAGCCAGACCGGCCAGGCCCCGGGCTTGCCATGACCAGCCTGGAGGGCTAGCGATTGCGCGATGTCTGTGCTGACAGTCGTGTTTGATCTCGACGGGACGCTGGTCGATACGGCGCCGGATCTGGTTGCCACCCTCAACATCGTCATTGCGCGCGAAGAAATCCCTGCGGTGCCGTTCGATGTCGGGCGCCTCATGGTCGGTTTCGGCGCGCGGCGAATGATCGAGCTTGCCGCCGAGCGCGCCGGGCGCACGCTCTCGCAGGTCGAGCTTGAGCGCATGTTCAATGCGTTCATCGCTCACTATGCGGCGCACATTGCGGAACATTCAAAGCCATTTCCCGGCGTGGCCGCGGCACTCGATGCGCTCAGCGCGCGCGGCTGCCGGCTTGCGGTGTGCACCAACAAGCGCGCGGGCTTGTCGCGGCTGTTGCTCGAGGAGCTCGCGCTGGCCAGCCGGTTTGCGGCAATTTGCGGGCCGGACACGTTCGGGATGGGCAAGCCCGATCCCGCGATATTGCAGCGCACAATCGCGGCGGCCGGCGGCAGACCCGACCGCGCGGTGCTGGTGGGCGATTCACACATCGATGCGCAAACCGCCAAGGCGGCCGCTGTGCCGATGATTGCCGTCGATTTCGGCTATACGAATATTCCTGCCGCAGAGCTCGGCGTCGCGCGCGTGATCGGCCACTTCGATCAACTGCCGGGCGCGGTGTTCGAGCTGTTCGCGGAACGCGACTAGACGATCCGGCCGGCCCCGTGACGCCACGATTTCTCCCAGTTAAGGGAGCATTTACCCTAATGGGAGCACAATCTGATTTAAACTGTATGCTTGACGTCCGGGCGAGGCTCCGAATAACTGCATTCAGCAGCCTGTCCGAACGCCAGCCAGCGCGCAACAATGCAGGTCCCACGCCTGCGAGGCGCCTGTTCACCTGGGGACCGCGGCCCGCGGGCCGCACGATTATGGAAACAATCATGCGCCGAGTCATCGTCATCGCAGCAGCGAGCATTCTTGTTGGCGGATGCGCCGAGTTCTCGCTGACTAAGTTCGAGATCCCGAACCTGAGCATGCCGACATTCACCACGCCGGCGCCGACCACGACGCTCGAATTCGAATCCGAGCCCGCAGGCGCGGAAGTGCGGACCTCGACCGGCCAGACCTGCCGAACCCCGTGCTCGCTTGCGGTGCAGGCCACCGAACTGACGGCGACCTTCAACCTCACCGGGTATCAGCCGCAAACCATCCCGGTCAGGATGGTACAGCCGACCGAGGGCATCGATCCCATGACCGGGCAGTCGGTCCCGCCGCGACTGTCGCCCAATCCGGTTTATGCCGAGCTCGTGGCGATGGCCCCGCCGCGTCGCCCGGCGCCGCCTCCTGCCAAGCCGGCACCGAAGCAGAAGCCGAAGGCGGCCGCACCGCCAAAGCCGCCGGCGGCACCGGCTTCGGCAGCGCCGGCGACCGCACCGGCCTCGCCCTGGCCCGCGCCGCAGCAGCAACCGCCGCAACGCTGATCGCCGAACGCGGCCATGACGGCGCGGCGCGCACCGTCGCTCTGTTGACTTCGCGCGCGGGGGCTCCTTACATCTGGCAGACGCAACAGAACCCCGCCGGCGTCCGGGCCGGCGCGCGGAGCGGGCGCTTAGCTCAGCGGGAGAGCGTTCCCTTCACACGGGAGAGGTCGTAGGTTCAATCCCTACAGCGCCCACCATTGCCAAGGATTGCAAGCGTTGCGAAAGTCTTGATCCGTTTCGCAGGTTCTGGCGCGCGGCCTTACTATCGCATACCTATCGAAAAAGGTGTCGCGACGCCATATTTGGACCTCGCGGTCACCGAGAGAGCGTAGTCATGTCGCAAACAACAGAACCGAACGACGAGCGCCCTTGCCTGCACTGCCTGATCGGCGACCTGATCGACGAATTCTACGAGGAGTTCGGCTCCCCGTCCGGCGAATCGGACACGATCGATACCGCCGAGTTGTTCTCTGCGCTCGCCAAGACCTTTGCAGAATTCAGCTATGATTATGACCCCGCGCAGCGTCAACGCATGCTGCAGGATTTCATAACGGACGTGGCAAAATTCGAAGCTGAGTTCCAGGAAGCCAAGAGGAACGAGGCGCCGGGCTCCGACGCACGGCACTAGACAGGGCGGAACCTGCACTCAATTCACGCGGCAATTCTTACTCAGGCGGGCGCACGCGATCCCAGCCGGCGGCCACACGCGCAAGCGCCGCCGCGGCGTCACTTGATCCGCGGCAGCGTGTTGAACTGATGGAACGGCGGCGGCGAAGACAGGGTCCATTCCAGCGTGGTGGCTCCTGCGCCCCAAGGGTTGTCCGCCGCCTTTTCCTTGCGCCAGAACGCGTGCGCAACGCCGAGGAAGAATACGATCACCCCGAGCGCCGAAATATACGAGCCGAGCGAGGAGACGTAGTTCCAGCCGGTATAGGCGTCGGGATAGTCGACATAGCGCCGCGGCATGCCGGCAAGACCGAGGAAGTGCTGCGGGAAGAAGATCAGATTGACGCCGACGAACGTCAGCCAGAAATGCAGCTTGCCGATGGCTTCGCTGTACATGCGACCGGTCATCTTCGGGAACCAATAGTACCAGGCGGCGAAGATGCCGAAGGTGGCGCCGAGCGACATCGTGTAGTGGAAATGCGCCACCACGTAATAGGTGTCGTGCAGTGCGCGGTCGACGCCGGCATTGGCCAGCACGATGCCGGTGACGCCGCCGATGGTGAACAGGAAGATCATGCCGATCGCCCACAGCATCGGCGTCCTGAACTCGATCGAGCCGCCCCACATGGTGGCGATCCAGGAGAAGATTTTTACGCCGGTCGGCACCGCGATCACCATGGTCGCGGCCACGAAATAGGCCTGGGCGCCGGTGGTCATGCCGACGGTATACATGTGATGCGCCCAGACGACGAAGCCGATCGCCCCAATCGCCACCATCGCGTAGGCCATGCCGAGGTAGCCGAAAATGGGCTTTTTGGAGAACGTAGCCACGATGTGGCTGATCACTCCGAACGCCGGAAGGATCAGGATGTACACCTCGGGATGACCGAAGAACCAGAACAGGTGCTGGAACAGCAGCGGATCGCCGCCGCCGTCGACGGCGAAGAACGTGGTGCCGAAGTTGCGGTCGGTGAGCAGCATGGTGATGGCGCCGGCGAGCACCGGCAGCGAGAGCAGCAACAGGAACGCCGTCACCAAAACCGACCAGGCGAACAGCGGCATCTTGTGCATCGACATGCCCGGCGCGCGCATGTTGAAAATGGTGGTGATGAAATTGATCGCGCCGAGAATCGAAGACGCGCCCGCCAAATGCAGTGAGAGGATGGCGAAGTCCATGGCCGGTCCGGGATGGCCCGAGGTCGACAGCGGGGCATAGACCGTCCACCCCGCGCCGACGCCCGGCTCATTGGGCGGGCCTTCCACAAACAGCGAGAGCACGAGCAAGCTGAGCGATGGGGGCAGCAGCCAGAAGGACAAGTTGTTCATGCGCGGGAAGGCCATGTCCGGCGCGCCGATCATGATCGGAACGAACCAGTTCCCGAACCCGCCGATCAGCGCCGGCATGATCATGAAGAACACCATGATCAGCCCGTGCGCGGTCACAAACACATTGAAGGTGTGAGGATTGGAGAAGATCTGCATGCCGGGCTCCTGCAGCTCGAGCCGCATGGCGATCGACAGGATGCCGCCGATGACCCCGCCGGTGATCGCGAACAGGAGATACAGCGTCCCAATGTCCTTGTGGTTCGTCGAGTAGAGATAGCGGCGCCAGCCGTGCGGATGGTCGTGCGCTGTTGCCAGATTTGGCGCTTGAGTGGCGGCATCCATGGTGAGTCTCCCCCATTGGCGAGCGGGAGCGCGGCGAGCCCCGGAAGCTGCCTGGGGATCGGGCGCTGCGGCGCGGTTGCAAGGTCATGGTTGCAACTGCAACCAATTACCGGCGCGGAGCGGCGGGGCTCCTTGATCTAGATCAAAGCGGGGGCCCGACTCGTGGGGCTGGTTCACCGGTCATGCCGGGGGAGCGAGCGAGCGATTTGGCCCGTGCTTGCACGGAGCTTTTGCGCAAGGGCGAGGATTTTCCGACCATCTGGTTGACCAAGCTGAAGGGTCACCCGCTGGTGGTCGGCCTGCCGCAGCACACGCACGACGGCAAGCGGAGCCTGATCGAAATCAGGCTTATCACCGGCGAGCGCCTGGTGTTCGACGGCGACGCGAGGCTTTTCCGCGTGGGATAGCGGCCGCGGTCAGCGCGGGGGCGGATCGCGTGACAAGTTCTTGCTCGCGAGCTCGTCGAGATAGTCCTGCCAGATGCGGTCGTGGTCGCGGCCGAGTCTTAACAGATAGTCCCAGCTATAGATGCCGGTGGAGTGCATGTCGTCGAACACAAGCCGCACGGCATAGTTGCCGATCGGGTGGATCTCCAGGATCGCTACGTTGCGCTTTCCGGGCACGGTCTTGCGCTCGTGCGGGGAGTGACCCTGCACCTCGGCGCTCGGGCTCGTGACGCGCAAATATTCGGCCGGCAGCCTGAACGTCTCGCCGCTTTCGAAGGTCACGGACAGCGTCTTTCTATCCTTGGAAAGGCGCAGTTCCGTGGGCCAAGGCCGTTCGTTCATGGGGACGTGATCCGCACCGGCGCGCAAATCCCTGCAAAGACCGGCAGAGGCCTTATATAGCAACCGGATAGACGCAGAGGGAGCCTGGACCTGCGGGGTTTTATGGGTCAGAATCCGGCGCTTCGACAAAGGAGCCAAATGACCGCCGCCCTCGACATCGACCGGCCTGCGGGCCAGCACGCGCAGCCCCTCGTGGACCCGTTCGGCCGCGCCATCACCTACCTGCGCGTGTCGGTGACGGACCGCTGCGATTTCCGCTGCGTCTATTGCATGGCGGAAAACATGACCTTTCTCCCGAAGGCCGATCTGTTGACGCTCGAGGAGCTCGACCGGCTGTGCACGGCGTTCGTGGTCAAGGGCGTGCGCAAGCTCAGGCTCACCGGCGGCGAGCCGCTGGTGCGGCGCGGCATCATGACGCTGTTTCAGTCGCTGTCGCGTCATCTGCGGTCCGGCGCCCTCGACGAGCTGACGCTCACCACCAACGGCTCGCAACTGGCCAAATACGCGGCCGAGCTGAAGGCTTGCGGCGTCGAACGGATCAATGTTTCGCTCGATACGCTCGATGCGGAAAAATTCCGTGCCATCACGCGCTGGGGCGACATCGCGAAGGTGCTGGCCGGGATCGACGCGGCGCTCGCAGCGGGCCTGAAGGTGAAGCTCAATGCGGTGGCGCTCAAGGGCGTGAACGAAGACGAGCTTGCGGACCTGGTCGCCTGGGCGCACGGCCGCGGCATGGACATCACGCTGATCGAGGTGATGCCGCTCGGCGACATCGGCGAGGAGCGGCTGGCGCAATATCTGCCGCTGTCGATGGTGCGGGCGCGGCTCGCCGAGCGCTACACGCTGGAGGACATCGACTATCGCACCGGCGGGCCGGCGCGCTATGTGCAAGTGAAGGAAACCGGCGGCCGGCTCGGCTTCATTACGCCGATGACGCACAATTTTTGCGAATCCTGCAACCGCGTGCGCGTCACCTGCACCGGCACGCTGTACATGTGCCTCGGCCAGGCGGACGCGGCGGATCTGCGCGCCCCGCTGCGCGCCTCGGAGGCGAACGACCTGCTCTACGCCGCGATCGACGAAGCGATCGCGCGGAAACCCAAAGGCCATGATTTCGTCATCGACCGCCGCCACAAGCGCCCGGCGCTGGCGCGCCATATGAGCGTCACCGGCGGGTAATCGGGCTTCCATGCATTCTCCGTCGACGCCGACGCGTGACGCGCGTGGTCGGGAAGACCCGCAGTTCGCTGCTTCTTGCCCTCCCCCCGCGAAAGCTGCCGGGAGGCGAGAGGGTGGGCCCTCGCTTGAATTCCATCAGCGACAATAGCCGCGGCATTTTTGCGCTGACCGGCGGCATGGCCGCCTACGCGGTCAGCGACGTGGCCACCAAGCTCGTCGCGCAGACGCATCCCTTCGGGCAGACGTTGGCGGTGCGCGGCGCGTTCACCATCCTGGTGGTGGCGATGGTGCTGTTCGTCTCCGGCTACTGGCGCCACGTGAGGCGCGCGTTCAGCGGCCCCGTGCTGCTCCGCGCGCTGCTCGATGCACTTTCCGGCGCCCTGTACATTGCGGCGCTCATCAACATGCCGATCGCCAATGCGGCCGCTCTGAACATGGTGCATCCGCTGATTCTGGTGGCGCTGTCGGTGATCTTTCTGCGGGAAATCGTCGGCTGGCGTCGGTGGAGCGCAGTGGCCGTCGGGTTCATCGGCGTGCTGTTCATCGTCAAGCCGACGCCGGAGGCGTTCAATATTTTTGCGCTCGCCGGCCTCGGGGCGCCCTTGTTCGGCGCGCTGCGCGAATTGGTGACCCGGCGGCTCGATCCGACGCTGCCCAGCATGGCCATCACCTTCGTCAGCGTGGCCATGCTCACGCTGCTCGCCTGCGGCTACGGCTTGACCGAGCAGTGGCGGCCGGTCACCCTGCGGGAACTCGGGCACCTGTCGTTTGCCGCCTGTTTCTTCAGCCTGGCCTCCTATCTCGCGGTCTATGCCTTCCGCACGACGGCGGAAGTCTCGGCGGTGGCGCCGTTCCGCTACACTTTCCTGATCTGGGCAGGAGTTGCCGGATTCGTGTCGTTCAACGAGCTGCCGGATGCCTGGGCGATCGTGGGCGCCGTGCTGATCGTAGCCAGCGGGCTGTATGCGCTGCATCGCGAGACGGTGCGGCGGCGCGCGGCGGCGAATTGACGCCAGCCTAAAGGGAACCATGCAATCAGGTTTCGATTGACGAGCGGCAAGGGCTCCGGGGATAAGTGGGCCCGACCGCATGGGGAGAATGCGGGCAGGAACGAATGCACCGGCTGCGGCCCGGGGCCACGGCTCGGTTTCTAGGGGAACTGCGGTGGATCGTTTGCTCAGCGGCCTGCTCAAGACGAGCCGCGTCATCGATGCGGTCAATACCCGGATCGGGCGCGGACTCGCGTGGTTCGTTCTGGCGGCGGTGCTGGTGTCCGCCACCAACGCAGTCGTGCGCAAGGTCTTCGACATGTCGTCGAACGCCTGGCTGGAACTGCAGTGGGTGCTGTTCAGCGCGGTGTTTCTGTTATGCGCGCCGTGGACGCTGCTGGTCAACGAACACGTCAGAATCGACATCGTCAACAACCTGCTCCCCAAAAAATGGCGCGATAGCATCGATGTGGTCGGTCACGGGCTGTTTCTTCTGCCGTTCGCCATCATTCTGGTCATCACGGCGTATCCCGTATTCGTGAACTCGTTCCTCCTCAACGAACAGTCGTTCAACTACGGCGGCTTGCCGCAATGGCCGGCCAAATTCCTGCTGGTGGTCGGTTTCGTGCTGCTCTCCGCCCAGGGAGTCTCGGAACTGATCAAGCGGATCGCCGCCATGCGCGGGCTCATTCCCGAGCCGTATGAACGACATGAGCACCCGTTCGCGATCGAGGCGGAAGCCGAAATCGAAAGCATGAGACAGCGCTGAGCGCCGCGATGACCGCCTGGCTGATCCACTACATGGCGCCGATCATGTTCGCGTCATTGGTGGTGTTTCTTTTGCTCGGCTATCCGGTGGCGTTTGCGCTGGCGGCCAACGGCCTTCTGTTTGCGCTGATCGGCATCGAGCTCGGCCTGTTCCAGCCCGACTTCCTGCAGGCGCTGCCGCAGCGCGTCTATGGCGTGATGAGCAACGATACGCTTTTGGCGATCCCGTTCTTCACCTTCATGGGCCTCATTCTCGAGCGCTCGGGCATGGCCGAGGATCTGCTCGACACCATCGGGCAATTGTTCGGCACCGTGCGCGGCGGCCTCGCCTATGCCGTGATCTTCGTCGGCGCGCTGCTCGCGGCGACCACCGGGGTGGTCGCCGCCTCCGTGATCTCTATGGGCCTGATCTCGCTGCCGATCATGTTGCGCTACGGCTACGACCGGCGCGCGGCGACCGGGATCATCGCCGCATCGGGCACGCTCGCGCAAATCATCCCCCCCTCCCTCGTGCTCATCGTCATGGCGGACCAGCTCGGCCGTTCGGTCGGCGACATGTACGAGGGCGCCTTCATTCCCGGCCTGGTGCTGGCGGCACTGTACGCCGGTTATGTCGCCATCCTGACGATGGTGGCGCCCCGGTCGATGCCGGGGCTGCCGCCGGAAGCCATCACCTACCGCGAACCGAACGGAGACCGCGGAGTGCTGTCGCTCCTGGTGGTGACCGTCATCGCCGGCGTGTCCAGCTATCTCTACATGCGGACGACGACGGTACGAGCCGGCGCCGATTTCGTGGTGCTGACGATGTCGCTGGCGGTGGTGATCGCGTTCGCCGCGGCGGTGGCGAACCGGTTGTTGCGGCTCAAGCTGCTTTCGGTGCTGGCCGAGCAGGTGATCTTCGTCATGGTGCCGCCGCTGGCGCTGATTTTCCTTGTGCTCGGCACGATTTTCATCGGGGTGGCCACGCCGACCGAAGGCGGGGCCATGGGCGCCACCGGCGCGCTGGCGCTCGCGCTCATCAAGCGCAGGCTGACCTTGGACCTCACCCGCCAAGCGGCGGAGTCGACGGCAAAACTCTCCGCCTTCGTGGTGTTCATCCTGATCGGCGCGCGGGTGTTTTCGCTCACGTTCTACGGCGTGGACGGCCACAAATGGGTGGAGGAGATGCTGGTCTCCCTGCCCGGCGGGCAGACCGGATTTCTGATCTTCGTCAACGTGTTCGTGTTCTTTCTCGCGTTCTTTCTCGATTTCTTCGAAATCGCCTTCATCGTGGTGCCGCTCCTGGGGCCGGCGGCGGAGCGGCTCGGCATCGATCTGATCTGGTTCGGGGTCATGCTCGGCGTGAACATGCAGACCTCGTTCCTGCACCCGCCGTTCGGCTTTGCATTGTTCTATCTGCGCTCGGTGGCGCCGCGAAAGGCGTATTTCGACCGCATCGCGCAAAGAATGATCGAGCCGGTCACCACCGTGCAAATCTACTGGGGTGCGGTGCCGTTCGTGCTGATCCAACTCTTGATGGTGGCGCTCGTCATCGCGTTTCCGGGGATGGTCATGCACTACAAGGAAGGCGCTCCGAAAACCGATCCGGCAAAGATCCAGATCGAAATTCCGCAAATCGACATGCCGCCGGTCGATTTCCCGCCGCAGATACGTTGAGGCAAAGCCGTGCGCGCTTTGTGCAGAGGGGCCGCCAATGAAAAACCCCGGCGCCTACAGCGCCGGGGTCTCGAATAGCGCCGGGCCGATCAGCCGCGCGGACGGGTGCGGATCATGAAGCTGTCGTAGCTGTATTCCGCAACCTGCCACCACTGATACATGTCGTTGCGGAACGCCACCATGTTGTCCCAAACCTTCTTGAATTCGGGATTCTTCGCCGATTCCTCCGCGTAGACTTCGTTCGCAGCCTTCAGGCACGCCTCCATGACCGCCTGCGGGAACGGCGTGAGCTGGGCGCCGCCGGCGACCAGCCGCTTGAGCGCGGCCGGATTTTCCGCGTCGTATTTCGCCTGCACCCAGACGTTGGCGAGTGCGGCGGCCGACTGCACGATGGATTTGTAAGCGGCGGGCAAAGCATTCCACCGTTCCAGATTGATGAACAGATGCACCTGCGTGCCGCCCTCCCACCAGCCGGGGTAATGATAGAACCGCGCCACCTTGTAGAGGCCGAGCTTTTCGTCGTCGTAGGGGCCGACCCATTCGGCGCCGTCCATGGTGCCCTTCTCCAGCGCCGAATAAATCTCGCCGCCCGGGATCTGCTGCGCCACGACGCCAAGCTTGCCGAGCACGCGGCCGGCGAAACCGCCCATGCGGAATTTCAGGCCTTTGAGGTCGGCGATCTCGCGGATCGGTTTGCGGAACCAGCCGCCCATCTGACAGCCGGTGTTGCCGGCCGGGAAGCCGATCATGTTGTACTTCTTGAAAAACTCGTTCATCAACGCAATGCCGCCGTGGTGATACTGCCAAGCATTCTGCATGCGCGCATTAAGGCTGAACGGCGCCGAGCACGGCAGCGCAAAGGTCATGTCCTTGCCGAGGAAATAATAGGCGGCGGTGAAACAACACTCGACGGTGTTGTTCTGCACCGCATCGACCACCTGGAACGGCGGCACGATTTCACCGGCCGCGAATACCTGAATCTGGAATTTGTTGTCGGTGGCTTCGCGCACCGCCTTGGCAAAGGTCTCGGCACCGCCATGCAAGGTATCGAGCGATTTCGGAAAACTCGTCGGCATCCGCCATTTGATTTCCGGCGTGGTTTGCGCAATTGCCGGCGCGGCGACAGTCGAAGCGGCGAGCCCGACGCCCGCGGTCTTCAGGAATTCACGGCGTTTCATGGCGCTTTTCCCCTGTTCTGATCGTTCGATGGCCCGGCTGGGCGATCGTTGAAGCGCATTTTAGGGCGTCGAAAAGCGAAAGAAAATCCCCGCACGGCGGGAGCGCCCGAGCGGTTGGTCAAGCCTCGATGACGATGCGGGGCGGCGGTTTTGCAGCGCCCTGCCCGGTGAGCTGGTCGCGCACGTTGTGGGCAATCAGGCGGTAGGCCGCGGCCTCCGAGCTGTCGGGCCGGGTCGCGACGACAGGCAAACCGGAGTCGGAGGTTTCTCGGATCGCCATCAAGAGCGGCACCTCGCCGAGGAACGGCACCTTCAACCGCTCCGCCTCGTGGCGCGCGCCGCCGTGGCCGAAGATGTCGGAGCGCGTGCCGCAGTGCGGACAAAGGAAGTAACTCATGTTCTCAACAATCCCGAGCACCGGCACGTTGACGCGGCGGAACATGGCAATGCCGCGGCGCGCGTCGATGAGGGCAAGGTCCTGCGGCGTGGAAACGATCACCGCGCCTTTGAGCGGCACCTGCTGGGCCATGGTGAGCTGGGCGTCGCCGGTGCCGGGCGGCATGTCCACCACCATGATGTCCAGCGTGCCCCATTCCACCTCGCGCAGCATTTGCGTGAGCGCGGACATCACCATGGGCCCGCGCCAGATCATCGGCGTCTCCTCCTCGATGAGGAAGCCGATCGACATCACCGTGAGGCCGTAGCGTTCGAGCGGTTTCAGCCGCGTGCCGCCGATGGTCTGCGGCTTCTCGCGGATGGCGAGCAACTTGGGCAGCGACGGCCCGTAGATGTCGGCATCGAGCATGCCGACCTTGAGGCCGAGTTCGCGCAGGCCGAGCGCGAGGTTGACCGCCAGCGTGGATTTGCCGACGCCGCCCTTGCCGGAGGCCACGGCAATGATCGATGCAACGCCGGGCACGCCGGCAGGACCGGCCTGCGGATCGTGGCCGTGCAGATGGCCGCGGCGGCCGGGTGGCGGCGTCGGTTGCGGACGCGCGGCCCCTGCCCTGCGCTCCGCGGTGAGCGCCACAAGAGCGGATTTGACGCCGGGAATGGCGCGCACCACGTCCTCAGCGCGCTTGCGCACCGGCTCCCAGGCTTGCACAGCCGCGGCATCGACGTTGATGGAGAAAAACACCTTGCCCTCGCCGGCGACGATGTCGGAGAGCGCGCCGCTGTCGGCCAGCGGCGTTCCATCCGGTGCCGCGACCTTGGCAAGCTGTTCGAGCACTTGCTGCTTGGTGACACTCATGCTGCACCGACAGTCTTTCGTCACCCTGAGGTAGGTGCCGAAGGCGACCCTCGAAGGGTGAGGCCCGTGAAGGCGTCGTCCTTCGAGGCTCGCTTCGCTCGCACCTCAGGACGACGCCGGTGAGGCTGGCGATTGCTGCACCATACGGACACTATGGTCAACGCCCTGACTGCAAGATATGGATCGGGCCAAAGCGGACAAGGAGGAGCACATGGCGAAGGTGGCATTTCTCGGGCTCGGCGTAATGGGCTACCCCATGGCAGGGCACCTGAAGAACAAAGGCGGGCATGAGGTCACGGTCTATAACCGGACGCCGGAGAAGGCCGCCAAATGGGTTGCGCAGCACGGCGGCCGAAGCGCCAAAACCCCGCGCGAGGCGGCCGAAGGCCAGGACTTCGTGATGATGTGCGTGGGCAACGACAACGACGTGCGCGAAGTCGCGCTCGGCCCGAACGGCGCCTTTGCGGGGATGAAGCCGGGCGCGGTGTTCGTGGACCACACCACGGCGTCGGCGGAGATCGCGCGCGAGCTTTATGCGGAGGCGAAGAAGCGCGGCTTCGATTGCATCGATGCTCCGGTCTCGGGCGGCCAGGCAGGCGCGGAGAACGGCGTGCTCACGGTGATGTGCGGCGGGGATGCGGAGCCGTTTGCGCGCGCCGAGAAGGTGATTGCATCATATGCGCGTGCCTGCACGCTGATGGGCGAGGCGGGCGCGGGACAACTCGCCAAAATGGTCAACCAGATCTGCATCGCCGGGCTGGTGCAGGCGCTCGCCGAGGGGCTGCATTTTGCCAAGAAGGCCGGACTCGACATCGAAAAATTGATCGCGACGATTTCGAAGGGGGCCGCGCAGTCGTGGCAGATGGAGAACCGCTACAAGACCATGGCGGCAGGAAAATTCGATTTCGGTTTCGCGGTGGACTGGATGCGGAAAGACCTGTCGATCTGCCTTGCCGAGGCGCGCAAGAACGGCGCGCACCTGCCGGTCACGGCACTGGTCGATCAGTTCTATTCGGAAGTGCAGAAGATGGGCGGCCGCCGCTGGGACACCTCCAGCCTGATCGCCAGGCTGGAGCGGTGAGGTTCATTGAATCACGTCCGCCCAGAGACTTCATAGGTCAAGCATCAATCCGTCTTCGGCCACCAGCACGCCGGCTGCGCGGGCTTCGTCCGTCTTCGCCAGCATGCTGGGATTCATGTGCGTGATCATGATTTTTTGCGCTTTGAGTCCGGCGAGCTTGGTGCGCAGGATCGCCCAGCTCATATGGCCGGAAAGATCGCGCTCGTAGTCGTAACACTCGCAGAGAAAGAGATCGGCGCCGTCGGCAATCTTGATCAGCGCGTCGGTCCATTGCGTGTCGCCGGAATAGGCGAGCGTTCTGCCGCCGGCGGAGAGCCGCACCGCGGTCGAGGGCGTGCCGGAGAAATGGATCACCTCGGCGGTGGTGACGGCGAAACCGAGAAACTCCGCGGCAGCGCCGGGCGCAACCTCGCTCACGTTGAAAGCGAAGCGCCATTTGTTCTGGCTCGAGCGCGGAAAAAACACCTCGCAGGCTGCGTCAAGCCGCTCGCGCGTGCCGGGCGGACCGGCAACGGCGAACGGCATTTCGCGGCGGCCGAGGAAATGAAAATCGAGCAGAAGAAACGGCAGGCCGCCGAAGTGGTCGCCATGCAGATGGCTCAAGAAAACGCCGTCGATGGTCGCCGGATCGATGCCGCGCGCCTTCAGCGCCACCGGCGTCGAGGCGCCGCAGTCGAGCAGGATGCGCCTGCCTTCCGCCTCGATCAGCAAACAGGTGTTGAAGCGACCGCCGGAGCCGAACGCATCGCCGGACCCAATGATGCTGAGGCGCATCACCCCCCTCCCTTCGCGGGCGCCGCGCGTGGGCAGAAATATTCGACGCACGAATTCATTCCGACTCCTTCGTTGTTCCAACTGGCTCGCGTTAGCTCACGCACCGGCGCTGGGGCGCGCGGCGAGCTCGGCGTGCCAGCGGCGCACGTTCGCCATGGCTTCCGGCACCGCAAGCTTGGCCGGCTTCATGAAATCGATGGCCACGAGGCCGGTGATGTCGGCCACGGTGAACTGGTCGCCGGCGACATAGCGGCGGTTCGCCAATTCTTTCTCCAGCAGCTCGAGAAACTCCATGACGCGCGGCTTGTTGGCCTCGCCCCAGGCCGGCACCTGCGGCACCTCCATCTGCGCCATGGCCGGATGCAGGCTGCGGAACACGAACGAGACCGGCCACAACAGGTGCAATTCAACGCGGCGTTGCCACATCTCGATGACCGCCTGCTCCTTCGGCGTGCGGCCGAACAGCACGGGCTCGGGCTGCAGCAACTCGAAGTAGCGGCAGATGGCGATCGATTCGGTGAGAACCGTGCCGTCGTCCAGCACCAGCGCCGGCAGGCGTTGCAGGGGATTTACGGCGGTGTAGGCCGGCGACTTGTGCGCGAGCGCGCCAAGATCGACCTGTTCGGTGGGAATCTTGATGCCCTTTTCCGCAAGAAAGATCCGCACGCGACGCGGATTGGGCGCGCGCGCAAAATCGTAGAGTTTCATGGCGTCAACCTTTCATTAACCGTCTCTTTTATAGCCCCCTTAAGCCTGCCCTTAAGGATTTTGCGCGAGTTTAGCCTGTTTTTTCCCGGGTTTTCCTCCGTGCCGGCCGACGACCACGACCTCCCCGAAACCAACGACAGCCCGCCTGCGCTGCGGCGGCGCTCGGTGGCGCAGCGCGTGCGCGAGGCGCGCGACCGGCTCGCCTCGACCACCGGCACGCGCGCCACCTTCGACTACGAGCTGTTGCGCCAGTTCGCCGACAACCGCGTCTCGGCGTCGCTGATGGTGTTCCTGTTGATCGGCGCGGTGGGGCTGTTGTCGAGTTTCTGGGCCGGCACCGCCACCGCGGGAATCTGGACCGCCGCGGTACTGACGATCCATCTGATCATCGTCATCAAGTGCCGACAGTTCCTCGCCAGCGCGCGCGCGGGAATCAATCTGCGCGCCTGGCAGATGCGCTTCATCATTCTCGACCTCTTCTACGGCCTTGCCTGGATGTACAATCTTGTCAACCCGCTGGCGGGCGACGACCGGTCGAGCATGTTCCTGATGTTCATCATGCTGCTGGTCGTGGCGGTCTCCAGCATGCTGGCCTGGAGCCTGCCGATCGCGGCGTTCGCCGCCACCATGCCGGTGACGATCGCAGTGGCGCTCAATTTCGCCTTCAAGGGCACGCTGCAGGATTATGTGCTCGCGGTGATGGCGCTGGTCGCGCAGGGCTATTTCATGCTGCTGATCCAGCGGCTCTATTCGAGCGGCGTGGCGACGCTGACGGCGCGGGCGGAGAAGGACGCGCTGATCGCGGAGCTCGAGGAGGCCAAGGAAAGCGCGGAGCAGGCGCGGCGGCGCGCGGAAAGCGCGAGCATCGCCAAGTCGCAGTTTCTGGCGCAGATGAGCCACGAGTTGCGCACGCCGCTCAACGCCATTCTCGGTTTCTCCGAAGTGATGAAGACCGAGGTGTTCGGCCCGCATGCGGTGCCGGCGTACAAGGAATATGCCGCCGACATTCACGCTTCGGGGCAGCATCTGCTCAAGCTGATCAACGAGGTGCTCGATCTTTCGCGCATCGAGGCGGGGCGCTACGAGCTGAACGAGGAGGCGGTCTCGCTCGCCGCGGTGGTGGAGGAGTGTCATCACCTGTTGCGGCTCAGGGCGGAGAAACGCGGGATCGTGATTCACAAGGTGTTCGAACCCAACCTGCCGCGCATCTGGGCGGACGAGCGCGCGGTGCGGCAGGTGTGCCTCAACCTTCTGTCGAACGCGGTCAAATTCACGCCGCCGGGCGGGGAAATCTGGCTCAAGGTGGGATGGACCGCCTCCGGCGGCCAATACATGAGCGTGAAGGATACCGGGCCGGGCATTCCGGAGGAGGAAATCGACATCGTGATGTCGAAGTTCGGCCAAGGCTCCAACGCGATCAAATCCGCCGAGCAAGGCACGGGCCTCGGGCTGCCGATCGCTAAGAATCTCATCGAGCTGCACGGCGGCACGTTCACGCTGAAATCCAAGCTGCGCATCGGTACCGAGCTGATCGCGACCTTCCCGCCGGAGCGGGTGATGGCGGCGCTGGCGCCGATCGCGCCGCAGGCGCCGCCGCTGCAGCCGCCGGAGGAGACGCCCGCGCCGCCCAAACGTCGGCGCACGCTGTTCCGGCTCAGAGCGTGACGCCCTAAGTCCGGGAGCGGTCGAAAGGCTCCCGGAACCCATGAACATCCCCAGGGGTCAGGATTCCGGGCCTTAAGCCATAGCGCGCGGCTCCGGCCCGGAATGACAACGGCGGGATAAGAGTCTAAGAACGAGCGATGATCGTGAGTCCCTGCGAAAGAATCTGCCTGCTCGATCCGGCAACCGGATTGTGCCGCGGCTGCGGCCGCACCTGGCGCGAAATCGAGCACTGGACGCGATACACCGACGCTGAGCGCGCGCAGGTTGCGGCGGAATTGCCGCAACGGCTTGCAACGCTGCGCGCGCGGCGGCAACCGGAAGCAGGGGCGTGAACGGTGCGCGGGCGGCTGTTCTGGATTGTGCTGTTCGCGGCCGTCTTCGTGCTCTTGGTCGCGCTTGCGGGTCGCGAAGGACGAAATTTTGCCGGACTCGACACCGGCGGCGTCGGCCTCGTGGTCTATTATCTGATCTGGCTCGTGGCGATCGGCGCGGCGATTGCGGTGATGTTCCGCCGGCAGCTCGGGCGGGCGCTGCGCATGGCGGCGATCTGGCTCGCGATCGCGCTCGCGCTCATGCTGCTCTATACCTATCGTGCGGAGCTGCGCGACGTCTCGGATCGCGTGATGGCGGAGCTCGTGCCGGGACGGCCGGCAAGCCGCGGGGTGCGCGTGGTGGAGATCGTGCGCGGTCGCGGCGGCGATTTCCGGGTGCAGGCGGAGGTCAACGGCGTGCGCGTGCCCATGGTGCTCGATACCGGCGCCAGCGCGGTGGTGCTCACGCAGGAGGCGGCAAAGGCGGTCGGGCTGCCGATTGACGTGCTGGTCTACAACGTCACCGTGGACACCGCCAACGGCCGCACGCGGGCGGCGGCGGTCACCCTCGACCGCGTCGCGGTGGGCGACGTGGTGGAGCGCGCGGTGCCGGCGCTGATCGCGCAGCCGGGGCAGTTGCGCACCAGCCTTCTCGGCATGAGCTTCCTCAACCGGCTGGAAAGTTTTGAGGTGCGGGGCGACAGAGTGCTGATGCGCGGGTATCCGTGAAACGTGACGAGATGAGTTTGGCACGTCCCGGATGCGGTGCAGCGCGTAGCGCCTGCAGGCGCGGGGCGGTGCACCGCTGCTCCGGGACCGTTGCGGACTCGGAGCTTGTAACGGTCCCCTGCAGCGCACCGCTCCGCTGACGCTCCGCGCTGCGCTGCGCCCGGGACAGCGGCAATTTCATTTCATCACGCATGAGGCTGGCAATCAGAACAAGCTCACCAGGAAGCGAATCGACGCCGCCAACAAGAACAAGCCGAAGCCGATCTCGAGGTGGCGCTTCGACAACGCATGCGCAAGGCGCGCGCCATAGGGGGCGGTGTAGCTCGAAATCGGCGCGAACAGCACAACCCCGATCAGCGACACAAAGCCGATGGACAGCGGCGGCAGTTCCGCGCTGTGCGGCAGCCCGGCGAGCACATAGCCGATGGTGCCGGCCACTGTGATCGGCACGCCGAGGCCGGCGGAGGTCGCCACCGCATTGTGCAACGGTATGCGGTAGAGCATCTGCACCATGTTGGCGACGGAACCGCCGCTCACGCCCATGAGCGAGGAGGTGATCCCGATCAAGAGGCCGTAGGCGCGCATGGCGGTGCGGCCGGGGAGTTTTTCGGCAAGGTGCCAGCTCTCGCGTCCGGCCAGCAGCCGGAAGGCGATCAGGCAGGCGATGAGCGCAAACACGAGCTTGAACACCGCGCCCGGCGCGAACACCGCGATGATCGACCCCATCGCAACGCCGGCAACCGCCGGCGGCGCCCAGGCGCGCAGCACCTCGGGCAGCACCGCGCCCTTGGCGCGATGCGCGAGATAGGAACGGATGGTGGTCGGCACGATGATGGCGATGGAGGTCCCGACGCAGAGCTGCATGCGGACCGCATCGGACACGCCGAGGATGCCGAACACCTCGTAGAGCACCGGCACGATCACCGCGCCGCCGCCGATGCCGAAGGTGCCGGCGAGCAAGCCGGTGACGACGCCGCCCAGAACGATCATGGCGGCGATGAAGAGGAGCTCACTCAGCGGAACGCCGAACATTCCTGCTCCAAATCTTTTTCTCGTTTGCAGGGAAAGGTGAATTACGCTGCAGCGGTGTGGGGACGTTGCGCGGGAATGTCGCGCAGAAGTGCGAGAGCGTCGAGAAGCACGCGCGCGGAAGCGCCGGGTTTCACTGCCTCGGTGGCGAGATGGCGGCGGAAGGCGCGCGCGCCGGGCACGGCCTGGAACAGTCCGTGCAGATGGCGGGTGATCGCGGCCAGGCGGGTGCCGTGCGCCAGCTCGCGCTCGATGTAGGGCACGAGCGCCTCGGCTGCGTCGCGCGCCGACCGCAACGGCGCGGGCGCGGCAAAAATCTCCGGATCGACGGCGAGCAGCCGCCAGGGCTCCTGATAGGCGGCGCGGCCCATCATCACGCCGTCGAGCCGCGCCAGGTGGTCGCGCGCGGCTTCCACGCTGCCGATGCCGCCGTTGAGCACGATGCAGAGGCGCGGGTGCGCAAGTTTCAGCCGGAACACGCGGCCGTAATCGAGCGGCGGCACCTCGCGGTTCTCGCGCGGGGAAAGCCCTGCGAGCCAGGCCTTGCGCGCGTGCACGATGAGCGCGTCCACGCCGGCCGCCTCCGCCGCGGCGGTGAGCTGTTCGAGCGCGATCTCGGGATCCTGCTCGTCCACGCCGAGCCGGCATTTCACCGTGACCGGGATCTTCGCCGCGGCCTTCATGGCGGCGACGCAATCGCCGATCAGCGCCGGCTCGCGCATGAGACAAGCGCCGAAACGGCCCTCCTGCACGCGGTCGGAGGGGCAGCCGACGTTGAGGTTGACCTCGTCGTAGCCAAAATCCTCGGCAATGCGCGCGCATTGGGCGAGGGCGGCCGGATCGCAGCCGCCAAGCTGGAGCGCGAGCGGATGCTCGGCGGGGTCATAGGCGAGCAGGCGCCGGCGGTCGCCGCGCAGCACCGCGGCGGCGGTGATCATCTCGGTGTAGAGCAGCGCGCAGCGCGTGAGCAGGCGGTGGAAGAACCGGCAGTGCCGGTCGGTCCAATCCATCATCGGCGCGATGGCGAATTTTCTATTTATATCAATCACTTGATCACCGATTTTAGATACCTGCGGGATTGGACCGACTGAGATTCTCAAATTTGGCCCGACACACCCAGCGCCTTCCATAGTCACCACAACCGTCGCGAGAGGGTCATCGCTCTAGGCAGTAGGTCTGGAGGCATAAAATGCACACTCATAAAAACGAAACACTTGTTCGCAAAGGCCGTCAAAAAAGTCTTTGGCACTTATTTCTGCAACCCAGTCTCTGTCCTGAAAACGCACGGTTGATAGATCGCGTAATGAGAATGTGCCATGACATATTGCGTTGCGGATATGCTGCGCCATAGTATCGTCACTTTGACTTCTTCGTCCACTACGAAAGAAATCTCTGAAAGGGCGAAGCGGCGAGGTCACGGGAACTTCGTCAAGGCGCCGTTCTAAAGTATCGCTGCGCATCATCACAAACGCTACATACGCTCTGAATATCAGGACACCGCTCCGCCGAATTTGCTCAAGCTCTTGAGATGGAATATCTTCAACATTACCGCGCAAACATTTTTCATCCAATCCTGACAACAATCTTGTGAGCCCATAAGCTGAAAAAACAGCGTGGAATTTTTCATCTGAAATGGCAAGATTGTAATTTGTAATCTCACGTCGCAACTCTTCATCGCGAACGCTAGCAAGTTGTTTAAGCACGAGTCCGAGATCGATTTTCGGATGATCTGAGAACATGCTGTTTCTCCTGGATAGCCCATTGTTTGCATAAATCAACTGGGCCGGCCGCCGTCGTAATGCCGACGCTTCAACGCCGGTATCGCATGCTGGTCCAAGCCTGAGATTACACTGCCTTGATTTTCCAACCCTCCGTTACGGTACCCAATATCAGGGCGCTGATACAGGATCTCGTGCGTCGTCTCGGCGCAGGCGTGGTTCAGAATTGTCTGGAGTTGGATTTCGCAGCGCAGACCGCGGAATTTGCGATATTCCGGCAACGCCAGCCGCTCGTCGGTGAGCGAGACGAGGTAATGAATAGCGAAATACAGGTCTTCCGCCGGCCGGTCGGCGCCGACCGTATGGTGAATTTTCGAGCCGTCAAAGTCGACTTTGAAGTTCTCGAAAATGAGCCGTGCATTCAGGAAGCGGTCGATATCGGTGTTCGTGTAGAAGACGATGCGGCAGCCAGCCAGGTCTTTTAGCTCCGTTTCGATTACCGATGAGTCGAGAAGACCACGCTCGGTCAGCTTTCGACGGAGTGATGTGCTGCTTTTTGCTCGGAAGCTGATTTGCTGAACGCGGAAGTCTTGCTCGCTAGCGTCGATCGCTGCTCGGAGGATCGCTGCGACCGTTCCTGCAAAAGATTCGTAGAGCACATGCCTTTCGCGAATATACTCGTCGTAGTTCATTCCCTACCCCCGCGGGCGAATGGTAGATCGACTGCTCAAAGCAACTAGTGATGAACTCCATATGCAATTAATTGCGCGTCTGCACCGTGCATTTTCCAAATGGCAAATTGTCAGTACAACTTTCGGTACAACTCGTCGAGTCAATCTCGGCTTAGCCGTTGATACGCATTTCGTATTTTTTCTCCCTCGGTCCCATCCATCATCGGCGCGATGCAAAATTTTCGGGCGCGGTTTTGGGTCACGGACGGTTTTCGCCTGGTGTTCGAGAGGAAAAATTTTACACGAGGCTGAAGCGCAATGCGACGCGTTTGCGGTTCCGTCCTTACCGCTACGCAGGACGGTACGAAAGGTTGAGTTGCACGGCGATGGCGGCGAGTTTCCTGTCGAACGTCCAAAGACGGGCGTCTTCGGACAACGCCGTCGCCGCAAGAAGATGGGCGTCCACGTAGCCGATCCCGCGGCCGAACAGCCGGGTGCGTTCGACCAGTTCCAGCACCTCCTCGTGCGCCGCGGAGCGCGCCTGCGGCAGAAGCCGATAATCCGTCAGCACGCTATCGCGATGCCGAAGATTTCCCAACGCGAGCTCGCCAAGGACAAAGGGGTGCGCCAGGACCTCGCCGGCTTCGAGCAGCGCCGACAAGGCGGCAACTTCACGGCGAAAGTGCTGCGCCCAAACCGAGGTGTCGACCAGGATCACGTCAACCGATCGCTCTGCAAACCATCCTTCAGAACATCGATCGCTCGGACATCACTTGGATTTCGGCCGCCGGCGGCGCGCGGCGACGAAACCGGGCTGGCGGCCGCCCAGGCGGGCCAGCCGCCGCGCGGCTTCGCGTTCCACCAGCAATTTCAACGCCTGATGCACCAGGACGGATTTCTCCTTCACCCCGGTGTATTCCTGCGCCTTGGCCAAGAGCTCGTCGTCGAGCGCCACAGTCGTCCGCATGACGATTCTTCCTTGAACATCAGGCATCAAAACTAGCATCATTTGATGCCAAATTCAATGCCGGTACGCGCTTGTTGCGACCGGCCGGATCGAAGGTGAGCGGCCGCCTGCGCCGGCGCCCCGCAAGAGCTGCGCCGAACGCGGACTCCGCGATTACCAAGTCGGGTTATGGAATCCGGGCTCGCGGCTGCGCCCGCGAACCCGGAACGACTTTGCAGGATGCTACTGCGAGCCGCGCAGGCCGATCTTGTCGACCAGAGCGCCCCACTTCACGCGCTCGGCCTTGATGTAGTCGTTCATGCCGGCGATCGAGGGCGTGTCGATCGGGATCAGGCCGATGTCGGCGGCGCGCTTCTTCATCGCCGGATCGCTCATGATCTTCTTCATCTCGGCGTGCAGGCGGTCGACGATTTCCTTCGGCGTCTTCGACGGCGCGAGCAGAACGTGCCAGGACACCGATTCGAAGTCCGCGGCGCCGGAGGCCTGGGAGAACGGCGGAACATCGGGCAGCAGCGGCAGCGGAGACGTGGACGAGACCGCGAGCGCGCGCAGCTTGCCGTCCTTGATCACCGGGATCGATGCGCCGGCCTCGACGAAGCCGGTATCGACGTGGCCGGCAACGAGATCGGTCACCGATTGGCCGGTCTGGCGATAGGGCACGTGGGTGGCGTCGAAGCCGAACCGCTGCTTGGCGAACTCCATCGAGATATGCTGGAACGCGCCGGCGCCCACCGAGGCGTACTTCAGCGGCGGCTTGGCCTTCTTGGCGTACTCGATGAACTCCTTGACGTTGTTGACCGGCAGCTTCGGATTCACCACCAGGATCAGCGGCGACTTCACGTACAGGCAGATCGGCGTGAAATCGTTCTCCGGGCTGTAGTTCATCTGCTTGTAAAGATGCTGATTGATCGACAGCGCAGAGCTGGTGAGCACGACCAGCGTGTGCCCGTCGGGCGGCGCGGTGGCCACTGTCTGCGCCGCCAGCATCGTCGCGGCGCCCGGCTTGTTCTCCACCACCACGGGCTTGCCCAGCACCGCCGCAAGCTTCTCGGCATAGAGCCGCACCAGTACGTCCATCCCGGTGCCGGCGCCGAGCGGCAGGACAATGGTGATGTTACGCGACGGATAGCCCTGCGCCTGCGCGGAACCTTGCAGACCGACCACGGCCACGAGCGCGATGAAGGCAAGTCGAGCGAGCCACGCCATGAGTCTCCTCCCTAAATACTTCAACCGAGCCAAGCTTAAGTGGGACGCGGCCTGCGAACAAGGCGTTTTGCTTACGCCGCCGGAGGCGTTATCTGCTAGTCGATGCGCGGAAAGCGCGAATCGTGGGCCAGGACCAAAGCTGCGATGCAGGATCGAAAAGAGCAGGTGGCGCTGGGATCAATTGTCGCATCGGGCGGGCTCACGGTCGCCAAGGGGGCGGTCGGCATTGCGTCGGGATCGCTTGCGCTGCTTTCGGAGGCCGCCCATTCGCTGATCGACTTCGGCGCCACAGTGATGACCTATTTCGCGGTGCGCATCTCCGGCAAGCCGGCGGACGCCGAGCATCACTACGGGCACGGCAAGGTGGAAAGCGTGGCGGCGCTGGCGGAGACGGCGCTGCTGTTCGTGCTGTCCGGCGTGGTGATCTGGGAGGCGACGCAACGGCTGTTCGGCGGACAGGCGCACCTGGTCGAGGCGTCGCTGGCGGCGTTTGCGGTCATCGTCATCTCGATCATGGTGGATTTTTTCCGCGCGCGGCTGCTGTACCGGGTGGCCAACGAGAGCGCGAGCGAGGCGCTGGAAGCGGACGCGCTGCATTTCGGCTCGGACATGTGGTCGTCGATTGCGGTGCTGATCGGGCTCGCGGGCGTAGCGTTGGGAATGCAATGGGCGGATGCGGCAGCGGCGATGGTGGTGGCGGTGTTCGTCTGCCTGGCCGGCTGGCGGCTGGCGCGGCGCACCATCGACACGCTCACCGACACCGCGCCGCCGGGCGCAGCGGAGAAACTGCGCGCGATCGCGGGGCGCGTGCGGGGCGTGGTGGGGGTGGAGCGGGTGCGGGCGCGACCGGTGGGCAACAAACTGTTCGTGGAGATCGGCGTGGCGGTGAGCCGCACGCTGCCGCTCGACCGCGTCAGGCAGGTGACGGAAAATTTGGCGCGCGCGATCCGGGCAGACATGCCGAATGCGGAGGTGAGCGTGATCACCGAGCCGCGCGCGGTCGACAACGAAACGGTGCTGGAGCGCGTCATGGTGATCGCGCGCAACCAGGGGCTTGCGGTGCACCACGTGATCGCCCATGCGATCGGCGGGAAGCTTGCGGTGTCGCTCGATCTGGAGGTGGACAGCGCGCTGTCGCTGGCGGCGGCGCACGAGATCGCCAGCGGCCTGGAAGAGGCGCTGCGCGAGGAGCTGGGGCCGGGCGTGGAGGTGGAGACGCATATCGAGCCGCTGCAGCCGGATCCGCTCAGCGGCCGCGATTCTGCGGCGGCGCATGTGGCGGAGGTGCGGGCCGAGCTGGCGAAGATCGCAGGCAGCGCCGGGCTCGTGGGCGAAGTGCATGACGTGCGGGTGCGCGAGACCGCGGACGGGGAGATCGTCAATTTTCACTGCCGCGTGGATCCGGCGCTGACGGTGGAGACCGTGCATCGCAAGGTCGACGAGATCGAGCGGGCCTTGCGCGCGCGCTTCCCGCGCATCAAGCGGGTGATCGGGCACGCGGAGCCGAGCGGATGAGGGCGGCGGCCCGTTCGCCGTCACGCATCGCTTGAGGCTAGCTAATCAAGGAATGAGCACCGCGGCGCCTTGCAGACGGCCGGAGCGGAGATCGGCGAGCGCCTCGTTGGCGCGCTCCAAGGGATAGCGCGCCACTTCGGTGCGCACGCCGGCCTTGGGCGCGAGGGCGAGAAATTCGCGCGCATCCTGCCGCGTGAGATTGGCGACCGAAAGAATGTGCCGCTCCTCCCACAAGAGCGCGTAGGGAAAGCTCGGGATGTCCGACATGTGGATGCCGCCGCACACCACGCGGCCGCCCTTCCTCACCGCGCGCAACGCAAGCGGCACCAGCGCACCGACCGGTGCGAAGATGATGGCAGCATCGAGCGGCTCGGGCGGCGGCTCGCTCGATCCGCCAGCCCAGACCGCGCCGAGCGAGCGCGCGAAGTCTTGCGCGGCCGTGTCGCCGTCCCGGGTAAAGGCATAGACGCGGCGGCCCTGCCAGGCGGCGACCTGGCAAAGAATGTGAGCGGCGGCGCCGAAACCGTACAGGCCCAGCGCCGCCCCCTCCCCGGCCATGCGATAGCTGCGCCAGCCGATGAGCCCGGCGCACAACAGCGGCGCAAGTGCCGCCGCGTCGCTCTCGGGCAGCGGAAACGCATAGCGCGCGTCGGCGACGATGTGCGTGGCGTAGCCGCCGTCGCGGGTGTAGCCGGTGAACTGGGGGGCGTCGCAGAGATTCTCCCGGCCGCTCCGGCAATAGGCGCAGGCGCCGCAGGTGGCGCCGAGCCACGGCACGCCCACGCGCGCGCCCGCCGCAAAATCCGCGCCTGCGCCGGTCGCCGCCACGCGGCCGACGATTTCGTGGCCGGGCACCACGGGCAGTTTCGGCTGCGTCAATTCGCCGTCGACCACGTGCAGATCGGTGCGGCACACGCCGCAGGCTTCGATCGCCACGAGAATCTCGCCCGGTCCAGGCTCCGGCAGCGGCCGCTCGCGCAGGACGAGCGGCGTGCGCTTTGCCTCCAACACCATGGCGCGCATCGTCGGCATGACTGGCAAAGGCTAAAACATTACGGTCGTAGGTGGAATCATTGCGTCCCAGCGCGGCCGAGATAAAGACGAAGGCCGGCAGCGGATGCTGCCGGCCTCGTATGAATCGGCCGGAGCCTCAACCTGGTCCGGAGCCTCACTTGGTGAGGCCGGCCTCCTGGAACACCCGCGTCAGCGTGGCGGTCTCGTCGCGAATGATCTTGTCGAAAGCCGCCGGGGTGTCCTGATGCGGCAGCACGTATTGCTTGGCCAACTTGTCCTTCATCTCCGCCGTCTTCAGCGCCTCGGCCCAATCGCGGGCGATCTTCTCGCGGATCGGCATCGGCGTGCCCGCGGGCGCCATCAGGCCGAACCAGGAGTCATAGACGAACGGCAGCCCCTGCTCGGTGAAGGTCGGCACGTTGGGCAAATCGGGAATGCGTTTTGCGGTCGCGGCCGCGATGGCGCGCACCTTGCCCGCTTCCGACTGTTCCTTGGCCAGATTGACCGGCGCGAAATAGAACTGCACATCGCCGCGCATCACCGCGGTCACCGCATCGGGCGCGCTGCGGAACGGCACGTGCACCATGTCGATGCCGGCCGCCTTGCGGAACAGGGCGCCGGCGATGAAGGTGGTGCTCGCCAGACCCGGCGAGGAGAAATTGAGCTTGCCGGGCTGCGCCTTGGCCAGGTCAATCACCTCCTTCACGGTCTTTGCCGGCACGTTCGGGTTGGCGATCAGATAGAGCGGCGCCGCCACCAGGCGGGTGATGCCGGCGAAATCCTTCACCGGATCGAACGGCGGCTCCTTGGTGACGAGGCCGGCCACGGTGTGGCCGTTGGAGGTGACCATCAGCGTGTAGCCGTCGGGCGCCGACTTGGCCACGGCGGCGGTGCCGGCGAGGCCGGGACGATTCTCCACGATCACCTGCTGGCCCCACTTCTTGCTCCATTCGTCGGCGATGATGCGCGCGATGATGTCGGTCACGGAACCGGCGCCGAACGGCACCACGATTGTGACGCGCTGCTTCGGCCAGTCCTGCGCGAACGTCGGCGCGGATGCAAGCGCGGCGGCCAGCAAGGCCGCTCCGCTCAAAATCAGTCGTGCAAGATATCTCATCGCATCACTCCCTTGCCTGTCGCTGCCTGAAACCCGCGGCGAACGCTGCAGCCGGCCGTTTCGCCCTGGACGCCTTTCTCTGCCACCTCTCGGTCGCGACTTCTACCACAATTCTCGACCGCCGCTGCGGCGGCATTTGGTCCCGCACCGCGCAGCCCAAGCATGCGCGGTCGATGCCGTTCGGTAAAGACCCTGACAGCGGCGAAGCGGAGGCGCGGCGCAGGGGGAGAGCCGCAACGGGCGGCGTTTTGCGCCTCCGGTCCGTTCCCCGCCGCCGCGCCAGGGGAATGAACCGCTTGTCGACGCCGGTGTTATGACGCCTTCGGGGCCCGTCGCGTGGCTTGACCAAAGCGCCGAGCCCGTGAAATTTGCGGCAATGCGCACCGAAAACCCGCCTGCCGTTCGTCTCGAGGATTACCGGCCGCCGGACTGGCTGGTCGAGACCGTCAACCTGGACGTCTCGCTCCACCCGCATCGCACGCGGGTGCGAGCCAAGCTGAAACTGAAGCCAAACCCGGCAGGCACGGCACCGGCGCCGGTCGTGCTCGACGGCGAGGACCTTACCCTCTGCAGCCTCAAGCTGGACGGCGAGACGCTGGCGGCGGACCGCTACCAGCTCGCCGACAAGCGGCTCACCATCGCCCAGCCGCCGCAGCGGCCGTTCGAGCTCGACATCGAGACCGTGATCGATCCGACGGCCAATACCCAGCTCAGCGGGCTGTACCTTTCGTCCGGCACCTACTGCACCCAATGCGAGGCGGAGGGCTTCCGCCGCATCACCTTCTTCCCCGACCGGCCCGACGTGATGGCGGTGTACACCACGCGCATCGAGGCCGACAAAGCGGAAGCGCCGGTGCTGCTGTCGAACGGCAATCTGGCGGCTTCGGGCGACATCGCGGGCACCGGCCGGCACTTCGCCGTCTGGCACGATCCGTTCCCGAAACCGTCGTATCTGTTCGCGCTCGTGGGCGGCGACCTCGCCTGCGTCGAGGACGAATTCGTCACCATGTCCGGCCGCCGCGTGAAGCTGCGCATCTATGTGGAGCACGGCAAGCAGGCGCGCTGCGCCTGGGCCATGGATTCGCTCAAGCGCGCCATGCGCTGGGACGAGGAGACATTCGGCCGCGAATACGATCTCGACGTGTTCATGATCGTCGCGGTGTCGTACTTCAACATGGGGGCGATGGAGAACAAGGGCCTCAACATCTTCAACGACAAGGCCGTGCTCGCCTCCCCCGACACCGCGACCGACTCCGACTACGCCGCGATCGAGGCGATCATCGCGCACGAGTATTTTCACAACTGGACCGGCAACCGCATCACCTGCCGCGACTGGTTCCAGCTCTGCCTGAAGGAAGGGCTGACCGTGTTCCGCGACCAGGAATTCACCGCCGACCAGCGGTCGCGCGCGGTCAAGCGCATCGCCGACGTGCGCGCCTTGCGCGCGCACCAGTTCGTCGAGGACGCCGGCCCCCTCGCCCACCCGGTGCGGCCCGCGGTCTATCACGAGATCAACAACTTCTACACCAGCACGGTGTACGAGAAAGGCGCCGAAGTCGTGCGCATGATCCGGACCTGGCTCGGGCCGGAGCTGTTCCGCAAGGGCATGGATCTCTACTTTGCGCGCCACGACGGGCAGGCGGCGACGGTGGAGCAGTTCGTGCAGTGCTTCGCCGACGCAAGCGGCCGCGACTTCTCGCAGTTCATGCTGTGGTACTCGCAGGCGGGAACGCCGGAGGTGACCGTGCGCCGCAGCTATGATGCGGCCGCGAAAACCTTGCGGCTCGACATCGCGCAGTTCGTGCCGCCGACGCCGGGGCAGCCGGTGAAACAGCCGATGCTGATTCCGTTCGCGCTCGGGCTCCTCGGCGCGGACGGCCGCGACCTGCCGCTGAAACTCGCCGACGGCCGCAGCGTTACGGACGGCGTGCTGGTGCTTACCAAGCCGGCCGAGACGTTTCTGTTCACGGGAATCGAGGCGGAGCCGGTGCCGTCACTCAACCGCGGATTTTCCGCGCCGGTCAAGGTGAACGACGATCTGAGCACGGACGCGCTGCGGTTTCTTGCGGCGCACGACGCGGATGCCTTCAACCGCTGGCAGGCGGTGTACACGCTGGCGATGCGGCTTTTGGTCGGCAATGCGAAGCGGATCGGCGCCGGCGAGACGCCGGAGGCGGACGAGGGTCTGCTTGCGGCGCTCGCCGCCATTTTCGACGACCGCGCGCTCGAGCCCGCTTTCACGGCCCAGGCGCTGCAAGTGCCGAGCGAGGCCGACATCGCGCGCGAGATCGGCATGGATGTCGATCCCGATGCCATCTTCCGCGCCCGCACCGCGCTGCGGGCATTGATCGGCCTGCACCTGAACGCGGCGCTGTCGGAGGCCTATCGCGCCCTGGCGACAACCGGACCCTACAGCCCGGACGCCCAGAGCGCCGGGCGGCGCAGCCTGCGCAACGTGTGCCTCGATCTGTTGGCGGCGACCGGGGAATCGCATGCGATCGCGCTCGCATTCAGGCAATACGAGAGCGCGGACAACATGACCGACCGCATGGCGGCGCTGTCCACGCTCGCGCAGCACGACGTGCCGCAGCGGGAGACGGCGCTTGCCGATTTCTACCGGCGCTATCAGAGCGATGCGCTGGTGGTGGACAAATGGTTCTCGCTGCAGGCGACGATGCCGGACACCACCACGCTCGACCGCGTGCGCCGCCTCACCGCGCATCCCGCCTTCTCCATGGCCAATCCCAATCGGGTGCGGGCGCTGATCGGCGCCTTCGTGCAGATGAACCAGAAGGAGTTCAATCGCGCGGACGGCTCAGGCTACGATTTCGCCGCCGAACAGATTCTGGCGCTCGATGCCAGCAATCCGCAGGTGGCGGCGCGGCTCGCCACCTGTTTCCGCACCTGGCGCACGCTGGAACCCGGCCGCCGCAGCCGCGCCAAAGCGGCCCTGGAACGCCTGGCGGCGCAGCCGACGCTTTCCGGCGATCTGCGCGACATCGTGGCGCGGGCGCTGGCGGAGAGCTGAAACCCAAACCCGCCCGACTTTTTTCCCCTCTCCCCGCGTTGCGGGGAGAGGGTGCCGTTGGAGCAAGCGAGCGGAAGTTGGCGCCAATGCTCGAGGCAATCGTCTCCACGCAGAATGCATTCATCCCCACGTTCGACGCTATCGTCTCCACGCTGGACGCAATTATCCCCTCTCCCCCCGCCTGCGGGGGGAGAGGGTGCCGAGCGAACGAAGTGAGCGAGGCGGGAGAGGGGGACGGCCGCGCCCTCTCCCGGCACCACATCGCTCTCGCTTGCGCGGACCTGCACGCGCCCTCTCCCGGCGCGTGCGTCGCTTCGCTCCGCACGCGCCACCCTCTCCCGCAAGCGGGAGAGGGGACTTTGAAGCAAACGCGAGAGGGGCGCTGGAGCAAGCGGGAGTGGGCAAGTTGGAGCACGGCAAGCAAGAAATATATGACTTCCGCTGTTGTCCGCAGTAGACTGCGGACACCGGAGTCATTGATCTGACTCGGCTTTAGCCGGAGTCATTGATCTGACTCGGCTTTTCAACGCCGCGAGAGCGGAAGACATAAGTGTTAATGCTTCGTAAAAAATTCTTGACTCGGACTCTCGACAAATCGGCCGGCATCGATTCCAATCGAAAGTGATTCGGGAGCGATGCGCCGCATCCTCCCGGCGCGTGTGGGGAAAATCCAGGACGGGGGCCAGGCATGGCGCGCGCCGAAACGGCGAGTGCGTCTCCGCGTTCCGATTCCATCAAGGGGCTGGCGCAATCGATCGCGCGACCGGCATACCGGCGGCTCCTCATTGCCGAGCCGGCGCTGCGGCGGGCGGTGCCGGCGCTGATCGTCGCCTTCCTCGTCACCATTGCGGTGGGCGCAGTGGTGCAAATCCTCGATCACAGGCGGCAGGCGATTGCCGACGCCATCCGCGACATGGAGAACCTCGCCGATCTCGTGGCGGAACGCATCGAGCGGCTCGCCGCCGAGCAGGCGACGCTCACGCCGCGCGAGCTGCTGGAGCGCGCCGCGCCACCGCGCGCTGTGAGTTCCGGCCGCCGCCTGCTGCTCGCCGATGCCGACGGCAGCATCGTCGCCGCCAGCGCAGCCGTCCCGGTCCAAAGCGGCCAGCGCCTGATCGACGTTCTGGGCGATGCGCAACCGTTGACCATCCTGGGCGCCAGCGCCGGCGTGCTGGACATCGCGCTCGCGGACGGCACGCCGGCGTTCGCCACCGTGCGCACGCTGAAAGTCTGGCCGGGACAGCTCGGCATGTTGCAGCCGCGCGCGGCCGCGCTCGCCGCCTGGCGCTCCGACGCCATGCTCACCTTCACGCTGAGCGCCACCACCGGATTCGTGCTCCTGATCCTGGGCTTCGCCTTCCACTGGCAGGCCACACGCGCGCGCGAGGCCGACATCATCCACGACATGGTGCGCAGCCGCATCGACACCGCGCTCAACCGCGGCCGCTGCGGCCTGTGGGACTGGGATTTGAGCCGCGGCCGCATTTTCTGGTCGCACTCGATGTTCGCCATTCTCGGCCTCGAACCCAAAAATGCCCTGCTCACCTTCGGCGAGGTGAACCGGCTCGTGCACCCGGACGACATCGAGCTCTATCAGCTCGCGGTGCAGCTTGCGGAGGCGCGCACGAGCGCCATCGACCACGAGTTCCGCATGCGGCACGCTGCCGGCCACTGGGTGTGGCTGCGCGCGCGTTGCGAGCTGGTGCGGCAGCCGGGCCAGAGCGGGCCGCATCTGATCGGGATCGCGGTGGATATCAGCGAGCAGAAGAACCTGGCGGAGAAAACTGCGGCGGCGGATTTGCGGCTGCGCGACGCGATCGAGACCATCCCGGAAGCTTTCGTCCTGTGGGATGCGGACAATCGCCTGGTGCTGTGCAACTCCAATTTCCAGCAATTGCACAACCTTCCCGACGCGGTGGTGCAGCCGGGCACGCCGTACGAAGCGGTGGTGGCGGCCGGCCGCAAGCATGTGGTGCGCACGAAAATCGTCAGCGAGGACGTGCCGGTGCCGGGCGCGCGCATCTTCGAGGCGCAGCTCGACGACGGGCACTGGCTCCTGATCAGCGAGCGGCGCACCAAGGACGGCGGCTATGTGTCGGTCGGCACCGACATCACCACGCAGAAGCTGCACGAAAAGAAGCTGATGGACAGCGAGCGGCGGCTGATGGCGACGATCGCCGATTTGCGCAACTCGCAGCAGACGCTGGAACGGCAGACCGAGCAGTTCGCCGAGCTGGCGGTGAAATACGCCGAGGAGAAAAACCGCGCCGAAGAGGCCAACCAGGCGAAGTCGAAATTCCTCGCCAACATGAGCCACGAGCTGCGCACGCCGCTCAACGCCATCATCGGCTTCTCCGAAATCATGGAGTCGGGGATGTTCGGCCCGCTCGGCGCCGACAAGTACCGCGAATACTGCCGCGACATCCGCGAGAGCGGGCAATACCTGCTCGACGTGATCAACGACATTCTCGACATGGCGAAGATCGAGGCCGGGCGGCTGAAGCTCGATTTCGAGGACGTTTCGCTCGACCGGATTCTGGCCGACGCCATGCGCGTGGTGTCCGCCCGCGCGGAGGAGAAACGGTTGCAGCTCGCCGCCAAGGTGCCGCCCGGCATCCACTTCCGCGCCGACCGCCGCGCGATCAAACAAATCATGCTGAACCTGTTGTCGAACGCGGTGAAGTTCACCCCGGAGGAAGGCCGCATTACGGTGCGCGGCCGGCTGGTGCGCGAGGCGCTGGTGATCTCGATCCGCGACACCGGCATCGGCATCGCGCCGGAGGCGCTGGCCAAACTCGGCCGGCCGTTCGAGCAGGTGGAAAGCCAGCTCACCAAGAGCCATCATGGCTCGGGGCTTGGGCTCGCCATTGCCAAATCGCTGGTGGAACTGCACGCGGGCGTCATGCGCATCCGCTCCACCCCCGGCGTCGGCACCAGCGTGACGGTGTGCCTGCCGCTCCACGGATGGCAGCAGACGGCAAGATCCGCCGCGTAACAGCAACGCCCGCCCCCTCTCCCGCTTTCCATGAGCAGTGATCCGCGCGCACGCCCCCTCTCCCGCCTCGCTCACTTCGTTCGCTCGGCACCCTCTCCCCGCTTCGCGGGGAGAGGGGAAACAGGCACCGAACCGCGCAAGTGGAAAAGC
>DATLYX010000062.1:0-10785 GCA_035574295.1 Xanthobacteraceae bacterium
CGCCGTGAGATGGGCCGCAGACCAGGCGCGGATTTTCACCAAGCGCGTGGCCTCCAGGTTGCCGAAGGCGGTGTCGAAATGCTGCGCGTGCTGCTTGAAAGCGGGGTCTTGCGCGAGGGACGCAAGCGGCGATGCCGCGGATACCGGCAGCCCGGCGAGAAGGCGCGCGGTGTCATTCGCCGTCGCCGCCGGCTCGGCCTGCGCCCGGAGGGCCGCCACAAGCACGAACAGCGCTGCCAGCGCGGCTACGAAGCGAAGCGGCCTCATCGCATGCATCCTTTCTCCGCCGGTCCCGGCACGAGATCCTGCGATACTGCCCTATAGAGGCATGGATGAACGGTATTTGAACCGGGACGCAAGAGAAGCCGTGCCTCCAAGAAACTGACAGTTTTTGCGGTTCCGCGACGGCCTGACGCACCCTTCGCCGGTCAGACAACGGATTATGGCGCGCGCTCCATTGTCCAAAAACCGGCTGCCGCATTCTCGGGATCAGGCAGTTTGCGGAAGCGCGCACTATTGCGGAGAACGGGTGAACGGCACGAAGCGCACCGGAATGATGGAGCGCCGCGTGGTCTGGCCGGGCGCGACCTTCTCCACCACCACGAGCTGCTGCAGGCCTTCGGCTGGCCCGAGCGGCATGACCAGCCGGCCGCCCAGCTTGAGCTGTTCGATCAGCGGCGGCGGCACGTGTCCGAGCGCGGCGGTCACCACCACCGCGTCGAACGGACCGCACTCCGGCCAGCCGTGATAGCCGTCGCCGACTTTCACGCTGACATTGTCATAGCCTAGCTCGCGCAGCACGTGCGCAGCGGCCTGAGCCAGCGGCGAAATGATCTCGACGGTGCACACCTTGCGCACAAGACGCGCCAGCACCGCCGCCTGATAGCCCGACCCGGTGCCGATTTCGAGCGCCGTATCGTCCGGCTTCACCGCGGCGAGATGGGTCATCAAGGCCACGACGAACGGCTGCGAGATGGTCTGGCCGCGGCCGATCAGCAGCGGCCCGTCGTCATAGGCCGCCGCGCAGGAGCGGCCCGGCACGAACCGGTGGCGCTCCACCTCGCCCATGACTCTGAGCACGCGCTCCGAGATGCCCTGCCCGCCCAGCGCCGCGGCATTCATCCGCGCATAGACTTGGATCGTGTTCACCATCTCGGCGCGTTCGCGGACGCATGCGCCGCTCTCCGCAGCCGCCGCATGCGCGACAGCAGCCAGCATGAACGCCAGCATTTTGCTCCTCAGCGTACGGCCTCGAAGCATGACGATACCTCTGTCCAGCCGCTGCAGTTCGCGCCGTCTGAGTTCGATCAAGGCGTGGGACGTGCTCGCGCCAACCCGGACCCGGCCGCATCCGCCGGTCAACAATCCCGCAGCGATACTCTATACTCGCGATGTCCGCATCTGTGTCATAGTAACAGCTTGGGGAAAGGGAAATGCGGAAGCAATGGCTCATCGCTTGTCTCGCCGCTGTCGCCGCGTTGGTCGCCTCAAGCGGGACGCGGGCGCAGGACCAGCCCATCAGAATCATTTTCCCGTTCGGGGCCGGCGGCTCGGGCGACGCGCTCGTGCGCCTGCTCGCCGAGAAAATGCGCGCAAGCCTCAACCGCTCGGTAATCGTCGAGAACCGCACCGGCGGCGCCGGACGCATCGGCGTGGTCGCGGTGAAGAATGCCGCGCCCGACGGTTCGACCTTGCTGTTCACGCCGATCGCGCCGGTCGCGGTCTATCAACATTCGTACAAATCGCTCGATTACGATCCGATCAGGGATTTCAGCCCGGTGAGCCAGGTCGGCACCTTCGATTTCGGTGTCGCGGTCGGCCCGAAAGTCGCCGCCACCTCGCTCAAGGACCTTGTGACCTGGGCCAAGGCCAATCCTGCGCAGGCCAACTACGGCATCCCGGCACCCGGCACGCTGCCGCATTTTCTGGGCGCCATGTTCGGCCGCGCCGCCGGCATCGACCTGCGCGCGGTTCCCTATCGCGGCTCCGCGCCCGCGGTCGCCGATCTGATCGGCGGCCAGGTTCCGATTGTCGTCACCACCACGAGCGACCTTGCCGAGCATCACAAGGGCGGCCGCATCCGCGTGCTCGCGACATCCGACAAGGAGCGCACGCCGTTCCTGCAGAACGTGCCGACCTTCCGCGAAGCCGGCTACGACCTCGTCGCCACCGGCTGGTACGGCATCTTTGCGCCCGCCAAGACCCCGCCCGATGTCGTGGAGCGCCTGAACAAGGCCATCGTCGCGGCCGTGCAGTTGCCGGAGTTGAAGGAACAGATGACGCGCTTCGGCCTCGTTCCCACCGGCACCTCGGCCGCGGATTTCGCCAGGATCCAGAAGACCGACTCCGAATTCTGGGCCGCGGCGGTGAAGGCCTCCGGTTTCACCGCGGTCGAATAGGCGCTCGGTGGCGTCCGCCGGCACCAAGCTGGTTCTGCTTGGCACCAAGGGCGGCCCGCGCGTGGGCAAGGGCCGCGCCAATCCCGCCAATGCGGTGGTCGTCAACGGCCGGCCCTACGTGGTCGATTGCGGCTATGGCGTCACGCGGCAGCTCATCGAGGCCGGGATTGCGCCGCAGACCGTGCGCGACATTCTCATTACGCACCACCATTCCGACCACATCCTGGAACTCGGCCCGCTGATCTACAACATCTGGGTCGGCGGCCTGCGCGAGGCGATCGACGTGTGGGGACCGCCGCCCTTGCACGAGATCGTCGGCGGATTTTTCCGTTCCATGGCCTATGACATGGACATCCGCATCGCCGACGAGGGCCGCGCCGATCTGCGCCAGCTTGTGCGGCTGCACGAATTCGATGCTGCCGGGGTCTTATTCGAGCACGACAGTGTGCGGGTTAGCGCCGCGAAGGTGCATCACCCGCCGTTGCCGCACGCCTATGCGTTTCGTTTCGACGCCGCCGACCGCGCGATCGTGCTGTCCGGCGACACCGCGCCCTGCCGCGGCATCGTCGAGATTGCGCGCGGCGCCGACGTGCTGCTGCACGAGGTCATGCATCGCGACGGCATCGAACGGCTCGCTGCCCGCATGCCGAACATCGCGCGGCTGCGCGAGCATCTCATCGCCGCCCACACCACCACCGAGCAGGTCGGCAAGACCGCGGCCGAGGCCGGCGCGAAGCTGCTCGTGCTCAACCACTTCGTGCCCGGCGACGACGAAACCATTACCGAGGCAATGTGGCTCGAAGGTCCGCGCAGGCATTTTGCCGGCCCCGTCATCGCCGGCCGCGACCTGCAGGTCATTTGAGATTTGCTCACGATGCGTCGGCAAAGGCGAAAATCTTGATTATCCTTCTGTAACCGCACCAACAGGCCGGTGATTTGCTATTCCCTTCACATCACGGCCATGGAGGCGACTGATATGGATTTTCGTGATAAGCATGTGATGGTAACCGGCGGCACCGGCGCGCTCGGCGCCGCTGTAGTCGGCGCTCTCGTCTCCGCCGGCGCCCGTTGCCATGTTCCATATCGTACGGCGGCGGAGGCCGAGCGGTTTACCCACCGTGAGCATGCACGCGTGGCGTTGATCGAAGCCGGCGATCTCGCCGACGAAGCGGCGGTCGTCCGCCTCTACAGCGGCGTTCCCAATCTCTGGGCGTCGATCCATCTGGCCGGCGGCTTCGCCTTCGGCCCCGTGGTAGATACCGACAAAGAGATCCTGGTGCGCCAGCTCGAGCAGAATTTCGTCACCTGCTTTTTGTGCTGCCGCACCGCGGCCCAAGCGATGGCGCGCACGCAGTCCGGCGGACGCATCGTCAATGTCGCGGCGCGCCCCGCACTGGAATGGCGCAGCGGCGCCAACATGGCGGCCTACGCCGCGAGCAAGGCCGCGGTGGCCGCGTTCACCGTCGCCTTCGCGCAGGAAGCCGTCAAGCAGGGCGTTTTGGTGAACGCCGTGGCGCCGTCGATCATGGACACCCCCGCCAACCGTCGGGCCATGCCCAACGCCGACTTCGCGAACTGGCCCAAGGTGGAGGAAGTGGCCTCCGCCATTCTCTTTCTCGCCTCGCCGATCAACACCGTCACCAGCGGTGCCGTTGTTCCGGTTTACGGTCGCGCCTAGCTGCCGCGAGGGATGCGGGCGGAAACATGACCGCGACATCCGCCGCCGCTTGAGACATATTTTGTGGATGTCGCAGGAGGTGTCGCGATGTCCGCCGCCAACGTCATGTACTACGCCGACTATCTCAAGCTCGACCGGCTGTTGTCAGCGCAGGAGCCGGAGAGCGCCCGCCGCGGCCGGCCCGCACACGACGAGATGCTGTTCATCGTCGTGCACCAGGCCTACGAGCTGTGGTTCAAGCAGATCCTGCACGAGCTCGACCGCATCCAGAGCGATTTCAGCGGTGAAGTGCTGGAGGACGAGTTGCTCGGCCGCATCGTCCACGGCCTCGACCGCATCAACGAAATCCTCAAACTCCTGATCCAGCAGCTCGAAGTGCTGGAAACCATGACCCCGCTCGATTTTCTCGATTTCCGCGATTTCCTATTTCCTGCCTCAGGTTTTCAGTCGGTGCAGTTCCGTCTGATCGAGATTCGGCTTGGCCTCTCGCGCAACGCCCGGCTCGACTACGCCGGCAAATCCTTCGACGCGCATCTGCACGAGGCCGACAAAGCGCGCGTCGCGGCCGCCGATGGCGGCCCCAAGCTCATCGACCAGCTCGACCGCTGGCTCTCGCGCACGCCCTTCGTGCATCGCCCGGACTACGATTTTTCCATCGAATATCGCAAGGCCGTGAAAGAGATGCTCGAGGACGACGCCCGCCGCGTGCGCGCCAACGCCGCGCTCGGCGCGGAACAGCGCGAGGCCGAGGCCCGCCGCATCGAGGCTTCGCTCGCGGAGTTTCAGGCGATCTTCGCGCCGGCATCCGGCCCCTCGCCCTGGGCCATGTCGCGCGCCGCGGTGCAGGCGGCGCTGTTCATCATCGTCTATCGCGACCGGCCGGTGCTGCAGCTTCCCTTCCGCCTGCTTGCTGCGCTGATGAATCTCGAGGAACTGATGACGTTGTGGCGCTACCGCCACGCGCTCATGGTCGAGCGCATGATCGGGGTCAAGGTCGGCACCGGGGGCTCGGCCGGCCACGCCTACCTGCGCGACACCGCAGCCCGGCATCACATTTTCTCCGACCTGTTCCGCCTCTCCACGTATCTCATTCCGCGTTCGCGGCTGCCCAAGCTCCCGCGCGAGCTGGAAGACGCCATGGGCTTCACCTACACCATGCAGGCGCGGCCATGACGCTCGATTTGCGCCGGCATTTCTCCGAATTCCGCAACGCCCAGCCGGGCCGCATTCATCTTGCCGCTCACAGCCATCACTACTGGCCCGACGCCGCCTGTACGGCGCATCGCCGGGCGCTCGCCGATGCTGCGCGGCTTGCCGACAGGAAATGGGAATTTGTTTTCGGCGAGCTGATGCCGCGCGTGCAGCGCGGTGTCGCCGCCATCCTTGGCCTTCCCGATCCGGCGAGCGTCGCCTTTGCGCCGAACACCCACGATCTTGTCCGCCGCCTGCTCTCCGCGCTGCCGGCCAATTCGCGCGCCCGCATCCTCACCAGCGACAGCGAATTCCACTCCTTCACCCGGCAAATCGAGCGTCTCGAAGAGGACGGCCTCGTTAGCGTCGAGCGCATTGCAGCCGAGCCGTTCGCGACCTTCGCCGACCGCTTTGCAGCCGCCGCACGGCGCGGCGCGCATGACGTCGTCTACGTGAGCCAGGTCTTCTACAACTCCGCCGCCACCTGCGGCGCGCTCGATGCCATCGTCGCCGCAGTGCCGAACCGCGAAACGCTCGTCGTGTTCGACGGCTATCACGGCTTCATGGCGCTGCCGACCGACTTTGCGCCCAACGCCGCGCGCGCCTTCTATCTCGCGGGCGGCTACAAATACGCCATGGCCGGGGAGAATGCCTGCTTCATGCACTGCCCGCCCGGCTACGCCATGCGCCCGCGCGACACCGGCTGGTTCGCCGCCTTCGGCGCGCTCAGCCGCGAAGGGAACGGCGAGATCGCGTACGGCGCCGACGGCTCGCGCTTTCTCGGCGCCACCTTCGACCCGGCCGGGCTCTATCGCCTCGCCGCGGTGTTCGACTGGATGGACGAAATCAAGCTCAGCATTGCCGCGATCCATGCCCATGCACTCGCGCTGCAGGATTTGTTTCTTGCCGCCATCGCGCGGGCAAAGCTGCAACCGCTGTGCGCGGCCCGCCTGGTAACGCCGACGGGCACCGCGCCGCGCGGCAACTTTCTCACCTTTGAGTTGGACGAAGCCAAGGCGGTTCATGACCGCCTCATGCGCGCCGGTATTGTGACCGACATGCGCGGCAAGCGCCTGCGCATCGGCTTCGGCTGTTATCACGCCGCCGAGGACATCGAGCCCGCCGTCGCCGCCGTTGCCCGCGCGCTTGCCTGAAAAACCTCCCTTGCCGCGCCGCGAGGCAGCGCGGCATGCTGAAAAATGCGCAACCGCACAGGGGAGAATTTCCTCGACATGATAAGCATTGTGTTAAAGCTGCGACCGCGCCCCCGGTGCGTTTATGTGTTTGAGGCGTTTAGCTTTTTCGACTGGCCCCGCCCGCCCGGAAGCGCCGCGGAGTGTTGCAGAATTCCCTCAAATCCCGCGCTTCTTGGCAGCAATCAACTAAGTTTAAGCCTCGCTTAAACGCGCCCGGCCACCGTCCGCTTCGCAAACAGTTTGCCAAGCCCGTTGCTTGGCCGAACCGGACGAGAGTGGCCCATGCAAGCACCCTTTGTTGTCGCTCAAGCCGAGACCATCGGCGCCGCTGCGGGCGCAAGACCTGCCCGCATCATCAAGGTTCACAAGCCGGAAGGCGATCAGGCCATCACCGTCAACCTCGGATACGACCAAGCCTACAAGCTCGACCTATCCGCCATCGCCGACGAACAGATCACGCTGATGCGGATGGGCGAGCGGCTCATCATCCTGTTCGACAACCGCTCGAGCGTCACCGTCGAACCGTTCTTCAATTCCGCTGCGGCGCCGCTGCCGAACATCAGCGTGGAGGCGGTCGGCCGCGATTTCACCGCAAGCGAATTCGTTGCCTACTTTCCCATCGCAGCCGACCAGACGGTGCTCACCGCCGCCGGCAACCAAGGCAGCCCGTCGTCCGGCGCGAACTTCCGCGACCCGGCTGTCGATGCGCTCGCGGTGCCGAAGCCGCTCGACCTGCTCGGCCAGGAGGAATTGCCGCCGATCGTCTTCCACGAGCTTTTCGGCGGCGGCACCACGGCGAGCGTCGATGCCGCCGCTGATGCATCCGGATCGGGTTCCGCATCGCAATCTGCGCCGGCTGCCGACCAACCCGAGCCGCAAACTGCGCCGCCCGGGCCGGCAGCGCCGACGCTGTCGCCGGCCGGCGCGGTCGCGCACGATGAAACCGCAGGCATCCAGACCGCGGCCGATCCGAACGCCGCCCACGATGTCGCCGGCGGGAACGTCCCCGCTGCCATTCTCGCCCGCTTCAACGCCATCGTAGCGGCGGGCGGCGATCCGGACGTGGCGGCCAAGGACAACGGCGCGATCGGCTTTGCCGCCGGCGCCGGAAGCCTCGCGACCCCGAGCGGCGGCAGCATCCCGGTCACCGTCGAATACGCCTTGACGACCACCGACGCGATCTTCTCGGGCGTGAGCACGACCGACGGCACCCAGGTGTTCCTTTTCAACGGCGCCGGCGCCGAGGCCGGGCTCATCCTCGGTCGCGTCGGCATCGAGAACGGCGCGACCGACATCGCCGACCCGAACGGCGCCGTCGCCTTCGCGCTCGCGGTCGATGCCGCGAACGGCACCGGCTATGTCGCGCAATATCTCTCGCTCCAGCATCCCGCTGCGGGAAGCGGCGGCGCGGCGCTCGATGAGCCGGTCGCGCTCGCACCCGGCGCCGTGCAGATCACCGTGACCTACGGCGACGGCGCGGGCAATTTTGCCGCCTCGGCGCCGCTCGATATCGGGTCGGCGTTCAACTTCCAGGACGACGGCCCCATTGCCGGCGCCGTGACCAAGAACGTATCGAGCCAGGGCCACGATACCAACCTCATGCTGATCCTCGACGTGTCGGGCAGCATGGGCGGCGCCTCCGGCCTCACCGGCCTCACCCGCCTCGACGTGCTGAAGGCGGCGGTGAACGAGCTGTTCGAGCAATACGGCGCGATCGGCAACGTGCGCGTGCAGATCGTCGCCTTCAGCAGCACCGCCGCGCAGGTCGGCACCGACTGGATGACCATCGCCGAGGCCAAGGCCGCGGTCGACGCACTCGCCGCCGGCGGCACCACCAACTACGACGCGGCCATCGTCACGGCGACCAACATCTTCGGCCACACCGGCAAGCTCACCACCGCCGGGGTCGAAAACGTCGCCTATTTCCTCTCCGACGGCGTGCCGAACCAGCCGTCCGGTAGCGTCGGCATCGGCGCCGCCGAGGAAAGCGCTTGGACCGCGTTTCTCGATGCCAACGACATCGTCTCGCACGCCCTCGGCATGGGCAGCGGCGTCACCCCGGCCCAGCTCGACCCGATCGCCTTCGACGGCGTGACCGGCGGCAATACGACTTCGGTGGTCGTCACCGACCTCGGCCAGCTTTCCGCCACTCTCACCGGCACCGTCGTCAATACCAGCGGCAATCTGCTGACCGACGGGGTCTTGCCCGGCACCTTCGGCACCGACGGCGGCTATGTGCGGTCCGTCACCGTGGACGGCACCACCTATGTCTATGATCCAATCGTGAACACGGTCACCGCATCGGGCACCGACCACGGCAGCTTCAATGCGGCATCCCACCGACTGAGCATTGCGCTCGCCTCCGGCGGCGTGCTCGTCATCGACATGGCGGACGGAACCTTTACCTACGCCGCTTCGTCCGGCTCCTCCGGCTCGCACACCGACGTGATCCCCTTCGAGCTTGCCGACAACGACGGCGACACCGCCGACAGCACGCTGACGATCATCTCCGGCCCGACCGACCGGCCGCCGATCGTGCGCGACGACAACGTTATCACCAATGTTGGCGGCGGCAACGGCACCGGCATTGCGATTCCCGACTATGCGCTCTTGTTCAACGACAGCGATCTGCAGGGCCACTCCATTTCCGTCACCGCCAACGGCAATATCGTCGGCGCGAATTCCGTGACCCATTCCGCCGACGCCGTCACCTTCGTCGACAACGACGCGAGCGGAGGCTCATTCACGTACACGGGTTCCGCGGCGACCGGCTCCGACACCGGCATCGTGACGGTCATTCGCAGCCAGACCGGCGCCACGCTCACCGGCACCGGCCTCGGCGAAGTTCTTCTGGGCCGCGACGGCGCAGGCAATGTCGCCAACGGGAATGCCGGCAACGACGTGCTGATCGGCGGCAACGCCGCCGATACGCTGAACGGCGGCGCCGGCAACGACCTTCTGGCCGGCAACGGCGGCGCCGATTCGCTCTCCGGCGGCACTGGCGCCGACCAATTCCGCATCAATTCCTCCACCGACGGCCTCGACGAGATTTTGGATTTCAGCAGCGCCGACGGCGACGCAATCGAGATCCACGGTGCAGCCTTCGGCTTGGCGTTGGGCGCTCTTCCTGCCGCGCTGTTCACCGCCAATGCCGGCGGTAATTTTACCGACGCAAGTCAACGCTTTGCCTTTGATACGACAACGAACACGCTCTACTACGATTCCGACGGCAGCGGCGCCGCGGCCAAGATCGCGCTCGTCCACCTCGCCAACGGCGCCAGCCTCAGTTTAGCGGATATTCACATTGTCTGACTGTGGCTGCGAACGTCTCCACACGACCTTGCTGTAGGCGGCCACCCTCCGCAGTTCGGCGCCTCGCGCATCTGAGTGACGGTGCATACAAAAACAGGCACGGCGCGGGCCGATGTAGACGGCGCGCGCCGCGCGTGTGCAATGCATGAAGGACCGGTCAGGATGTACCGGGCCGGCGTGACACTCCCCGAAGATTTGCGCCAGCGGCGGGCTGGACTCTCCTTCTGACATACCGGCATATCGCCCCTCGTGAACGGGTTTTTTCTTCGCATAGCCAGGGTACTATTCCGGACTGACGTGAGGTACTCATGAATGCTCCAGCCCAAATCGTCCCTCCCTACAAACACACCCCCCTCTTTCCCCTCGGCAAGGATTCCACGCCGTATCGCAAACTCGCGGGCCAGGAGGCGGTGAGGTTCGAGAAAATTTCGCTGGGCGGCGGTGCTGCCGCGCGCGAGATGCTCTTCGTCTCCTCCGACGCGCTGCGGATACTCGCCGAGGCGGCGTTCATCGACATCAATCATCTGCTCAGGCCCGCCCACTTGCAGCAGCTCCGCAACATCCTTGATGATCCAGAGGCTTCCGACAACGACAAGTTTGTCGCCTATGATTTTCTCAAGAATGCCAACATCGCCGCCGGCGGCGTTTTGCCCATGTGCCAGGACACCGGCACCGCCATCATCATGGGCAAGAAGGGCCGCCTGGTGTGGACCGACGGCGACGACGAGGCGGCGCTCGCCGCCGGCGCGCGCGACGCCTACCTGAAGAAGAACCTGCGCTATTCCCAGCTCGCGCCGCTCACAATGTTCGAGGAGAAGAACACCAGAAACAACATGCCGGCGCAGGTGGAGATCTATGCCGAGGGCGAGGACGAATATAAATTTCTTTTCATCGCCAAAGGCGGCGGTTCGGCCAACAAATCCTTTCTTTTCCAGGCCACACCGTCCATCCTCACCCACGACCGTATGATCGCCTTTTTGAAAGAGAAAATTCTCACGCTCGGCACCGC
>DATLYX010000063.1:0-14100 GCA_035574295.1 Xanthobacteraceae bacterium
CCGGCGACCGCCGACATCGAGGCGGCCGGCGCGCTGCCCGGCCGCTGGGCCGATGCCGCCATCGTGGCGAATTACGGCACGCCCGATCCGCTGAACTGATCCGTCGTTTCACATTGCAGGAGAAGTCCCATGGCCAGGGCCAGAGGAGCCAATGCCGTCCTCGCCGCGGCGTTCGAGACCACCTACGGCACGCCGCCGGCAAGCGGCTACAAGAAGTTGCCGTTCGTGTCCTCGGCGCTCGGCGAGGAGCAGAACCTGATCGAGAGCGACCTTCTCGGTCTTGGCCGCGAACCGCTGCCGCCGAGCAAGGATGTCGCCAACAACGAGGGCGACGTGGTCGTGCCGGTGGATTTGCGCAACTTCGGCTACTGGCTCAAGCTCCTGCTCGGCGCGCCCACCACGACGGGGACGGGGCCCTACACCCACACCTTCGTCTCGGGCGCGCTCTCGCTTCCCTCGATGGCGATCGAGATCGGGCTGCCTGATGTGCCTAGCTACGGGGTGAACTTCGGCGTGCGCGCCAACTCGATGACCATCCAGATGCAGCGCTCGGGGCTCCTCAATGCCACCATGAACTTGATCGCGCGGGGCGAGACGCGTTCCGCTTCATCCGGCGCGGGCACGCCGTCGGAGGCCGCGATCGAGCGCTTCGCGCAAGGGTTGGGCGAGATCAAGCGCAACGGTGTTGCGCTCGGCAACATCGTCTCGGCGGAGCTCACCTATTCCAACAATCTCGACAAGGTCGAGGTGATCCGCGCCGACGGACGCATCGAGGATGCCGAGCCGGCCATGGTGGGGGCAAGCGGCAATGTCGTCGTGCGTTTCGCCGACACGACATTGCTCGATCAGGCGATCAATGCTGCCGCCTGCGAGTTGTCGTTCGGTTGGCAGATCGACGCCAACCGCTCGCTCCTCTTCACGCTGCACGAGGTCTTTCTGCCGCGCCCGAAGCTTCCGGTCAGCGGCCCGGGCGGCATCCAGGCAACCTTTGCTTTTCAGGCAGCCAAGGACCCCGCCCTGGCGAAGACCATGACCGTCGCGCTCGTCAACGACGTGGCGACTTACTGAGGCGACGATGCTGAAGCTTTCCATCGATCGTGAGCCGTTCTGGCTCGACGTGATGCCGGCCGTACGCATTCGCTTGCGCCCCGTCACGGTAGCTTCAATCTTGGCCGCCCGGGCTGCAGCTGCCGATGCGTTGCGCGCCGGTGGCGCCGATGCGCAAGCGAATGCCGCGTTTGCTTTCACGCGGACGTTGGCCCGCTTCGGCATCGTTCAATGGGAAGGCATCGGCGATAAGGACGGCAATCCGATTGCGCCTACGCCGGAGACGATCGACGCAGCGCTCGAATGCTGGCCGATATTCGATGCGATCGACCGCCTCTATGTCGCGCCGGTCCTGTTGCAGGCCGACGAAAAAAACGCCTGATCGCCCTCGCCGAATGGCACTTCGGCGGGGGCGCCGGCTATTGCGCCGCATGTGGCGAGACTTGCGCCGAATGTCCCTACCTGCTCAACGCCCCGCGCACGCCGGATGGGGTTGCGGCCTGGGAGACGATCCGGCGCGCCGCCGGTCAGGTGCGCGTCGCGGCGGGCGGCGTCTACGCGCTCGACTTCGGCGCGATGCTCTTGTTGGCAGAGGCCATGGGCGCGCTCAATCCGCTCCTTGTCGAAGCGCTCCCGGAGATCGAACCGATCGTCGTGCGCGCCTATGCCAGGAATGACTGAATGAGCACGACGCAACCGTGAGCGTAAGTGGGCGATGTCCACCACAAATGTCTCGATCCGGCTCAACGTCGAGGGCAAGGCGGAGATCAAGCGCGCCTTCGACGAGGTGGCCATCAGCGGCACGGCCGCCTTTCGCGGTATTGCTTCGGCGATGGAGCAGGCCGGTGCCGCGACCGATCGCGAGACGCAGCGGTTGCAGCGTCTTGCGCAGGCGGCGAAACAGGCTGCGGCCGCCGAGCAGGTGCAGCGCGGCTTCAATCGCGTCCTCGGCGTCGATACCGCCGCGCCGCCGAAGTCGGCGCGCGAATCTGCGGCGGTCTTCGAGAGCGCCGCAAAGGCAGCCGAGGACTTGGAGCGCCGCAGCGAGGCGCTGCGCGCGCAGATCGATCCGCTCGGCACAGCGCAGAAGAAGCTCAATGCCGAGATCGCCGAGGCCGATGCGCTGTTCAAGGCCGGCGCCATCACCGCCGGGGAGCAGGCTGCCGCGCATGCACTGGCGCGGGCTCGGTTCGATGCGACCGCCAAGGCGCTCGGCGCGATGGGCGGCCAGTCGGGCCTGGCCGCGCACCAACTGCGGAACCTGACGTTCCAGCTCAACGACGTCATCGTCGGTCTGGCTTCCGGCCAGCGGCCAATGATGGTCCTGTTGCAGCAGGGTTCGCAGATCGCGCAAGTGATGGGGCCGGTCGGTGTGACCGGCGCGCTCAAGGGCGTCGCGCAGGCGATCGCGTCGATCGTAACGCCGGCGCGGCTTGCCGGCGGCGCGATCGCGGCGATCGCCGTCGGCGCGGCGTCGGCCTGGAATGCCTGGTTCGACAGCCAACGCAACGTCGTGACGGCGCTCGCCGGCGCGGGCCGCATCGCCGGCGCCACGGCCGGCGACATCGATCGGATCGCCGAAGCCGGCGCCGCGGCCGGCAGGGTGTCGGCGGCTTCCGCGCGCGAGATGGCGGCGGAATTCGCGCGCACCGGCAAGATCGGCAAGGAATTGTTCGTCGATCTGATCACGGTTGCCAAGGCTTATGCCCTCACCGTCAATGCGGACCTCGGCGATGCGGTCAAGCAACTTGCGCAGGCCTTCGCCGATCCCGCGCGCGGAGCCGAGACGCTCAACAATCAGCTCGGCTTCCTCGACGACCGTACCCGGCAGTACATCCGGCGGCTGGTCGAGCAGAACGACCGCACCGCTGCGCAGCGGGTGCTGCTCGACGCCATGCGCGGCAGCCTCGTCAATGTCGAGCAAGCGACGTCTGCGCTCGGCCGCGCGTGGGATAAAGTCAAGCGCGCGGCTTCGGATGCGTTCGACGCGCTCGGACGCGCCGTCGAGCGCGCGCTTACCGGCGGCACCGCCGAGGAACAATTGGCGGCGCTTGAACAAAAGATTGCCGCGCGCGAACGATTGTTCGGCAATCTGCCGTTATTCTCGCGGCAGCTTAACGATTTGCGCCGGCAAGCCGACGAGTTGCGCGCGCAAATTGCCACATCGCGCGCGCAAGCGGACGCGGCACGGGTCGAGGCGGAAGCGCGCGAGTTGTCGTTGCGCGTGGGCGAGGCGGTGCGCGACATCGTGCCCGGCGCGGCAACCTTGCGCCAACTCGAAGCGGTTCGTTCCTCCATCGCGCGCCTGTTGCAGGATCCGGTCGCGGCGCGTCACGTCGAAAATCTGCGCGATGTGGAAGATGCCTATCGCCGCGTCACGCAGGCGCTCGAAAGTTATCGCGGCGAGAACGCGCGCTTTCTCGATCCCATGGAGCGGAAGCTCCGGCTGCAGGAGATCGAGATTGCGCTCATCAACGCGACGACGCCGGCGCAGCGGGCGGCCTTGGAAGCCGAGCGCGCGCGCATCGAGATGATCGGCCAAACCGTCACGGCCGAGCAACAGGCGCTCGCCATCGCGCAAGCGCGCAACCGTGTCATGGCGGAGGCGTCCCGGTTCGTGCGCGATTATGCGCGCGATCAGCAATTCTCGATCGAGCAGATACAGGCCGAGATTGCGGTCGTTGGCCGGGGCGTCGAAGAGAAGGACAGGCTCTTGGCGCGGTTGCGGGCCGAGCAGGATTTGCGCCGGCAGGGGATTTCTGTGGCAAGCGCCGAAGGGCAGGTGATCCTCGCCAATGCCGAACGGATTGCGGCATTGAACGCCGAATTGGATCGCGCGCGCGAATTCGTGCAGGGTTGGCGCGGCGCGTTCGATTCCGCCATGAATCGTTTCTCCGATCTTTTGGCGCAGGGCAAATTCGATTGGGCTTCCTGGGCCGAGGCCGGCCGCGCCGCGCTTGTCGATATCAATCGCGAGCTGATCAAGCTTGCGATCACCAATCCGCTGAAAAACCTGCTGTTCGGCGGCAATGCGCCGACGCTTGCGGCTTCGGGCGGGCTGTTGGGCGGGCTGTTTGGCGCGTTCCGTTTGCATGGTGGCGGCATCGCCGGCCTTGAAGGCGAGCCCGCGCTCGTGCCGTCGGCGGCGTTCGCCCATGCGCCGCGGCTTCATGGCGGTGCATTTCTTGCGCCCGACGAGGTGCCCACCATTCTGCAGCGTGGCGAGCGGGTCCTGAGCCGCGATCAGGCCGCCGCTTACGGTCGCGCATCGAATGTCGAAATCAACATCATCAACCAGGCGGCTGGCACCGAGGTCAGGACGCGGCGGCGCCGCGAGGGCGGCACCGACATCCGCGACATCATTATCGCGACGGTGAACGACGGCATGGCGGAAGGGCGGCTCGATGCGCCCATGCGCGCGCGTTTCGGTCTTGGTGTTGCGGGACGCTTGCGATGAGCTATCCAGAGTGGCCAGCCCAGCTTGCCGCCGCGCCGTTGCGCGAGGGGTATGGTGAAGAGCCGGAGCGCAACGTGGCCGAGTGGCGGCCGGATGTCGGCATGCCGCGCGGCCGACCGCGCAGCATCATCGAAAGCGATCGGATCGAAGCGGTGTTCTTGTTGAGTGGTGCTGAGCTCGATCTGTTCTGGAGTTTTTACGACGGTGCACTGCAATCCGGCGTGCTGCCGTTCGTTTTCCGCGATGCGCGCAGCGGTGTGATGCGCACATTCGTTTTTGCCGGCGCGCCGCGTGCGCGAGCGCGTTCCGGGGCGCAGGATTGCTACGAGCTTGCAGTCGCCATGCGGCGGCTGCCTTGACGGCTCCAATCAAAAGGAGAGAATCCCATGGCCAATGGCGTGTTCAACATTGCCAAGGGCGCGTTCGTGGAGAAAATCCGCGACGGCGCATCAAATCTGCTGGTTTTGCTGTTGAAGGCAAACGAGGCGGAGTCGACCCTGATCGATCGCGATACGGTGGCCGATCTTTTGTCTGCATCGACTGAAGCGGATTTCACCAACTACGCGCGCAAGACCGGCATCACCGGCACCATCACGGTCGACGACACGAACGACCGCGTCGACGTCGATATGCCGGACCAGACCTGGCCCAGCGCCGGGGGCGCCAGCAACAACACGCTCACCAAGGCGATCATCGCCTATCAGGAGAGCGCCGCCGATTCCGGTCGCATCCCTCTCACGCATCACGATTTCGCGGTCACTACCGACGGTTCCGACCTGACGCTCGTCGTAAACGCTGCGGGATTCGCCCGCGCTTCATAAGGGAGACAATCATGGCCAATCTGCCCCCCTGGCTTACCCGCCGGGAAGATGGCGTGTTCGTGGTCGATCCTGACCTTGCTTATCCGGCGATTTTTTCCTCGCTTGGGTTGGCCGAAGACGATATCGATCAGTACTGGATCGAGGTGGCCTATCAATGCGCGAAACTTCATGTCCAGAACATCTGGCGCGCGCTCGAGCCGAACGCCTCGCTACCGTTGCAGATTCATATTCTTGCCGGCGGAGGGCGAAAGGAACGATGGGCGCTCAAAGAACATCGCGTTGGACGCGGGACGACCGCGGCGACGCAAGGAGGCGAGGCGCGGGCGCACTACGCGCGCATTCAGCATTTGCTTGGGGTCTAAATGCCGGTTGCCTCGCTACAGTACGGTACGCCGGTTACCTTGACCATTACGCTGACATCACTGGCGAGCGACACGAGCCTTATCGCCGGGCGGGCATCAGCCGCGGTAGATAATTCATCGTCCGCCAATGTCGATTATCTGGTCGGCGGCAAGGTCACGACTGGAACCTCGCCCACCGCGAACCGCCAGATCGAGGTGTGGGCCTATGCTTCCTACGACGGCACCACCTACTCGGCGGGCGCTACCGGTTCCGACGCCAGCTTCTCGCCCACCGGCGAGAAGGGCCTGATGCGGCTGTTGCAGGTGATCCCGACCGACGCGACCTCGAACCACACCTACGAGTGGGGGCCGTGCTCGCTGGCGCAAGCCTACGGCGGCACCTGTCCGTCGAAGTGGGGCATCTACATCGTGCACAACACCGGCGTCGCGCTGAACTCGACGGGCACCAACCACGAAGTGAAGGCAATCCCGGTCAAGTACGTGAGCGCCTGACATGGCGGCCTACTTCAACGGCACCGACCAGTATCTCAGCTATACCTTGCCATCGTCGGTCAGCGCGCCGTGGAGCGCCGGATACTGGTTCCGCCCCGATACCGTGGACGCCGCCACGCGCTGCGTGTTCTCGATCATGAATTCGGGGACCACCGGCAGCGGCTGGGATTTGGAATACGATGTCGCTAACGGGCTCGGCTTCTGGGCCGCCTCCGCCGGTAGCTGGTTCGGCGCGACGACGACCGCGCCGACCGCCGGGCAATGGCATTACGCCGTCTGCCGCGCCATCAGTTCCACCAACCGGAGGCTCGCAGTGCTGCGCCCGGACGGTTCGACCTCGCACGCGCAGAACACGACGTCTGTCACACCGGCAGGTTGCACCGCCGTGACCATCGCCGCGCTCCGTGAATCGACGCCGGCGCTGCATATGAACGGATCGGTGGCCGAGTTCTGGTTTGCGAACGTCGATCCGGTGCCGGACGGTGGGCAAATGCCGGACGACATATTACGCCGGCTTGCGCTCAATGGGCCGTTCTCTCTTCGCAGCCTTCAGTCCAACATCATAATTTATCGCTCGTTGTTCCAGAGCCTGGCGCGCGACGAGATTTTCGGCGACATCTATTGGGGCGGCAACACGCAGCCGCAGAGCTGGTCCAACGTTAACGGGGCAATCGTAACCGATCATCCGCCGTTCGCAGCGACCTTCAAGCCGATGATGGTGTCGAAGCCTTTGCCGATCTGAGTGGGGCGTCGCCGTGCCGATTGCGGTCCGCTTCATTCCGCTGCCGGTTGCGGCGGCAAAATCGGTTTTGATCGGGCAGGAACTCGAGTCCGACTCGGCGACGGCCTGCGCGCGATCAAAGCAGCGCGGCGTCGGGGTTGCGACCGAAGTCGATGCCGCATTCTCGGCTCTGCGCCTCAAACAGCGCGGCATCGCGATCGCGGCGGAAGCCGACACGGCGCTGGCCGGCGCCTTCGTTAAGGGAAAGATTATCAGCATTGCCGCGTCGGCCGACGCGGCGTTTCCCGCGACACGCCTCAAGCAGCGCGGCGTTGCGCTTGCGCCAGAAACAGACGCCGCGTTTGCCGCCGCGCGCCAAAAACAGCGCGGCGTCGGAATTGGGCCCGAAATCGACGCCGCGTTTGCCGCTGCCCGCCTCAAGCGGCGCGGCGTTGCGATCGCATCCGAGATCGGCGCGGCACTCCCCGCCGCCCGCCTCAAACAGCGCGGCATCGCAATCGCGGCGGAAGCAGATACGGCGCTGGCCGGTTCCTTCGTTAAGGGAAGGGTCATCGGCATTGCCGCGTCGACCGACGCGGCGCTCCTCACAACACGCCTCAAGCAGCGCGGCCTTGCGCTGGCGGCGGAAGCCGACACGGCGCAAGGGCACGCGCGTGTCAAGCGCCGCGCGGTCGATCCGGCGCTCGCATTCGAATCTGCCTTTGATGTTGCCGCGCAACGGTCGCGGACGATCGGTCTTGCGAGCGAGGGGGACGCGGCGCCGGCGGGCGGAGCGGCCAAACGGCGGCAAATCGGATTAGCCGTTGGCTTTGACAATGCGTTCGTCGCCAGGGCAAATCGGCGCGTTCCGGTTGCGCTCGCCGGCGACCATGCCGATGCCTTTGCCGCCGTAGCGCTGCGGCTTCGCGCCATCGGTTTCGCGCCCGAAGCGGACACGTCTTCGGCGTTCGTCTGGTCGAAGCGGCGCGCGATCGACATCGCCTCCGAAACCGACGGCGCGCCCAACGCCGCCTCGCAGAAGCGAAGGTGGATAGACGCCGCGGCCGAAAGCGACGACGCCTTTGCGGTCGTCGCGCGCCGGCTCATCGCCATCGGATACGCCGCTGCCAGCGACACAGCCCACGCGGCGGGCGCATATAAGCGGTGGCTCCTCGGCCTCGGCCTCGAAAGCGATACCGCCAACGGCTTCCAAGCGACGCTGTCCGGTGAGGTCGTCGCCGCCTGGCCGATCGATGTGCCGCTCCAGGCGCTGATCGACAACTACGTCGAGGAAGCGGAGGACAACGTCATCGAATTCGTGCCGGAAGTCGGTCCGCCCATGCTGCGCCTGCGGTTTTCGCGCGCCGGCGTCATGATCGGCTTCTCCACGTCGATGACGGGCGCGCAATACGCGGCGTTGCTCGAATTCTACCGTCGCGCGCTCAAGGACGGCACCGCGCCGTTCAGCCGGCCGCATCCGCGCACCGGCGTTGTTCGCACCTTCCGCTTTCTCGCCCCGCCGCGTGCGCGCGCGGCGCGGGCTCATGATCGTTACATTGTCGACATGAGGATTCGTTGATGCGCAACCTTTCGGCAAAATTCCGGCGGCAGATCGAGGCGGTAGCCGCTGACGATCCGCTGGTGATGTTCGCCGAGGTTTACGCCGCCGACCTGCTCGATCCGGTGCGGGTCAATTCCGACGTCGTGGACTATGTCTATGGTGGTAACACCTGGATCGGCTGCGGCTTCTCGCTCGTTTTCCTTACCGACGACGAGCGGCCGCCGCGCGCGCGCGTCTCGATCCCCAATGTCGACCGGCGCATCGGCGCGGCGGCGCGCGCGGTGTCATCGGTGCGCCTCAACCTATATCTCATGCTCAAATCCGACTTCGACGACAACGATCCGCGCCAGCCGATCGGTGCGCCGGTGCCGGAATATGTCGCGCGACATCTGTTTCTGCGCAATGTCTCCTGCGACGCGCTGACGCTTTCCGGGGAAATCACAGCCTTCGACCTTGCCGCCGAGCCATGGCCGAAAATCCGCTCAACGCCCGATCTCCTGCCGGGGCTCTATCGGTAATCCCGTACTGGGCATGCCGCTATGTCGGGATTCCGTTCCGTGCCGACGGCGCCGATTTTTCCGGCTGCAATTGCTGGGGCTTGGTGCGCCTCGTGCTCGAACATGAGGCCGGCATTGTTGTTCCCCGTTATCCGGATTTGAACGGCGATGATTTGCGCGGGGCGGCTGAAGCGTTTCTGGCTGGCGCACAGGGTGAGGACCAGTTCCTGCCCGTTATCGGCCCGCCCGCCACGTTCGACGTGGCGCTGATGTATGCGCTCGATGCCAAGGCACGCCGCTTGCCGAGCCATTGCGGCATCATGCTGGACAGGCGGCATCTGTTGCACGTTGCGCGCGCGCATGATGCGGTCGTGGTGCCGATCGACGATCTGAGGGGCAAGATCGTCGGCTTCTTCCGCCACCGGGATCTGATATGCCGCTCGCGGTGATCAAGGAGCGCCCGTTCGACGGGCGGCTGCGCATTCTCCCGGTCGAGCGCGCGATGTCTGTCGCCGAAATCATCGCCGAGCAGGACGATTTGCCCGCGGCTTTCGTTCAGCATTGCGAGGCGCGGATCAACGGCGAGCCGATACCGCGTTGCATGTGGACGCGCGTGCGCGTGCGCCCCTCTGCCGGTCGCGATGTGGTGGTCACATTCACGCTGCCGCTTTTGGGTGGCGGGGGCGGTGGCGGTGGGATTGGCAAAGTGCTGCGTAGCGTCGCCGCCATTGCTGTGCTCCTGGTCGCCGCGTCCGCCGGTCCGTGGTTGGCGCAGACGCTGTGGGCTTCCGCCGGTGGGCTTGGCGTGGTGCCTTCCGGCATTGCCAGCATTACCAGCACCGCGTTGGCGCTCGGAGGCACGCTGGCCGTGGCGGCGCTCTCCCCGCCGCCGTCGTTAGCGCAGCAATCGTTCGGCGCGCCGGCCGCAGGACAAGACGTCACGACGCGCGGCGCGGCCTCGCTCACGGGCAATCTGCTCGCGCGCGGGCATCCCTTGCCGCGCGTGCTCGGCGAGCACCGCGTCTATCCCCCGCTGTTGACGCCGCCCTTGATCGAGATCGTTGGCGAAAGCCTGGTGGCGGAGGCGATCTACGGGCTCGCTGGCCCGCATCGCATTCGCGAGCCGTTCGCCGGCACGACCGCCGTTTCCTCGCTCGAGGACGTGCAAATCGAAATCCAGGAAGGATTGCCGAATTCGTCGCGTCTCGGGCTCGTCACGCGGCAGAGCTTCACCGATACCTCGATCGCGGTGCAAATGTCGCCGCACGAAATCAACAGAGATAACGATCCGAAATTAAGTGACCAGACCACGCCCGAAAACTCGTTGCCACAATGGGAGGGCATTTCGAGCCGTGCGGCGCCGGACGAGGTCTGGATCGCGGTTGCCTTCCCCGCCGGATTGATCAGTCAGGGCGGCGGCACGATCTTCGTGCCGTTGCGCCTCCGCATGCGCCAGCGCGGCAATGCGGCCTGGATCAACCTGCCGGAAATCCATGTCGTGCACGGCAAGGCAAAGCCGTTCCAGATTGCCCTCAAGCTGTTATGGCGCTCGCCGGGAGGACCAATTCCGGCGATCGAGGCGGCCTCAGGCGGGCCGGTGCGTGCTTATTCGAGCGTATCAGGCCAGAACGTCGCGCCGGCCGGTCTTGGTGCATGGAGCGCGGACTTGCACTTTTACGCCGGATCGGGGCCGCAAGTCCTTCATTCGGGCAATTGGTCGTCGAGTGGGGTGAGAAACGTACGATTGTTCACCGACCGGATCGAATTCTATCTCGGCGACGCCGCCAAATTCCCCAAGAGCGGCGTTTGGGAAATCCAGGTCAAACGTGGCGTCTCGGTCGCAAACGGCTCCTTCAATCGCGATAGCTACACCACGGGCGGCTCGCTGATGAGCCTGTTCGATTACCGCACCGTAAGCGGCGTTCACCAAGCGGCGGTAGCGTCGCTTGGCAATGTAGATATGGCGCAGATCGTGCGTGTGTCCTCCATTTGGAACGAGCACCCGGTGCCCGATCCGACGCAATTCGCCGTGATTGCGGTCAAGGTGACCGATCGCGCTCTCGATCGCTTCTCAGTGTTGGCCGGCGGTTACGTCAATGACTGGGATGGAACGGCTTGGAACGAGCGCAAGGTCACGTCCAACCCGGCCGCGCATCTGCGCGATCTACTCGCAGGCAATCTCGGCGCCACGCCGCTGCCGACGGAGTTGATCGACGACGATTCCCTTTTGGCCTGGCGTACGCATTGCATTGCCAATGGTTACGAAGTCAACGCGGTGGTCGAGGGCAAAACCTATCTCGATGTTGCAAATCTGATTTGCGGTGCCGGCTACGCGCGGCTTCTGCACAGCGAGCGATGGGGGGTGACGATAGATCGCGACCGTTCGGCCGAGCCGCCGGTGCAGATATTCACGCCACGCAATATGCGCGATTTTGCTTGGACACGCGCGTTCACCAAACCGCTCAGCGGCATTCGCGCCGCCTTCCGCAACAGGGAGCTCAACTATGAGCAAGATGAAATCATCGTCTATGCCGATCCGCTAAACCCGGACGCCAACAATCTCGAACAGATCAATTATGACGGCCTTACCGATGCCGCGGCGGTTGAGGCGCGCGCCCGCTTCGATCTGGCGCAGGCCAAACATCGGTTGACCTTCTACCGCGGCACGGCCGGCATCGAATCGATCGTTTGCCGCCGTGGCGACTTGGTCGGCGTGCAGCACGACGTGCTCGCTGTCCAAGCCGGCTTTGCCCGCATCAAGGAAATCATCGTCGCGGACAACATGGTGACGGGGCTCAGGCTCGACGGCACGATCCCGCTCGCGCACGAGCAGGGGATATTTTCTCAGCCGCACCTGTTCGATGTCGATCACATGTTCCTGCTCGGCGCCCGCACCGGCCTTTTGATCCGGCTTACCGAGGGGCGCGGCGTCGTCATCAAGGAGCTTGCCGCGGCGCCGGAAACCGAATTGGATGCGGTCACGTTCACCGTGCCCTTTGCCGCGCCGGAAGGGCTCGAGCCCGACTGTCTCGTCGCCGCCGGCCGGCTTGCGCGCGAGTACAACCGCATGATCGTGTTCGGCATCGAGCCGAATACCGATCTTACCGCCCAAATCACTCTCGTCGATGAAGCGCCGGAACTGTTCCAATGAGCGCGCAACGCAAAACGCCGACCCAGGCAAACGGCGGCAGCGATGATGGGATCCTTTATACCAATGCCGTCAACACCGAGATCGAAGCGCTGTGGACATCAAGCCACGGCTGGCTCGTCAACGTCGGCGGCACCGCCAACGCCATCATCGCGCAAAGTGACGACGCTCTGGTTGACCCGATCACCGCGTATGCGCGGCCGATGTCGTTCTACCTCGTACCCTCCCAGACCAACAGCGCGGCGGTGCAGATCAACATCGATAGCATGGGTTTCATCGATCTGCGCGATGCGGCGGGCAATCCGCTGGCCGGCGGCGAGCTTCTGGCAGGCAATGTCTACGCCATCGTTTATGACGGGGCGCGCTTTCGCGTGATCGGGGTGCGCGCCGGCGGCGCAACCGTCGTTGCCACCGCGCCGGACGCGATCTTCGAGGACCAGAAGCCGAGCGGAAGCCACGGCGGAACGTTCCAGAGCGGTGCCTGGCGGGTGCGGAATCTCAATACCACGGTCCGCAACGTGATTTCCGGCGCTTCGTTGAATGCCGCAAGCGGGGAATTCACGTTGCCGGCAGGCTACTTCTGGATCGAATGGTCGGCGCCGGCATTTTGCGTGCGCCGCCACAAGACCCGCCTGTTCAACGTCACCGATGGTCTTGCTCCAAACGATTTTCTCGGCAGCAGCGAATATGCTTATTACTCCTACGGTGAAAGGACGTTCGTGACCAGCGTCGGGTTTGGGGAAAATCCTGGCTATTCCACCGATACAATAGCTATTGAACAAATAGCTCAAACGCGATCTTTCGGCGCCGCCCTGGTGAGCATCAGCGCGGCGAAAACGTTCCGCCTCGAACACCGTTGCGAGCTGACCCGCAACAGTGACGGCTTTGGTCTCGCCGCTGCCTTCGGCGATGCCGAAAAATACTCCCGCATCTCAATCTGGAAACAATAGCCGCAGCGGAGCCATGGAGCCATGAAAATGGACCTGCAATGGTGGATCACCGTAATTGGCGTGCCGCTGGTCGCCGCCCTGTTCTGGCTTCGCTTCCATGACCGCGAAGCCGTGGACAGCGGCCTCCGCGAGATCAAGGACGAGCTCTCGAACTACAAGCTCCTCGTCGCCACAAGCTTCGTCTCGGTCGCGAGCATGAAGGACCTCGAGAACCGCATCATGGCCCATCTCGAGAAGATCGAGAACAAGATCGACCGCGTGATCGGGCAGCGGCATCCGCCGGCCGAGTAGTCCAGGTCGATCATCCTGAAGTTGGCCCAAAAGATTTTTATCTTTTGGACCGCACCGGATTCCCCTAGCGCCCGCCATCACGGCGGGCGCTGTCGCTTGGAGGCATTGCATGGTGCCGCCCTGTGCCCCGCTTGCGCGGTTTATCGTGTGCTTTGTGGCCATGCTCTTGCCGGCCACCTGCGGCGCCGAAGACCTGAACGCGCCGACGCCGCAAGAGGCCGCCGACATCAGGCTCTGGATTCCCCACCAGTGCTGCGTCACGAATGACTGCTGCCGCAAGGTGCACGAAAGCGCGCTGATCCTGCTGCCCGGCGACTTGGTCCGCGTGGCGGCGACCGGGCAGGTGCTGCCCAGGACAGGATGGTCGCGGGACGGGCAGACGTGGCGCTGCGCCTGCGACTTCGTCGATGGCCAGTGGGTGGTGCATTCCGGCGCGAATACGCGCTGCGTGTTCCCGGTGCCGGCCGGTTCCTGATTGCTTGCCATGCCCGCCATCCCGGCGGGCGTTGTCGTTTGAGGAGACATCGCATGCTGCCGTCCCGCTACGCCTGGCTCGCGCGCGAGTCGGGCCCGAAGATGCTCGTCGAGGCGCTCAAGCTCTACGGCACGATGGAGACGCCGGGGTCGGCGAACAACCCGACCATCGTCGCCTGGGCCTGGGAAGTCGGCGGCGAGGTCGCCGACGTCTTCAAGGCCGACGGCATTCCCTGGTGCGGCCTGTTCATGGCGGTGGTAGCGAAACGCGCCGGCAAG
>DATLYX010000064.1:0-4273 GCA_035574295.1 Xanthobacteraceae bacterium
GCAGAGTTCGCTGCCCGAGGCCTATACCAGCATGCAGACCCGCGTCTATGACGGCTGGATCATGTTCCCGAGCGCATGGGTCAATCTCAAGCTGCACGAAGTCGGCCCGTATTACACGCTGATCGGCTTCGGAACGATCACGTGGCACGGCTTGTCGATCAACAGCAACACCTGGAAGCGCCTGCCCAAGGAAGTGCAGGACATCATGGTGGCGACGGCCAAGGACTTCGAGGAGCAGGTCGGCATCGTCAACCGTGCGCGCTATCAGAAGGACATCGACACCCTGCGCGGCCTGATCAAGGTCAATGCGATCGACGACTCGGTGCGCAAGGATTGGGCCCAGGCGCTGAAGGACTGGCCGCAGGCCATCGCGTCGGAGCTCGACGGCAAGGGTCTGCCGGCGTCCCAGGTGCTCAAGCTGACGCTCGAGGCGGCGGAGAAACACGGGCACAAGTGGCCCTACCGCTATCAGGTCAAGTAGCCGCGCCGATCTCTGCGGCGTTAGTCTGACCGCAGCGGCTGCCGGGGCTGTGCCGTTGGGACGGCTCCGGCGGCGCACCCGGCGGGTCGCGGCGCGCCAGACGCGGCGGCACCGCCGGCCGACATCGGAAATAGTCTATGGCTGCCATTCGCTACGTCATCCGGTTCAGCGATCAGCTCTCGAAATCCCTGATGATTCTCGCCGCCGTCTGGGCGCTCGGCCTCTCGATCCTCATTGTGGCGGACATTTTCGGCAACAACGTGTACGGGCGCGCGATTCCCGGCGTGCGCGAGATCGTCATCAGCTCGATCGTGATGATCGTCTATCTGCAGCTCGGCTTCGCCATCCGCAGCCATTCGATGCTGCGCGCCGACACCCTGTTGCAACTCCTGCCGGACACGCTGCGGCGCATCCTGCTCGGCATCGGCTATGCGCTCGGTGCGGTGTTTTTCCTGATGGTGCTGAGCGGCACCGTGGCGCCCGCGGTCTGGGCGTGGACCACGAGCGAATTCTGGGGCGAGGGGGCGCTGCGCGTGCCGGTGTGGCCGACGCGCTTCGTCATCCTGTTGGGCAGCGCGCTCGCCATTTTGAACTACTTCGTCGCCGCAATGATCGACGTCTTCGGGCTTGAAGACCTCGCCCGGGATCGAGAGTTCTGGAGCGGCGAGGTGAACAGAAACTGAAATCGCCCGGGGGCCAGCCCAGTGTTCGAAGTCGACGTCGCGGCCGTTCTGCTGCTCGCCCTGATCGCGATGGTGTTCCTGGGCGTGCACATCGCCGTCGCGCTGGGCATGGCGAGCGCGCTCGGCATCTATCTCGTCACCGGCAACTTCGCCGTGGTCCAGCGCATGCTGGCGAGCACCGCGCATGAGGCGTTGCGCGACTACGTGTTCGCCGTCATCCCGCTGTTCATGCTGATGGGGGAGTTTATTGCCCGTTCCGGAGCGGTCACCGCCGTCTATCGCGGCATCAATCGCGGGCTGCGGCGCATTCCCGGTCGCCTTGCGCTCGCCACGGTGCTCGGCAACACCTTGTTCTCGCTGGTGACCGGCGTGAGCATCGCCTCCGCCGCGGCCTTCTCGCGCATCTCCTATCCGGAAATGAAGCGCCACGGCTATCACCGCGGTTTCGCGCTCGGCGCCGTTGCCGGCTCCTCCTGCCTCGGCATGTTGATCCCGCCCAGCGTGCTGATGATCGTGTGGGGGATCTTGACCGAGAAATCCATCGGCGCGCTGTTTTTGGCCGGCGTCGTGCCCGGCATCATGGTGTCGGGACTGTTCTGCCTCTACATCTTGTCGGTGGCGATCCTTCGCCCGGACATGGTGGGCGCCGCCGGCACCGTCGTGCCGCCGGCCCCTGCGGCCTCCGGCAATCCGCATCCGGCGGCAGCATCCGGCGAAGCCGAGGAGATCGACCGCGTTGCGGTGTGGACCAGCACGATCGGCATCGTGCTTGTGGTCGTCACCGTCCTCGGCGGCATCTGGTTCGGCTTTTTCACGCCGACCGAAGGCGCCGGCGCCGGCGCCTTCATCGCGCTGATCCTCGGCATCGCCAAGGGCATGCGGTGGCGCCAGATCGTCGATTGCATCCTGTCGGTCGGTCGCACCGCCGCGCCGATTCTCATCCTCTTGATCACCGCATCGCTTTATTCGCGCACCCTGGCTATGACCGGCGTGACCAGCGCCATCCAGGACGCATTTTTGCAGGGGCTGCCGCCCGGCGCCATCATTTTGGTGATGATCGGCATCTGGTTCGTGCTCGGCATGTTCATCGATTCGATTTCCATCATGCTGCTCACGGTCATCATCTTCGAGCCGATCGCGGTCTCGGTCGGCTACGACTCGATCGCCTTTGCCATCATGGGTATTCTCGCCATCGAGGCCGGCCTGTTGACCCCGCCGTTCGGGATCCTGGTGTTCACGGTCAAGTCGGCGATCGACGACAAGGACATATCGATCTGGGACATTTTCGCGAGCGCATCGCCCTACTGGGTGGTGCTTCTGATCAGCGTCGGGTTGGTGGCCTATTTTCCGGGTATCGCAAACTACCTCCCGTACCTGATGTACGGCCGTCCCGGCGGATGACCGACGGTCTTGAGCCGCGCCTTGGCCAAGCCGTAGCTTCAGTCATCGTCGCAGCCGATCGCAGCGATCAGGAAAATCTGCTGTTCGCGCGCGCGGCCGCGTGCCATCTTTGAACGAAACTGCCCCCGATGAGTATTGCCATGACCGACCCCCGACCGTCCGTCGCCGAGAAGCGCCGCATTTTCCGCAAGCTGCACGCGAGCGGCTGCTTCGTCATTCCCAATCCATGGAACGTGGGCTCCGCCCGTTACCTGCAAAGCCTCGGGTTCAAGGCGCTGGCCACCACCAGCTCCGGGTTTGCCCACGCCAACGGCTTTGCCGACGGCGAGGTGCCGCTTGAGACGATGCTCGCGCATTTCCGCGAGATCGCCGCCGCCGTCGACGTGCCGGTGAACGCCGATTTCGAGAGCGGTTTTGCCGACGATCCGGAGGGCGTGGCGCGCAACGTGAAGCTGTGCATCGACACCGGCATTGCCGGCCTGTCGATCGAGGACGCCACCGGCGACGATAAGAACCCGCTGTACGACTTCGAGCTTGCGGTCAATCGGGTGAAGGCGGCGCGCAGGGCCATCGACGCGGCCGGCGGCGAGGTGGTGTTCACCGCGCGCAGCGAGGGGTTCATTCGCGGCCGGCCGGACATGGAGGAGACGCTGCGCCGGGTCAAGGCGTTCAAAGACGCCGGCGCGGATTGCATCTACACACCGGGCATCAGAACGCGCGAGCAGATCGAGGCGGTGGTCAAGGCCGCTGCACCCAAGGCGGTCAATTTCCTCAATTCCGGCGCGTTCGGCTTCACGGTGAACGACCTTGCAGCCATGGGCGTGCGGCGCATCAGCGTCGGCGGGTCGCTGGCGCGGGTCGCCATGCAGGCGTTCATCAAGACCGCGCGCGAGATCGCGGTGGACGGCAAATTCGACGGCTTTGCCAATCTCATTACCAATGCCGAGCTCAACGCCTTCTTCCACGACGATTTGAGGAAGCGCCGCTCGTGAACGAGTTTCCGCTCGGAGCCGAGGTCGTCGCCACGCCGGCCGAGCGACCGGGGCCGGTCACGCTCGCCGGTCGTCATGGCGCGGTCGCGCGGCTCGATGTGGCGCGGCACGGCGGCGATCTGTGGGCCGCAGTGTGCGGTCACGACGAGTTATGGACTTACATGCCCTCCGGACCGTTCGCGGATGAGGCAAGCTTCCTGCAGTGGCTGAAGTTGCGCGCGCGCGACGACAGCCCGTATTATTTTTACTCGATCCTCGATCAAAACGGGCGCGCCCTTGGTCTTGCGGCGATGATCGATGCCCGGCCGGCCAACCGCGTGGTCGAGATCGGGCATATCGTCTACGGTCCGGCGCTGCAGCGCACGGCGCTGGCGACGGAGGCGCAATACCTTCTGGCGCGCTACGTGTTCGAGACGCTGCGTTATCGGCGCTACGAGTGGAAGTGCAATGCGCTCAACGCCGCCTCGCGCCGCGCCGCCGAGCGGCTGGGCTTCGTCTTCGAAGGGATTTTCCGGCAGCACATGATCGTGAAGGGTCGCAACCGCGACACCGCCTGGTACTCCATGCTCGACAGCGAGTGGCCGCCGCGCAAGGCGGCGTTCGAGCGATGGCTTGCGCGGGAGAATTTCGACAGCCAGGGTCGGCAGAAGCTGAGGCTTGAACAATGCATGTCCTGATCACCGGTGCGGCCAGCCGGCGACAATGCGCGCCACGAG
>DATLYX010000065.1:0-14607 GCA_035574295.1 Xanthobacteraceae bacterium
GGCATCGCGGATCACCGCGACCATCGCCGGCCAGCCGGTCTTGGTCTCCCAATGAACGAGATCGGGATGGAAGCGGAGATCCTCACATGACGGAACGGTGAGCCCACGCGAGCGCAGGTAGGTTTCCGCGAGCGTGCCGGCGATCGGAACGGCGCGGGCGAGGATGATCGCGATCTCCCGCGTGCTGTCCTTCTCCTTCTGAGGCGGCGGGGGATCGCGGCGGGCGGGCGGTGCCGCCGTCCAGCCGGTGATGGCGGCCGCATGGGCGTAGAGATCGCGCCCCACGAGCCCGGTGGCATGCTGAAGCGCATTGAGTGGACCGCCGCCCTCGACGCCGTCGTGGTCGTACCAGTCGCCGGCGTGCGGGCCATCGAGGGCGATCACGCAGGAGCCGTTCTTGCGCGGGGCACGCCCCGTGATGTCGGCCAGGCGCCAGACGTCGCCGTCTCGGCGACCATTGGGAAAATGCTGTGGTACCCAGCTTGCCGCAGTGTCGCGCAGGCCGGCGACGATCGCATCGAGATCGTAATGGATGTGGGGCGCGGGCGGTGCGACGTCGTTGAGGTCGATCATGCGCGCCTCAATCGAGGACCACGAGGCCGCGCTCGGCCCGCGTGATCGCGGTGTAGAGCCAGCGTGCGCGATCCTCCGCCGTACGACCAAGCCCATCGTCGAAGACGATGACGTTCTCCCATTGCGAGCCCTGTGCCTTGTGGCAGGTGATCGCCCAGCCCCAGACCGCCTCGATGATCGTCTTCTTCTTCCAGTGGTCGCGCCGCTCGCGCTCGGGATCAGGCGCCACGTGGTCGTCGAAGTGCCCCTTGTAGATGCGGAAGCGCTCGCGCTCACCGTTGGCGCCACCGATCTTCTGCCCGTCCTCGGTGGTGATGGTCGCGGTAAACGAAAGGTCGTCCTCGTCCTTGACCTCGGCGAGGGAAAGGAACATGCCGTTGACGAGCCCGAGATCGTTGCGGTTCTTGAGGCAGATGATCTTCTCGCCCCGACCGGTGGGATAGATACCGTCGAAGCCCGCCGCGCGCTTCATGGCGAGGTTGAGCTGCAGGCGGGTCGCGTTCCTGCCGCAGATCACCTGGCCACCTTTGAGCATCTGCGCAGGCGAAACGTCGGTCCGGCGCATCTTCCAGACGAAGTCGTCGTGCTCGCCGTAGGGTATCGACTTCCCCTCGCGCGCCAGCGTGGCGAGGCGGATGATGGCACTCTCGCCGGCCTGGCGATGGATCTCCGTCAGCATCACGTCGGGCTCGGCCTGGATGAACGCGCCTTCGCCCTTGACCGGCGGGAGCTGCCCGGGATCGCCGAGCACCAGGATCGGCTTACCGAAGGCAAGGAGATCGCGCGCCATGTCGTCGCCGACCATTGACACCTCGTCGAGCACGAGCAGCTTGGCGTCGCGCAGCGTGGACTGCTCGTTGAGCACGAAGCGCGGCTTGTGGATGTCGGAGAGGCGCAGTTCCAGCGAGCGCAGCTGCGACTCCGCGAACAGGCGCTCGGCCGTGCCCATGGACGCGAGCTTCGCCTTGAGACCGGCGATCTCCTGCTTGATCCGATCGACCTCCGCCGGGGTCGCCTCCGAGACGCGGTAGATCAGCGAGTGGATGGTCGAGGCGGGGGTGCCCTTGCGGGTCATCACCAGGGCCGCCTTGCCGGTGAAGGCCGCGTAGAGCACGCCACTCGGCTCGTCTTCGAGGCCGAGTTCGCTGATGGCATGCCTGGTGATGGTCGTTTTGCCAGTGCCGGCATAGCCGAACACGCGGAAGACCTGCTGGGTGGCCGTGTGGTGTGTGAACCAGTCCTTGATTGCGGCAATGGCTTTGGCCTGCAGTTCGGAGGGCGCGAAGCTCATGGCGCGCCTTCCCAGCAGCGGCGCGCATAGGGACAGGCGCGGCAGAGGTAGAAGTCGGATGCTGCGGCGATGCGCGGCAACAGCTCGCCGGCCTCCGCAGCACGGATGATGGCGACGGCCTTGTCGGAGAGGGCCTGTGCCTGAGCGGGGTCGAACGCGACCACCTCGTGGTAGAGCGCCTGGGTATCCTTGTTGAGGGCCGTGACGAGGGTGCGCTCGACCTCGAGATAGGCCATGTAGAGCTGGACCTGCGCGAAGTAGGTCGGTTTCGACACCGCGAGGCCTCGCTTGACCAGGTCGTGCCAGCTCTTGGCGTTCAGGGCCTTGTGTTCCCAAAGCGCCGGCCAAATGATGCCGATGTCGGGGCCGGCGACGATCACGCCGTCGATGTGGCCGCGCAGCCTGCCGCCGGCGGCCGAGAAGGAGAATTGGCTTCCATCCCGCCGCTCGGTGCGCAGATCGAAGCCGGCGGCGCACAACCAGCGGGCGGAGAGCCGCTCGAACAGATGGCCGGCCTCGAAGATGCGCAGGGCGTCTCCGCCGATCTTTCGTCCCTGGTCCGGCGGCGCATGGGTGATCTCGTAGACGAGGCGGCGCGCGCAGGGCTCACCGATGCGGCTTGCGCCGAGATAGTCGCGCGGCGGCGTGTGCTCCCGTTCGGCGACGAGAGCGGCGTCGATGAGCGCGTTGATGCGGGCGGCGGGGCCTTCGCCTTGCGTCGGCCGCCCGTAGATGAAGCCCGAGCCGTGGTTCAAATCCAGAAGCATGTCTCTCAAAACGGCAAAGGATCGTTCAATTCATCGTCCTGTGCCCGCTTCTCGGCCGCCTGGCGCTGCATCGACTCCCGGAAGCCATCGATGCAGGCCTCGATCAGGCGATCGATCTCCTCCGCCGTGCGGTCATGGAAGGGCGCCATGAGCCCGAGCTCGGTGAGCGCCTCGGCGAAGGTGCGCCGCGCCTCCTTGATCGCCTGATTCTCGAGATCGGTCTTGTCGATCATGCCGTTGTTCCTGTTCGCGAGGGCCGAACCGGCGTTAAGGCAGCGCATCGAGCAGAAGCGCAGGTGCGGAAATCGGTCCCACTGCAGCCGGTGGCAGTAGCCGAAGCCGCGCGCCTGCCGCCCGCACAGGGCGCAGAGGCTCACCCGAGCAAGAGCTTTCCGGTCGGGTCGTCCCTCGGCCAGCCTTGCCGTGCGAGGCGCTCCGATTGCAGGACGATCCAGCGCGAGATGGCATTGCTCGCCATGGCTTCGAGATCGGCCATGGTGAGCGAGGCGATGGGGCTTCGGAGTTTTCCAGCGCCGCGCCCTTCGAGCCATCGGCCGATCTCCCTTGCCGCCTCGCGCGTGAGGTGGGCCTGCCACTCGTCATCGGTCATGGCCATCAGCCGTTGAGCCAAGCGGGGCCGGCCGGCTTGGCCGCCTGCTGCGGCTGCGGTTGCGCTTCCCGTGCGGCGCCCGCCCAGGCCAGTGTCACGGACGGTGCCGGTGGCTGCGCGGTGGCGGGGCGATTCCAGGCCGGCTGCGCCGACTGCTGCGCAGTTGCCGGTACCGCGCGACGGCTCGGGCTCGGGGGCACCTCGCGGCCTTCCATCACCGCCTTCCATTCCTTCTCGTTGGGCAGCACCACCCGATCGAGCCGGTTCTGATCGCGGTAGGCGGGGTTGTCGGACGTCTCGATCCTGATCTTGGCGACGAAGACGATGCCGCCCAAGTCGGCAAGGCCGCGCAGGATGCGCTTGTGCTTGGCCGCCTCGCTCATGTCGTTGGGATCGAGCCCGAGCGCGGAGTCGATCATGGCGCGGAAGGTGCTCTTCGAAATCTTCCAGCCGATCGAGACACCCTGCTCGTCCACCTTGCCGCCCGCGACCGTGAACATCTGCCAGAACTTGCGCCGGGCATACGGGCCTTCGGTCACCGTGAACTCGCAGTCGAGCAGGAGCACGTCGCTCGAGGTCGATGCCTTGAGCAGGCCGCGATCGATCTCGTTCGGACCATCGATCCCGCCCGGGCGAATCGTCATGGCGACCTTGGCGAAGGTGCCGTCGGGGATGAGCTCGCTTGCGCGCTGCGGCTCGGCGTCGTTCATGTCGAGGGGCATGGGGTCATCCTTTCCTGGTGGCGTTGATCTTGGCGATGAGGGCGGAGAGGTCAGGGGGCTCGGTCACGTCGAGCCGACCGGAGCGGTCCTTGGCAGGCAGGCCGTAAGGATTGGGGCGGCAGACGAGGCGGCGGATCTCGCCGCGCTCGGGCTCGTGGCGGAGGCCCTCACCCTCCGCAACGAACAGGCTCATGGAGACGACCTGGTCGACGATGCCGGGGAGCTCGCGACCCGTCTTGCCGCCTTCGAGCTGCGGTTGCCAGTGGACGCGATTGAGCTCGTCGGTGACCTTCTCCAGGATGCCGACGAAGATCACGGTCTTCGCTTGCGCGTGCTGCAGGTGCTTCAAAAGCGCGATCACCTCGCGCGCGAGGAGGCCATAGGCGCCGCGCGTATCCGGCCTGCCGCTGCGCTCCGAGAACGCTTCGGGCCGCGTCTTGGCCCAGGCCATGGCCTGGCGGGTGAGATCGGTGATCGAGTCGACGAAGACGATGCGCTTGTCCGCGATCAGGCGGAGGAGGTCGGGGTAGGTTGCGGCGACATGACGGTAGTGTGCTTCCGAGAAGAAGGCATCGGCAGGCGCCGCGGGGTCGACGCCGCCGACGAGGCAGGCGACGTCGAGCGCATCGAGCCACGTGCGTACGGGGATCGATAGGCCCGGCCAGTCCTGCACCGACTTCATCCCCGCCTCGAGGTCGATGCACAGCGTCTCGTCGGCGGGCAGCGTCTTCAGCAGCGACGTCTTGCCGACCCCGCTCGGCCCGAAGATCGCCATGGTGGTCTTGACGTTGGCTTCCGATAGCCGCTCGTCGGCGGTGACGATCCTGAGCGCCATCAGCGGCCCCCATCGGCGAGCAGGTCGATTGGCCGCTCGCAGCCGAGTGCTCCGGCTTCGCGGGCGAGCACGTAGAGCCGGCGCAAGGCGTGGAGCCGGTCGCCGACCGCATTGAATTCGGCTTCGATCCCGCGCAGCGCGAAGGCGATGTCGTCGAGGGTTGCGTCCTCGATTCTCTTCATGGTCGCCTCGGGGCGGCGTGCACCGAGCGCGGGAACGACGATGGTGTCGGGGAGGGCCTCGAGACCATAATGACGCTTGCGCAGCGCGACAATGCGAGCGGAGTTGCTCATCGGGATTCCTCGAGCATGAGACGGAAGGTCGGCTTGCCGGTGCGCACGGTGCGGGCCGGCGCGAAGGCTTGGCGGATGGCTTCGGGCCAGGCGGTGAAGGCGCGCTCGGATACCTTGATCTCGATCGAGACGTAGTCGGTCACCCTTTCGCCGCTCGCGCGGATGCGCTCGACGAGCTCTGCGAGCCGGTCCTGGTCCCACTCGACTCGCTTCGGCAGGTGGGCAATGACGGTCACCGGGCCGTCATCGAAGCGCACCGTGCCCGTGTCCTTGCCTTGCGCGGCGCGCAAGCGTGCGGCCTCCTCGCCGTAGCGCAGCGCAATCGCGCCCTCGAGCCAGTCCTTGGTTCGCTTGGCCGCGTTCAGCGCCTCCTCCGCATCTTGTTGCAGCAGCGCGAGATGTTCCGCCGGCAGCTTGTCGATCTCGCCGACCGGCATCGTCCGGATGTCGGCGAGGTGCGGCCGATTGCTGCGCTGCGTTGCCATCACGCGACCTCCTCGAGCAGGAATGAGCCGAGCGATGCCGAAGCGCGCCGCGGCTTCGGCCGTGCGATCGCGAGATAGCCGTAGTCGTCGGGGCCGTGCCGCCGCTGCACGAGATGAACGAGCCCAAGCTCGGCCGCCCACCAAGCGCGGCGCGCCACGCGGGCAAGCTCGGTTCGGTCACGCTCGGCGAGCCGCGTGCCGTGTTCCGTGACATCGAGGGCGAGGAAGCCCCGATGGTATTCGAGCATGTCGCCGGGCATGGCCTGACCGATCCAGCCGCACAGATCGATCTCCTTGAGGCGCAGGCGGACGGCGGGAAGCCTGGTGATGGCGCGCGTCATGGCTTGCTCCTACTCATGGGCAGGCCGAAGCGTCTCACGCGGGCTTTAGCCCGTGCGCCATCAGGGCAAGGCGGATGTCCTCGAGGCGGCGGTAGAGGGTGCTGCGCGAGCCACGACCTTGCGCCGCGAGCCGTTCGATCGTGGTGTGCGCAAGCGCAGCGCAAAGCGCCCCGTCGCGCGGATCGAGTGTCCCGAGGCCGCGCTCGACAGCAAGGCGCTGCTCGATCGCGGCAAAGCCATCGACCGGCTGGCCGAGCCAGGCGGAAAGCCCATCCGCCTCGGCGATGAGTTCTCCGCGAGCAACTCCGTCGCGCTCGGGCAGCCCCTCGTCGAGGGATACAGGGGTGGGCCCGACCATCTCCCGCTCGCGCCTGATCTTGGCGGCGATGCGCGTGGCGTGATTCCGGAGGACAACGCCCGCGAACGCGCCGAGCGAGCCGCGCTGCGGATCAAAGGCCGGCAGCCGGGCAATCAGGTCGACGAGAAGGTCCTGACGGATGTCGTCGAGCTCGGCGCGCGGCAGCCGCAATCGGCGAATGAGGCGCCGCGCTTGCGTATCGGCTTCGAGGAGCAAGAGCTGCAGGTCGGAAGCAGAGACTGTATGCGGCATCGGGCGTGGCCTCGGTCATCGGTGTCGATGGCCTTAAGCCTGCCGCGGTGCCGGATCGGCTTGCTGGGAACGGTCTGGGAATTCGCTGGGAGAGAATGGGAGGCCAGGAGCCATTCCCGCGAGCCCGTCAGCGGAGCTCGATCTCGTGCCGCTCGAGCGCCAGCGCGTAACCGGACGGACTGCGCCTATTCTTGATCAGCCTCCTGACCCGCTCGGGGTCTACGACGCCCGCCGCGAGGCAATCCTTGAGCTCGCGGACGAGGTCACTTGGCGTGCGACCGCTATTGGCCGACTCGATCTTGTGCGTAGGGACGAAACTGGCATCGCGAATGGCGGCCTCCGCCAACAGGACGAGCAGCCCGAACGGCTGTTGCGGCACGTGGCGCTCGACGCCGTCGAGAACCACGCGTTGGCTCGATCTCACGATCGAGAGTCGCGGCGCGAAGGTTCGAGCCGGTTCGAGCTTGGCGGGATCGATCACAAAACAGCTCTGTCCCGAGTCGCCGACGCACTCCTCACTATTCACGAGGTGAATGCCCGCCTCGGCGAAACAAACGCGTTCCGCAGCCGGCAAGGCGGGTGCGATCAACGTGCTTTGCGAGGTCGCATCGACGAGCCGGATCGCGGCAATCAGACCCGGCTCGAGCGCACCGAGGCGCGAGAGCACCAGAAACACCTGCCGGCCGCTCGTGCCGCGGCCGAGATGCCAGAGGCCGGCGATCACTTCCGACGGCTCCTCGGCGAAACCCGAGGCGGCCGCGATCTCGCGCACGAGCGCATCCTCCTTGATCTCGTAGCTCTCGAGATCCTCTTCTTCGAGCGCGAGATCGGATTTGTGATCGAGCGGGCAGATGGCGACGAGCCGGCCATCGATCCGCTCGATCGCCCGCCAGTCGCGGCCGCAATCGCAATCCTCGCACACCTGCCATTCGCGTGCCGGCGGGAGCGCAACGAGCACCCCGGCGGCAATCAGCCGATCGAATGCCGGACCATGGAACGGCCTCGCCTCGCGCCCCCAGAGAAGTGCGGGCTTTCCCGCCTCACTCCGCCGCAACAGTAGATGGCTGAGAGTCTCGGCCATGCAAGAGCCCGTTCCGACGCAGGAGCTCGAGGATGCGATGCTCGTGGCGGTGCCGCTTGAACTTCGCCACCGCCGGCGGCTTGAGCATCACCCGCACACGATCCGGCTTGGTCGTGCCATTGTCGATCTCCACTTCGATGCCGAGACGGGAGAGCTGCCAGTCGGGGCCGAACCGGATCCCTGGCGCATGGTGGCCGAGACTGGCCAAGGCATCCCCCGACGGATCGCGCAGCATGAGCCGCTGATAGACCCGCGTCTTTCCTGTTCTGCGATCGAGACCAACCTGCTGAACCTCGGCCTCGAAGATCGTCACCTTCCGCACACGCGGATCGAAGGCGTGTGTGATGCGAAAACCAAATCCCGCTCGCTCTACCGGGGCGAGGGTGTAGAGCCTTCTTGCGTCGGGCCGATTGAAGAAGCCCGCTTTGCCGATGAGGCATCGTGCGAGGATGTCGGCAAACTCGTCGCAGCGCGCCTTCGCGATCCGCCCGATCTCCAACCGCCCGCTTGCCGCATCATAGGAGAGGACCGCGCGCGCGACCTCGCGAAAGCTCACCACCCGATCGGTTCCGTCCTCGATGACTTCCGTGGTCTTGAGCGGCGCGCCATGCGTCACGATTAGGTTGAGTCGCTCACCGTCCTGGTAGCAGCCAACACGGCAGTAGGAGCCGCGCAGGTCGGCTTCGAACAGGCCCTTCGCCTCGCGCTCGAAGGCGCTGAGTGCCGCCCGATTGGTGCGCGCCTCAATGCCGATCTCGCCACCGCGCAATTCGACAGGCGCCGACATGGTCGCAAAGCTCAACAGATCGGAGGCCTCGTTGAACACCTGCGGATGATCGAGGAAGCACCGCAGCGCGACCTGCTTCGGCTCCTCCTTCTCCTCCTCGCGCTTCGACGCCGGCGCGATCGCCACGCCGTGCCGGCGCGCGGCTGCGAGCAACAGCTCGAGCCCCTGGGCATTGCCGAGCTCGGCGATACGGAACAGGTCGGCGATGAGACCCTCTGGACGGTCTCCGTCGGGACCCTGGAAATACCCCCGCAGCGCGGCTCGCGCTTCCTCGGGGGCCTGGTCGAACACCAATCCGTCGAAGCCGTGCAGCGCCTCGGCATGGCGTTCGAGCAGCCGCCGCATGAGGTCGAGATCGACCGTGTTCAGAAATTGAAGATTGGCGAATTTCCTCAGGTTCTTGGCCATGGTGGCCACCCAACGAATCGGCGTGTACGTTCCTATTATGTTCGGACTCGGCCGCAACTCCGAGTCGATCCTGCGCGCCTCAACATCCACCGGATTCATCCCGCCGGAGCCATGGGACGCTTTCCGATGCCGGCGAGTAGAGGGCGAGGGAAGGAATTCTCCGGCCGCACCGCCCGCATGTCCGCTCGCCGCCGTCCACATCCACCGGCCGCCGCCCATCTCGACGAGATCGCCGCGATCCTCGCCCTCGGCGTACTGCGGCTCCTCAGCCGGCATCCGCGCCGAAACACCAACGAAACCAATGGCTTGGGAGACTTTCCGCTGGACTTTCCGGGGAAGGAGAGCGTCTGTGGTCACGAACCGGCCCAAGCCAGAGAGCTGTGATGACGACCCCCATCCTCAAGCAGATCGCCGCGCTGCATGATCTCGACCATGGCGAGCTCAAGGCGCTCTGGCGCGAGTACTACGGCACAGAGCCTCCCGGCTACCGCCGCGGCTTCCTGATCAAGGCGCTCGCCTACCGCATCCAGGAGCTCACCTACGGCGGATTGTCGAAGCAGGCGCGCGAGGAGCTCAACGCCCGCATCAAGGGCGAGGCCCCCAAGGACAAGTCGCGCCATGGCCTGCCGAAGGATCGACCGGTCGCCGGCACGCGGCTCGTCCGCGAATGGCAGGGCGTCGAGCACCACGTCACCGTGCTCACCGACGGCTACGAATACCAGGGCCGCAGGTACAGGTCGCTCTCGGCCATCGCCCGCGCCATCGCCGGCACGCGCTGGAACGGGCCGCTGTTCTTCGGCCTGCGTCGACCCGGGAGCTTGCCATGAGCAAGGCGCCCGTCCGCAAGGTTCGCTGCGCGATCTACACCCGCAAATCGAGCGAGGAAGGCCTCGAGCAGGAGTTCAATTCCCTCGATGCCCAGCGCGAGGCCTGCGAGGCCTACATCGCAAGCCAGCGCCACGAGGGCTGGGTGCTCGTCCCCCATCGCTACGATGACGGCGGCGTCTCCGGCGGCACGCTCGAACGCCCCGCCCTCAAGCGCCTCATCGCCGACGTCGAAGCCGGCCGCATCGACGTCGTGGTGGTCTACAAGGTCGATCGCCTCACGCGCTCGCTCATGGACTTCGCCAAGCTCGTCGACGCCTTCGAGCGCAACGACGTCTCGTTCGTCTCCATCACGCAGCAGTTCAACACCACGACCTCGATGGGGCGGCTCACGCTCAACATCCTGCTCTCCTTCGCCCAGTTCGAGCGCGAGGTGATCGGCGAACGCATCCGCGACAAGTTCGCCGCCTCCCGCAGGAAGGGCCTGTGGATGGGCGGCCATCCGCCGCTCGGCTATGACGTCGAGCACCGCAAGCTCGTGGTCAACGAAGCCGAGGCCGAGCTCGTGCGGCACATCTTCCGGCGCTTCGTCATTCTGCGTTCCGCCACCGCCCTCGTGAGGGAGCTCGATGCCGAGGGTCGCCGCACCAAGTCCTGGGTCACGGCCGAAGGCCGCACGCGGGAGGGCCGTCCCTTCCACAAGGGCACGCTCTACCGGCTCCTCAACAACCGGGTCTATCTCGGCGAGGCCGTCCACAAGGGCACCCCGCATCCCGGCGAGCACGAGGCGATCGTGCCGCGGGAACTCTGGGACAAGGTGCACGCGATCCTCGCCGAGCACTGGCGCGCCCGTGCGGCCCGCAGCCGTGCCGCCACGCCCGCGCCGCTGAAGGGTCTCATCCGCTGTGCCCTGCACCGCTGCGCGATGACGCCGACCCACACGCGCAAGCGGGGCAGGCAGTACCGCTATTATGCCTGCGTGCACGCCGCCAAGACGAGCAGCGATGCCTGTCCCCTCGGTTACGTCCCCGCCGGCGAGATCGAGAGTGCGGTGATCGCGCAGGTCCGCGCGCTGTTGCGCACGCCGGAAATGGTGGCGCGCACGCTGCGCGCCGTCCGCACCGCGGCAGGCGAGACGGCGCCGAGCCGCGAGGAGACCATCGCGGCGCTGCGCGAGATCGACAAGGTTTGGGAGGAGCTGTTCCCGGCCGAGCAGGCGCGCATCCTGCACCTCCTCATCGAACGGCTCGAAGTGGGAACCGAGGGCGTCGATCTGAGGCTCCACGCCGAAGGCCTCCACAGCGTCGTCGCCGAGCTGCGCGACGTCGGGCGTCCCCTGCACCAGGAGGCGCTCCCGCAACAGGCCGAGGCGGTCGCATGAGGACGCTACCGCCATCGGCCCAACGGGCGGTCGGGCATTCGCAGAACGGCCACACACGTTCGACCTTGGCAACGACGCGGCACGAGTGGGCGGACGGCGCAGCACAGGGCGACCGGCCGCACAGCACGGAGGCCTCGGTTCCTCAACCCCACAATGGTCCTCAATCCCGCAATGGGGCCCAGCCAAAGCTGGAGCTCAAGGGACGGCCTCCCTCGTGCCAGCCGCCTCTGCCGTACAATGCGGCCCAACCCAAGGTGGAGCTTGACGGTCTATCGATCCGCATCCCGATGACGCTGCGCCGCCGCGGCGGCCGCAAGCTCGTCATCGTGCCGGGCGGCCTCGAGGCCTCCGCGCCGCAACCCGATTTCGATCCCGTTCTCATCAACGCGCTCGTGCGCGCGCACCGCTGGCGACGGCAGATCGAGAGCGGGGAATTCCGCTCCGCCTCCGAACTCGCCGCCCACGAGAAGATCACCGACTCCTTCGTCGCCCGCATGCTGTGCCTCACGCTCCTTGCCCCGGACATCACGCAGGCGATCCTCGAAGGCCGGCAGCCCAAGGGTCTCAAGCTCGCCACTTTGCTGCGGGGGATGCCGCCTTCGTGGGAAGAGCAGAGATGGATATTCTTCGGGATACCGAGCGCGTCAGAATAGTTCGGTGGCACGCGCCGCAAACACGCTATTTGCGCCTGCCACGATTCCTATATGGCGCCTACAACGCTTCAATCGGTGAGCAAAAGCCGGCTCCGCTTGGGCGAGTGGCCAAAGGTACGTTTGAAGGCATGACTGAAAGCGCTCTGAGAGCTGTAGCCGACGCTGAAAGCGATGTTTGCAACATCCGCCTTTTGCTCGCGCAATAGCTTGCGCGCCAACACCATCCGCCAATGTGTCAGATAGTCGAGTGGCGGTCGGCCGACCAGTCGCATGAAACGAGCCGAGAAGGCGGAGCGAGACATGCCGACCTGGGCAGCCAAAGAACCTACCGTCCACGGATATTTGACCGCGCGGTGCATCAGCCGAAGCGCCGCACCGATCTGGCGGTCACCCAACGCCGCGATCCAGCCGACGCATGATGCGCCCCGCTCGTTGACGTAGGCGCGGATTGCTTCGACGAGCAACAACTCCGCCAGCCGCATCGTGACCAATGTTTCACCCATTCGTCCCTGACCGACCTCCGCATCCAGAAGATCAAGCGTCCGAGTGACGGCAACGGCCGAGGACGAGATGCGCTCTATGTGTAGGAAGGGAGGAAGCGCGTCCAGCAGGAATCCCACTGCTGAGTCGGTGAAGGCAATACCACCGCCCAGCAATACGACGTCGTCGCCGCCGAGCCGGACCACATCCACGTTGGCGTAAAGACGGGTGCCCTCGACCGGTGTGACGTCGGCCCTGCTCGCCACCGTATAAGGCATGTCTCCGATGAGGAAGACGTCGCCCTCCGCCAGCGGCTGAGGGGGCTGGTCGGGCAAGAACACCGAGCACTCCCCACGCACAAGCGCGACGAACTTTAATCTTGCTCGCGCCGGAAAGGTCAGTGCCCAATCTCCCGAAGCCTCCAGGCGCGTACGGCGGATGGTTCTCGCTCCCAGGACGATTAGAACATCCGACAGCGGATCGGTGCCTGTTGTGGACGATCGCGACAAACTCATGGCTGATGCAGCATAGATGATCCAGCGACCGTTGCCTATGATCGGCTCAGTAGGAGCCGAGATATGAGCATCAACAACAAGGTCGCCGTCATCACCGGATCGGGCAGCGGCATTGGACGAGCCACGGCGCTCCTTCTGGCATCACGCGGGGCTCGAATCGTCCTGGGAAGTCGCCGCGAGGCACAAATCGCCGCCGTCGCGACGGAAATCGAAGCCGCGGGCGGCCAGGCGGTCCATCGTCCGACTGACGTCACGCGGCGTGAGGACTTGCAGGCCCTTGTGCAACTGGCCTGTGAACACTTCGGCCGCCTCGACGTTCTCATCAACAATGCAGGTATCGGCCCGATCTCGCGCTTCGATGCGCTGCGCGTCGACGACTGGGACGCGATGATCAATGTCAACATCAGAGGAATTCTCTATGGCATCGCCGCAGCCCTGCCCGTCTTTAGACAGCAGGAGAGCGGCCACATTATCAATGTCGTATCGACGGCGGGTCTGAAGATCGTGCCGACGATGGGTGTCTATGGCGCCACCAAGAACGCGGTGCGCACGATCACGGAGGCCCTGAGGCAGGAAGCGGGAGCGACGCTTCGTGTTACCGAAGTCTCCCCCGGCATGATCGCGACCGACTTCATCGCCTCAATAACCGACGAATCGGCAAAGGCTGCGGTCCGGAGGCGTTCAAGCGCTGTCGCCATCCCGCCCGAGGCGATCGCGCGCGGTATCGCCTTCGCGATCGAGCAACCTCCAGAAGTCGAGGTCGGCAGTATCGTCATCCGTCCCACGGCGCAGGACTGATTGTCGATCCGGTCTCCGACGCACGCGCAACTCCGTGACGATGACTCCTTTGCAGGTTCGCATTGAGCAAGCGCTCGACACCAAACCCAAAATCTTCTCGTTTAGCGAACGACAAGAGCGTGTCAGCATTTCTCTGGATGAACAGAGCACGGTAGCCTCAGCTCGCGTCGCGCACTTGGAACGGCTTGCGCAATCGCCTTCCGTGCTAAAAGGATAGAATTTGCCATGAATGACCAATAGCGCGGCCGCGATGTTGCTCAACCGGCCGAAGCGGCAGCCTGGTAGGCACGGATGGCTCTGCCTTAGGCCTTCGTCTATCGCACCAACAGTCTGGTGAATCAGCTCATTGCGGCCAAGTCCGGCATCGGGCTTGCGCTTCTGCCTTGTTATCTCGGCGACGGCGAGGAGGGCGTTGCGCGCGCATTGCGCAAACCCGTTCCGGATCTCGAGGGCGAGCTCTGGATCGTCACCCATGCCGATCTCAAAGGCACGGCGCGCGTGCGCGCCTTCTTCGATATCGTCGGCGCGGGCCTCGCCCAGGAGAGCCGATGGTTCGCGGGGAAGATGCGCTGAGTTGGCCGTAGGCGACGGGACCACCGGCGCACATTGGCTCACGCGGTCGCGCAGCGTTACAGAAGTCTCGTTAGATTGCCATCGGCGCACCGGCGCTACCCACTCGGCGGCACCCGCGCGATGAGCCGGAGCTACAGGACCGTTCGCATTGGCTCCGGCGTGTAATGAAGGCCGTCACCGCGCTTGGCGATACGGCCGATGCCCGGCCAGGGGAAATGATAGGCGAGGATCCGCGTTTGCTGCGTCGCCAGCATGTCGAGCATCCGGATACGCGTGGTGGCGCCCTGCTTCGCGTCGGTGTCGAAGGCGAACTCGATCCTCGGGTGCGCCACCGACAGCACGTGGTGATGCACGATGTCGGCGCTATTGAACAGGCTCTCCCCCTGCGATGTGATCATGTACGAGATATGGCCGACGGTATGACCCGGCGTTGCGACGGCATGGATGCCGGGCAGGATTTCCTGACCGTCCTTCACGAACACCATGCGCTCACGGTATGGGAGCAGCACCGCCCTTGTCGGATCGATAAAGCCCCCGAAGAGCGGTAGGGCGCGGTTGCTTTCGTCCGTCCAGAATTTC
>DATLYX010000066.1:0-97918 GCA_035574295.1 Xanthobacteraceae bacterium
CAGCCGCACCCTCCGCGCCCACCCCACCCGCGGCCGCGGCGCGCCCGCCGCCGCCTGCCGCGACCCCGAAGGGTCGCGCGGCGCCCGCGGTCCGCGCTCTTGCCCGCGAGCTGGGCGTCGACCTTGCGCACCTTACGCCGAGCGGTCCGGACGGCAGCATCACTCGCGCCGACGTGGAGAAGGCGGCAGCCGCTCTTGCTGACAGCACGGTTTTGCGCGGCGCCCGCCGCGCCATGGCGGAAAACATGGCGCGCGCGGGCCGCGAGGTGGTGCCGGCCACATTGCACGACCACGCCGACATCGAACACTGGAGCAAGGACGAGGACGTCACGGTGCGCCTGATCCGCGCCTTGATCGCCGGGTGCGTGGCCGAGCCGGCGCTCAACGCGCGTTTCGACGCGGAAAATTTTTCGCTGCGGCGCAACCCGCATATCGACATTGGGCTCGCCATCGACCATCCAGACGGCCTGTTCGTGCCGGTGCTGCGCAATGTCAGGGAGGGCGGCCCCGCGCGCTGGCGCGAACAGATCGATGCCGCCAAGCGGGGGGTGCAGGAGCGCAGTCTGAAACCCGCCGACTTGCGCAATCCGACCATCACGCTGTCCAATTTCGGAACCATTGCCGGCCGTCATGCCGCGCTCGTGATCGTGCCGCCGCAGGTGGCAATTCTCGGAGCGGGCCGCATTCAGGACATTGCCGTGCGCGCGAACGCCACGGTGGCACTGCACCGGAGCCTGCCCTTGTCTCTCACCTTCGACCACCGGGCGGTGACCGGCGGCGAGGCCGCCCGCTTTCTGCGGGCGGTGATTGCCGATCTCGAACAACCCCGATGAGGAATGCGCAATGAACCTGTTTGATCTTGCGGACGCCTACGGCCCGGCGCGGATCATTCACATCCATAACCCCGCCGCGGATTTGCGCGCCATTGTGGTGGTGGACAACGTCGCCTGCGGTCCGGCAGTGGGGGGCATTCGCATGGCGCCCGATGTCTCGGTCGAAGAATGCTTTCGCCTGGCGCGGGCCATGACGTTCAAGAACGCGGCGGCCGGATTGCCGCACGGCGGCGGCAAGTCGGTGATCTTCGGCGATCCGAAGATCGCCGCGGATCGCAAGGAGCAGATGATTCGTGCCTTTGCCGACGCCATTCGCGACACGCTCGATTACATCCCCGGCCCGGACATGGGCACCGACGAGCTGTGCATGGGCTGGATCAAGGACGAGATCGGCCGCGCGGTCGGCCTGCCGGCCGCGGTCGGCGGCATCCCGCTGGACGAGATCGGCGCCACCGGCTTCGGCCTCGCTGCCTGCGTTGATGTCGCGCGGGAGTTTGTCGATCTTGAGCTCAAAGGCGCGCGCGTCGCGGTGCAGGGATTTGGCGCGGTCGGCAAGCATGCGGCACGCTTTCTGGCCGAGAAGGGCGCGCTCCTGGTCGCCGCCAGCGATAGCGCCGGCACGCTCGCCGATCCCGGAGGGCTCGATGTCGGCGAGCTCATGGCCTGGAAAGCACAGGGCCGTGCGCTGCGCGATTTTTCGCGCGGTCAGAAACTGCCCGCCGACGCCATCATCGACATCGCCTGCGACATCTGGATCCCGGCCGCGCGACCCGACGTGCTGCGCGCCGATAACGTCGGCCGCCTGAACACGAAGCTCGTGGTGCAAGGGGCCAATATCCCGTGCACGCCCGAGGCCGAGCGCACAATGCACGAGCGCGGGATCGTATCGGTGCCGGATTTTATTGCCAATGCCGGCGGGGTCATCTGCGCTTCGATCGAATATCGCGGCGGCACGCAGCGCGCCGCTTTCGATTACATCGACGAACGCATCCGCGCCAATACGCGGCTTGTGCTCGAACGGAGCCGCAAGAGCGGCGAGGTTCCGCGGCAGGCCGCGCTCGCGCTTGCCGGAGAGCGCCTGCGCGCGGCCATGCAGACGCGCCGGTGGCGCGCCGCGTAGGCGGCCGGACTTGTTCATCCCTGGACGATCGTGCCCGCGCGCCCCTCAAGGATGGCTTGCGCCTCTTCGAGCGCGCCGATGGCGGCGATGCGTCCCGTCCGCTCGGCGAAGCGGCAGGCGGCCGCAACCTTGGGGCCCATGGAGCCGGGTGCGAAGGCATAGCCGGTGAGTTCGGCCGGCGTGGTGCGGCCGATCGGGCGGCTGGTCGGCGAGCGCGGCCATTCGGTCCACACCGCCGAGACGTCGGTGAGCAGAAGCAGCACGTCGGCCTGAAGCTGTTCGGCGAGCAGCGCAGCGGAGTGATCCTTGTCGATCACCGCCTCGACGCCGCGCAGCCCGCCTTCGGCGGTGACCGCGACCGGAATTCCGCCGCCGCCAGCGCAGATCACGATGACCTTCGCCTTGACCAGCAACCGGATGGTTGTGAGCTCGCGAATGCGCTTGGGCGCGGGCGACGCCACGACCCGGCGAGAGCCTCCGTTCTCCCACACGAACGCCCAGCCGTTGCGCGCGGCCAGCGCCTGGGCCTCCTCGATCCCGTAGATCGGCCCGATCGGCTTGGTCGGCGCGACAAAGGCCGGATCGGCCGGATCGACTTCCACCTGAGTCAGCAGCGTGGCGACCTCCCGGTCAGGCAGCTCCTTCGCCAGTGCCTGCTCGATGAGATATCCGATCATGCCTTGGCTCTCGGCTCCCAGCACATCCAGCGGATAAGGGCTGACCGCGCGATAGGCCGCCGTCTGCAACGCCAGGAGCCCCACTTGCGGCCCGTTGCCGTGCGTCACCACGAGATCGTGCGCGCGCGCCACCGGCGCCACCGACTTTGCGACTGCTTCGAGAATATTTTTGCGTTGGATGTCGGCCCGCGGCGGCTCGTTCCGCCGCAGCAGCGCATTGCCGCCGAGCGCCATCACCACGAGCATCAGCCCTTTCCTTGCCAGGTCCGCCGGATGAAGGTTTCGACGAAATCGGACAGTTTCGGCTCGCCGACTTCTGCGAATTCATAGCGCGCGCGAACCAGCGGCTTGTTGATGCGCAGCATGCGGCCGAGATCGACCGGGGTCCCCGACACGACGACCTCGCAGTCCGCCCGGTTGATCGTCTGTTCGAGCGCGCGCAGTTGCGCGGGGGTGTAGCCGACGGCGGGCAGCACGCGGCCGATGTGGGGATGGGCGTCGAACACGCGTCGGATTTCAGATGCGGCTGAGGGGCGCGGGTCGACGATTTCGGCGGCGCCCGCCGCGGCAGCCGCGGCGTAGCCGGCGCCATGCGGCATGCCGCCATGGGTGATGGTCGGCCCGTCCTCGATCACCAGCACGCGCCGGCCCTTCACCAGGCTCTCGTCGTCGAGGCGGACCGGCAGGCTGCCGCGCACGATCGGTGCTGCGGCATTGACCGCGCGCAAGGCCAGCTCCGCTGTCCGGATGTCGTCGGCCGCAGCCGAATCCACCTTGTTGATCACCAGCACGTCGGCCATGCGCGCCACCGTCTCGCCCGGATGATGCGTGGCGATTTGTCTGGGGCGAAGCGCGTCGGCCACGCCGATGTGCAGATTGGGTCGCACGAAGGGGAAATCGTTGTTGCCGCCGTCCCACACGATGACGTCGGCTTCGCGCTCCGCCGCTTTCAGGATTGCTGCATAGTCCACACCGGCAAAGACGAGATTCCCCATGGCGATGTGCGGCTCGTACTCCTCGCGCTCCTCCGCCGAGCAGGCCGCGGCGTCGAGATCGGCGAGCTTGGAGAAACGTTGCGCCCGTTCCAGGGCGAGATCGCCGTAGGGCATCGGATGTCGCAGCACGGCCACCCGCAGCCCATGCTGGCGCAGCCGCCGTGCGAGCCAGCGCGCGATGGGGGATTTGCCGCAGCCGGTGCGCACCGCGGTGACCGCGATCACCGGCAGGGAGGAGATCAGCATCGTCTGCTTTGGCCCAAGCAGGGCAAAATCCCCGCCGGCAGCAAGCGCGCGCGAGGCCATGTGCATCACGTGCTCGTGTGATACGTCGCTGTAGGCAAACACCACCAGATCGACGCCTGCGTCGCGGCAAATCCGGTCGAATTCCGCCTCAGCGACGATGGGTATGCCGTCCGGATAGCGCGCGCCGGCGAGGCTGCGCGGGTAGCGGCGGCCGGCGATGCCCTCGATCTGGGTGGCGGTGAACGCCACCACCTCGACCGTCGGGTCGTCCCGATACACCACGTTGAAGTTATGAAAATCCCGGCCCGCAGCGCCGAGAATGATGACACGCTTCCGATTGAGCCGTCTTGCCGCCATTCAGTTGTTCCGCAGCGCCACGGGCAAATGGTCGATGTTGTCCAGCCAGAACGTTTTGACGCGCGCGAAATCGTCCCGGACGTCATCGACGGGAACGGAAACGAACGCGGGCTCCCCGCCCCGGACCGCATAGCCGCGCGCGGATTCGATCAAATCTCCCGCAAGCGAGGTCAGGAAGAACACAGCGACGCCAGGCTCCGGGCGATGGCCGAGCACCAACAGTACCGCGCCGGCTTCCGATCGCCGCAGGTTGTGGCAGTTGCGTCCCGACATGGCCAGCATGTGCGCCCCGCTCGACATGAACAGAAACGGGCCGCGCAATTTGAAGAGCACAAAAATCTCCGAATCCTCAGCCTGTTCGCCCTGCATGCAGATCGTTTCGGCGAGCTTGAGCAGCGGGCGCTGTTCCTCGCCGCGTGCCGCGACCAGGAGGCAGACCATCAGCGCGGCGACCAAAGCCGCATATCGTCCGCTCCGGTACATCGCCCGCTCCGAGGGGTTGATGGCAGCCGAGAAAGCTCTCTGCGCCTCTTGGCACAATAGCGGCTGCCATAGGATCCGAATTGATATGGCGCAAGACGCTGCCGCTCGCCACGCCTGAGAGGCCGGCTCTCTTTGACGCAGGTCAATAATTCTTTCTCTGGGTTTCCTAGTTTTTTTGCGAAGGCTGCGAGGGGGACCCCTCGGTGGCTGCTTTGCATCCGCTTATCCGCTGGGAGGTCGCAAGATGAAAGCCCGCGACGTCATGGTTTCACCGGTGATTACCTTGAAGCCGACCGCCACGGTGAGAGAGGCCGCCAGACTGTTTCTGGACCGGCATATCAGTGCGGCTCCGGTCGTCGATGAAAAGGGCAAGGTCGTCGGTATCGTGAGCGAAGGCGATCTATTGCACCGCGTGGAGGCGGGAACCGAAACCCAGCGTCCGTGGTGGCTGCGCATCCTCGCCAGCGAGGAGGCCGTTGCACAGGATTACATCAAGACGCATGGGCGCAGAGTCGAGGACGTGATGACGCGCGACGTCATCACCGTGTCTCCCGATACCCCGCTGCAGGAAGTCGCCAATCTGCTGGAAAGCAAGCGCATAAAGCGCGTTCCGGTGTTGAGCAACGGGCAGTTGGTCGGGATCGTCAGCCGCGCCAATATCATTCAGGCGGTGGCCAGCGCGCGCAAAGGGCTGGAGATTCCGGTTTCCGACAGCGTGATTCGCGAACGACTTCTTGCCCATCTCAATGCCCAACCGTGGGCGCATACATTCCTGCTCAATGTCACGGTCAACGACGGAGTCGTGGATCTTTGGGGCAGCGCGCGCTCCGAGGTCGAGAAAAAAGCCATCCTGGTTGCCGCGGAATCGACACCGGGCGTCCGCGCTGTCAACGACCATCTGATCATCGAGAGAATGCTGATACGGACTTGAGCTGCATCTCCAATTTCGAAAATTGAAAGAGCTGGATCATGTCGCACAAACAGGTCCTTTTTCGCTCTGCCGCCCGAGAAAAAATTCTGCGCGGCGCGACCCAATTGGCGGATGCCGTGCGGGTCACGCTCGGGCCTAAATCCAAATCCGTTCTCATCCAGAAGAAATGGGGTGCGCCGATCGTGTGCAATGACGGCGTTACCATCGCCAAGGAATTCGATCTGAAGGACCCGGAGGAGAACCTGGGCGCCCAAATGCTGCGTCAGGCGGCGGAAAAGACCGGCGATTTGGTCGGCGACGGCACCAGCACTTCCACGATCATCGCGCATGCGGTGTTCGCTGAGGGGGTGCGTAACGTGGTCGCCGGCGCAAGCGCCATCGACATCAAGAAAGGTTTGGACCGGGCGCTGAAGGCTGCCGTCACTGCTTTGCGCACCATGGCGCAGCCGGTGCGCACCAAGAAGGAGAAAGCGCAAGTCGCCACCATTTCAGCGCACAACGATCCGGCGATCGGTGACCTAGTTGCCGATGCCATGGAGAAGGTCGGCGGCGAGGGCGTCATCACGGTCGAAGAATCAAAAACCACGGAGACCGTGCTCGAAGTGGTGGAAGGAATGCAGTTCGATCGAGGCTTCCTATCCCCCTATTTCATCACCGACGCCGAGCGCATGGAGGCGGTGCTCGAGGAGCCGTTCATTCTGCTGTTCGATCGCAAGATCAGCGTGCTGCGCGAATTCATTCCGCTGCTCGAACAGGTGGCAAAATCCGGCCGGCCGCTGCTCGTCGTCGCCGAGGAGGTTGAAGGCGAGGCGCTTGCAACGCTGATTGTCAATCAGATCCGCGGCGTGCTGAAGGGCTGTGCCGTCAAGGCCCCCGGCTTCGGCGATCGACGAAAGGCCATGCTGCAGGACATGGCCGTGCTCACCGGCGCGCAGTTGATCTCCGAGGACCTCGGGATCAAGCTCGAACACGTCACCATCGAACAGCTCGGGCGGGCCGCGCGCGTGGTCGTGGACAAGGACAACACCACCATCATCGGCGGTGCGGGCAAACGCGCAGAAATCGACGCCCGCATCCAACAGATCCGCCGCGAGATCGAAAAGACTACTAGCGACTACGACAAGGAGAAGCTCGAGGAGCGCTTGGCGAAGCTCGCCGGCGGCGTCGCCGTGATTCGCGTCGGGGCCCCGACCGAGGCCGAGATGAAATCGAAGAAGGAGGCGCTCGACGACGCCATCAGCGCCACTAAGGCGGCCGTTGCCGAGGGCCTGGTGCCCGGCGGCGGGTTGGCGCTGCTGCGCTGCATCGACGCCGTGGCCCGCGAGGAAGAAAAAACCACGGGCGATGAGCGAACCGGGGTGCAGATCCTCAAACGCGCGCTGGAGGCGCCGGCGCGGCAGATCGCGGAAAATTCCGCTGTCGACGGCGGCGTGGTGGTGGCGCGTATGCTCGGCGGGCAGGGCCATTTCGGATTCGATGCCGCACGTAAGGAATACGTCGATCTGGTCGAAGCCGGCATCATCGACCCCGTCAAAGTGGTGCGGATCGCGCTCGAAAATGCTGTCTCGGTGGCAAGCCTGCTCCTGCTCACCGAGGCGACGATGACCGAAATACCCGAACCTGCAAAGGAGCGCCACGCCGAGCCGGAAATGGCCGTGTAAGCGCGAAGGTCGCCCGCCCTGGCCAAATTTTGCAGTTCGCATGACCGAATGCATTCAAAACCGGTTGCCGCGTCAGCGGCGTGTGCTCCAGTGATGATGCGTCGGCACGGCTTCCGGGTGCTCCTTTAGAAAGTGATGCAGCACGTGCAGCAGGGTCAGCACGTGCTGCCGGTCGCCGCGCTCTTGGGCGCGCCGGATATCGTCGACAATCATGTCCCTGACCTTTGCGCTGCCCTGCGCGGTGGACAAAAGATATTTGGCCAGGGCAGCGGCCGTGATCTCAGGGATATGCTCGTGCTCGGCGATCGCTAGCACCGTCTCTTCCGGCAAGCCGCAAAGGTCGATGCAGTCCTGCAAGGTAATCATGTCTGTGGCCTTGCAAGCAGATTTGCCTGCGCTGGCCGTGCGGCATTGATCCACGTCAACTCGCATGCGGCCAAAAGCCGCCGCAAAGAAACGCCGGCGCCCACGTGCCGGGGTCAAAGCGTCCTGGCGATCGAGCCCGCCGCCGTTTATTCTCAAATTTGCGCGCTTGCGGGTTTGACGCGGATCAATATCGGTCGCACGCAACGGCGGATTTTCTCGATATGTCAGAGATTGAACGGCGCACCCGCGCCGCGGAGCCTGCATACCAGTCGCGCGAACGCGATGTGATCGCGGTCGTGAGCGATCTTGTGCGCGAACTCCATCCACAGCGCCTTCGCTTCATCGACATACAGCCCGCAAGCCGGATTGAACGCGACCTCGGCATCGACAGCCTCGGTCGGATCGAGCTCGTGCTGCGACTGGAGCGCGCTTTCCGCGTTCGCTTGCCCGCCCAGACGGTCGGCGAAGCGGAAACCGTTCGCGATCTTGTGCGCGCGCTGGAACAAATCGGACCTGCGTTGCAAAAGGTGGCGCAGCCCGCACCGGCTGTTTCGATGTTGCCGTCGGTGCCCGCCGCCTCCGAAGCGCAGACCCTCGTCGCGGTGCTCGAATGGCATGCGGCGCGACATCCGGCGCGGCTGCATCTCTCCGTCCTGCAGGACGAAGCGACGGTTTCCGGAACGCTCACCTACGGCGAGCTCGCAGAGCGGGCGCAAAAGGTCGCGCGCGGCTTGATCGCAAGAGACGTTGCACCTGGCGATCGCGTGGCGCTGATGTTGCCGACGAGCATCGAGTTCTTTATCGGGTTTTTCGGCATCCTCTATGCGGGCGCGGTACCGGTGCCGATCTATCCGCCGCTGCGTATGTCGCAGCTCGAGGACCACCTGCGGCGCCAGGCCGGCATTCTGCGCAATGCGGGCGCCGGCCTGCTGATAACGATGCCCGAGGGGCGTCGGCTGGCCGGCCTGATGCGCGCCCACGTCGATACGCTCAATTCGATTGAGACCGTGGCAAATCTCGAAGCGGCACCGGCTGAGCTGCCGCTGCCGCTGATCGCCGACCCTGCCGCGACTGTGCTCATTCAATATACCTCCGGCAGCACCGGCGATCCCAAGGGCGTCGTGCTCAGCCACGCCAACCTGCTCGCCAATATCCGCGCCATGGGTGCGGCGATGCAAGCGAGCTCATCGGACGTGTTCGTCAGTTGGCTTCCGCTCTATCACGACATGGGGTTGATCGGCGCTTGGCTCGGCTGCCTGCACTATGCCGCTCCGCTCTATGTGATGTCGCCGTTGAGTTTTCTGGTGCGGCCGGAGACCTGGCTGTGGGCGCTGCACCGCTATCGCGCCACCCTGTCGGCGTCGCCGAATTTCGGCTTCGAGCTCTGTCTCAACAAGATTGCCGATGCCGATCTCGAAGGGTTGGATCTTCGCTCGCTGCGCATGGTTGCCAACGGCGCGGAGCCGGTCAGCGCACAGACCCTGCGCCGCTTCATCGAGCGATTCAGCCGCTACGGATTTGCCCCGCACGCCATGGCGCCGGTCTATGGGCTGGCGGAATGTTCCGTGGGGCTTGCCTTCCCGCCGCTCGGCCGCGCGCCGGTGATCGATCGGATCGACCGCGAGAAGCTAGCCATCCAGGGCATTGCCGAGCCGGCAAGGCCGGACGATCCGCGGCCGCTCGAGGTCGTGGCCTGCGGGCAGCCGCTTCCCGGCCATGACATTCGCATCGTCGATGGGCTCGGCCGCGAGCTCGGGGAACGGCGCGAAGGTCGGCTCGAATTCCGCGGTCCCTCCGCCACCTGCGGCTATTTCCGCAACGAAAGGAAAACTGCAGAGCTCATCCGCAACGGCTGGCTCGACAGCGGGGATCGCGCCTACATGGCCGGCGGCGACGTTTACATTACGGGCCGCATCAAGGACATCATCATCCGGGCCGGGCGGCACCTGTACCCTCAGGAAATCGAGGAGGCGGTGGCGGCCATCCCGGGCATCCGCAAGGGGGGAGTGGCCGTGTTCGGCATTGCCGACCGGGCGTCGGGGACCGAACGGGTGATCGTGGTGGCGGAAACGCGGGAGACCGAGCCGGCGGCCCGTGCGGCGCTGCAGGCGCGGGTGCAGGAGGTCGCGACCGAGCACGCAGGAACGCCGCCGGACGAAGTAATCCTTGCGCCCCCGCGCACCGTGCCGAAAACGTCGAGCGGGAAAATCCGCCGCAGCGCGGCGCGGGAGCTTTACGAGCAGAACCGCATCGGGGCGGCGCCGCGCACCGTATGGTGGCAACTCGCACGTCTGACCTTGTCCGGCGTTTGGCCGCGCATCCGCTACACCGTGCGATTGCTGGCCGAATTGAGCTATGCCGCCTGGTGGTGGATCGTCGTCGGCCTTGCGTCGGCGTTGGGATCGCTGATGCTTCTGATCCTGCCGCGATTGAGCTGGCGCTGGGCTGCGCTGCGTTGTCTTGCGCGCGCAACGCTCGCCGCCATGCGCATCCCGTGCTCGGCCGACGGCATTGATCGCCTACCGCCGCGCGACGCGATTCTCGCGTTCAATCACGCAAGCTACATGGACGCTCTCGTTCTGACCGCGACCCTGCCCGGACAACCGGCGTTCGTCGCCAAGCGGGAGCTGTCACGGCATCTCATCGCAGGCCCGCTGTTGCGGCGGCTCGGCACGCCGTTTGTCGAACGCTATGATGTGTCCGGCAGCCTTGCCGACGCCGAGAGGCTTATCTCGCTCGCCCGCCAGGGCCGCATGCTGGTATTTTTCCCCGAGGGAACCTTCACCCGCCGCACCGGCCTGTCCGAGTTCTATCTCGGCGCCTTCAAAGTGGCGGCGGAAGCCGGCTGCCCCGTTGTTCCGGGGGTCATTCGTGGCACACGCTCGATCCTGCGCGCCAATCAATGGCTCCCCCGCCGCGGCAAGGTCGAGATCGAGCTCGGGCAGCCGATCTGGCCCACCGGCAAAGACTTCCATGCCGTGCTCCGCCTGCGCGATGAGGTACGGCAGGCGATGTTGTCCCGTTGCGGGGAGCCGGATCTCGGCGAGTTGATGAAGCCGGCGGCGTGATGTGGGGATTGGCATTGACAAAAATTTTGCGCGTCGAGAACAAGTACAAGGGCTGGGCCAAGTTCCTCGTCGCCGAGGTGAGATTGCCCGACGGAACGGTGCTGCGGCGGGAGATCGAAGATCACGGCGCCGCGGTCGCCGTATTGCCCTATGACGCCGCTCGCAAGACGGCGATTCTCGTCCGGCAATTCAGGGCGCCGGTGTTCTACGCAAGCGGTCAGGAGCAGATGCTGGAGGCGATTGCCGGCATCCAGAGCGAGGCCGATGCCGCCGTCACTGCCCGGCGCGAAGCGATGGAGGAAGCCGGCCTGCGACTGCAAGCGCTCGAACTCGTCGCCACCGTCTGGACCATGCCCGGAATTTCCACCGAGCGGATGTCGCTTTATCTTGCGCCCTACGCGCGCGCCGATCACCTGCAGGAAGGCGGCGGCAATCCCGCCGAGCATGAAAGCATCGCTGTGATCGAAATCGGCTTGCACGCCCTCGATGCGATGCTGCAATCCGGCCGCCTCGATGACATGAAAACGATCGTTCTCTTGCAGGCGCTCAAATTACGACGCGGCGACCTGTTTAAGTGAAGGTTCACGCGCCCGCCGGCTCCTGTTCGGCGCAGATCGCCTGGCTGTCGGCTTGCGACAGCGGCTCGTCGAGCAGCGCGCAGTGATGCGGCGCGCGCGACGCCGGCCGCACATTGGCGCGGAAGTGGCGGCAGGTGTAGCAGGCTCCGAAGGCGCGCCCGCGATTGCGCGCAATGGCGCGGCGCAGTGTCTGCCGCAGGCTGTCGAGAAATTCCGGCAGCATCGCCCCGGTCGCCGCCTCGATATCGCGGGCGAGCGCGAGCAGCGGATCGTGCTTGACCGCACGTTCGCCTTCCGGGCTGAGAGCGAACTCGACCGAGCGGCCGTCGCGGGCGCTCGCGGTGCGCGCCACGTAGCCCTTTTCCTCCAGCGAAGCGAGCGTGCGCGACACCGTGCCGCGCGTCGAGGCAAGATAATCGGCGAGCGCCGCAGGGGTACGCGAGAAGCGGTTGGCGCGGGCGAGATAACGCAGGGCTTCCCACTGCGCCGGGTTGAGATCGCCGACCCGCTCCCCGGACCGCGCGAGCCGTTCGAGGCGATCGATCAGATGCGCCGCTTCCAGCGCCTTGGGGGAAAGGGACATGATTGCCACTCGAAATCAGTTCTTGACAGGGCGTCCCAGTATGCCATGATTTAATTGCCAGTAGCAATTAAATAGGAGGGCGTTATGGCTTCGGTTTCTATTCCCGGCTATCGGCTCGGCGATCCGACCCTGCCCCGGTCGCCCCTGACTGCGGCCGATCTGGCGACGCTCAAGGCATCCTTGCTTTTTGGCGACGACGACGTGGCCGCGCTGCGCAAGGCGCACGACGTGGTCAAGGATCAGGTCGAGGCGATTCTCGATGTCTGGTACGGCTTCGTCGGCTCCACGCCCCATCTGCTCGTCTATTTCAGCGACGCAAAGACCGGCCAGCCGATCGGCAGCTACCTTGATGCGATACGCAAGCGGTTCGGTCAGTGGATTCTCGATACCTGCCGCGCCGACTACGATACGGCTTGGCTCGCCTGGGCCGACGAGATCGGCCGCCGGCACCATCGCTCGGGCAAGAACCGGACCGACAACGTGTCGGCCGCTTCCCACATTCCCATGCGCTATCTGCTGGCGCTGGTCATGCCGATCTCGCTCACCATGAAGCCGTTCCTCGCCAAGAAAGGTCACTCGGCCGCCGAGGTGGAGGCGATGCACACTGCATGGACCAAGGCGGTGCTGCTGCAAGCGATCCTCTGGTGCCGCCCTTACGTCCGCGACGGGGATTTCTGATGCTGAAGCAAAATAGGGCGGCTCCACGTCGGCATCCACGGACCACATGAAGCCGCATTCAAGGCCGCAGCAGATTGTCGGTCAGAGCAGCGATGCGGCGGCGATGGTGGGGACACCCAACGCCGAGAATGACCGGCGCGTTGCCTCCGCCGAGCCTTCGACGTCGATCGCCCGGCATGCATCTTCAATTACTGTCGGCTTGAACCCAAGGCGGTGCGCGTCCTCGGCCGAATAGCGCACACAGAAATCGAACGCGAGACCGGCCAGAAAAATTCGCGTGAAGCCACGGTCGCGCAAATATCCGGCGAGGCCGGTCGGCGTCATGCGGTCGTTCTCGAAGAAGGTCGAATAGGAATCGATGTCGCGGTGATAGCCCTTGCGCAGCACGAGCTCCGCATGCGGGATGCGCAAATCCTTGTGGAAGTCCGCGCCGGGCGTTCCCTGCACGCAATGATCCGGCCACAGGATCTGCGTACCGTAGGACACTTCGATCGTTTCATAAGGCTTGCGGCCCGGATGCGTCGAGGCAAACGACTGGTGGCCGGGCGGATGCCAATCCTGGCTCAGGATGACGTGTTCGAATTGCGCCGCAAGGCGGTTGATCAGCGGCACCACCTCGTCGCCGCGCGGCACCGCAAGGCGGCCGCCGGGACAAAAATCGTTCTGGATGTCCACGACCAAAAGCACGTCACGGTCTGTGATGGTCATCGGATCGGTCATGTTGCGGCCTCCTGCTTTTGGGCAAGGCGGCTGTCCACCTCCGCGGCAAGCCGCGTCAGCGCGTCGGCCACCCGCACCGGATAGGCCGCGCCGGGCGTTAGGTTCCGCAGCGGCTCCGGCAAGCGGGCAAGCTCCCGCGCGGCGTGCCGGCGGATTTCATCCAACGTGGGCGACGGCGCGATGCATCGTCCGCCTTGCATCACCAATTTGATCAGCGGCTCGCCGGGTTGGCTGTCGGTGTCCAGCGACAGGATGTCGCCCGCCATCGTGCCGTCCGGGGCATATTGCCGCCACACCTGCTTGCGCCCCGGCCATGTCGCCTTGCCGGTGGAGCGCTTGCGGCGCGCCGCACCGGCATATTCCTGCAGTTTGTAGGCGCAGTCGAGCGCCGGAACATCGGATGAGGTCGTCAGATTGGTGCCGACCCCGAAACCGTCGATCGGCGCGCCGGCGCGCAGCATCTCGGCGATATAATCCTCGTCGAGCCCGCCGCTGGCAAAAATCTTCACATCGGCGAGCCCGCCGGCGTCGAGGATGCGGCGCACGCTCTTGGCGAGCGCGATCAGGTCACCGCTGTCGAGCCGCACGCTGCGGATTGCAATCCCACGTGCGGAAAGCCGCGGCGCCAGCGCCACGACTTTGCGGGCGGCGGCTTCGGTGTCGTAGGTATCGAGCAGCAGCGTCAGGTTCTGCGGTCGCGACAACGCAAATCGTTCGAACGCCTCCGCCTCGTCGTCGTGCGCCTGAATGAACGAATGCGCCATGGTGCCAAAGCTCGGTATGCCGAACAGTTTTTCCGCCAGCACCGTCGCACTGCCGGCGAAGCCGACGATATAGCTGGCGCGCGCGGCCATGAGCCCGGCCTCGAAACCGTGCGCGCGGCGCAAGCCGAAATCGACCATCAGCTTGTCGGGTGCCGCGAGCCGGAAACGCGCGGCCTTGGACGCGATCAGGGTCTGGAAATGCAAAATGTTGATCAGCCGCGTTTCCACGAGCTGCGCTTGCGGCAGCGGCGCGGTGACGCGCAGGATCGGCTCGTTCGGAAAGCACACCGTTCCCTCCGGCATCGCGTGCACGTCGCCGGTAAAGCGCAGACCGGCCAGGTGGTCGAGAAAGTTCTGCCGGAAGCGGCCCGTCTGCCGCAGCCACTCGATCTCCTCGGATGAGAACTGCATGTCGGTCAAAAAATTGAGCGCCTGTTCCAACCCGGCGGCGACCAGGAAACCGCGGCGCTCCGGAAACTTGCGGAAGAACAGCTCGAAAACCGCCGTTCTCGTTTCGCCATGATCCAGATAGGCCTGGAGCATGTTGAGCTGATAGAGATCGGTCAGCAGCGGGGTTTCTGTTTGATTCATCGACCCACCCTCGACCCGCTTGCCTCAGCGGAATCCGGCGGCAACAGCAGTCAACGCAAACACCGGCCGACTGAGGCAGGCAACGCGGCTTGATTCTTCGCACAAGCGCGGTGATCTCGTCCAGCAAACGAATCCAGCGAGGCGGCCGTTGTCGCCGTATCAGATGAGGCTTCTTTGGTGTCCCGATCGTCGCATTCTTGTTTCTCGCCGCCTCGGCCCGCATTTCCTTGACCTGCGTCAAAGCGGCCTTCGCCGTGCGGCATAGAAGAATGCTGTCCATTGCGGAGGTACGGATGAAGGTCCAGTTGCGAATCAGACGGGACGGCCGCCTGCTGTATTCGGGGACGCACGAGGTGGTGGACGCGGAGAGTTTCGGCAAGGCCTGTGCCGAGGCCTGGTGGAAGCTGAGGCAACAGCAGCTCGACAAACAGACCAGCATCGGCGCGCTGATGGAACATCTCGACGGCGATGTTCTGGATCAGTTGAGCGGGGCGCTGATTACTGTCGATCCGGCCTGAGCGGTTGATGCCGCGGTGCCGGCATCGCGCGGGGCGTCTGTCGTATTCAGAATGCGCGTTTCGGGATATTGATCGATGCTGCGGCGATGGGCGCCGCCCTGCCTCGGGAAGCAATTGGTGCACTCTGACGTTTCATCGTTGAACGAATCGACGGTTTCCCTGCAGGAGAAGGTCGCGTTTCTCAGCAGGCCGGAGGCCTATCCCGAGCGCACGACCGCGGTGACGCGGCGCGAGACCCATATGTCGTGGGTGTTCCTTGCGGACGCCAAGGTCTACAAATTGAAGAAGCCGGTGCGCTTCCCCTATCTCGATTTCTCGACCCTGAAGCGCCGCGAAGCGGCCTGCCGCGCGGAACTGGCGCTCAACCGGCGGCTGGCCCCGGACGTCTACGAAACCGTGCTGCCTCTGGTGCGCACCGCGCGCGGCTTGGCGATCGGCGGAAAGGGGGAGACCGTGGACTGGCTCGTGGTCATGCGCCGGCTCGACGAGGAGCTCACCCTCGAACAGGCGCTGAACTCGCGGCGGCTCACTGTCGCTGCGCTCGATCGCCTCTGCGGGACGCTGGTCGATTTTTATCGCCGTGCCAACGTCGTTTACGTGTCTGCGCAGCGCCATTTGGCGAACTGGGAGCGCAGTCTCGCCGACAATCGGCGCGGCTTGCTTGACCCTCGCTGCAAGCTTTCCCCCGGCATAATCACGATGATCGATCGGGCGCAGCGCCGCTTTCTTGCCGAGCGACCGGAGCTCATTGCCGAACGGGTGCGCAGCCGCCACATCGTGGACGGGCACGGCGATCTGCGCCCCGAGCACATCTGGCTCACCGATCCGATCCGGATCATCGACTGCATCGAATTCAATTCCTGGCTCCGCGTGCTCGATCCGTTCGATGAGATCGCCTATCTCTGCGTCGAATGCGATCGGCTGGGCGGCGGCTGGGCGAGCGAGCACATCCGGCGCCGCACGTTGCACGCATTGGCGGCGGACCTACCGAAGGAGTTGTTCGCCTTCTATCGTTGCTATCGCGCCACGCTGCGGGCGCGGCTCTCGATTGCGCATCTTCTCGAACCGGCACCGCGCACGCCGGAAAAATGGCCGGCGCTCGCCCGCGCCTATCTCGATCTTGCTGCTGCCGATGCCAGCCGTCTCTCGCGCGCGCTTAAAAGACGAGTAAATCGCTGAGCGACTGCCCGGAGCACAGGCGTCGGATCGCTTCGGCCAGCAGCGGCGCGGCCGAGATGATGTGGATTTTGCCGCGCACGATGTCCGGATCGAGCCGAAACGGCGGCACGCCGTCCGTTATTACGCAGCGCTCGATTGCCGGATCGCTGATCGCCGCCGCCGTTCCGGGCATGAAAAGCCCATGGGTAGCAAACGCGATTACCGCGGTCGCGCCGGCTGTGCGGGCCGCGCGCGCGGCGCGCAGGAGGGTGCCGCCTGTGCTGATCAAATCGTCGATGATCAGAACCGTGGCCCCGGCTGCATCGCCCACGAACAAATCCCCGCTCACCACTCCGGCGCTGCGATGCTTGTCGACGAACCCCTTGCCGACGGGTCGCCCCAGCACGGCTTCCAACGCCTCGCGAAACAGTTCGGCGCGTTTTACGCCGCCGGGGTCGGGCGACACCACGCACAAGTTGGTCTGCCTAAGCGCCCTCGCATAGTCGACGAACAGCGGCGCCGCGGTGAGCGCGACGGTGCGGCAGCGAAACGCGTTCTCGAATGCAACCGGATTGTGCACGTCGAGGGTGACCACCGCATCGGTACCGACCGCCTCGAACAGCGCGGCGACGTAGCGCGTGGTGACCGGATCGTTGGGTTTAGTGCGGCGATCTTTTCGCGCATAACAGAGATAAGGCACGACGGCGGTGACCCGTGCCGCGCCCGCGTCCTTGAGCGCGCCGATGAAAAACAGAAGCCGACAAAGCTTGTCATTGGCGCTCTCGTTCGGGCCGCCGTGCAGGCTTTGCACCACATACACATCGGCGTTGCGAACGGAGTGGAGCGGCCGTGCCTTGTGTTCGCCGTCCTCGAATTCGCGCTCCTCGTGCGCTGTGAGCGACAACCCGAGATTCTGCGCGATCGCCTGCCCGAGCTCGGCCGTGGCGTTCAACGCGAACAGCCGTATGCCGGCGTCGTCGGACAACCACGCTGACGCGTGCCGCGGTGACCAAAGCTGCGGTTTCTCCGTCATCTTGCCCGACTTGCCTTATTGGTCATTTGACCATGTACGCCGGCTCAAGAGCAAAACGTAAACGGATCGTGCCTCTTGCCAAGCGAAAGACATCAAACACAAAATTTTTATCGATCAAGCTTCCCAGTGGATTTGATCCTCGTCAAAGTCCCCGCAAACGATTTTGTTCAAGGAATGAATGCACAGTGGAGCTTTTGCTTGTCGAGAGCAAGAGTCGCCGACGATGAACGCAATCGTTGATATTGACGCTGCGGTCTACGAGACGGAAAGCTGGATCGACGACTTGACGCGGCGCTTGGGTTGGCACGACCGCGAACGTGCTTATCTTGCGCTGCTGGCCACGCTGCATGCTCTGCGCGACAGCTTGCTGCGGGATGAAGCGATCTACCTTGCCGCGCAACTGCCGCCGCTGTTGCGCGGGCTCTACTATGAGGGATGGCATCCCGCCGCGCGCCCTCTGACAAAGAGCCGCAGCGCATTTTTGGCACGCATTCACGATGGCGTTCATCGTGACCCGGGTATCGATCCGGAGCAGATCGCGCGCGCGGTCTTCGCCATGCTCGCCGAGCGCCTGCCGCCCGCCGAGGTCGAAGACGCCCGTGCCGCTACACCCAGCGCGTTGCACAATCTTTGGCCGAGCTGACGCGACGGAGTCGGTCGCGCCCAGTTGCGTTTAAGCCGCCGGCAAGCGCGATTCTTTCCGCTTGGATGGAAATTTTTTGAGCAACTCGATCACTTCAGCGTCCGTGACCTGCCGGAAATTGCGATAATAATAGCCGATCGCGCCGAACGGTTCGTAATCCTCCAGACACACCACCTCGTCGGCCTCCTGGCGCATTTCGGTAAGGCTCTCGGTCGGCGCCACCGGAATTGCAAGGACGAGCTGCCGCGGGCCGCGCGCGCGGATCGCGCGCAATGCCGCCCGGGTGGTCGCCCCGGTGGCGATCCCGTCATCGACCACGATCGCGGTGCGGCCGGCAATCTCCGCGCGCTCGCGGCCGGCAAGATATTCCCGCCGTCTCCGCTCGATTTCCGCCAGCTCGCTGTCGCACACGGTTTTGAATTCCGCCTCGTCGATCCCCGCGAACTGGATCACGTCCTCGTTGCGGACGATGATCGGAGCATCGCCGTCGACGACCGCGCCCATGGCCAGCTCGGGCTGAAACGGCACGCCGATTTTGCGCACGAGAATGAGATCGAGCGGCGCATCGAGCGCCGCGGCGATCTCCGCCGCCACCACCACGCCGCCGCGCGGCAGTGCAAGGATCACCGGTCGCTGATCGCGGTATTTGACCAATGCCGCCGCCAGCTTTCGGCCTGCATCGGAGCGGTCCTTGAATGGCATTGCGACCCTCGCCGTTGTGCTAGCCCTTGATGCAGATGAGCGGCCGCAGCCGCGCGACCCTTCTGGCAAGGCCCGCCCGTTCGGCGGCCACCACCACGGCGCTCACGTCCTTGTAGGCGCCGGGCGCCTCCTCGGCGACGCCGCGCATCGAGGGCGAGCGGACGAGGATGCCTTGCGCGGCCAGATCATCGACGATCGTTCGCCCGCTCCACTGCTTGAGCGCCGCGTGGCGCGAGAGGGCGCGACCGGCGCCGTGGCAGGCCGAGGAGAACGCTTTCTGCTCGCTCGTCGCCTCCCCCACAAGCACATATGAGCCGGTGCCCATGCTGCCGCCGATCAGCACCGGCTGACCCACGGTGCGTAGCGCCGCCGGCAAACCGGGATGCCCGGGCCCGAACGCCCGCGTGGCGCCTTTGCGGTGAACGAACAGGTTGCGTGGTTTGCCGTCCACGACGTGCGGCTCCACCTTGCAGGTGTTGTGCGAGACATCGAACAGGAGCTTGAGGCTGCAATCCGGGAAGAAGTGCGCGAAGACGCGGCGCGCGTAGTGGCCGAGAATTTCCCGGTTGGCGAGTGCGCAATTGATCGCCGCCCGCATGGCGCCGAGATAGCGCTGGCCCACTTCCGAGTTGATCGGCGCGCAGGCGAGCTCGCGATCCGGCAGCTCGATGTGCGCGTCCTTGGCCGCCGACACCATTTCCCGCAGGAACTCGCTTCCGATCTGATGGCCGAGCCCGCGCGAGCCGCAATGAATGGTCACCACCACATCGTCCTGGGCGAGCCCGAACGCGCCGGCAACGGCGGCATCGAATATTTCGGCGACCGCCTGCACTTCGAGATAGTGGTTGCCGGAACCGAGCGTTCCCATTTCGCGGCGCTGGCGCTCCTTGGCGCGGTCGGACACGTATTCGGGCCGCGCGCCTTCCATGCAGCCGCTCTCCTCGATCCTTTCGAGATCGCGTGCCTCTCCCCAGCCGCGTTCGACCGCCCATCGCGCGCCGCCTGCCAGCATCGCGTTCATTTCCGCCGTGTCGAGCGTGATGGCGCCGGTGCTGCCGACGCCCGCGGGAATCTGACGAAACAGGGATTCGGCCAGCGCCTTCTGCACCGGCGTGATCTGCGCAACCGTCAAGCCGGTGAGCATGGTGCGCACGCCGCAGGAAATATCGAAACCCACGCCGCCCGCGGACACCACGCCGCCCTGATCGGCGTCGAACGCCGCCACGCCGCCGATCGGGAAGCCGTAGCCCCAGTGGGCATCGGGCATGGCGTAGGAGGCCTGCACGATCCCCGGCAGCGTCGCCACATTGACGGCCTGCTCGTAGACCTTGTCGTCCATATCCCTGATGAGCTGCTCGTCGGCATAAATGATCGCGGGCACGCGCATGGCGCCCTGTGGCTCGACGCGCCAGGTCGTCGGGTCAACGCGGGTGAAACGACCGGGGTCCATCGATTGCCTCACACGTCGATGATGCAGCCGGCCGACCAGGTTCCGCTGCCGTCGACGCCGACCTTCAGCGCCGTATAGGTGGCGCCCTTCGGCTCGCAGGCCGGAGCGTGGCGTGCGACATCCACGGGTTCGCCCCACAGGGTGGCGGTCAGCCGCCGTCCGTCCTCGATCTTCACGGCAAAGCGGCTGAACAACATCTGCCGCACCGCCATCTCATAGATGATACAGTTCAGCCATTCGACGAACAAAAGCTCAAGATCGGGCGCCTCGCAGCGGATTTCGACCGCAACCTTCGGCTCAACCGCGGCATGGGTGACGACCGCGGTGAGCGCCCGGGCCGCCTGCTCGAAGGCCTCCTCCGCCGTTGCGCCAAAACCTCTGACGCCGACATCGGCGTCATGCGGGAAGTGCTCCCACCGCGCACGGCTGCCTGCCGATAGGCCGGACCGCATCATGTTCGCCACGCTCCGGTTTTCAACGCCTTCAGCGCCGCCGCCTTCCTGTGCGGAGCCCGCCGCTTCCGCTAAAATAGTGAAATAACCCGCAGCCGGCTCGGCTCAAGGCCAAAAATACGTCCTTTCCACCCGCCTGATTTGATGGAGATCAACGGCTCTTCGCCGTCATGCCCACGGGGGCGCGTTCGCCGGCTTCCCGCGGCCTCCTGCAACCGGCCGGTATCCCGAGAGCCGTTGCAGCTAAAGCATGATGATCGAAATTGCCTCGCGTCCCGGGCGCAGCGCAGCGCGGAGCGGAGTAATAGCAATCGCTCGCGTCCCGGGCGCAGCGCAGCGCGGAGCGTCAGCGGAGCGGTGCGCTGCAGACCCGGGACCGATACAAGCTCCGAGTCCGCAACGGTCCCGGAACAGCGGTGCACCGTTCGCGCTAACGCGCTCACGCTGCACCGCATCCGGGACGTGCGGTTGGAGGTGTGGTTGGACGCAGCGCTGTGCATCATCTTCGTGTCCCGGGCGCAGCGCAGCGCGGAGCGAAGCGGAGCGGTGCGCTGCAGACCCGGGACCGTTACAAGCTCCGAGCCCGCAACGGTCCCGGATCAGCGGTGCACCGCTTCGCGCTTCGCGCTCCGCGCTGCACCGCATCCGGGACGTGGGTTTGAATGCAGCGCCGTGCTTCACACTCGCGTCCCGGGCGCAGCGCGGAGCGGAGTAATAGCAATCGCTCGCGTCCCGGGCGCAGCGCAGCGTGAGCGGAGCGAACGGTGCGCTGCAGACCCGGGACCGTTACAAGCTCCGAGTCCGCAACGGTCCCGGAACAGCGGTGCACCGTTCGCGCTAACGCGCTCACGCTGCACCGCATCCGGGACGCAGCGGGGCATCGCCCTCGACGGTCCCGGATCAGTGGTGCACCGCCCCGCGCCTGCAGGCGCTGCACGCTGCAGCGCATCCGGGACGTGCCGAACTCATCTCATCACGCTTTAGTCGCCCACGAACGCAGGCTTTGCCTTCTTGACGAAGGCTTCATAGGCGCGCTCGTAGTCTTTGGTCTGCATGCAGATGGCCTGCGCCTGCGCCTCCGCTTCGATCGATTCGTCGATCCCCATGCTCCATTCCTGATGAATGCAGCGCTTGGTCATCGCGTGCGCGAAGGTCGGCCCGTCGGCCAAAGTTTTTGCGGCCGCCTGCGCTTCGCTGAGCAGCGCCTCTGGCGTGCAGAGCTTGTTGTAGAAACCCCAGCGCTCGGCCTCTGGTCCGTCCATGGCGCGGCCGGTATAGAGCAGCTCCGCGGCCCTTCCCGCGCCGATGATGCGCGGCAGCATGTTGCACGCGCCCATGTCGGCGCCGGCAAGGCCCACCCGCACGAACAGGAACGCCACCTTGCTGCGGGCGGTTCCGTAGCGGAGGTCGGAGGCCATGGCGAGAATTGCGCCGGCGCCGGCGCAGACTCCGTCGATCGCGGCGACGATCGGCTGCGGACACCCCCGCATCGCCTTGACCAGGTCGCCGGTCATCCGGGTGAAAGCCAACAGGCCGCGCATGTCGCCCCTGCGCTGCATTTCCACCAGCGGTCCGATGATTTCGTGCACGTCGCCGCCTGAGCAGAAATTTTCTCCCGCTCCGGTGATGACCACGCTCTTGATCTCGTCGGCGTAAACAAGATCGCGAAAGGTGTCGCGCAATTCGGCATAGGATTCGAGCGTCAACGGATTTTTTCGCTCCGGCCGATTGAGCGTGATGGTCGCGACCTTGCCCTCGCGCCGCCACAGAAAATGCTTGGGCTGAAACTCGGCGAAATTGACGCGAGGCGGATTGAACCGCCGCGCCGTGTCGCCGGCACCGCGCAGGTCATCCGCCGCCGTCCGCACCGTTCCGCCGGATGTCGCCATCGATGCTCTCCTTTCAACCTGCCAAGGTCAGGCCGCCGCTCACGCTCAGCACCTGACCGGTGATGTAGTTGGAACCGGGACCGGCAAAGAACGCGATTGCGTCCGCCACCTCCTCCGGCCGGGCAAACCGCCGGAATGGAATCGCGCGCAGGAATGCGTCCTTGAGTTTGTCCGGCCGCGACTGGAGCATGGGCGTGTCGGTCGGTCCGGGGCAGACGCAGTTGACGTTGATGCAGTAGCGCGCCACTTCGCGCGCGAGCGATTTGGTGAAGGCAATCACACCGCCCTTGGCCGCGGCATAGGTGGTCTCGCCGGTGCTGCCCACCCGGCCGGCGTCGCTCGAGACGTTGATGATCTTGCCCTTTCCTGCGGCGATCATGGGCGGCAGCAGAGCGCGCGTGAAGTGCAGCGTTCCGCCGAGGTTTATCGCCAGCACGCGGTTCATATATTCCGGCGTGTTCTCCACGAACGGCTGAATCTCGTTCCAACCCGCGGCATTGACCAGGATGTCGATGCGCTGATAGGCGTGCAGCGCCTTCTCGGCGCAGAGCTGGATCGAATTCGGATCGGCGACATCGACCGGAATGAATTCGACCGCAAAATTCGTTTGCGCCGCCTCCTTTACCAGTTCGGCCCCTTTCTGCGCATTGATGTCGGCGCAAATGACGCTGGCCCCGCAGCGGGCAAGCTCCATCACCGTGGCCTTGCCGATGCCGGATGCTCCGCCGGTGACGAGCGCGGTCTTGCCTTCGAGGGTCATTATGCGGCTCCCTGATTGCGTCGCATGGCGACGTCGGTCCGGCCGGCGAGGAAGGCGTTCACCCGCGTCCGGGTTTCCGCGTGGTTCAAGAGTCTGCGCGTGGCCTCGAGCTCCTCGGCATATCCGCTGCGGTCCGGCAGGCCGGCCGCGTCGATGCAGGCTTTGCTCGCCGCAAGCGCGGCGCCGGGAAGCGCCGCGATGCGGCGCACGATTTCGTCGGTCTGCCGGCGCAACTCCGTCGGCGCAAAGACCCAGTGCACCACGCCGAGCGCGAGCGCGGTGCGCGCGTCGATAACTTCGGCGCCGAGGATCAGCCGCGCCGCCACCGCGCGGCCGCACAACCTGGTCAGCCGTTGCGTGCCCCCGGCGCCGGGGATCAAACCCAACCGCGCCTCCGGCAGGCCCATTTGCGCGCTGTCCGCCGCAATGCGCAGGTCGCAGGCGAGTGCAAGTTCGAGCCCGCCGCCCATGGCCGCCCCGCCGATTTCCGCCACGCTGACCTGCGGCAGGCGTTCGATGCGCGCGAACAGGCGCTGAATGCCGGCGGCGAAGCTGTACATGCGGTCGGCGCCGTTCGGGCCGTCCATGCGCTCGCGAATTTCGCGCAAGTCCGCGCCGGCCGAGAACACCTTCTGATCGGAACGAATGTGCAGAACTCTCAAGTCCGCCTGCGCGCTCATTGCGTCGAGCGCGCGCTCGAAACGCTCCACCCACTCCTCGCTGATGGCGTTAACCGGCGGGTGGCTGAGCGTCACGACGGCAACGCCGTTGGCAAAGTTGCTCGTGAGCATCGCTTTAGCCTCCACCCCCGTTTACGCGCGCCGGCGTCGAGGTGTTCATGGCCCGCAGCATGAAACGCTGGATCTTGCCGGTTTCCGTCTTGGGCAGGCTGTCGACGAATTCGATCCAGCGCGGATATTTCCACGGGCCGATGGTGCGCTTGACGTGCGCTTTCAGCTCGTCGTGCAAGGCTCGGCTCAAGGTATCGCGCCGGTCCTTGAGCACGACGAATGCCTTCGGCTTGACGAGTCCGTTTCCGTCCTCCGCCGGGATCACCGCCGCTTCGAGCACGCTCGGATGCTCCACCAGGGCGGCTTCCACCTCGAACGGCGAAACCCAGATGCCGCTCACCTTGAACATGTCGTCGGTGCGGCCGCAGTAGATGTAAACTCCGTCCGGCCGCCGCACGAATTTATCGCCGGTGCGCGTCCATTCGCCCTGAAATGTCCGGCGCGTCTTTTCCCGCTGGTTCCAGTATCCGGCCGCCGCCGACGCGCCGCGCACCAGAAGCTCGCCGATCTCGCCGTCGCCGACTTCGCGATCTTGCTCGTCCACAAGCTTCAAATCATAGCCGGGCACCGGCACTCCGGAGGTGCCATACTCCACGGCGTTCGGCAGGTTCGTCAGGAAAAGGTGTCCCAGCTCGGTCGAGCCGATGCCGTTGACGATGTCGATGCCGAAGCGCTCCTTCCAGGCAATCCCGACTTGCGGCGGCAGCGGCTCGCCGGCCGAGAAACACAGCCGCAAACGCTCGAAGCGGGTGTGGCGCTCGCAGTTGGGGTCGGCAAGGATCGCGGCATAGAGCGTCGGCACCGCGTAGAACATGGTGGGCTGATAGCCGTGCAGCGTCTCGAGCACCGTCTGCGGCGTCGGCCGCTCCGGGTACAGCACCGTGGTGGCGCCGACGGACATCGGACAAAACACCGCGCTGCCGAGCCCGTAGGAGAAGAACAGCTTGGCGGCGGAGAACACGACGTCATCCTCGCGGATGCCGAGGCGGTCCTGACCGGAGGTGCGCGCCATCGCCATCGGGCTGGAATGAACGTGCATGACGCCCTTCGGCGAGCCGGTCGTGCCCGACGAGTAGAGCCAGTAGGCCACCTCGTCGGCGCAGGTCCGGGCGGGCGCCGAGCCTTCGTTCTCGGCCGCAAGCAGCGTGTCGAACCGCAACATGTCGGCCGGTCCGCCGCCGACCACCACGATCGCCTTGACCGTGGGCAGATCGCGCGCCGCCTCCCGCAGCGCCGGCAGCAGCGGGGTGGAGACAAAGACCAGCTTGGCCCGCGAATCCTCCAGCAGGTATCGGTACTGATCGACGGTGAGCCGCGTGTTGAGCAGCACCGGGATGACGCCGGCGCGAATCGCGCCCCAGAACAGGATCGGGAAATCCACCGTATCGAGCAGAACCAGCGCGATCCGATTCTCGCGTTCGATGCCCATGCGCGCCAGCATGGGACCGATGCGCGCCGCCGCGTCGCGCAGCTCGCCGTAGGAGATGTTTCGAGACGGATCGATGAACGCGATCTTGTCGCCGCGACCTTCGGCGACGTTGCGGTCCACGAAGTCCACGGCGGCGTTGTAATCGCGAAGCCCGGCCATTTCGTCCGCGCCTCTGTTAACGGTGACGAGAGCTGATCGGAGACTGAAAAATAGATGGCCAAAAATCGCGCAGTCCTTGACTTATGTCAGGTCGTAGAGCCGACCGTCCCGAGGTTCGGACGGTGCCGTTGCGCGCAGGCTGAAGTCGGATCAAGCGGGGGATGGATTACGATCAGGCGGTCTTGATTTATGTCATGGAAGCTGGACCCGCGCCGGCCGAACTTTACAAAACAAAAAGCGGCACTGTGTCCGCAGCGGCAGGTCCGTCCATGCAACACGGCAATTCATATCGCTCGAAGCGGCTGCTCAGGATCAAGCTCAACGGTCGCTGGCGCGAGGACGCCGTGGCGGACGACCAGTTGCTGGTCGATTATCTGCGCGATGTTGCGCATCTCACCGGCGTGAAGACCGGGTGCGACGGCGGCGAATGCGGCGCTTGTGCGGTACTGCTCGACGGCGAAGCAGTCCCGTCCTGCATCGTTCTCGCCGTGCGCTGCGAAGGACGCTCCGTGGAGACCGTCGAAGGGCTTTTGCGTGACGGGCGGCCGAGCCGCCTGCAGCAGGCGTTTCACGAAAAACTCGGGACCCAGTGCGGCTTTTGCACGCCCGGGATGATCGTGGCGGCGGAGGCGCTCCTGCGCAAAAGCCCGCATCCGACCGAGGATGAAATCCGCAGGGCGCTCTCCGGCAACCTCTGCCGCTGCACCGGTTACGTCAAGATCGTGGAGTCGGTGCAGGCGGCCAGCGAGGCAGCAACGTGATGAAACGCGACAGCGAGCAACAGCGGACCGGCGTGCCGTTGATCGACGGCCTCGAGAAGGTGACCGGCCGCGCCAAATACACCGCGGATCTCGACCACGCCGACGCGCTGGTGGGCCGGATTCTCCGCAGCCCGATCAGCCACGGCGAGATCGCCCAACTCGACATCTCCAAGGCGCTGGCGCTGCCCGGCGTGCGCGCGGTGGTGACGAGCGAGGACTGCCCGTACACCTACGGCGTGTTGCCGATCGCCATGAACGAATATCCGCTGGCGCGCTACCGCGTGCGCTATCGCGGCGAGCCCATCGCCGCGGTCGCTGCCGTCGATGCGGAAACCGCCGAGCGCGCGCTCGGCCTGATCGAGCTCAAGTTCCGCGAGCTCCCGGCCTACTTCACCTCGGAAGCCGCGCGCGCACCGGACGCGGCGCTGCTGCACGACAACAAGCCGCGCAACATCGAACGCGAAATCCACCACGAGTTCGGCGATGTACGCCAGGGCTTTGCGGCCGCCGATCTGGTGCGCGAGCAGCGGTTCAGTTGCGCCGAGGTCAATCACGCGCAGATCGAGCCGCACGCCTGCCTGGCCGACTACGACCCGATCGCCCGGCGGCTCACCGTGCAGAGCGTTTCCCAGGTCGGCTACTACCTGCATTTGATGCTGGCGCGCTGCCTGAATATGGATCCGGCGCAGATCAGGATCATCAAGCCTTACGTCGGCGGCGGCTTCGGCTCGCGCGTCGAGGTGCTGAACTTCGAGCTGATAACCGCCCTGCTTGCGCGCGCGGCCGGCGGCAAGGTGTTCATGCAGTTGACGCGCGAGGAGAACTTTCTCACCCACCGCGGCCGGCCGCAGACCGACATCAAGCTGAAGCTCGGCATGCGGCGCGACGGCCGTCTCACCGCATGCGAGTGCGAAGTGGTGCAGCGCGGCGGCGCCTACGCCGGCTACGGCATTGTCACCATTCTCTACGCCGGTGCGCTGCTGCAGGGGATCTATGACATCCCCGCGGTCAAGTACGACGGTTATCGCGTCTATACGAACCTGCCGCCCTGCGGCGCGATGCGCGGCCACGGCTCGGTGAACATGCGGCACGCCTTCGAATGTCTGCTCGATCGCATGGCGCGCGAGCTTAATCTCGATCCGTTCGCCGTGCGCCGCGCCAACCTTTTGCGCGCGCCCACGCGCACCCTGAACGAGCTGATGGTGAACAGCTACGCCCTGGGCGAATGCCTGACCGCCGTGGAACGGGCGAGCGGCTGGAAGGAGCGCTACGGAAAACTCCCGCGCGGCAAGGGCCTCGGCATGGCCTGTTCGCACTACGTCAGCGGCGCGGCCAAGCCCGTGCATTGGACCGGAGAGCCGCATGCGGTGGTGAACCTGCGGCTCGATTTCGACGGCGGCGTGACCGCTTTGACAGGCGCCGCCGACATCGGCCAGGGGTCCTCGACCATGGTCGCGATCGTGGTCGCCGAAACCCTCGGCGTGTCGCTCGACCGCGTGCGGGTGATTGCCGGCGACAGCGCGCTCACGCCGAAGGACAACGGCGCCTACTCCTCCCGCATCACGTTTATGGTCGGCAACGCCGCCATCGATGCGGCGAAGAAGCTGAAAGCGATCCTCGTTGAGGCCGCCGCGCGCAAGCTCGAAGCGCGCGTCGAAGACGTCGAATGCGCCGGCGAAGCGTTCACGGTCGGGTCCGGCAAACAGGCGAGCCTGCCGTTCGCGGAGGTCGCCAAGGCCGCGCTCGTGGACCGCGGCCCCATCACCGTCTCGGGAACGTTCACCTGCCCGCCCGAAGCGCAGGGCGGCAAGCACCGCGGCGGCGCGGTGGGCTCCACCATGGGGTTCAGCTATGCGGCGCAGGTCGTGGAGGTGACCGTCGATGAGGACACCGGCGCGATCAGCGTCGATCGCGTATGGACCGCATTCGACTGCGGCCGCGCCATCAATCCGCTGGCGGTGGAAGGCCAGATTCAAGGCGCGATCTGGATGGGCATGGGCCAGGCGCTGAGCGAGGAGACGCGCTATCTCGACGGCCTGCCGGCGCACGCGAGTTTATTGGAGTATCGCGTCCCGACTGCCGCAGAGTCGCCGCCCATCGAGGTCGAAATCGTCGAAAGCCGCGATCCCAACGGCCCGTTCGGCGCCAAGGAAGCAAGCGAGGGCGCCCTTGCCGGGTTTCCGCCGGCGCTGGTCAACGCCGTAGCCAACGCCGTCGGCATTGATTTGAACGAGCTGCCGGCAACGCCCGACCGCGTCCTGCAGGCTTTGGTCGAGCAGCGTCGGCAGGCGCGCCTCGCCAACGCACGGAAAATGGCATCATGACCGCGCCCGTTGCCATGACCAAATTCGTTCGGCCGCACGACGTTGCCGAAGCGATTGCGGTTCGCCGCGAAAACGCCGACAGCCGCTTCATCGCCGGCGGCACGGACCTGATGGTGAATATCCGGCACGGCATCCAAAGCCCCTCCGCGCTGATCGACCTCACCGGCATCGACGAGATGGCCGCGATCGAGGTGGGCGATTCTGCAATCCGCATCGGCGCCGGCGTCACCATTGCCGCGCTCGCGCGCCACGCGCACATCGGAGCCATTTATCCCGCGATCGTTCAAGCCGCCGAGCAGATCGCCGCTCCGGCCCATCGCACGCTTGGCACCGTCGGCGGCAATCTTTGTCTCGACACCCGCTGCATCTACTACAACCAGAGCGAATGGTGGCGCAGCGCCAACGGATACTGCCTGAAGCGACAGGGCGAGGTGTGCCATGTGGCACCGCAAGGCCGGCACTGCCATGCCGCCTTCACCGGCGATCTGGCGCCCGCCTTGCTCGCGCTCGACGCTGCGGTGGAGATCGCCGGCGGGTTCGGCCGTCGCCGCATCCCGCTCGCCGAGATGTACGTCGAGGACGGCCGCGCGCATCTCAAGCTCGCCCACGATGAACTCATTGTTGCCGTGCACGTCCCGGTCCGCCCCTTGCGTTCAGCCTATGCAAAGGTGCGGCTGCGCGGCGCAATCGACTATCCGCTCGCCGGCGTTGCGGTTGCGCTCGCCGCGGACCGCGGCGCGGTGACGTCGCTGCGCATCGGCATCACCGGAACCAATTCCCGGCCGTTCGTGGTGACAGGAACCGACGATTATGTGGGGCGCCCGATCGACGACAAGACGCTGCAGGACATCGACCGGCTGGTGCAGAAGCAGGTGCAGCCCATGCGCACGACCATCACCTCGGCGCACTATCGCCGCCTTGCCGCGGCGGCCTTGGCGCGGCGGCTTGTGGCGCAACTGTTTCAGCAAGCAACCGCCTGATGCGCGTCGAATGCGCGTCGGTATGACGCGCGTATGACGCCGATCAGGATCGCCGATCCGCGGCGGGGGCCACGCGACAGAGCAGGGCGCGCAGTTGATAGGTGCCCATGGCCGGATCGTAGGGCGGCTGACTGTCGGTCAAGAGATTTGCATTGGATGTCCAGACGCCGTACTCGGGGCCCGGCTGTTCCGGATACCACCAGCCGTGTTCCACATTGATGACGCGCGGGTCGATCCCGGTCGTTACCTTCGCCTTCTGCCGGATCCGGCCGCGCCGGGTCTCGATCCACATCCATTCACCGTGCGCGATGCCGTAGAGTGCCGCGGTTTCGGGATGAATTTCCGCCTGCGGAAAGCGGCGCGCCTTGCGCAGGTTCTCGATCTGCCGGTGCTCCGAGTTGAAAAACTGCGAGATCCGACCGCCCGTAGTCAGGACGAGAGGAAAATCTTTGGCGACCTCCGGCGTCGCAAGCGGGCTCTCCGGCGGCTCCCGATAGGACGGCAACGGATCGTAGCCGAGCTGCTGGAAACGCGTTGCGTACAGCTCGATCTTACCGGTCGGCGTCTTGAATCCGCCGTCCTCGAACTTGCGATATCGGAACGGCACCTTCACGAAGCCACACTGCTTCAGCTCGTCGAAGGTCATGTTGAGGCCGCCGGCCTTGAGTTGCGCGTTAAGCACCTCCTTGACCGGCTCGGTGCAGGCGTCGAGTTTCATGCGGCGGGCGAGCTCGACAAATATTTCCTCGTCCGATTTGCATTCGCCGATCTGCACCGCCTTCTGCTGCGCCAGCACGACATTGGCGGCGATCGTGGGCAACCCCGCGAGCTGATCGAGCTCGGGCCAGGCGGCCGCGGGCAGCACGATGTCCGCCAGTTCTGCCGTCGGCGTCATGAACAGGTCTGCGCACACGATGAAGTCGAGATTGAGCAGCGCCTCGCGCACGCGCGCAGAGCCCGCATAGGTGACCAGCGTGTTGTTGCCGAAGATCAGGAAGGCCTTGATCGGATAGGGCTTGCCCTCGCGCATGGCCTGCAACAGCGTCGGGATATGCGCGGCCGGCAGGTCGGCGCCCTCGCCGCAGAGCAGCTTGAAGCGATCCGCGCCGAGCCGCTTGGCATTTGCTTCCGGCGCGAGTTTTTCGATCAGGCTCGGAAATCGGCCGATCCCGTGCATGCCGAAAACCCAGGCGCCGGGCACGTCGATATTGGCGGTGAGCGCGGGCAGCATCGAGACCGCGCGCACGGTCTGGATGCACTTCGGCGTGTGCTCGATCGCGCAGCCCCATTCCAGCATCGCCGGCTTGGTTTGCGCAAACAGCCGCGCTGCGGCGCGGATTTTGTCCGCGCCGACCCAGGTGATCGGCTCCGCCCATTCGGGGGAATAAGGCTTGACGCGCTCGGCCAGCGCCTCGAATCCGTGGGTCCAGCGATTGACGAAATCCGCCTCGTACAAGTGCTCCGCGATCAGGACGTGGAGCATGCTGAGCGCCAGCGCATCGTCGGCGCCGGGCCGGACCTGCAGCCAGATCTCCGCTTTCTTGGCCAGCTCCGTTTGTCTGGGATCGACGACGATGATGCGGGGATTGTGCGCCAACGCCTCATGCACGTTGAACCGCGTCTCGCCGTCGGGGCCCGAATTGATCGGATTGTGCCCCCAGAACAGGATGCAGCGCGGCGGTATCTCGCCGGTGTAATCGCACACCGGATAATCGCCGAAAGTGAGGATGCAGGTGTTCACGCGCGGGTGGAAGCACTGCGCAAATCCCGGCTCGCACCAGTTCGGCGTGCCGAGCGCGTGGCCGAAGCGCGAAACCCAGCGGATGTGATGCCGCCCGGTGCCGGTGCCGAGCGCGATCGCCTCCGGCCCAAACTCCTTACGGATCGCCAGCAGGCGCGCGCTGATCTCGTCGAGCGCCTGATCCCACGTGATGCGTTCCCACCGGCCGGAGCCGCGCGCGCCAAGCCGGCGCATCGGATGGTGCAGGCGTTTCGGGTGATAGACCAGATCGAGCGTCGATGTCCCGATCGGGCACAGACGTCCGTGGTTGAGCGGCGAGGCCCGGTCGCCCTCGACCTTGACCAAGCGGCCGTTGCGAACATGCAAAAGGACGCCGCATCCGCCGTGACAGCTCCGGCAGACGCTCTTGAGGATCGTGGTATCCTCGGCGGTCTTGGTCGCTTCCAATAGTGCCATGGTCAACTTGCGTTCGCTCGCCTCTCTACCTTCGTGCTCGATTCATCATTCATCGCCTCGCTTCAGTGGGGGATCAGGGAATGACCGCGGTCGCCTCGAGTTCGATCTTGGCGGGATGATCCAGCAGATCCGCGACGAAAATCATGCTCATGGCCGGATAATGCTTGCCCATCAGCCGGCGCCAGATGACGCCGAGCTCCCGCCGCGCCGCCAAGTATCGCGGCTTGTCGATGCAGTAGGCGGTGATGCGGCAAATGTGATGCGGCGCGCCGCCGGCTTCCGCGAGCACCGCGAGGATGTTTTTCAGGGCCTGTTCGAATTGCGGGACCAGATCCTCGCTGGCGAATTTTTGCTGCGCGTCCCATCCGACCTGCCCGGCGATGAACACAATGCGGCCCGCCGGAACGACTATGCCGTTGGCGTAGCCGATGGGTGGTGCCCAGTCGCGGGGCAGCAGGAATTGCGCCGACATTGCACGACTCCTCGGCCGGCCGCCGCGGCCGCTGCATCAAACGCAATCTAGTTCACGGATTCGCCGGTCCGGTTGCATTGACATGAGTCAAGACCGCGGCGGCGGGATTCAATAGGCTGGCAAAACCTTAAAGCGAGGATCGATGCATCCGGCGATAAGCGAACAGGATTTGCTGCAGGTGTTGCAGCGCATCAACGACCCCGAGCTCGGGATGAGCATTATCGATCTGGGGCTCGTTTATCGCGCCGCGACTTCGCCCGAAGCGATTGACATCGCTCTGACCTTGACGACGCCCTCCTGTCCGCTGGGCGAGATGTTGGTCGAGCAGATCAAAGACGAATTGCATCGCCATTTTCCGCAGGCGCCGCCGATCAAGGTCGAGCTTGTCTGGGATCCGCCGTGGACGCCAGACCGCATGAGCGACGTCGTGCGCCGGCGATTGGGCTGAGCGACCGATGATTGACGCGCTCGCCTCCGCGAAAGACCGCAGGCCGGCGCAGGCGTCGGAAAAGCAGGGGCGCGCCCGGCGCCACTATCGTTTCGTTCCGTTGCTGATTGCCGCTCTGGCCATGGCGTTCGGCCTGTGGAGCGGCCTGTTGCGGCTGGGGTTCGCCTTGCCGGGCGCCTCGCTGACCGCGGCGGATTTGCACGGCGCATTCATGATCTCCGGTTTTCTCGGCACGGTCATCTCGCTTGAGCGGGCGGTCGCGCTCGGCCGCGGCTGGGGTTACGCGGCGCCGGCGTTGTCGGCGATCGGGGCGGTGGCGCTCATGTTCGGTACGCCGTATGCCGCAGGCTTGGCCTTCATACTCGCGGGCGCGGTTCTCTTTCTTGCCACGGCAAGCCTGGCTGTCCGTCGTTTCGATCTGTCGATCTTCGCGCTTGCGCTGGCCGTCGCATGCTGGATCATCGGCATCCTCCTGTGGCTGCAAGGCCATCCGATGCCCTCGGTGGCCGGCTGGTGGCTCAATTTTCTCGTTCTCACCATCGCGGCCGAGCGGCTGGAGCTCAGCCGCATCGTGCGCGTCGCGCAGTCCGCTCAGATCCTGTTCCTGCTTGCCGCCGCCATGCCGCTGATCGGCGCCGCGCGCAGCGAGCTTTCCGGCTTGAACGCGCCTTTTACCGCCGTGGGCCTGCTCGGGCTTGCCGTCTGGCTTCTGCGCCACGATGTGGCCCGCCGCATCCTCGGTCAGGCCGGGCAGCCGCGGTTTCTCGCCTGCTCCGTCATTGCCGGGCAGGTCTGGCTCGCGGCGGCGGGCCTGTTGCTTCTGTTCGCATCGCCGGCCGGCGGCGGGTTCATTTATGACGCGGTCGTGCATGCGCTCGCCATCGGATTCGTCTTCTCCATGATATTCGGGCATGCAACGATCATCCTGCCGGCGGTAACCGGCCTCCGCATCGGATTTCATCGCTCAGCCTACGGCGCGCTCGCATTGCTGCATCTTTCCGTGCTCGCCCGCGTGGCCGCCAATCTCCTTGAAAGACCGGACCTGCGGGCGGCAACTGGAATACTGACGATCGCCGCGCTCCTCGCATATGCATTGACGATTGTGGCCGGATCACAGCGCAGACTAACCTAGCGATTGCCGTCAATTCCGGTAGTCGCTCAAGACTTCAGCGCAAAATCCGCAATGTGCCGCGCACCGCACCGCGGTCGTCCGAAGCCAAATGGCGCAGCTTCGCAATGTCGCTGATCGAGACATGCGAGGCATGCACCACGACCCCAAGTGATTTCAGTTTGGCGAATGCGCGCGACAGCGATTCCGGCTTCAATCCAAGGCGCGCCGCAATCAGAACCTTGTCATAGGGCAGCACGATGTCGCACGAGCCTTGCTGGGCGGACGTGAGCGAGACGAGAAATTCCGCAACCCGTTGTATCCCGCTTTGCGCCTTGAGTTGCTCCACCTGTTGCACGAGGTGATGCAAGTGCTGCGATGTCGAAGCGATCATCGCCAGGGCGATATCCGGGCTCTCGCGGATGCAGCGCACGATATGGTCCGCCGGAATGCGCACCACGCGCGCGTCGCTGACCGCCTGGGCCGTCGCCGGGAACCGGGTTCCGGTGAAGGCCACCGCTTCCGCGAAACTGTCCCCTTTTGTCATGATGTGGATCACCGTCTCGTCGCCGGCGATGGTGATGCGGTAGAGCTTCACCCAGCCGTCGATGACGATGAAGAACGCCGTTGCCGGGTCCCCCTGGCGGAACAGCGTCTCGTGCGCCTTCAGCATGATGGCCGAGGCGGGGGCAATGATGTGCTCCACCGTCTCGGGCTTCAGGCCCCGGAAAACGGCGATGCGCGAGATGATCTGAAGGTCGCCGGCCGTAAGTTTCGAGGGCATCGCAGATCACCCACCCATCGGGTTGGCATGTTGGCGTTTCGGCTCCATAGGGGCCTCGGGAAGCCCAAACCCTGGCCAACGTTAAAGAATCTCATCCGGTCCGGCCATAGGCCATTGCGGCGCGGATCCCGGGCGTCAGGAAGGCTGGAACGCATCCAATTTGCGGCTCCGGAATGGGACAGGGGCGGGGCTTGATCGAAGTCAAGGCACCCGGCGTCGATTTGCGTTGCTAAAGGACCACTTGGTTCCATCTCCCTTGGGTGGAACCCTTCGTGGTCGACGCGTTTCCTCCCCGAGGCATTGGCGTCCGCGTCGACCACGACCTTTTTCCGGGGCTCGTGTGGGCCCGGCCACGTGGCCTGGCTCTCTGATTGCGGCCCCAGGGCCTTGCGCGATGATCGCGAGTGCGATTCCCCCCTTGATCGGCCCCAAGCATGCCCTGGGCCACGCGCTGATCGATGCCGATCATTCGGCGATCGCCGACGCCTGGTTGCGCGCCGTGAGTTGCGAGCCGATCCAGTTCCCTTTCCTGATCGCACGGTTAAGGAAGCTGATGAAGACGCACTTCGACAATGAAGCGCGGTTGATGCAATCGGCCGGCGGAACGTTATGCGCGTGCCATCGCAACGAGCATCGCGCCTTGCTTGGGCTTTGCGATCAGGCCGCCGCCTTGAGTCCCGATAATTGGCACCGCGCGCAGTCGCTCTTGCGCCGGCGGCTGCCCAGGATGATGCGCAGTCATATCGCCTGCATGGACCAGATCGTCGTGCTATTCATCAACAGCGCCGGCATAGATCGCTGCGGCGGTGAAAGTATTTTCAACTGAAAACTTTCGGCTGCGCGAGATGTGCCAGCGGGGTTTTCGCGCGCATGGCTGACGGGCGGAGTGATTCCTAAAGCGTGATGAATTGAAATTGCCTCGTGTCCCGGGCGCAGCGCGGAGCGTAAGCGGTGCGGTGCGCTTCAGGGGACCATACAAGGGGATCAACGCTGAAAATTGTCACCGCTACACGGCGCTGTGCGGCATCGCCCTTGGCGGTCCCGGATCAGCGGTGCACCGCTACACGCCTAGCAGGCGCTACGCGCTGCACCGCATCCGGGACGTGCCAAACTCACCTCATCACGCTTTAGGAGGCTACCGCCCGGGTTCGCTTTCCGGCGGGCGTCTCGCCCGCGCGTCGTCGCTCGATCAGCTTGAGCATGGTCTCGATGGTGAACGAGCCGAGCGTCGCGCGCGCGATGTCGTCGATCTCGTCCAGCACTTCGCGCAGAGCGCGTCCTTCGCGCGTCGACTCCTCCGCTCCGGCGTTGCCGTTCGCTGAACGCAAATCTTCGAACAGCTCGATGATGTCGAGCAGCGTGGTGCGTCGGGCATTGCCGCTGAATTGGTATCCGCCGCCGGCCCCCCGTGTGGAGCGCACAAGGCCGGCGCGCACCATCACCAGCATCACCTTCGCGAGATGGTGGTTTGAAACCCTGTATTTCCGGCCGATGTCGGCCACCGAATATTGCCGCTCCGGATGCGCCGCCAATTCCAGCAGCGCAAGGATGGCAAGACGACTCGAAATCTGCAGCTTCATGATGATCCGATTCTCGGCCGGCGGGTGCTGACACGACGTCGGCCCCTCAATCGAGCTCCTTCTCAAGCTGAATGTAGGGTCCCGCCATCATGCCTTCGCCGCGAAAGAACAGCAGGTGCAGGCGATTGTCGCGCGCCACCATGGTCCGCATCTTGCGCACGCCGGATTTCACGAATTCGTCGGAGATCGCAGCGAGTAGCTGATGCCCGATGCCCTGCAGGCGGGCGCGCGGCTCGACCGACAGCGCGAACACCCAGCCGCACGGCGCCGAGCCGAACTCCCAGGCCCTGACTTCGCCGATGATGAAGCCCAATATGGGCATGCGGGGGGTCGGCGTCCGCGGCTCGGCAATCAGAAAATGCCGCCCTTGCACGCGGCTCTTTCCGTAGCGTTCGAAAACGTCCTGCCAATAGTCCGGCTTGGCGAGCCCGGTGATGCGTTCGTCGAGGGCGATCACGTGCGGAATGTCGGCGGCGGTGACGCGCCGCACCGTGAACCCTGCGGTCCGAGCCGCGGTCCGTTTGCCTTTGGCCATCGCGCCGATCCTTCCGCGCCGTCCCGCAGTCTTGCGAATCTGCCGCCTCCGGGAAATACCGTAGGCGAAAATTGCGCATTTTCGTACTAAATTATCATAACCGCGGCGGAGGCGTGCCTCGCGGCGCGACGGCGCGGGTGGTGAGGGCATCTCGTGCACTGTGCAAGACCAAACGACGATGCGCGCATCTGGCGGACGCCGGAGGCCGTGCACGTGGATTTGCGCGGGCTCGAGCCGCCCGAACCCTTGGTGATCGTGCTCCGCATGATCGATTGCGGAGAGGTTGACGACGTTCTCATCGCCCATTTCGATCGCGAGCCGATCTTCCTCTACCCGGAACTCATCGATCGCGGCTGGACCCACGAGATCATTGCCTCCGAATGCGGTTCCTGCGCGAGTGAAGTGAGGCTGTGCATCAGACGGTACGCCGCATGACGTTGGCAGCCGGCTTTCTGGGAGGCGCCGCAAGCCGGCTGCTACCGGCATCGGTTCCGTTCCGCTACTTCGGCTCGGCGGCGGCCTTTCATGTGTTGATCTGGCCGGCATTGTTTGCCGGCGCAGATCAGCTCACGGGCTTCCGCGGCGGACCAGGGCCGGTGCTGGCCGGGTTGCACCTTCTGACGCTGGGCGTGCTGACCACGACCGCGATGGGCGCCTCGGCACAGCTTCTTCCGGTTGCAACTCGGCGGGCGCTTGCGGCGGTCTGGCCGGTGAAACTGGTTTTCTGGCTCACGATGCCCGGCATGACCGCACTGTTCGTCGGCATGTACCGGCTCGACATCGCAATCACCATCGCGGGTGGGAGCGTGACGGCATTGGGCCTCGTGCTGTTTGCCGCGCTGCTTGCCGACAATCTTCGGCGCGCCGGCAGCCTGCCCGTTGTCGCGGCCTACGGCTGGGCCGCCCTCTGCTGTCTTCTCTTGCTCGTGATTCTCGGCCTCCTGCTCGCGGTGGATTATGAACTCGGGTTTTTGGCGGATCACAGCGCCGTCGCCCTCGCGCATCTCGTTCTCGGCGGTTTCGGTTTTATGGGCCTGCTTGCGCTCGGCTTCAGCCACGTGCTGGTGCCGATGTTCGCGCTCGCATCGTCGCCGCCGAAAACTCCTTCCTGGGCTGGATTTGTCCTGGCGGTCGCAGCGGTCGTTCTCGGCAGCGCGGGCGCGCTTCTCGATAGCCGCTTTGTGCTTTCCGCCGCGGCGCTGTTCGGGATTGCCGCCGCCGCCGTTCATCTTTGGCTGATGCAGCACGCGTTGGCGACCGGCATGCGCAAGCGTCTCGGCTTGTCGTTCCTGCTCATTCGCGGCTCATGGGCGATGCTGTTGGCAACTCCCCTCGTCGGGTTGCTCGGCCTGTACGGCTATCTCGGTCCCAACGGCGCCACGTTGTTCGGCTTTCTCTTGTTCGGTGGTTGGCTGCTCACGTTCCTGCTCGGCATATTGCAGCGCATCCTGCCGTTCCTGGCGTCCATGCACGCGGGCAAATCGGCCGGCACACCGCCGCGCATGTCCGAACTGGCCGCCTCCGCGCCGCTCAAATTGCACGCGGCCTGTCACCTGCTCGCGCTTGCTTTCATTGCGGCGGGGATCGTCGCGGATGCAGCCGTGCTGACGCAAATCGGCTGCGTGGTTGGCCTTTTCGGTGCGCTGGCATTCGCCGCCTTCACCGCCGACATCTTGCGCCGCATATTCCCGGTGCGTTGACCGCCGAAAGATTTTGTCTGCTCACTTTCGGATGGCATAATTGAGACAGAGCTGTTGCGAGGTGCGGAAGCCGCAACGATCCAAAAACGCCAGCAGATCGTGATTGTGCCAGTCGACCTCGGTGCGGATGCGTTCGACCCGCAAGGTCTGCAGATTGACCAGCAATTGCGACAGCAAGGCCCGGCCGACGCCCTGATTGCGGAAATCCGGATCGACGCCGATCGTATCCATGACCGCGGTCGGCTCCAGGCGACCGAATTCGCCGAAATCCACCCGCGCCATGATGAATCCCACCGGGATTCCGTTCTGCTCGGCGACGAGAGAAACGCGGATATCCGACTCATTCAGCGCCTCGCGCATCTTTTGCCGAAAATATTCCGCGCGGTCGCGGCCGGTGATGCGGCGGTCGATGCCGATCAGAGCCGCAAGGTCGCCTTCGGCCATGGCGCGCACGGGAATCCGGTCGCGCGCCAGCGGCCCGAAATCCGGTGCTGGAGGTTTGCCGTAATTGACCTCTCGCGGTTCGCCGACGCGATCCGGGATGACGATTTTCTGTTGTCCGGCCATGGCTGTCCCTGATCACACGTCTTCGAGCGGCTCGGCCAGCGGTTCGGCGACCGGCCGTTCCAGCGCCAGCCGCGGCGCCAGCGCAAACCCCGACCCGGCAAAGAACCGCAACAGCTCATGATTCGACCACTCGACCTGCGAGTGCAGCGAAAGCACGTTTTTCTCGCCCAGGATCCGCACGAGCTCGGCCACGAGCGCCTGCCCGATCCCGCGTTCCCGGCTGCCGATGTCGACCCCCAGGGCGTCGAGCGCCGCGACCGCATCCGCCCTGCCGAACTCCCCGCGCAGAATGCGCGCCATGACAAAGCCCGCGAGCGATCCGCCTTGCGTGACCCCGACGTGGACGAAATCGTCCGGGCTCGCCTTGGCCGCCGCGAACCGCTTCTCAAAAAAAGCGCCGCGGCTGTATCCGCTGTGCGCGCGGTCGATCGCGACGATCCGCTCCAGATCGTCGTCCGTCAGCGGGCGCACGCGCTCGGTCGCTGCTCGTTCGCTAATGGCCATGCGCGACCTCACGCCGATGCGACATAGTCCTCGTAAAGGCGCATTTCGGTGTCCGCATCCATGCTCTCCTCCAACAGCGGCAATAACGCCATTTCTTCCTTTTGCACGTGCGCAAGCATGCGCTCGCACAGCTCTGAACCAAGCCGACAGAACTCGCTCCAAGCGGATTGATCGAAGCCGCCGTTTGCCGCCTGACGCGCCAGCGTCGCAAGCCTCGCCCCGAGCGGCCGCAACACCGTGTGTTCTTCGCTCAGATGCGCGCCGATGGCCGCATCCCCGGCGGCTTCGAGATAGGGGAAAAGCTGTTGTTCTTCGAAATCGAAATGCCGTGCGACCTCCGCTTCGACACCCGTGGAGAGATCGGACAGCAGCCGCGCGATACCGGCCTCCGTCGCATTGGGCGGTCCGCTGCGGCGAAACCGGGCGATCAGTTGCTCAAGACGCTCCATCAGCGCGATGGTGGCGCGGTGTTCCTCGTGCAGCGCCTGGCTCACTCGGTTTGCGAACGACATGGCGGTCGCCTAGGCGTGGAGCTGCTGATATTTGGCAAGCAGCGTTTCCTTGTCCTCGACCCAGTCCGGATTGGGCACGATGCAGTTTGCCGGACACACCAGCTTGCACTGCGGCTCGTCTTCGGCGCCGACGCACTCGGTGCATTTCATCGGGTCGATGACGTAGATCGGGTTGCCGGCCGAAATGGCCTTGTTCGGGCACACCGGCTCGCAGGCATCGCAGGCGGTGCAGGCGTCAGTTATCATCAGAGCCATTGTCTGTCTCCATTGGCGCTCACGCAGCCTTCAGCACGTTCCCCTGTGCGGCAAGTTTCTCGTAACGGAATGCGCCCCACAAAGCGGCCCCGATCGCTCCGGCATAGATCGAATCGGGATGACTGCGGATCGCAACGCGCATGTCTTTCATTTTGGCGATATTTTCTTCCAACGCTGCGACCAGTCCTTGATCCAGCGCAAGCCCTCCTGTCATCATCACCACGCCCTCGGTCATGCCGATCGACTTCAAGAGTTTCGACAGTCGATCCGCCATCGACAGGTGGATGCCTTTGAGGATGTTGGGCGCCGAAATCCCGCGCGACACCATGTTGATCACGTCGGTCTCCGCCAGCACGGCGCAAATGCTGCTCACGATCTCCGGATTGTCCGCCTGGCGCGACAGCGCCCCGATCTCGTCCTGCGCAATGCCGAGATAGCGGGCGATATTTTCCAAAAACTGCCCCGATCCGGAGGCGCATTGGCTGGTCATCTTGTAGCTGAGCACTTTGCCGCGCTCGTCGATGCTGATGGCGCGGCCGTGCAGCGCGCCCACATCCAGCGCCGCGCGCGCGGCCGGGTCGAGATAGATCGCGCCGCGCGCGTGCGTGGTCATCGAGTAGAAATGCCCGGTATGGAACGGCACCCCCTCTCCCTCGCCGGTGGTCGCCACGTAATGCACGTCCTTTTCGCTCAGTTTTGCGTCAGCAAGCACCTGTTCGTAGGCCAGGCGCGCCAGTTCCATCGGATCGCGCTGCCGGATGCGCAATGTCGTCCGCGCAAGCCACTCGGATTTCCCGTCCTCGACCTTGAACAGCGCCGCCTTCACCGCGCCCGTGCCCACGTCGATCCCTGCCGCAATCGTCATGCCTGTTTCCCCTCTGCCTGCCCAAGAAACGCTCTGCGCGCGAACTCGGCTGCTCCGAGCGCGCCGGTGTAGATCGACTCCGGATTGATATTGATGGTCACGTCGCCGTAGTTCTCCTTGATGAGCTTTTTCAGCTCCCGCACCGCGGCTTCGTTCTTCGCCACCCCGCCGGTGAAGGTGAACTCGTTGGTCACGCCGCCCGAGCGCGAGATGATGGAAATCGCCCGCAGGATGATGGCGCGGTGCAGGCCGGCCAGGATGTCCTCGCGTTTTTCCCCGAGCGAGAGCCGGTCGCGCAGTTCGGCGCCGGCGAACACCGTGCAGGTTGAGTTGATGCGCGCCGGCCGGTCCGACTTCATGGCCAGCGGCCCGAGTTCGTGCAGCCCCATGTTCATCTCATCGGCGATGTAGCCGAGATAGCGGCCGCAGCCCGCGGCACATCGGTCGTTCATCTGGAAATTCTCGACGATGCCGTTGCTGTCCACCTGGATGCCCTTGGTGTCCTGCCCGCCGATGTCGAGCACGGTGCGCGTTTTCGGATACATCATGTGCGCGCCGAGGCCGTGGCAGAGGATCTCCGAACGGATGTGCTCCTTGGAGAACGGCAGCGTCACGCGGCCGTAGCCGGTACCGACGAGATAGGCCTCCTCCAGCTCGATGGCGAGCGACCGCTCGATGATCGCCTGGATGTTTTGCGCTTCCGTCCCGAGCGTGGTCTCGGCGGCGAGCACGCGGCCGAGGGCGCGGCGGAATTTTTCGCTCAGCGCGCTGGCCGGGGGACGATTTTCGACCTCGATGATCGACTTGTCATAGACGTTGAGCAGAAGGTCGTAAGGAAGGCCGGCAGCGCGCGCTGCATCTTCGGCCAGGTGGTGATAGCGCGAACCGGCGATGTCGCGGAAGAAGTCGGATTTGCGCTTCGCCCCCGGCGCATAGAGCGCCGGCGCTTCGTCCCGCAGCGCGGTGAAGACGAGCGCCAGCGCGTCTTTGGTGCGCGCCTCCTTGCCGGCGAAACGTTCGCCGGAAATCTGCGCGATGCAGGTCTTTTCCAGATCGTCGAGCTGCTCCAGAAACTGCTCGAGTCGGAAGGCCCGCTCGAAATCGCCGAGAAAAGCATCGAGTCGGTCGCCGAGCCGCCCGGCATCCGACAACGCGCGTCGGAACAGCGTGAAGCGCGCGTCGATTCGCGCTTCTTCGCTCGCCACGCGGGCGGCGGTGCTGTAGTTGGAACGCGAGTTGGTGATGCCGCGACCGATCACCTCGCGGTTCTCGTCGAGCAGCACCGCTTTCGTGGTCGTCGATCCGAGGTCGATGCCGACGAAGGTCTTCATTCTGCCTCTCCTTAGGCGGCCGAACGCGCGCTTGCGCGTTTCTGCTCGATCATCTGCAGGTAGCTTTCCAGCCGGTTCTTGATGTTGGCGGCCGAAAAATAGCGCGGATCGACGAGGTCGGATTCGACGAACGCGCCCGGCTTCCCGGTGCGCTTTTCCACCTCGCGCATGATCAACAACTGCCCGGCCGAAAAGCTGTTGCAGCTCTTGATCGAATTGATCAGCAGGCCGTCCGCATCGTAGTCCTTGACGTAGTTCGACAGCATTTCGATGCGCATCGGCAGGCTGCGGTTGGTGTAGACGCCGAGGCAATATTCGGCGAGCGTCTCGAGCGGTTTGCTGGGGTCGTGCCGGAAGCCGAAGTCGTAGACGCCGCCGACCTTGGTGTAGCTGGAGGCGACCACGACCGCGCCCTCGTCGTAGAACATCTTCCAGAACTGGCGGAAATTGGTGTAGTTCGGCGGCCCCTCGACGACGAGCCGATAGCGCTCCGGCCCCATGTCGCCGTCCGGCGTGACCGGCCCCTGGCCGTGGGCGAGCCGATCCTCCACCTCCTCGCGCAGGAATCGGTAATACTCGATCGCGTCGTCGGTGCCGCGAAACGCGCCGAAGATCGGGCCGATGTAATAGATGCCGCCGAAATAGGCGTCGATCGGCGAAGGCTTGTTTTTGGCGCTCTGCAGCACCCAGACCAGGTCTTCCTCAGCCTGCGCCGATTTCTTGAGATACTCGCGCAGCCGGTCGATGTCGAATTTCACGCCGGAAATGCGCTCTAGCTTCGGGATCACCTCTTCCTTGAGCTGCTTGACCATGTATTGGATCATGTTCGGCGTGATCTTGCCGTCGCCCATGTATGGCGTGTGCAGCATGATCGTCTCGCACTGGTACTGCTCGCGCAGCAGCTCGAACCATTTCATGAACGTGAAGCAGCCGGTGTAGGAGAGCAGGAGAACGTCCGGATTGGGAAATTTTTTCCCGTTCGGCGCTATGTTGCCCTTGGCCATCATGCCGATGTCGGATTTCACGTAGGTGCACACGTCCTCCGAGTGGCCGATTTTCTCGGCCTCGAGCACGTAGCTGCCGCTGGTGCGCCGCAATCCGTTCTGGATGGCGTTGACCTCAGGCAGGTTGTTGACGAGGTCGAAGCACATGATCAATTCGTTGAGATTGCCGGGAACGAAGGTCGAAACCACCTTCTCTCCGGTCTCCGGCGCGTTGGTCAGACGGTCGTAGTGCGCCGCCATCATCTCCTTCTGCTTGAGCATGGAGGCGTCTTTCTTGACCTCTTTCGGCTTGACCTTCGGTGTGACGATGACGGCACTCATGCGGCGCTCCACAGTTTGATCGAATCGGCGAACGTGCCGGCCTGCTCGCGGATCGGCTGCATCTGGCCCGAGTTCTCCGCGTATTTGAAAGCGATGTACGGAATGCCGGCGTCCTTGAGGACGTGTTGCAGCATCGGCCGTTCGAGCAGCGCCGGATCGCAAAAACTGGGACAGGCGAAGATGACGCCTTCGGCGCCGGTGCGCCTCACGGCGCGCACCAGATGCTGGCCCTTCTCTTTGAGGTTCGGCTCGTATTTAGCCGCCGTCGATTCCGAGTGATGCAGGAAGGCCGCTGCGAGATTTTGCAGCGGATCGCCTTCAAGGGGCACGTCGGCGGTGAGCCAGCGGGTCACCAGCAACAAATCGTCGTCGACGACATAGCAGCCGGCCAGTTCCAGCGATTTGATCAGGTTGAGCGGCGGCTGCTCGCAGAACACGCCGGTGAGCACGATGCGGCAGTTGTCGCGGCGCGGCCGCTCCTCGGCTTCGGCCGCCGCGAGATAGCTGCGGATCATCGCGGAATGTTCTTCGACCGGCAGTACGAGGCCGGCGCGCACGATCAGATAGACTTCCGCCGCCGGCGCCTGCCACGGCCGTTGCGCGCGGAAATCGTACAGTGCGCGCACCAGCCGCCGGTTCTCGTTGTAAAGGGCGATCGAGCGGCGCAGCTCGTCGTCGGTGATCGGTTTGCCGCGCAGGGTGGCGAGATCGTGCCGCAGCTCGGCCAGCTCGTTGACGTAGTAGTTGCCGCCGATGTCGTCGCGGTAGTTCTGCGGTACGTCGAAATAGCGGGCATACGCCTGCGGAAACATCATCTTCCACATCCCGGACAGGTTGCGGATCACGTCGCAGATCGACGGGAACAGCATGCCGTCCACGAAATCGAGGCGCCCCGAGACGCCGAGCTCGATCGTGGAGCGCGGGATGCGGCAGATGTAGCTCTGGTAGTAGGCGTCGCCGTGGATGACCTCGAGCTGATCGCCGCCGCCCACGATGCCGAGCGGCAGCATGTCGCCGGCATGGATGATCTCGCGCGGCACGTAGATCGGCATGTAGCCGATCACCTTGCGACCGGGGACCGCCGCCTTCCATGCGCGCGCGGTGGTGAAATGCAGATCGTCGAACAGTTGCTGGGCCTGCGCGACGATGTCTGCGGTCTTCGCTCCGTTTAACGTTGCTGCCATTGTGCCGCTCGCTTCTCCAGGAAGGCGTTGAGGCCTTCCACGGCGTCATGGGTCGCCATCAGTTCGTCGAGATAGATGCGCTCCACCCGTTCGATCTTGGCTCGAACGCGGGCGCAGTAATCGAGCCGCGCCGCCCGCACGGCATGGCGCAGCGAGGATGCGCTTTTTGGCTTCAGATGCTCCTCGAAATAGGCCAGCGCGGCCCGCTCCGGTTCGGCGGCCGCTTCGCGCGCCAAGCCCATGGTCACGGCCTCGCTGCCGGTGATGCCGCGGCCGGACAACAAGAGATCGATCGCGCGCGCCGGGCCGATAAGCTCCGGCAACAGGCAGGAGGCCGCCGGCGCGAACACCCCGAGCTTCATTTCCGGCTGCGCCAGATGGGCATCCGGCGTCACAAACAGCAAATGGCCGGCCATGGCCACCTCAAGACCGCCCCCGAGGCAATGTCCGCGCACCGCCACCAGGATCGGAATCGGCGATTCGACCATGCGGAGGATCAGCCGATGCAGCGAACGCAGCATGGCTTCGCACCGATCCGGCAGATGCTCCTCCACGCTCGCGCCGAAACTGAAATGCGGTCCTTCCGCATCGAGCAGCACCGCCGCGATCTCATCGTTGCGAAGATGCTTGGCGAATGCGGCATCGAGCGCCGCGATCATCTCGGCATCGATGAGATTGGCCTTCGGCCTGTTCAGACGCAGGCGCAGCAGGCGGCCTTCAGCCTCGAACCAGTCTTTCAGCGGCGAGGTCATGGCTTGCGCGCTCGCGGTTGGATGCTCTCGGTCAGTGCGTCGGACCACGGCGTGTTGGCGGCGAGCGCCCGGCGCAGCGCCACAAAATCCACTTCGCGGCCGGTCTCGCGCGTGCCTTCGTTGAAGGCGCGGAACCCGGCGCGGGCTTCGGTCATCATGTTGAGCGCAAGCCAGGCGCGGGCGTTCTCCTTATTGCGGTTCCAGGCGTCGAGTTTCGGCTTGCGCAGCTCCTCGATCGTCTTGGTGGTGCAATCGGGGAAGGTGTAGAGCAGCTTCGTGCACAGCGCCTCCACCTTTTCGTCGAGAAGGCTGAGATCGACGGTGCCGCGCTGCATCAGCTCTTGCCCGGCCTTCAGCGCCTCGCCGGTCTTCGGTTTGCCGAAGACGATGCGGCCGTAGTCGTCGGTCAGGCGCGCGGTTTCGACCAGCGGATTGGGGAAGAATTTTCCGTCGACTTTGAGCGCCGGCACGATGTCGGTGAGCATGCCCATGAAATAGGCCTCATGCGCCGAGAACGGCTCGCATAGCACGCACGCCGCCATGGCGCGCTCGGCGCCGACCATCACCGGCAGGAAATCGGTGGCGCCGCCGATCGGGGCCGAACCGTGCTTGGGTCCCGCCTGCCCGAAGCGGGCGAGGTCCTGCGCCACCGAGAAATCGCAGGCCATGCCGATTTCCTGCCCGCCGCCGATGCGCATGCCGTTCACCCGGCAGATCACTGGCTTGTCGCAGGTGAGAATGGCCGACACCATGTCGTTGAACAGGCGCATGTAGCCGCGATATTCCTGCGGATTGCCGGCGTAATATTCGGCGTATTCCTTGGTGTTCCCGCCGGTGCAAAACGCCTTGTCGCCGGCCCCGGTGAACACGACGGCCACCACATCGCGCGCCGCGCTGGCGGCGCGGAACGCCAAGATCACGGCTTTCACCATGTCGGTGGTGTAGGAATTGAATTGCGCCGGGTTGTCGAGCGTGATCCAGGCATTGTACAGGCCGCTCACCGGCTTGCCGTCGTGGCCTTTGACCGGACGTTTCTCGTAACGCACGCCCTTGCTGAGACCGAGCCGCACATTCTCTGTCACAAGCTCATGGTCCTTGATCTCGTGTCCGCCTGTTGCGACGCTGCGAACGGCCTCGGCATTCATGATGCTGCTCCTCACGAATCGGGAACGAGAACGGCCCTGCGCTTGAGCGTGCCGGCGTGTGCCGCCTCGAAAACCTGGTTGATGGCGCTCAGCGGAAGTTTTTCGACGAACGGCGCCACCTTGACGCGACCGCTGAGCACAAGCTCAAGCGCCTGCGGATAGAGCTCGGGCGGACAACCCCAATTGCCGAGCGCGCGCGCATGGAAAGCCATCAGGTTCGAGAGCCGGATTTCCACCTTGTCCATGGTGAAGCCGACGACGGCCAGCGTTCCGCCGTGATTGAGCAGGCTGAACGCAGTCTCTTGGCCCGGCCGCGTGCCGGAGCATTCGAAAATGATCCACTCGGTCTGTCGCAACCCGCGCTCTTTGGCGAAAGTCTGCAATGCGCTTTTGAGGTCGCGCGGCGCCATCGCCCGCGCGTTCAATGTGAATGCTGCGCCCGCATCCTTGACGGCGGCGAGCTTGTCGTCGTTGATGTCGAGGGCAGCAACCGTTGCGCCGAAGGCCGCGGCAATCTGCGCCGCATAGCTGCCGACGCCGCCGACGCCGTTGACGATCACGAAATCGCCAGGGGCGACCTGCGCCTGAACCACGGCCTGGTAGGGCGTGGTCACGGCATCGGCGATGACCGACAGATCGGCCAGATCGACGCCGATAGCAGCCAATCTGCGTTCGTCGACCTCGCACAGGCCGCGCGCCGGCACGACGATGTGGGTGGCGAATCCGCCGTGAATGTCGTTGCCGGGCATTTTCTGATTGGGGCAGATCGTCGCCTTGCCGCGCCGGCACAGGTCGCATGAGCCGCAAGGGATGACCGCCGGCACGATGACCGCCCGATTGAGCCAGCGTGTCGCATTGGCCCCGGCGGCGATGACGTGGCCGCTGATCTCGTGGCCGAGCGTCAGCGGCAGCTCGTGCTTGGTGCGCACCCCGTCGTAGTAGTAGCCGAGATCGGTATGGCAGACGCCGCAGCCGGCGATTTCCACCAGCACTTCGTCCGGCCCCGGGGACAGCCTGTCGCAGCGCATCGCGACGAGCGGCGCGCCCTTGCCGGTCATCACCCAACGCACGAATTGCGGTACGGCCGGTTTCACCATCGGTTGCCTCGCGGCGCCAACACGGGCCATTTGTGTGCGGTAACTTCCGGCTGCCGTTTCCCGCCCGCCTTGATCTAAAGCAAGGAAATCCGAAAAAATCGCATTGTAGTACTGAAATACGCCTTGCGGCCTGTGCGTCGGCCCGGAACAAAGGGGGCGAGCGTGGCAAATTCTCGAAGCATTTCAGTGGCTTTTGTGGGAAGCGGCGGGGCCGGGGCGCTGACCACAGGAACTTTCCTGCTGGAAGCAGCCGGAGCAGGGGGGTGGTACGGCCTCTTGACCCGCACGGTCGGAGCCCAGATTCGCGGCGGCGAGGCAGTGTCGGTGGTGCGGCTGGCCGCCGCACCCGTCGAATGCATGGCCGAAAAAATCGACCTTCTGATCGGTATCGATTGGCATAACGCCCAGCGCCTCGGCGAGGAGATCGCGGTCGGCTCGCAAAGCCTGGTTATCGGCGACCCGCGCGGCGGCGACCCGCCGTCGAATATCGCTGCGTCGGGCGCCCGCGTCGCCCAGGTTCCCTTGAAAGACATGGCCAAGACCATTCCGGAAGGCCGCCCCAACATGATCGCGTTGGGCATTGCCGCAGGCCTTCTGGGCTTCCCTCGCGATGTCGTCGCCAAGTCGATCGAGCAGCGCTTGGCGGAAAAAGGCGCAGCCGCAGTTGAAGCGAGCCGTGCCGCCCTGGCATTGGGCTTCGACACAGCGACAAGCTTGGATTTTCCCTTCCGCCTACCGCCGCCGGTACAAAGTACCGCGCGGCGCTGGCTTGTCTCGGGCAACGAGGCCACGGCGCTCGGCGCGATCCGCGGCGGCATCCGGTTCGCCGCGGCCTATCCCATCACGCCGGCGACGGAGGTGCTCGAATGGCTGGCGCCCAACCTGACCAAGGTCGGCGGCGTGCTCTTGCAGGCCGAGGATGAGCTCGCGGCCATCAACATGATCATCGGCGCCTCGTTCGGCGGCACTCCCGCCATGACGGCGACCTCCGGCCCCGGTCTGTCGTTGATGGTCGAGTCGCTCGGGCTCGCGACCGCCGCGGAGATTCCGATCGTCATCGTGGACGTGATGCGCGCAGGCCCGTCGACCGGAATTCCCACCAAATCGGAACAGGCAGACCTCAACATCGCCGTCTATGGCTGTCACGGCGATGCGCCGCATCTGGTGCTGGCGCCGCAATCGGTGGCTGATTGTCTGTTCACCACCCAATGGGCCACCTATCTTGCCGAAGCGCTGCAGTCGCCGGCCATCGTGTTGTCGGATCAATTCATCGGGCAGGCACGCGCCGCCATCGAACGGCCCGCCGATGTCGCCTTTATCGGGCAACGCTTGAAAGCATCTGCCGTCGAGCAGCCGTACAAACGCTATGCGCTGGTCGGCGGCGGCGTATCGCCGATGGCGATCCCCGGCATGCGCGGCGCCCAATACACCGCCGAAGGCCTGACCCACACCGAACGCGGCATTCCGACGGGCGGCGCGGCCGACCATCAGAATCAGCTCAATAAGCGGCGCCACAAGCTCGACGCTTTCAACTACGGGGATCATTGGGCCACGGTGGAGGGAAGCGGCGACTTGGCCGTGGTGACTTGGGGCTCGCTCACCGGCGCCGCCCGCGAAGCCATCGGCCGGCTCCGCGATGATGGAATTGACGCTGCGTTGATTGCCCCGCGCCTGCTAGCGCCGGTGCAACCCGACCGATTTGCCGCTGTCCTCGCAGGCAAGGAGCGCGTGCTTGTCGTCGAACAGACGCACGGCGCGCAATTCTATCATTACCTGCGCGCCCACTACGACCTTCCGGCCAACGTGCGCGTGCTCAACCGGCCGGGGCCATCCCCCATCCGGCCGAACGAAATCCATCGCGCCATCACCGAGTGGAGGAAACAATGATGTCCGCTGACGCGCAACTTGCGTGCAAACCGGCGGATTACAAGTCCGACGTCAAGCCGATTTGGTGCCCGGGCTGCGGCGACTATCACGTGCTCATGTCCTTTACCCGCGCCTTCGCCGAGCTCGGGTTGCCGCCCGAGAAAATCGCCATCATTTCCGGGATCGGCTGCTCGTCGCGGATCCCCGCCTATACGAACTGCTACGGCTTTCATGGCGTACACGGACGCGCGCTCGCGCTCGCGGCCGGTCTAAAGATCACGCGGCCCGATCTCACGGTCGTGGTGGCGAGCGGCGACGGCGACGGCTATTCGATCGGCGGCAATCATTTTTTGCATGCCTGCCGCCGCAACATCGACATGACCTATGTGGTGATGGACAACCGCATCTACGGCATGACCAAGGGGCAGCCTTCGCCCACCACCGAGCCAGAGTTCGACACCGCGCTCTCGCCGGGAGGAACCGGCTTGCGGCCGTTTCACCCTTTGGTGATTGCGCTCGCCTCGGGCGCCAACTTCGTTGCCCGCTGCTTCTCCGGGGCGCCGAACGAGACCGCCTCGATCCTGGTCGATGCGATCCGCCACCCCGGCTTCTCGTTTGTCGAGATTTTGAGTCCCTGCGTGACGTTCCGTCCTGACGAAAAGGATTGGAAGACGCTGGTCCATCCGGCGCCGGTGGCGGCCACCAGCGATCCGGCGCGCGCGGCGCGGCGGATCATGACCGACGATGGCTTCAACATCGGCATCCTCTATCGCGGCGACCGCAAGCCCTATCAACCGCGGTTCGGCCAAGCCTGCGCCGATCTTGCCGAGCTGGAGAAGGATTTTGAGTTATGAGCAAGACTCCGGGCGGGCCAAAAATATCCACTCTCGCTGATCTGCTCGCGGTCGCCTATCAGATCGAGGCGGACGCCGTCGAACGTTACGAGCTGCTCGCCTCCCAGATGGAGACCCACAACAATCCCGAGCTGGCCGCCACCTTTCGCGACCTGGCGAGAGCCGAAGCCGTACACCGCGACGAGATCAAGCGGCTGGCCGGCGACATCGATGTGGTGGCCCATGCGCGGGACATGGCGAAATGGAACACGGGCGAAAGCCCCGAGCAGGCGGACATCGGCGCGGCCCACTACATGATGACGCCTTGGCATGCTCTGCAGCTTGCGCTCGGCGGCGAACAGCGGGCGCTCGCCTATTTCAAATCGGTCGCCGAGACCGCCAAGGATTCCGCGGTCAAGAAGATGGCCGAAGAGTTCGTCGAGGAGGAAGCCGAGCACGTCAATCTTGTGCACCGGCTCCTGCGCAAGCATCGGCGGCCGCCCGAATCCTGGTCCGACGATCCGGATCCGCCGGTCGCGCAGGAATAACGGCCGCCCCTCCCGCAGTGCACCCCCGTACAGCCTGCGCGGCTGTCTTTCCGTTGCAGCACAGGCATTGACAGAAGTCATGGCACTGGCGACGCGAATGGCCTTTCGTGTCAAGGCCATTCGCGCACCGACGCGACAATTTGCAGAAACCGCCGTTGCCCCTCGGGAGCATGTGCCATGACCCTCGCAAGACCGAACAATCGCAGTGCCCGTGTCCCCTACGACGACTTGCGCGAATGGATCCTCGCAGCAGAAAAACTCGGCGAATTGGTCCATGCCCGCGGCTATTCGTGGCAGGAAGACATCGGCATGGCCGCCGAACTCTTGCAGCACGACGCGCGGGCGCCGGCCGCGCTCTTCGATGAGATCCCCGGCTATCCCAAGGGCTTCCGCATCCTGACCAATTTCTTCGGCGGCCGGCGCCAGAACATGACGCTGGGTTTTCCCCCGGAGCTGAACAAGATCGAGCTCTCGGAATCCTTCCTCAAAGACTTTCAGCAGATTTGCGACAAGCCGCTACCCTGCGAAGTGGTCGAGACCGGGCCGGTTATGGAGAACGTCGTCGAGGGCGATGCGGTGGACGTGACCATGTTTCCCACCCCGGTCTGGCACGATCGCGACGAGGGCCGCCGCTACATCGGCACCGGCAGCTTCAACGTCACGCGCGACCCCGAGGAAGGATGGGTCAACGCCGGGACCTACCGGGTCATGATTCACGATGCCAAGCGCCTGGGCTTCTACATTTCGCCCGGCAAGCACGGCCGCATTCATCGCGACAAGTATGAGCAGCAGAAGAAGCCGATGCCGGTGTGCATCGTCATCGGCGGCGACCCGTTGACGTTTCTGATGGCGTGCACCGAAGTCCCCTACGGTGTTTGCGAATTCGAGCTGGCCGGCGCCTATCGCGGACGGCCGCAGAAGGTGGTGACGGGCAAGTACACCGGCCTGCCCTATCCCGCCAACGCGGAGATCGTGATCGAAGGCTTTGTCGAGCCGGGCAACTGCCTGCCCGAGGGGCCGTTCGGCGAGTGGACCGGCTACTACGGCTCCAAGATGCGCGCGGAACCGGTGCTCGATGTGAAAGCGATCTACCATCGCAACGATCCGATCCTGCTCGGTTGTCCGCCGCAGCGGCCGCCGGAGGAGCAGGCGCGCTACCGCGCGGTCATGCGGTCGGCTCTCCTGAAGCAGGAACTGCAAAGAGCCGGTCTGCCCGACGTCGTGGCCACCTGGTGCCATGAGGTCGGCGGCTCGCGGCAGCTCACCGCCGTCTCGATCAAGCAGCGCTATCCGGGGCATGCGCGCCAGGCGGGCCACCTCGCCGCCATGTGCCGATCGGTGGCCTACGCAGGAAAATACGTGGTCGTGGTGGACGACGACATCGACGTCTCCGATCTCGAAGAGCTCATGTGGGCGGTGTGCTCGCGCTCCGATCCGGCCAATTGCATCGATTTTATTCGCGGTGCTTGGTCCACCCCGCTCGATCCGAGCATCCCGCCGAACCGCAAGAGCGAAGGGGATTTCACCAACAGCCGCGCGATCATCGACGCTTGCCGGCCCTTCCACTGGAAGGATCAATATCCGCTGGTCAACGTGCCCCTGCCGGAAACCAAGCGCCGGGCCAGAGAACTGTTCGCCTGGATGCTCGACGGCCGAACTCGCAGCCGTTCGAAAGGCGCCTGAGACCGCCGCGCCGCCGGCTTACCGTCCGCTCCGCACCGCGGCCATGTCAACGCGGTTGCTTGCGCAGATCGCGCACGCGCACGGCCTTGCCCTGCGAGCGCGGCAATTCGCCGGAAGCTTTGACCGCCACCTGGCAGGTCACCCCGATCAGCGATTTGATGTGATGGGCGACATCGCGGGCCTTTTGCGCGCGGTCCGGCTCCGCCATGGCGAGCCCCGGCGCAAGCTCCACCTCGACCGTCATCGCATCGAGCGCGCCCTCCCGCGTCAGGGTGATCTGATAGTGGGGCGCCAGATCGGGAAATCCGATCAGCACCGCCTCGATTTGCGAGGGATAGACGTTGACGCCGCGGATGATCAGCATGTCGTCGTCGCGCCCGGTCACCCGCATGATGCGCACATGGGTGCGGCCGCAGGGGCACGGCTCGTCGCTCAACCGGGTTATGTCGCGCGTCCGATAGCGGATCATCGGCAGCGCTTCCTTGGTGAGCGTGGTGATAACGAGCTCGCCGGTTTCGCCGATCGGCAGCGGCTTTAGCGATTTGGGATCGATGATCTCGAACAAAAAGTGATCCTCCCATCCGTGCAGTCCGGCCTGCGCGACGCTGCATTCGCAGGCCACGCCCGGCCCCAGGATTTCCGACAAGCCGTAAATGTCGATCGCGCTCAAACCCAGCCGCGCCTCAAGCTCGGCGCGCATGGCATCGCTCCAGGGTTCCGCGCCGAACAGGCCCACGCGCAACTTGGATTGCCGCAGGTCCACCCCCATCCCCTGGGCGACCTCGGCGATGTTGAGCGCATAGGAGGGTGTGGCGCACAGCACGTGCGCCCCGAAATCCTGGATCAGCGTCACCTGTCGTTCGGTTCCGCCGCCGGAAACCGGCACCACGGTGCAGCCCAGCCGCTCCGCGCCGTAATGGGCGCCGAGCCCGCCGGTGAACAGGCCGTATCCGTAGGCGTTATGCACGATGTCGCCCGGCCGCGCCCCGCCGCAGGCCATCGAGCGCGCCATCAGATCGGACCACCGATCGAGATCGCCCCGGGTGTAGCCGACGACGGTCGGTTTGCCGGTTGTTCCCGACGAGGCATGCAGGCGGATCACCTGCTCGCGCGGCACCGCGAACAACCCGAAGGGATAGGTGTCGCGCAAATCCGATTTGAGCGTGAAGGGGAACCTGGCGATGTCGGCCAGGGTTTTCAAATCGTCAGGCTTGACTCTCGCTTCATCGCACTTGCGCCGAAAATGCGGGACGTTGGCATAGGCGCGTTCGAGTGTTTGCCGCAAGCGGGCGGTTTGCAGCGCGGTGAGCGCATCGCGCTGCATGGTTTCGATCTCGGGATCGAACATGAAGCCGGCTGGCGGCGAAGTATTTTGGCGCGTACTCGTGGAGCTCATGGGGCAGACTCCCATCGATCAAATGCGGCGGACGGACCCTCGGCGCAAACGGATCATGGCGCGCTCCATCCCGGTTTCACCGGCGGTCCGGCCGCACCAGCGCCCCGCACCGGAGTGTGTTTGAGGGCGAAGCCTTGGTTCCAGCCGGCGCGCGTGACGAGCACGAACTTCAAGACTACGCCCGCGGCGGCAATCAAGAGGCCGCCCAGCAGGAACAAGGGCAGCGTGGCGCGGGCGACGATGAGGCCAAGGACGATCAGCACCAACGGTGCGATCAGCCCGACCACGAGGAACCAGGGCCGGAAGCGATCCAGCACCTCCAGCGCGCGCACCGGCGCCCCCTCGATCAGCAGCGCGGTGAGATAGGAACGCCAGATCCAGCTCCGCAATGCCGCCAGTGCCACGATGGCCGCTGCCGTCAATTCGACGGCGGGGTCCGGCCATTGCAGTGCGGCGCTGAGCGCCAGAAAAACACCGCCGCCCTCGGTCACACCGGTAGCGATGATCAGAGGGATGACGAAAGATGTCCGCCAGGCGGGAATCCCTTTCGCCTCGTACAAAATCATCGCCTGGCTGAACAAGAACAAAAGACCGGCGACCGCGGCGAGCAGCATCAACGGGGCGTTTTCGAACCACGTGCCGAGAATCCCGGTCGGGAAGAAGACAGCGGCTACATACGCCTCCCGTGTCATCCAGGATCGTTGCGGTTGGCGCAGCACATGCATGAACCGCCAGGGCCGCCCGATCTTGAGCAACACCAGAAACAGGCCGAGCGCCACCAGTCCGAGAGCGAGCCACCCGGCCGGATACCATGACTCGTGGCGCACGGCCGCCACGGCCACGAACAGAAACAGCCCGGTCCCCAACCCGCCGCAGGCGAAATTGCCGGCCGCCTTCCAGTCCCAGTGCTGCTGATGCGAGGGCTCGACTCCGCGGGCGCGAATGCCGCCCGCAGCGCTCGAATTCGCAGGGCTTTCCTGTTTCTCAGGCGCGCGCGCCGCCCCGTACACGTAATAGAAGCCGGGCTCGGTTCCCAGCTCCTCGTGCATGCGGAAACTCTGCTGCTCGCGCAGCAAGCGCGATACGTTGCTGTTCGGATCGTCGAGATCGCCGAAATGCAGCGCATCGGCGATGCAGGCATTGACGCATGCCGGTGTCGCGCGCGGGTCCTGTCCGGGGATGAGGCCGTTGGCAAGGCCGAAATCGATGCGGTCGGAGCAGAACGTGCATTTCTGCGCGACGCCGATGCGCTCCGGTTGCTCGCGCGCGATCTCGCTTTCTGTCGCGCGGTTGCCGTAGGCGAACTGCGGCGCGTCGATCTTGAAGCGCGCCTGATAGGGGCACGCCACATCGCAGTAGGCGCACCCGATGCAGATGTCGTAATCGATGGTGACGATGCCGTCGGGCCGCCGGCGCGTGGCAGTGGACGGGCAGACGTGCATGCACGGCGGGTCGGCGCAGTGCTGGCAGCCGACGGGAACGAAGGTGCGGCTGACGTGGGGATAGTCGCCCACCTCGACGTCGAGCACCCGGCGCCACTGCACCGCGGGCGAGGTCGCGTTCGCATGACGGCAGGCCGCCGTGCAGGTCTGGCAGCCGACGCAGCGCTCGAGGTCGGCGACCATCACCCAGCGGGTCATGGCGCACCCCCTAACCGCGTAACCTTGACCTTCACCAGATCGGCGCTCGACCCCGTGGCGTCGGTGAGATCCAGCAACATCGGCGTGAGCGCGTTCATGCTCGGCGCGTGCAGGTCTTTGGCGAAGGGCGTGGCCCAATGATCGAACTGCCCGATCATCAACAATGTGTCCGGTCGGATGCCCTCGCAGAGCATGACACGGCCGGTGGTCTTGTTCAGTGGCGAGCGCACTTCCACCGCATCTCCGTCGACGAGGCCGAGCCGTTCGGCGGCGCGGCGGTTCATCACCACATTGCCGTGGCCGGCGACGTTGTCCGCCAGCTCTTTCATCAACGGAAGGCCGACGTTGCCGCCCCAGGAATACTGCATGCTGCGCGCGGTGATCAGCCAGAACGGATAATCGGCGATCTGCACATGGAAGTGCTCGGCGAGCGCGTTTTCCCAAAGCTTGGCGAGGTCGCGCCAGCGCGGCAGCGGCTCGTATTCCTCGAGCTGCCGGTCCCACCATCGGATGTTCTGTTCGTGCAGGCGGCGTTCGAGCTCTTTTCCCACCCGCAGCAGCCGCTCCTGATACGGCTGCTCGAACCGCAAGCCGGCGCTGACCAGCTTGGGATAGAGGTACCATTGCAGCCGCGAGAACGGTTTCACCCGGAATCCGTGCTCGCGGTAATAGGCGAGCCCTTGGGATTCGGCGCCGTCGGTCAGTTCGGCGCTCGCCGCGCGGCAGACCGCATCCCAGATCTCCTCCACGCCGTGCGCCTTGGCGGGATCGAGCGAATAATCGTAGTTCTTGCCTGAGAGTTTAACTCCGGCCGCGCCGCGGTTGATCGCTGCATTATACGCCTCGAGCAGACCGGTGCGGCGCGCAAGTTCAGTGGCAATCCAGGTGAAGTCCTTGGCTTCGCCCTGTGCCGGCACCGCCGGATCGCGCAACGCAAAGCCCTGAAAATCCCAGAACTGCTCGACATACTTGGTGCCACCGATGCGGAGCAACTGCAGCCCTTCGAGGTCGGTGCAGTCCGGCAGCAGCACGTCCGCCATGTGGTTGGTTTCGTCGCGCGTATAGGCGAAGCAGACGGTGAACGGAAATCGCGCCATGGCCGCGCCGACCGCCTCGGTATCCCAGAACGAAATCGCCGGATTGGTGCGGTAGACGAACCACACCTCGGGCGGCGGCGCGTGCGGAAGCTTGTCGAAATCCTGCTCCTGCATCATCCAGGCGAGATGCGTGGGACCGAGCGCCTGACTCCAAGGCGAATTGGCGACCAGCGGCACCAGCGTGCGATGCGCGCTGCGCACCGTCGGCCGCGACTGCCACTCGTTTCTCCCGGTCGGATTCATGGGGTAATCCATGAATCCGTCCGGCCCCGGCGTTACGCTCGACCAGCGATTGTCGGCCGGGCGATTGAGACGCACGGTCGTGCCCAGCGTTCCGCCCGGCACTTCGAGCGCGCCGACGAGGCAGGCGAGCACCGTGCGCGCCCAGCAGCACTCGTAGCCGCCCCAGCCGTTGTTGACGGTCTTGCCCAGGGAGATGGCGACCGGACGCAGCGGCAGTGTCTGGCCTTCGATGTCGATTGTCGCGCCGACGCGCGCGTGGTCGAGGAATTCGGTTGCGATCCGGCGGATCACGGGTGCCGGCACATCGCAGATGCCGCTGGCCCATTCGGGCGAATAGTCCCTCACGTGCGCGATCAGATGCGCAAACGAGGGACTTACGCGCACGCCGCGGTGCTGCGTCACCTCGCTGTCCGGCCCAAGCTCGATTCCGTCGGCCGTAAACGAACCTTCCAGCGCCGGGTCGATCCCGGCGGTGTCGAACGGCACCGCCCGCGCGGTGCGCGTATCGAACACCAGCGGTTTGCGGCTTTCCGGATCGCGAAGATAGAAGCCCTGCGGTCCGACCAGATAGGGCGAGGCGGTGCGATCCTTGAGGAACGGCAGATCGAGCCGGGTGCGCGGCTGTTCATGCAGGGCCACGTGGATCATGGCGAAAAGAAAGGCTGCGTCGGTCTTCGGCTTGATCGGGATCCATTCGGCCGAACAGGCGCCGGTCACGGACAGATGCGGCTCGATCTGCACGCGCTTCATTCCGCGCTTGCGCGCATCCGCGTGCCGCTTCACCCCGCAGACGCCGCCGGAAGCCTCCACGTTGGCGCCGAACGACACCAGATATTCGCACAGCGGCGTGTCCGGGGAGACGGTGAAGGCGCGGTGCCACAATTCCCCGTAGAGATGTTCGGAGTGATAGCACTTGACGCCTTGCCCGCTGCCGAAGCTCATGTCCACCGGCCCCCAGGCGGCGAGAAACGCCGGCAGCGTGCCCATGTAGGCGGTCGGCGTCCCGCCGCCGCCGAAACTGGCCGCCACGCGCGGATATCCGGCTTCGTCGAGCAGGCCGCGCGCCCGCACCGCGTTGAGCCGTTCGGCGACGAGATCGAGCGCCTCGTCCCAGGAGATCGGCACGAACCCGGGATCCTGGTCCTTCCCCTTTTTCGGGTTGGTGCGCTTCATCGGCTGCAGGATGCGGTTCGGGTTGTAGAGTTTTTGCACCAGGCCGTAAGCCTTGACGCATATCTTGCCGCCGGCCGGATGAATGTCCGCCGCGTCGAAATTCGAAAACACCTCGGTCGCGACACCGTCCTCCACCCTGACCTTCAGCAGGTCCGGCCCTGCCACGCACTGATAGCAATAGGTCGAAACGGTGTGTTCGCGCCGCGTCATGGTTCAGCCAACTTTGGCACGAGCCGCCGAAAGTTTTTCGGCCTTCGCTTTCAGGCGCTCGTGCGTTTTTGCAACGTCGACGACAAATCGCGTGTGACTGCCGCCGCCGATCGGTTCGAGCTCGTCCTTGGCCGACACATCGAACGTCACCTTACGGCCCTCGACGGCTTTTGCGGTTACCGTAATTTCCACCTCGGTTCCGAGCAAGGTTGGGGCAGAGTGGCGGATCGAAACCTCCATTCCGACCGAGTCTTCGCCCGGATCAGCGTGTTCCAGCAGGAGATCACGGCAGAGGTGCTCCACGTCGCGGATAAAAAAGGGAGTGGCGTAAACGCGACCTTCCTCGCCCATAAAACTGATCGTCCGATCGCGATCCACGGTGAGGCGGCGAACCTTCGAGACTCCCGGTACGAGGCTTGGTTTCATCGGCTTCTCCTCAGCTCCGCGATGATAAATCCTAATCAAATCGGGCGCTTCCTGCTTGACCGGAATCAACCGTGGGCGTGCTCTATACGCCGAGATAGGCTTCTGCCACGCGACGGTCGGCCTGAACCTGCGCCGCCGAGCCGCTGACCGTGATCCTGCCGGTCTCGAGCACATAGGCGCGGTCGGCGACTGTGAGCGCGACACGCGCATTCTGCTCGATCAGCAACATGGTGATGCCTTGGCTCCGCAACCCGCAGATGATGTCGAATATCTGCCGTACCAGCATGGGGGCCAGCCCCAGCGAGGGCTCATCCAGCAGCAGCAGCCGGGGTTTGGCCATCAGCGCGCGGCCGATGGCGAGCATCTGCTGCTGTCCGCCGGACAGCGTGCCGGCCAGCTCCCTGCGCCGTTCGGCCAGCACGGGGAACTGCGCGTAGATTCGATCAAGATCAGACTCTATGTTGTGCTTGCGGCGCGGCCAGGCGCCGAGCCTCAAGTTGTCTTCAACCGACAGCGGCGCGAAAAGCTGCCGGCCTTCCGGGACCTGCGCGATGCCCAGCGACACGCGCTCGTGCGCCGGCATTCTGTCGATGCGCCGGCCTTCATAGGTGATCGCGCCCGCGTTGATCGGCTGAACCCCGGAAATTGCGCGCAGCAACGTGCTCTTGCCCGCCCCGTTGGCGCCGATCAGCGACACGATTTCGCCGGCGCGGACCTCGACGGAAATCCCGTGCAGCACCTCGATGCGGCCGTAGCCGCTGGTCAGATTCTCAGCCGAGAGCACGCGCCGCCTCCTCGGTATCCTGCCCCTCGGGCGCGTCGTGCGTGCCGAGATAGGCCTCGATGACGCGCGGATTTCGCCGCACCTCCGCCACGGTGCCTTCCGCCAGACTGCGTCCGTTCGCCAGCACATGGATGTGGTCGGACACGTTCATGACCAGCCGCATGTCGTGTTCCACGAGTACGACCGTGACGCCCGCCTTGACGATGGAGCGAATGACGCCTTCGAGCTCCTTCGTCTCCACTGGATTGCAGCCCGCCGCCGGCTCGTCCAGAAGCAGCACCTTCGGTTCGCTCGCCAGCGCCCGCGCGATTTCGAGCCGTTTCAGCGCCCCATAGGGCAGGGCGCTGGCGAGGCGGTCCGTGTCCGATTGCAGCCCGACTTGCGCCAGGGCTGACTGCGCTGCAAGCCGCGTGCGCCGGTTCTGGCGGGCGACGGACGGCAGGTGCAAAAGATCGGCCACGACATTCGTTCTTTCGTGACGGTGGCAGCCGACCATCACGTTCTCGATTGCCGTCATGCGGTAGAAGATTTGCAGGTTCTGGAATGTTCGCGACAATCCGCGGCGCGCGAGCTGATGCGGGGCGAGGCCGGTCACGTCCTCGCCGTCGAAGATGATGCGGCCTTCCTGCGGCCGGTACAAGCCGGAGAACAGATTGAACAGCGTCGTCTTGCCGGCGCCGTTCGGTCCGATGATGGAAAAGACCACGCCGGGTTGAATTCTCAGGCTGACCTGATCGATCGCGCGGATGCCGCCGAAGGCAATGGACAACCGCTCGGCTGCCAGGATGCTCACGTTTGCCGCCCCGATACTGCCGCGGCGAGACTCGGTACGATGCCCTGCCGCAGAAAAATCATCACCCCCATCAGGATCAAACCCAGCACGAGGTGCTCATAATCGTGCAATATCGTCAGCGTCTGCGGCAACACCACCAGGACGGCGGCCCCGACCAGCGAGCCGAGGATCGAGCCCATGCCGCCGAGCACGACCATGGCGGCGAGCTCAATGGAGCGCAGAAAGCCGGCAATATCCGGCGTGACGTGGCCGTTGATCAGCGCGAGATAAGACCCGGCTACCGATGCATAGACGGCTGAAATGACGAAGATGGCGAGTTTGCCGCGCGCCACATCGACGCCCAGAACGCTGGCGGCGACCTCGCTGTCATGGATGGCCCGCAACGCGCGCCCGGTCGGGCTGTCGATCACATTGAAGGCCAATATCGCCCCGACCAGGAACGTCGCAGCGGAAATCCAATACCACTGTTGCGAGCCGCGCACCGCCCAGTCGAACAGCACGAGCCGGGGCACCGACATGCCGTCCGGACCGCCGGTCCAGCTTGCTTCGTTGGTGAGCACGATCGCGATCAGTACGCCCAAGCCGAGGGTTGCCACCGCAAGGTAATGCCCTTTGAGGCGCAGGATCGGCCGCCCGACGATGAATGCAACCACGGCGGAGATCACCGCCCCGGCGAGCAGACTGGCCCAGGGTGGCACCCCGAGATGAACCGGTCCGATCGCCATGGCATATCCGCCGATGCCGAGAAACCCGGCATGGCCGAGGCTCACCTGCCCGGCGAATCCCATGAGCAGATTGAGTCCGACCGCGGCCAGCGCGAAAATGAATACGAGCGCGCCGACGCGGTAATAATACGCCGACGGGAATATGAGCGGCATAAGCACGATCACCACCGCCAGCGCGCCGAGCAAAGCAAGCCGATGCGAGGCCGGTTCGCGCATCCCTACACCCGTTCGACTTTGCCTCGGCCGAACAGTCCGTTGGGTATGGCAAACAATACGATCAGGATGATGAGGAAGGCGACGGCATCCTTGTATTTCGACGACACATATCCGGCGCTGAAGGCTTCGAGCATGCCGAGCACCAGTCCGCCGACCACCGCCCCGAGCGCGCTGCCTATGCCGCCCAGCATCGCGGCGGCAAAACCTTTGAGCGCGAGCAGGGTGCCCACGTCGTAGCTCGTGAGCGTAATCGGCGTGACCAAGATCCCGGCAATCGCGCCGATACCCGCGGAGACGGCAAACGACAGGCCGACGATCTGCCGCGTATTGATGCCGACAAGCCAGGCGGCGAGACGATTGGCCGCCGTGGCAATGACCGCCTTGCCGAGGAGGGTGCGGTCGATGAACAGCCACAACAGGACCACGATAATCGCGGCGCCGGCGAGCACGACGAGACTCTGCGGAAGAATGGCCGCCCCGCCCCATCGGATCGGATCGCTCCCGAACAGCGGCGGCAGGCTGTGAAAGCGCTTGTCGAACACCACCTGCGCCGTCCCGCGCAGAAAGATCGACGCACCGATGGTGATCATGATGAGCGAAACCGCGCTTGCGCCCCGCGCCGGCTCAATGGCGAGGTAGTACAGCGCAATCCCGACGGCGATCGTCAGCAGAACGGCCAGCAATGCCGCGAGCGGCAGCGGTATCCCGGCCATGGCGAGAAAAACGGTGGAGAGCCCACCCAACATCACGAACTCGCCTTGCGCGAAGTTGATGACGTCGGAGGCGTTGTAAATCAGGGTGAATCCGAGCGCGACGAGAGCATAAACAGCGCCGACGGTCAGCCCCGAAAAGAAGAATTGCAGAAATTCGGCCATCGGGGTGCGTGCCTCGTCCGGCCCGAGTCAGGCGTCGCGGCATCCGGGCAGGCCGCACGGCCTGCCCGGACGTGCGGAATTTAGGAGCCGCCTTCAGGAACCAGCGTCCAGTCTCCGTTCCTGATTTCGAGCATGCGGAACGCCGACAGATCAAGCCCCATGTGATCGGTCGGCGACATGTTCACGATGCCGCCGGTGCCGATGAAGCCTTTGGTCCGCTCGATCTCGTCACGCACCTTGGCCTTGTCCGCGCTTTTGGCGCGTTGCATCGCCTGCACCAGGATCATCAGGCCGTCATACGCATGACCGCCGAATGTCGACACCGGCTGGCCGGTTTTCTGCGTGTAGGTGCGCGAATAGGCCGTCACCACCGGCTTCTGCGGATCGTTATTGGGCAGCTTGTCGGCGACCAACAGCGCCGCTGCCGGGAGACGGACGCCCTCGGCGGCCGGCCCCGCGAGGCTGATGAATTGCTTCGACGCCACACCGTGGCTCTGGTACAGCGGCACCTTGATGTCGAGCTGGCGGAAATTGCGTGTCACGATCGCCGGTCCCTGGCCGAAACCAGCGTTCACCACCGCCTGCACCCCGGCCTTGTTGCGGATGTTCGTGAGTTGCGGGGTCATGTCGCTGTCGCGCGGACCGTAGGTTTCCTCATGGATGACCTTGATCCCCGCCTTCGGCGCAATCGCCACGCATTGGTCACGCATCGATTTGCCGAATGCATCGGTGCCGGAGATGATGGCGATGGACGTCAAATTTCGCCGTTTGAGGTCGGCAAAGATTTTTTCGCATGCCATGCGGTCGGTATGCGGCGTCTTGAACACCCATTTCCGCACCGGTTCGATGATCTGAACCGCGCCCGCCAGCGATATGAACGGAATCTGCGCTTCCTCGAAAACCGGAATCATCGCCATCGTGGTGCCGGTCGTAGTTCCGCCGACCATGGCGACGACCTTGTCTTCTTCGACCAGTCGAGTGGCGAATGTCCGCGCATTGTTGGCATCGCCGCCGTCATCGTAGACGATGAGCTGCAGTTTTTGTCCGTTGACTCCGCCCTTGGCGTTGATCTCCTCGACATAGATCTCCAGCGTTCGCTTTTCCGGATCGCCGAGGAACGAGGCCGGACCGGTGACCGACAGCACCGACCCGATTTTGATCTGGGCGGCTGCCGGCTGTCCGGCGGTAAGTGCCGCCATACTCATTGCGGCCACAGCAACGGCATGTCTAAGTTTCGACATTGTCATCTCCTCGCAGTGGATTTGCCAATTGCCTGCAACGTCTACTAGCTTGGCTATCAGACGCGCACATGGCCGCATTTGACCAATATCAAGTGGCCATTTCCAGCGCTTTTGCCTGGTGCCGCGCCGCGCCCGCCGCGCCTGTGCGCAGCCCTTCCCGCCGGCGGCGACGACGTGATGCGATCCGGGACCGTTCAGGGTTCGCCGCCTTTGACACGATTCAACCTTAAGTCATGCCGCTTTAGACCGCGATCGAATGTCGCGCGCCGCTGTCCGTCAGATACGTATCGAACGCTGCCGCGATCAGCCGCAGGTAGGGGCGCCCTTTTTCTTCCACCGCGATGCGGCGGCCGTCGATGCGGACCAGCCCGTCTGCTTCGAATGGACGCAGCGACTCGATCTCCTGATCGAAAGCGTCGGCTCGAAGGTCATGCTGCATCGCGAGTTGCCCGACCTCGCAGTCGAGGTAGCACATCAAGTCCTCGATGATCCGGCCGCGAATGCGGTCGTCGGCCGAGAACGCAATCCCTCGCTTCGTTGCAAGACGTCTTGCGCCGACGGCCCGCGCATATCCCCCGATGTCGGAGGCATTCTGCACATAACCCTGCGGCAGGTGCCCGATCGCCGACGCGCCCAATCCGATCAGCGCATCGGCGAGATCGGTGGTGTAGCCCTGAAAATTTCGCCGCAGGCGCCTCCTGCGCGCCGCGACGGCGAGACTGTCGCCGGGGTCGGCGTAATGATCGAGCCCGATCGCCTGATAGCCCAGCGCGATCAGCGTATCGTGCGCCGCCGCCGCTTGCGCAACGCGCAAGCCCGGTCCCGGCAGAGTGCTTTCATCCAGCAGCCGCTGATGCGGCTTGAACCACGGCACATGCGCGTATCCGAACACCGCAAGACGTCGCGGCTGCAGTTCGTGCGCAAGGGTTACCGTCCGGCGCACGTCGTCGATCGATTGCCCGGGCAGCCCGTACATCAGATCGAAGTTGATGTCCTCGATGCCGGCGCCGCGCAGCCAGGCAACGGCCTGCGCCACCATTTCGAACGACTGCTCTCTTCCGATCGCCCGCTGCACATGCGGGGAAAAATCCTGCACCCCGAGGCTTGCCCGGTTGACGCCGATGTCGGCCAGCACTTGCACCAGTTGCTGCGTCACATGCCGCGGATCGAGCTCGATGGCATGCTCGACCGTTGCCGACAGATCGAACCGCAGATCGAGTTGCGCGATAATTCGATACAGCCGCTCCACGCCGAGGATCGAGGGCGTTCCGCCGCCCCAATGCAGTTGCACGATACGGCGGCATCCGGTGCGCGCCGCCACCAGATCGAGCTCCTCCGATAACCGATCCGCGTAGGCCTCGACCGGCGCCGGTCGGCGCACCGCCTTTGTGTGGCACCCGCAGTAGAGGCAGAGCTTTTCGCAGAATGGAACGTGCACGTAGAGCGAGAGCGTACCGGCCTCCGGCAAGTGCGCGAGCCAGGAGGCATAGGTATCGGAGTTGATCGTCGGGACGAAATGCGGAGCGGTCGGATACGAGGTGTATCGCGGGACCGTGCGGTCGAGAAATTTTGCAGCCGCGGCAAGCATGAGGTCATTTGTTGGCCTGCGATGCAGCGTGCATTGATTGAAATCAAGCCTGTCGCCCTGCCCGGCCGCCGGCCGCGGTTTTTGTCCTCGCTCGTCGATTGAGCGCCCGCGTTCTCCGGCCAAATCTCCGTTCCGTCCGCAGCGTCTTGCAGAGCTGCGGCGTAAAATTCAGCGGCCCGCAGATATGCTTGATCTCGGTCAATACGGACCGATGAATTCGTGTGTATCAATAATTATAAATTTTTTTTTCAACGCGGAGGTGGAATGTCACCGAACCAGATCGGCCGCGACGATTGTGGCAGCAGGCTCTCGGGCTGAAACATATGCGGCAAACCCACGGGAGGAACGTGGGGGCGGTCTGCGCGGGTCGCATCAGTGAGGCAGGGCCCCACCTTTGACCGCCCCTTTCGTTCACGATCCGAGATTCTCATGCGGCAGGGAGCGTCAGATGTCGGTGCGAGGACTGCCCGGGCGATTGTGGCAAGTGTTTTCGGCCTGGTGGTCGGATTGCGTCAAGAGACACCTCGCCCTCGTTCGCGTATCGGAACTCAAGAGTCACGCCGACGGGGAACTCGGCCGAATTGCCTCTCAATTGGGCATCTCCGTGTTTGAGGCACGCAGACTGGCGGGCCGCGGTCCCGAGGCCGCAAGGCTGTTGTCTTGTTGGATGGCAGTGTTCGACATCGATCCGCTCAAGGTTTCCCGCATCGAGCCGCAAGTGTCCGAAGATCTAAAGGCGAACTGCGTGCGATGTCACAGCCGCCGCCGCTGCCTCGCCGACCTCGTGCGCGATGGCGGCGATGCTGAGTGGCAACACTACTGCCCGGACGCGGCGACGTTGTTGGCGCTGAGTGCATTGCCATGGATGACGTGGCGCGTCGGCCTGCGGGCAAACGCATTCTGATTATCCAAGGCCATCCCGATCCGTGCTTGCGCCGCTTCGGACATGCCTTGGCGGCCGCCTACGCCGCCGGCGCGCAACCGGCGGGCCATGAGGTCCGAAATATTGAATTGGCCCAATTGTCGTTTCCGCTGCTGCACAGCGCCCGCGAATTCTACCAAGGCCCGACGCCAGAACCCATCCTCAAGGCGCAGGACGACATTCGCTGGGCGGTTCATCTGGTGTTCGTTTTTCCGATCTGGCATGGCCATATTCCGGCCCTGCTCCACGCCTTTCTCGAACAGACATTCCGCCCCGGCTTTTCGATCGAGATCGGTGCCGACGGCAGGCCGAGAAAGCTGCTTACCGGAAAGACCGCACGCCTCATTGCAACGGCGGGCATGCCGGCGTTCTTCCATCGATGGTTTTTTGGCGCCCATAGCTTGAAGAGCCTGAAGCGCAATATTCTGCACTTCGCGGGCATCCGGCCGGTCCGGACGACCGTGATCGGGGGTCTCGGATTCGGCCAGCCCGACCTGTCGCAGCCTGCGCCCGGCCTCCTCCCGCTGATGGGCCCAGCTCGGCCGGAGAGGGCGCTCGACAAAGTCAGGATGCTCGGTATCCGTGGGCGCTGAACTTTAGCGGGATGACTTTTGCATGGCGTCCCGGGCGCGGGCCAAAGTTTCCTCCGGCGCGCCGGAGGCATCTATTTTCGTCCACTCGATCGGCTCAACCGCATACCTCTCTTGTTGCCGGACGACCTCGGCGTCGGCATCGGAGGCATCGCGTGTTCGGCCGACGACCCGCTGCAATCGCGTCTGTAAATCGGCGACCAGGAACAGGCCGTGGAAACCGACATGCGCCGCCTTGGCAACCGCGGCGATGGCGGCGCGTTCCTCCGCCTTTGCGAAGACCGCATCGACGATCGCCGCGTGGCCGGCGGCGACAACCCGGCCCGCATGCTGACTGAGGGTCCGATAAACCCGGATTGTCACCTCGGGTTGGTACGCCGCCGCTGGAAGCCGTTCGGTTTCCGCAATTCCGAACAGGCGTTTGCGTTCGATGTCCGAGCGAAGGACCAAGGCGCCGGGATGCGGTCCGATGGAGGGAGCGAGGTCGCGCGCCAGCACGGATTTGCCCGTCCCGGACAGGCCGGCGATCGCGATCAACGCGGCAGGTGGCGGCGACAGAAGATCGAGCGCCAGAGCAAAATAGGCTTGTGCCGCGCGTTGGACGGAAGCTCTGGCCGCCGCTTCCACATGCGGCGCGCGCGCCAGGGTCACCTTGGCGCGAATTGCGGCGCGCAGCGACATGAAGAAAGGCAACGCCGCAAGTCCCTCAAAATCTTCAGGCCGGAACGATTCCACAAAATAGCGATTGAAAACGATATTTGCCGCGCGCTCGAGTCGGCGTTCGACCAAATCCATCAGCAGAAACGCCAGCTCGTAGAGCACGTCGCCGGCCGCGATCAGCGGATCAAATTCGATTGCGTCGAACGGAACCGGGCGATCGTCAAGCAGGACAATATTGCCGAGGTGCAAATCGCCGTGCCCCCTGCGAACCAAGCCTGACCTTCCGCGGCTCAGAAGCAATGGGCGAAGTTTGGCCAGCGCCGCGCGCGCCGCTTGATCGAGCTTCGTCACCGCGTCCGGCGTGAACAGGCTTGGGGCTGCGCGAAAGGCATCCGTGTTCTGATCGACGAACTCTGCAAGCGCAGCCAGCCAGCGCTCGGCGTCGACGACCGGTGCCTGTTTCTGCATCTCGGCAACGGCACGCCCTAACCGCTCGGCGAGAGTGTCGGAAATGCCTTCGTTCTCCGCCACCCGATCGAGCGTGCGGTTATCATCGAAACGGACCATTTCGATGACCCATTCGACCGGCTCGCCGTCCCCGCCTAACGCAAGGCTTCCGTTCGCTTGGCGGGTGATCGGCACGACGCGGCGATAGAGCTCCGGCGCGTATCGATGATTTACTTCAAGCTCGCTTAGGCATGCGATCCGTCGTTTCTCAAGCGTTGAATAATCGAGAAACGGAAACCGCACGGCACGCTTGATCTTGTAGGCCCGGTCGCCGGCGAGAAACACCGCGGCCGCATGCGTATGAATGCGTCGGACTTCTTGTCCGCCATGCGTGCTGCGACTGCCGAGAAAGCTCAACACGGCAGCCTGCGATTCGGAGGTTTCATCCATCGGGTTTTCGCGCAGAGGAACGCGCCGCTACTCGGTTTCTGGAATCACCGTATCCAGTTCCCATGGCACAGCAAAATGTGCCAGCAACAAGCGCCAACTGGCGTGCGCTTTGCAAGCCGGGGCCAAGCATGACGGGCTGCCGCCGATTGCGCCATGCGCCTGCATTTCGTTGTATGTGGTGACTGTTCTTTCCGCTTGCGACCGAGCGTCACGAATCAACGGCCGCCGCAATCGCGCTTTCCGGGGCTGGCGTTGGCAACCCGGGGCGGCGGAGAACCGGCCGACCACGGAGGGTCCCATCGCAAACCCGGTCATCCTCTGGTTCCGCAACGACCTGCGGCTTTCGGACAATGCGGCCGTTGCCGCCGCCGCCGAAAGCGGCAGGCCGCTCGTGCCGCTCTATATCCTTGACGACGAGACGCCGGGCCGTTGGCGCCTCGGCGGCGCGGCGCGATGGTGGTTGCACCACAGCCTTTCCGCCCTTGACCGCGGCCTCAAAACCTTGGGCAGCGGGTTGGTGCTTCGCCGCGGCGGGGCGGCCGAAATAATTGCCGGTCTCGTCCGTGAAACCGGAGCCCGCGGCGTCTATTGGAATTGCTGTTACGAACCGTTCGCCATCAAGCGCGATGAGACAATCGAGCGTATTTTGCAGACGATGGGTGTCGAGGTTCACAGCTTCAATGGATCGCTTCTGCATGCGCCATGGACGGTTCGAAACAAGCAGGGTCAGCCGTTTCGGGTGTACGCGGCCTTTTGGAACGCCTGCCTCGCCAAGGGCGAACCTGCGCGGCCGTTGCAGGCGCCGCGGCGGTCCTTCGTGCGCTGCGATGCCCGCAGTGACGATCTGGATTCCTGGCGGCTTCTACCGGCCCGTCCCAACTGGGCCAGGACCTTCGCGGACATCTGGCAGCCGGGCGAGACCGGCGCGCTGCATCGCCTCGCCGCGTTCCTTGACGCCGAAGCGCCGGGCTATGCTCAGTGGCGCGACCGTCCCGACATGGCCTCGACCTCTCGTCTCTCGCCGCATCTTCGGTTCGGCGAGATCAGCGCGCGCCAAATCTGGCATGCGATCCGCGCTGCCGAAGCCGCTGGCCGGCTTCCGCCGCCTGCGGCCGAAAAATTTCTTGCCGAGCTCGGCTGGCGCGAATTCGCCTATCATCTTCTCGGCGCCAATCCGGACATGCCGGAGGCGCCGTTGCGCAAGGAATTCGCCGCCTTTCCGTGGCGATCTGATCCCGAGGGGCTTGCCGCCTGGCAGCGCGGGGCGACCGGATATCCGATCGTTGATGCAGGAATGCGCGAGCTGTGGGCGACCGGCTGGATGCACAACCGCGTGCGCATGGTCGTCGCCTCCTTCCTCGTCAAGCACCTTCTTTTGCCGTGGCAGGAAGGCGAGGCGTGGTTCTGGGACACCCTCGTCGACGCCGACCTCGCCAGCAACGCCATGAACTGGCAGTGGGTCGCCGGTTCGGGCGCCGACGCCGCGCCCTATTTCCGCATATTCAATCCGGTAACGCAGGGTGAGAAATTCGACCCCGACGGGGCCTACGTGCGCCGCTGGGTTCCGGAGCTTGCCGCGCTGCCGCCGACCTTCATTCACAAGCCTTGGCTTGCGCCGGACACCGTGCGCACCGAAGCGGGCGTCGTGCTCGGCACGACCTATCCTCACCCCATCGTCGATCACGCGACAGCTCGCGAGCGTGCGTTGGCAGCTTTTCGCAGACTTAGGATGAAAACAGATTGAGGCAGCGGCAGAAGCCGAGGCTCTGTTCAGTCGCTTCTTTGTTCAGTCGTGTCTATGCCGCCCGAAGGCAGCGCCGATGAACACTTTGTGGTCCCGTGCACTTTTTCTGATCTGCTCAAATATTAGGCACGCTAAAGCGGCATTGTATGCAATTCGCCACATCCGCCGTCATGGTCGGATTCGCAGCGCGACGCAGCGAATGAGTCAGATCGGCCAGCGACTTAGCCGCTCAACCTTGGCTCGCCCGCTGCTTGGCACGGTCCTTGCGGGAGCTCTCTCCGAAGCATCCCCCGGAGGCTCCCATGAAGCGTCGCGAATTTCTGAAATCAATGACCGCCGTTGCCGCAACCGGAATAGTGTCGGCCCCTGCTGTCTGGTCGCCGGCCAAGGCGCAATCGCGGAAAGAGACGCTGCTGTTCGTCACCGAAAGCGGCCCCAACAACTTCGACATCCACGGCGTCGGCACCAACCGGCCGGGCTACGAGGTATCTTGGAACTGCTATGATCGGCTGCTGTCGCACGCCGTGAAAACGTTGCCGGACGGTACGCTGTCGTATGATCGCGACAAGTTCACGCCCGAGCTTGCCGAAGAGTGGAAGGCGGACGAGACCTCGATCACATTCAAGCTGCGCAAGAACGCAACCTTCCACGACGGCACGCCTGTCACAGCCAAGGACGTCAAATGGTCGTTCGATCGGGCGGTGTCGGTCGGCGGGTTCCCGACCTTCCAGATGAAAGCGGGCTCGCTGGAGAAACCGGAGCAATTCGTTGCCGTCGATGCTCACACCTTCCGCATCGACTTGATCCGCAAGGACAAGTTGACGATCCCGGACCTCGCGGTCGTCGTGCCCGCAATCTATCATTCGGAGCTCGTAAAGAAGCACGCGACCGCCAAAGACCCTTGGGGGCTTGATTACACCAAGACCAACATCGCGGGCGGCGGTGCCTACAAGGTGACGAGCTGGCAGGCCGGCAGCGAGGTCGTCTACGAGCGCAACGAAAACTGGAAAAGCGGACCGCTGCCGAAAATCCGGCGGATCGTGTGGCGCATGGTGCCCTCGGCCGGAAACCGCCGCGCGCTGATCGAGCGCGGAGACGCAGACCTTTCCTTCGATCTGCCGAACAAGGATTTCGTCGAACTGAAACAGGTCGGAAAGGTCAACGTGATCTCGAATCCGATCGGCAACGGCATCTGGTACCTCGGCCTGAACTGCAAGAATCCGCCGTTCAACAACGCAAAAGTCCGGCAGGCGGTGGCCTATGCCGTGCCCTACCAGAAGATCATGGATGCCGCCATGTTCGGCGTGGCCAAACCGATGTTCGGCGACAAGGACAACGTGGCGAACGGCCTTGCCTGGCCGCAGCCGCACGGCTACAGCACCGACATCGCCAAGGCCAAAGCCCTCATGGCCGAGGCCGGATTCCCCAACGGCTTCCAGACCACGCTCTCGTTCGATCTCGGCTTTGTCGTCACCGGCGAGCCGATCTGCGTGCTGTTGCAGGAGAGTTTGGCGCAGATCGGCATCAAGACCACGATCAACAAGATTCCGGGCGCCAACTGGCGCAACGAGCTCCTGAAGAAGGAGATGCCGATGATCGTCAACTTCTTCTCGGGATGGCTGGATTATCCGGAGTATTTCTTCTTCTGGTGCTATCACGGGCAAAACGCCGTATTCAACACCATGAGCTATCAGGACAAGGAAATGGATTCGTTCATCGACGGCGCACGCACGGCGGCGGCCGACAACGATGCAGCCGGCTATGCGAAGAACGTGACCGGCTTCATCAACAAGGCGTTCGCCGACGTGCCGCGCATCCCGCTGTTCCAGCCGCACCTCAACGTGGCGCTGCAGAAGAACGTGTCGGGTTACCGGTACTGGTTCCACCGCCAGCTCGACTATCGGTCGCTGGTCAAGGCCTGAAACGCATCGCTGCAGGTGGGCGATGGGAAACCTCGTCCTCAAACGCCTCCTGGTCGCAGTGCCGAGCCTGGTCGGGGTGGTGATCGTCACCTTTCTGCTCACGCGGGCGCTGCCCGGCGATCCCGCGGCGTATTTTGCAGGGCCTGCGGCAACCAAGGAGGCGATCGAGCAGATCCGGGTGAAACTCGGCCTCGATCAGCCGCTCATTATCCAGTTCGGCCGTTATGTTGCAGATCTTGTGCGCGGCGATCTCGGGATTTCGCTGACCACCGGTCAGCCGGTGATCAGCGAAATCCGCACCCGGCTGCCGGCGTCGGCCGAGCTCACGCTGCTCGGGCTTCTCGTGTCGGTATCGATCGCGGTACCGCTCGGCATTTTTGCCGCGACGCGGCCGGGATCCTTGATCGACCACATGTGCCGGGTGGTGGCGTCGGCCGGCGTATCGCTGCCGGTGTTTTTCACCGGGCTCATGCTCGTGTACGTGTTCTACTACCTCCTGGGCTGGGCGCCGGCGCCGCTCGGGCGGTTGGACATTTTCTACAGCCCGCCGCCGCACTTCACCGGCTTCTATCTCATCGACAGCGCCATTGCCGGAAACGGCGAAGTGTTCCTTGCCAGCCTCAAGCAACTCATATTGCCGGCGCTCACGCTCGGCATCTTCTCGCTCGCGCCGATCGCGCGCATGACGCGCGCCTCGATGCTGGCGGTGCTGTCGTCCGACTTCATCCGCACTGCGCGGGCAAGCGGGCTGTCGCCGTTCACCATCACGGTCACCTATGCGTTCCGCAACGCCATGCTGCCGGTGGTCACCACCCTTGGCATGGTGTTCTCGTTCCTGCTCGGCGCCAATGTGCTGGTGGAAAAGGTGTTCGCCTGGCCGGGCATCGGCTCGTTCGCGGTCGAGGCGCTGATCGCCTCGGACTTTGCGCCGGTGCAGGGCTTCGTGCTTACCATGGCGATGATGTATGTGGCGCTCAACCTGATGATCGACATTCTCTACGGGCTGATCGATCCGCGGGTGAGGCTTGAGTCATGACCGCGCTGGCGGCAACCGCGCGGCATGCGCGCTACGTGATCGGCGAGAATCCGGTCACCGGCCTGGCGTTCGCGCTGTTCGTCCTGATCGTGTTGGCGGCGGCCTTCGGTCCCTTCCTCGTCCCTTACGACCCGCTTGCCAGCAATACCGCGGTGGCGCTGAAGCCGCCGTCGGCGGCGCACTGGTTCGGCACCGATCAGCTCGGCCGCGACGTGTTCAGCCGCGTGATCGTGGCCACGCGGCTCGACTTTCTGATCGCGCTGTCGTCGGTGGCGCTGGTGTTTTTGATGGGCGGGCTTGCCGGCGTCGCCGCCGGCTATTTCGGCGGCTGGACCGACCGCATCGTCGGACGCATCGCCGACACGATTATGGCCTTTCCGTTGTTCGTGCTTGCCATGGGAATCGTGGCCGCGCTCGGCAACACGGTGGAGAACATCGTCATCGCCACCGCGATCGTGAACTTCCCGCTGTATGCGCGCGTGGCGCGCGCGGAAGCCAACATCCGCCGCGAGGCCGGGTTCGTGGAGGCGGCGCGGCTCTCCGGCAACAGCGAGCTGCGCATTCTCGGCTGCCACGTGCTGCCGAACGTGTTCCCCATCCTCGTGGTGCAGATGTCGCTCACCATGGGATATGCGATCCTCAATGCCGCCGGGCTGTCGTTCATCGGACTCGGCGTGCGGCCGCCGACCGCGGAATGGGGCATCATGGTGGCGGAGGGCGCCGCCTTCATCGTCTCCGGTGAATGGTGGATTGCGCTGTTCCCCGGCGCGGCGCTGATGCTTGCGGTCTTCTGCTTCAATCTGCTCGGCGACGGATTGCGCGACATCGTCGATCCGCGGAGGCGCACGTGAACGCCGCGCCGGCCTTGCTGGTCGAGAACCTTTCGGTGGAATTCCGCACCCGGTCCGGCGTGGTGCGGGCGCTGGAATCGGTGAGCTTTGCGGTGGCCAAAGGCGAGACGCTGGCGATCGTCGGCGAATCCGGTTCGGGCAAGTCGGTCACCGCCTATGCGGTGATGGGGATTCTCGATCCGGCGGGGCGCGTGACGTCCGGGCGCGCGGTCCTCGGCGGGCTCGATCTGTTGCAGGCAAGTCCGTCGCAGCTTGCGGAAGTGCGCGGCCGGGAAATCGCGATGATCTTCCAGAACCCGCGCGCGGCGCTCAATCCGATCCGGCCGGTGGGACGGCAGATCGCCGACGTGCTGTTGCGGCACGGCAACGTCACGCGGGCCGAAGCGCCCAACCTTGCCGTGGAGCTGTTGCGTGCGGTCGGCATTCCCGATCCAGCGCGGCGCGCCAAAGCCTATCCCTTCGAGATGTCCGGCGGCATGTGCCAGCGGGTGATGATTGCGATTGCGCTCGCCGCAAAGCCCTCGCTGCTGATCGCCGACGAACCGACCACCGGCCTCGACGTCACGACGCAGGCGGTGATCATGGATCTGATCTCCGATCTCGCCGCGGGGTCCGGCATGGCCACCATGTTCATCACCCACGACCTGGCGCTTGCCGCGCAGCGGGCGAACCGGATTGCGGTGATGCACGCAGGCCACGTAATCGAATGCGCCTCCAGGCGCGAGCTGTTCGCGCGGCCGCGCCATCCCTATACGGCGGAGTTGATCGCCGCGACGCCGGATCGCGTGGCAAGTCTCGACCAGCTCGCCTCGATCCCGGGCTCGTTACCCGATCTGCGCCGGCTCGATTTACCGCACTGCCGCTATTCGGAGCGCTGCCCGCGCAAGCGCACGGATTGCGATCAACCGTTGCCCCGCTCGCCGGTCAACGCCGCGCACATGGTCGCATGCTGGAACCCGCTGCAATGACCGTGCTGCTCGACGTCGCCGAACTGTCGAAGCGCTTTCCGGTCGGACGCGCGGGAGGCCCGGCGGCACGCCTGCGACGGCGTCTCAACGGCGGGCCGGAACATATGCCGCACGTGCATGCGGTCGACGACGTGAGCTTCGTCATTCGCCGCGGGGAGACCGTCGGCCTCGTCGGTGAGTCAGGATGCGGGAAATCGACGCTCGTGCGCATGATCACCCGGCTCTTGGACCCGACGGAGGGCAGCATCAAGCTCGGCCGGCGTGAATTGTCGCTTCTGCCGAGCAAGCGATTCGCCAGGGACACAGCCCGCGCGGCGATCCAGATGGTGTTCCAGGATGCGGGCGAGAGCATCAACCCGCGGTTTACCGCCTTCGACGCCATCGCCGATCCGCTGCGGCGGCTGAAGCGCCTGCGCGGCGCCGCCCTTGCGGCAAAAGTGGAGCAGGCAGCCGCGCATTGCGGTCTGCCGCGCGAGCTGCTCGGCCGCTTTCCACACCAGCTCTCCGGTGGCCAGCGGGCGCGGGTCGGCATTGCGCGGGCGATTGCGGTTGAACCCGAGCTTTTGGTGCTCGACGAGCCGACGGCCGCGCTCGATGTTTCGGTGCAAGTCGTTATCCTGCAACTGCTGCAGCGGTTGAAGGCCGAGCTCGGCATCAGCTATCTGTTCGTCTCGCACGACCTGAGCGTGGTGCGACTGTTATGCGATCGGGTGCTGGTGATGTATCTCGGCAAGATCGTGGAGGCGGGGCCGGCGCGCGAGGTGTTCGAGCATCCGCTGCACCCCTACACACAGGCGCTGGTTGCCGCGGTACCGAGCCTGCATGTTGACGGCCGCAAGCGGATGCGTCTTGCCGGCGAGCCGATGAGCCCGATCGATCCCGACCCCAATGTCTGCCGCTTCTACGGGCGCTGTCCGCGCGGAACCGAGAAGTGCAAGCAGTCGATACCCGCATTGCGGCGGTTGGGCGAGCGCGAAGTGGCGTGTCATTTCGCCGATCCGGTCACGCCGTCAAGCGCAGCAGCATCCAAGACGGAAATCAGGGAGGACTGATGGAAATCGACCGGCCGGAAGTGGTGCAAGAAGTACGCGAAATCTTCGAACGCTATGAGCGGGCGCTGATGGCGAACGATGTGGCGACGCTCAACGCGATGTTTCACGATGACGGGCGGACGATCCGCTACGGGGCGGCGGAGAATCTCTATGGCCACGCCGAGATCGGCAAATTCCGTGCAACGCGCTCGCCCGTGGGTCTCGAACGGTCGCTGTCGCGCACCGTCATTACCACGTTCGGCCGCGATTTCGCGGTGGCTTCCACCCTGTTTCATCGCCCGGCGCAGCCGGGCAAGATCGGCCGTCAGATGCAGACGTGGGTCCGCTTCGACAGCGGCTGGCGGATCGTAGCCGCGCACGTCAGCGTCATCGACCAACCGCCTGGTCGTTGACGATGAGTCTTTTGGCCGACACCGCGCCGCGCACGCTCGCCGAAGGGTTGCGGGTGCAGCTCGCCGACGAGATCGTCTCCGGCGCGCTCGAGCCCGGCGCCGTGCTGGACGAGATGAATCTGGCCCGGCGCTTCGGCGTTTCTCGCACGCCGGTGCGCGAGGCGATCCGCCAGCTCTCCGCCAGCGGCCTGGTCGAGACGCGGCCGCATCGCGCGGCGGTGGTGGCGCAACCGAGCGCCGAGCGGCTGCTCGGCATGTTCGAGGCGATGGCGGAGCTGGAGGCCCTGTGCGCCGGCCTCTCCGCCGAGCGGATGACCGGCGCAGAGCGCAGAGCGCTCGAGGCGTGCCACGAGGATCTGCGCCGCCTGATCCATATCGGCGATCCGCTGCGCTTCTCCGAGCTGAACGAGGCGTTTCATAGCCTCATCTACGCGGGCGCCCACAACGGCTACCTTGCCGAGCAGACGATCGCCACGCGAGCGCGCGTGCGGCCGTTTCGCCGCGCCCAGTTTCGCAACCTCGGGCGGCTGGCCAATTCGCACGCCGAGCATGATCGCGTTGTCACCGCGATTCTGCGCGGCGAGCGCCCCGCCGCGGTGGCGGCGATGCGCGCCCACATCATGCGAGTGCGCGAGGAGTATGAGATTTATCTCGGCACCCGATAGGGCGCACAATGCCCGCCCGGTCATGCCGGCGGTTCAGGCGCGAAGTTTCTGCCGCGCGACGAAGGCGCGCCACCCCCCGAAGCTGGAAATATCCGTTGCTTGTGCGACCGCTGCGGCCTCCACCAAGAACCCTTTTACGGTTTCCCCGTCGGCGAGGGTGACGGTGCCGATCGAGAGCGGCGGAGGTATGGTCGCCACGAATTTGCCGAACGCGGCAACAGGCAGCGCCCACAATTCCACTTCGATGGCAACGCCGTCGTTGTCTGCGACGCGGAGCAGACCCGGTTTCTGGGGCCGCGCGTCCGCAAGCGCAAACAACCGATAGCCCGGTGCGGTCAAGGTCGTTTTCAGAAAGCGCGCGCCGAGCTTGATCAGCTCGCCGTTCAGCGGCATGCCGGACAGATGTGCCCCCACGACCGCGATTGCGATTTCGTCCGAGCGCGGCGCTGCGGTGAGCGGCGGCAGCCGCGGCTGCGCAACACCGAGGGCGCCGAGTGTAAGGCCGGTTGCCGCATGAAACTCGCGGCCGATGGAGACGAGCAGCGCGTCTCGGCCGGCAGGTGCGAGAAATGTCACGCCGAACGGTGTGCCGTCCTGCGCAATAGTCGCAGGGATCGCAAGGCCGGCAAGCTCGAGCAGGTTCACGAAATTCGTATAGGTGCCCAGTCGGCTGTTGAGGCCGATGGGATCGCGGCTCACCTGGTCGACGGTGTAGGCGGCCGGAGCCGTCGGCACCATCAGCGCATCGACGCACGCCAATTGCCGGTGGGCGGCACCGCGCAACTCGGCGAGCCGATAGAAGGCCTGGAAGGCATCGACCGCCGTTGCTCGCTTGCCTCCGAGAATGATCTTGCGTGTGACCGGGTGCGCCTGTTTGGGATGTCGGGCGATGAAGTCGCCGACGGCCGCATAGCGTTCCGCCACCCATGGGCCGTCGTAGAGCAGCCGTGCTGTTTCAAGGAATGGCCGCAGATCGATTTCGATCACCGCATATCCGAGGCGTGCTGCGAGGTCGCATGCGGCATCGAACGCCGCTTTGGCGCGCCGGTCGCCGAAAAATTTCCGATCCGCCGGGCGTGGCACGGCAATGCGTGTTCCTGGCGCAAGTGGACCCGGCGCGCCGAGCGCGAACGCTTTCGTGCAGGGATCGGCGGCATCGGGGCCGGCGATCGCACAAAGCGCGGCCCAGGCGTCGTCGGCGGTCAACGCAAAGATCGAGACGCAATCGAGCGAGCGGCAGGCCGGCACGACGCCCGCATTCGACACCAGGCCGAGGCTCGGCTTCAGTCCGACGATGTTGTTGAGGCCCGCCGGCACGCGGCCCGAGCCGGCGGTATCCGTGCCGAGCGCGAGCGGCACAAGGCCGGCAGCCACCGCAACCGCAGAACCCGAACTCGACCCGCCGGGGATGAGTTTCGGGTTGTGAGGATTGCGGGGAATGCCGTAGGGCGTGCGGACGCCGACCAGGCCGGTCGCGAATTGGTCGAGATTGGTCTTGCCGATGACGATGGCGCCGGCCGCTTTGAGGCGCTCGACGGCCGTTGCGTCGCGCTTCGGTCGATAGGCATAAGCGGGGCAGCCCGCAGTGGTGGGAAGCCCTCTGACGTCGATGTTGTCCTTGACGGCAACCGGAACGCCATAGAGCGGACGGCCGGATTGACCTTCGGCCGCAAGCGCCCTGGCCTCGGCGAGGACTTCGTTCTCAGGGCGAAGCGCAATGAAAACGGCATCATCCCCATGCGCGCGAATGCGCTCATAGCAGCGGGCAACCGTATCCGCAGGGGTCGATGTGCCAGCCCGATGCGCCGCGACAATTTCAGCAACCGTCTCAGCCACAGGTAGCTCCGGGTGTGCGTGACGGTTCGTTCTGCCACAGAAGGGAGCTTTGAGGGAGGCCCGAACACCTCCGCCGGAAGTCCAGAACGGAACCGGGGCGGCCTCAAAAATGAGGATCTTCGCCGATGCCGCCCCCGCACTGAAATCGCCGCATGCCCGCTCGCGTCTTGGCATACCGACAACAGCCGCCCCCTGAAAAGAGGCCGCCCCGAGCCGCGCGCCACGCCCGGGATAAATTCAATCTTAGGTCATCACGCTTTTAGCTTGAGCTTAGCGCCACTCCCGCACATCCACGAAGTGCCCGGCGATGGCGGCCGCCGCCGCCATGGCCGGCGATACGAGATGGGTGCGGCCGCGCACGCCCTGCCGGCCCTCGAAGTTGCGGTTCGAGGTCGAAGCGCAACGCTCGCCCGGCGCGAGCTTGTCCGGGTTCATGGCCAGACACATGGAGCAGCCGGGCTCGCGCCACTCGAATCCTGCAGCGATGAAAATCTTGTCGAGCCCTTCGGCCTCCGCCTGTTCCTTCACCAGACCTGACCCCGGCACCACCATGGCCTTCACAGCGGGGTTGACCCGCTTGCCCTCGACGATCTTCGCCGCCGCGCGCAAATCCTCGATGCGCGAGTTGGTGCACGAGCCGAGGAACGCCCGGTCGATCTTGATGTCGGTGATCTTCTCGCCGCCCTTGAGCCCCATGTATTCGAGCGCGCGTTCTGCCGCCCGGCGCTTGTTCTCGTCGGCAATCTCGGAGGGGATCGGCACGCGGCCGGTCACCGACACCACCTGCTCCGGGCTCGTGCCCCAAGTGACAAGCGGCGGCAGCTTGGCTGCGTCGAGCTTGATCTCGCGGTCGAAAGCGGCACCCTCGTCGGAACGCAGGGTCTCCCAGTAACGCATCGCCTCGTCCCAGGCCTTTCCCTTGGGCGCTTTTGGCCGGCCCTTCAGGAACTCGAACGCTTTCTCATCCGGCGCGATCAGGCCGGCACGGGCGCCGCCCTCGATCGACATGTTGCACACCGTCATGCGCCCTTCCATCGACAGCGACCGGATCGCCTCGCCGGCGTACTCGATGGTGTAGCCCGTGCCGCCGCCGGCCCCGATCTCGCCGATGATGCCGAGGATGATGTCCTTGGCCGTGACGCCTTGCGGCAGCTTGCCGTCCACCACGATGCGCATGTTTTTCGACTTGCGCTGGATCAGCGTCTGCGTTGCGAGCACATGCTCGACTTCGGAGGTGCCGATGCCGTAGGCGAGCGCGCCGAACGCGCCGTGGGTGGCGGTGTGGCTGTCGCCGCACACGAGCGTGACACCGGGCAGCGTGAAACCCTGCTCCGGGCCGATCACATGCACGATGCCCTGCCGCTTGTCGAATTCGTCAAAATATTCGAGGCCGAAAAGTTTGGCGTTCTCGGCCAGGTAGGCGATCTGCGCCTCGCTCTCGGGATCGGGGTTCTTTTGCCGGCGATCGGTGGTCGGCACGTTGTGATCGACCACGCACAATGTCTTCTCCGGCGCGCGCACCTTGCGGCCCGACAGGCGAAGGTTCTCGAACGCCTGCGGGCTTGTGACCTCGTGCACGAGATGCCGGTCGATGTAGATCAGGCAGGTGCCGTCCGGCTGCTCGTCCACCACGTGATCGTCCCAGATTTTGTCGTACAGGGTGCGCGGCTTGCTCATTGGGAGACCTTCGGTCACGCGACTACCGATCGATAACTTTTCGATGACCTATGAAGCCTGAACTTATGCTGCCTGTTCGTCCGGCGAAAGAGTGCGAAGATTGCGGCTGCGGCGAGGGCGTCGGCCAATGCCCCGCGTCTATTCCTTCGCCGCGGCTTCGGCGGCCGCCTGTTCGGCGCCCGGGCCCTGGCCCTCGGCGATGCGCGCCTTCTTGCCGCGCCGTCCGCGCAGGTAATAGAGCTTGGCGCGCCGCACCTTGCCGCGCCGCACGATCTTGATCGAGTCGATCATCGGCGAGTACAGGGGGAAGACGCGCTCGACGCCTTCGCCGTAGGAAATCTTCCGCACGGTGAAATTTGCATTCACGCCGCTGCCGGCCCGCGCGATGCACACACCCTCATAGGCCTGGATGCGGGTCCGCTCTCCTTCCACGACCTTGACATTCACCACCACCGTGTCGCCCGGCTGAAAGTCCGGGATTTCCTTGCCGGCGGAGAGTTTGGCGACCTGTTCTTTTTCGAACTGCTGCAGCAAATTCATAATAATTCTCCAACGGCGGCAACGCTTTGACAGCGCGCAATTTCAGGGGCTTGTCCGGGTCGGGCGGGGTTCTACGACAAAGATCGGCCTTTGTCACCCGTCCCGCTTGCGCCCTTTCAGGCGTGCCAGATAGGCCGCCCAGAGATCTGGCCGCCGCTCGCGCGTGATCCGTTCCGCCTCTGCCCGCCGCCAGGCCGCGACCTTGGCATGGTCGCCGCTGGTGAGCACCTCGGGGATCGGCCGGTTCTCGAACACCGCCGGCCGCGTGTATTGGGGATATTCCAGCAACCCCTGCGCAAAGCTTTCCTCGGCGAGGGAGGCCTCTTTCCCCACCACGCCCGGCAGCAGTCGCACGCAGGCGTCAATCAGCGCGCAGGCGGCAATCTCGCCGCCGGAGAGCACGTAGTCGCCGATGGAAATCTCCTCGAGGCCGCGCGCCTCGATCACCCGCTCGTCGATGCCTTCGTAGCGGCCGCACACCACGATGACCCCGGTGCCGCGCGCAAGTTCGGCAACACGCGCCTGCGTCAAGGGTACGCCGCGCGGGCTCATCAGAAGGCGCGGGCGCTTGGCCGTGGGCACCGCATCGATCGCCCGCGCGATCACGTCCGGCTTCATCACCATGCCCGGCCCGCCGCCGGCCGGCGTGTCGTCCACGGTATGGTGCTTGTCGGTTGCGAACTTGCGCAGGTCGACCGCCTCGATCGACCAGATTTTCGCGTGCAAAGCCTTGCCGGCGAGGCTTACGCCGAGCGGCCCCGGAAAGATTTCCGGAAAGATGGTCAGCACCGTTGCGCGCCACATCAGTCGCTCTCGATCAGCGGCTCGACGATGATCCGCCCACCCGCCAGATCGACGTTCGGCACGGTGCGATGGGTGAACGGAACGAGCGTCACTTTGCCGTCTCTGGTGATCTCGATCAGGTCGCCGGCGCCGTGATTATAGATCGCCGTCACCTTGCCGAGCGGTGCGCCGTCGGCGGTTTCCGCCGCAAGCCCGATCAGGTCGGCATGGTAGAACGTATCGGCGTCCTCCGTCGGCGGCAGTCGTTCGCGCGGCACATAGAGCCGCTGATTGGTGAGTCGCGCGGCGGCATCGCGGTCGTGCACGCCGGAGAGGCGGGCGATAAAATAGATTTTGCCCGGCCGCAGCGCCGTGATCTCGAACTCCTGCCCATCCTCGGTTTGCACCGGCCCATAGGCCGTCACCGCCGTCGGATCCTGGGTAAATGAGAACAGCCGCACCGCGCCGTGCACGCCGTGCGGGGCGCCGATTTGCCCGACGCAGATCATGTTCCTCCTCTCCCCTTGCGGGGGAGGATTGCCGCGCGCGGCGCGCGACCCGCCACCCGGTTCTCGCGGACTTCGTCCACTCGAACCACCCTCTCCTGGAAGAGGAGAGGATTTGCGTCTGCGTTTTGCGAGCGGCCGCCGCGCCACGACGCAAGGCGATCAGCTCGCGGCCGGCTGCTCGGCCGGTTTCGCCGCGCCGCCGGCCGGCCCGCCCTTGGCCGCCGCTTCCGCTTGCGCCTTGCGCTCTTTGCGCGGCACCGCCTTGATCGGATTGTGGCGCTTCTCCCGCTTGGCGATGCCTGCCGCATCGAGGAAGCGCAACACGCGGTCGGACGGCTGCGCGCCCTTGGCGAGCCAGCTCTTGCACTTCTCCAGATCGAGCTTGAGGCGTTCCGGCTTGTCCTTCGGCAACAGCGGATTGTAATAGCCGAGCCGCTCGATGAAGCGGCCGTCGCGCGGCGCGCGGCTGTCGGCCGCCACGATGTGATAGAACGGCCGCTTTTTCGTGCCCGCGCGCGCCATGCGGATGACAACTGGCATTGAGGCTTCCTTTCTTGCAGTTAGGCTGTCATTCCGGCCGAGCGAGCCAAGCGAGCGAGAGCCGGAATCCATATCCCCGGCGGCGGGGTTATGGATTCCGGGTTCGCCGCTTCGCGTCGCCCCGGAATGAACGGATGAGTCGGAGTCATTTCTTCTTCCCCAAGCCGGGAAAATCCGGCGGCAGGCCGCCGGGCGTCGGCAGCTTGCCGCCAAGACCGGGCAGCCGGCCGCCGAGGCCGGGCAATCCGGGCAACTTCGGCGCCGCGGGCGTGTTCGGCGGCACCGCTTGCGGCGCGCCGGGCGGCCCCTGCAGTTTCTGCGCCAGCCGCTGCATGTCGTCCGGCGACGGCATGGAGCCAAGCCCCAGCATGTTGGCAATCCCCGCAAGCGGCCCGCGTTTGCCGCCGCCCATCGCTTTCATCACATCCGCCATGGTGCGGTGCATCTTCAGCAGTCGATTGACGTCTTCGACCTTGGTGCCGGAGCCCGCGGCGATGCGTTTCTTGCGGCTCGCCTTGAGAATGTCGGGATGCCGGCGTTCCTGCGGGGTCATGGAGTCGATGATCGCCATCTGCCGCTTGAGCACCGTCTCGTCGAGATTGCGTTCGGCAAGCTGGTTCTTGATCTTGGCCACCCCGGGCAGCATGGCCATCAGCCCGCTCATGCCGCCCATCTTCTGCATCTGAACGAGCTGCTCGCGCAGATCCACGAGATCGAACTGGCCCTTGCGCATGCGCTCGGCCGCGCGGCGGGCCATCTCGGCGTCGATATTGGCCGCCGCCTTTTCGACCAGCGAGACGATGTCGCCCATGCCGAGGATGCGGTCGGCGATGCGCGCGGGATGAAAATCTTCGAGCGCGTCCAGCTTCTCGCCGGTGCCGATCAGCTTGATCGGCTTGCCGGTGACCGCGCGCATGGACAGCGCGGCGCCGCCGCGGCCGTCGCCGTCCACCCGCGTCAAAACAATGCCGGTGAGCCCCACGCGCTCGTTGAACGCACGCGCGAGGTTGACTGCGTCCTGGCCCGTGAGCGCGTCGGCCACCAGCAGCACCTCGTGCGGGGCGGCGGCGCGCTTGACCTCCGCCGCCTCCTGCATCATCGCCTCATCAAGCGTGATGCGGCCGGCGGTGTCGAGCAGCACCACGTCATAGCCGCCGAGACGCGCCGCCTGCAGGGCGCGATTTACGATCTGCACCGGTGTCTGCCCTTCCACGATCGGCAACGTCGCGACATTGATCTGCGACCCGAGCACTGCGAGCTGCTCCATCGCCGCCGGCCGGCGCGTGTCGAGCGAGGCCATCAGCACCTTCTTGTTCATGCGCTCGCTGATGCGCTTGCCGATTTTCGCCGCGGTGGTGGTTTTGCCGGAGCCCTGCAGGCCGACCAGCATGATCGGCACCGGGGGCGGCGCATTCAGATCGATCGGATCGGCGGTTGATCCCAAGGTCTCGACCAGCGCGTCGTGGACGATTTTGACCACCATCTGGCCGGGGGTGACCGATTTGATCACCTCCACCCCGACGGCGCGCTGCTTGACCTGGTCGCAGAACGCCCGCGCCACGTCGAGCGCCACGTCCGCTTCGAGCAGGGCGCGCCGCACCTCGCGCAGCGCCGCATCCACGTCGGCTTCGGTCAAGGCGCCGCGCCGCGTGAGGCGGTCCAGAATCCCGGACAGCTTTTCCGACAGGCTGTCGAACATTTCTCTCGCGACCTCACCCGGAGGAGCCGCCGAAGGTGGCGTCTCGAAGGGTGAGGTCGCCCTTCCTTTGCGCCCTCATCCTTCGAGACGCGCCCTTCGGACGCTGCTCAGGATGAGGCGGTTAAATGCACAATCGCGCCCGAGGGCGCACCGCGCTGTCGGGCGTTGGCCTCCGGCCTCCTGCGGCCGGTCGGCGGGTGGAAATTCACGGCTCTTTTTTCGAGAGCAGGTGCAACCTAGGGGCCGCCCGCGCCCGCGTCAAGCCAACCCGCCCCGAAATCTGGATCACTGCACCAGCACAAACACGTTCACGACCAACTGGTCCTCGGGCGTCGCGAGCGGATCGGTCACGTATTCCTCGAAGAAAACCCCGGCCCGCTCGATGCGTTTGCCGTCGAGGTAATGGGTGATCGTTTCGTAAAGCATGTCCATCGAATCGTAGGAGCCGCGGTGCACGAATTTCAGCGCCTTGCCGACCGGCGATTGCCCGCTGCGGATGGCGCCGCCGCGCGGCTGGCTCGGGGGCGGTTCGGCGAGGGGCACGGCGGCGTGGAATTCGAACTCCCTGTCGCCGACCTTCGTGTAGATCGTCATCATCGGACCGGCGGCAGCGAGATTGTTGTCCCGCAGGAAAGCCGCGATCGTCCGGAATTTCTCGGTGAGGGTGGGGAAGGCCCTGTCCCAGGTGGCCTTGCCCGGAATGAACAGGATGGGCTTGCCCTCGAGCATCACCTCCTCGCCGGAGAATTCGGCCGGTCCGTTGGGCTGCGCCTGCGCGGCAGCCGGCCGGGGGCAAAGCACCAACACCGCCCAAACCGCCAAAGCGGCGAGGATCGCACGCTTCAGCCACGTTCTCCTGAATAAGGAATGCAACATGTTTGTATTTTAGCACGCGGCCATGCCGGCGGTGCAGCTTGTTCCTCGTTCCTCGGGCGGGCGGTCCGCGGCCCCTGGCCAAGCCTCGCCCCTTGCCCATATAACCTCCGGCATGAGCGCGCTCGCCAACCATCCTTTTGTGAAGATGAACGGTCTCGGCAACGAGATCGTGGTCATCGACATGCGCCGGGCGCCGGCGCCTGTGAGCGCCGAGGAGGCGCGCGCCGTGGCGCAGCCGAACGGCGTTCCCTACGACCAGCTCATGGTGCTCTATCCGCCGCGCGCAGAGGGCACCGATTCCTACGTCCGCATTTACAACAACGACGGCTCCGAGGCCGGCACCTGCGGCAACGGCATGCGTTGCGTTGCCGATCTCGTGATGCAGGAGAGCGGCAAATCCGAATCCACGTTCCAGACCGCAAGCGGGATTACGCCGTGCTGGAAAAATCCGGATGGCAGCCTCACCTGCGACATGGGCGTCCCACGCTTCGACTGGAAGGATATCCCACTCGCCGAGCCCTTCCACGACACCCGCGCCATCGAATTGCAGATCGGCCCGATCGATGCCCCGATCCTGCATTCGCCGTCCGCGGTCAACATGGGCAATCCGCATGCCATTTTTTGGGTCGATGACGTGAATGCCTACGATCTCACCAAGATTGGGCCGCTGCTCGAATTCCATCCGATCTTTCCCGAGCGTGCGAACATCACGCTGTGCGCGGTGAAATCGCCCGAGCACATCGTGATCCGCACCTGGGAGCGCGGCGCGGGCTTGACCAAGGCCTGCGGCTCGGCCGCCTGCGCCGCCGCCGTGGCCGCCGCGCGCCTTGGTCGCACCGGCCGGAAAGTCCGTGTCACGCTGCCGGGCGGAACTCTCTTGATCGAATGGCGCGAGCGCGACGACCACGTACTGATGACCGGCCCGGTGGAGTTCGAATTTGAAGGCCGCTTCGACCCCGCCCTGTTCGCGAAGGCCGGCGCGGCGTAATTGCGAATTGGTGTCCCGGACGCGGTGCAGCGTGAGCGCGACAGCGCGAACGGTGCACCGCAGATCCGGGACCGCTCAGGGCTCGGCGCCTTTGGCGGTCCCGGGTCTGCAGCGCACCACTTCGTGCTGCGCTGCGCCCGGGACACTATGATATGAACCTGTCATGAGCCTCGATGTCGTCACCTTCGGTTGCCGGCTCAATGCCTACGAGTCGGAAGCGATCCGCCGCGCGGCCGGCGCGACCGACGCCGTGGTGGTGAACACCTGCGCGGTGACCGCCGAGGCGGTGCGCCAGGCGCGCCAGGCGATCCGCAAAATCCGCCGCGAGCGGCCGCAAGCGCGGATCGTTGTGACCGGTTGCGCGGCGCAGACCGAAGCCAAGACTTTCGCCGCCATGCCGGAGGTCGATCGCGTGCTTGGCAACGCGGAAAAGCTCGACCCTGCGGCGTGGCGCAATCTCGACCACGGCGAACGGATCGCGGTCGGAAACATTTTTGCCGAAAACCGCGCGCACGCGCCGGCAGTGGAAGGATTCGAGGGCAGGGCGCGCGCCTTCGTGCAGGTGCAGAACGGCTGCGACCACCGCTGCACCTTCTGCGTCATTCCCTTCGGCCGCGGCAATTCGCGATCGGTACCCATGAGCGACGTGGTGGATCAGGTTCGTCGCCTGGCAACGAACGGCTATCGCGAAGTGGTGCTGACCGGCGTCGACATCACGAGCTACGGCGCCGATTTGCCCGACGCGCCGCGGCTCGGCACGCTGGTCAAGCGTATCCTCAAAGAGGTGCCCGAGCTCACTCGCCTGCGTCTGTCGTCAATCGATTCGGTGGAGGCGGACGCCGACCTGCTGGAGGCGCTCGCCACCGAGCCGCGGTTGATGCCGCATCTGCATCTGTCGCTGCAGTCCGGGGACGATTTGATCCTGAAGCGCATGAAGCGCCGCCACCTGCGCGCCGACGCCATCGCCTTTTGTGACAACGTGCGCCGCCTGCGGCCCGACCTCGTGTTCGGCGCCGACATCATCGCCGGTTTTCCGACCGAGACCGAGGCGATGTTCGCCCGCTCGCTCGAACTCGTGGACGAATGCGGCCTCACCTATCTGCACGTGTTCCCGTTCTCGGCCAGACCCGGCACGCCTGCGGCCCGCATGCCGCAGGTTCCGCCGCCGCTGGTGAAGGAGCGCGCCCGCCGCCTGCGCGAGCGCGGCACGGCCGCCCTCCGCCGCCATCTCGATGGCGAAGTCGGCCGCCGCCGCCGCGTGCTGGTGGAAGCCGCCAGCTTCGCCCGCACCGAGCAATTCACGCCGGTCCGGCTCGGTGCGCCCTATGCGCCGGGCGCAATCGTGGATCTCGAAATCTCCGGACACGATGGGCGACAGCTCATCGCCGCGTGATAGGATGGCGGCAAAGGAGCATATCCATGCCATCCAACGGTCCGGATCACCTCGTCACCGCCATGAGCGAGCTTGAGGCGCTCTACGAGCAGCCCCACGGCCCCGCCGTGGTCAAAGAGGTGGATTACATCACCTCGCAGTATCGGGCGCTGATCGAAGCCTCGCCGTTTGTGGTGCTGGCGACCTGCGGGCCGGAAGGCCTCGACTGCTCGCCGCGCGGCGATCCGGCCGGTTTCGTGCGCGTCGTCGACGAAAAGACGCTGCTCATTCCCGACCGCCGCGGCAACAACCGCATCGACTCATTGCGCAATATCGTGCGCGACCCGCGCGTGGCGCTTCTGTTCCTGATACCCGGCGTCAACGAGACCATGCGCGTGATCGGCCGCGCCGCGATCTCGACCGATCCGGAGCTGTGCGCGAGTTTCGCCATGCACGGCAAGACGCCGCGCTGCGTGCTGAAGGTCTTTGTCGAGCGCGCTTATTATCAGTGCGCCAAGGCGCTGGTCCGTTCGAAGCTGTGGGATCCGGCGATGCAGGTCGATCGCGGCGCGCTGCCGACCGCGGGAAAAATTCTGGCCGAGATCACCGGCGGCAAAATGGGCGGCGAGGAGCACGACCGCACCTACCCCGAGCGCGTCAAGGCGACGATTTACTGATTTTGTCTTCGACCCAGCCGCATAGCTTCAGCCTCGCCCGCATGTGCTCCGGCACCGGCGCGATGACGCGGATCGGATCGCGGTTCTTGTACAGCGGCACCACAACCTCGCGCGCATGCAGATGCAGCGGCGGCCCGCCGGTGCGCGGCGCGCGGCCGTAGATCGCATCGCCCAGGATCGGCCAGCCCATGGCGGCGCAATGCACACGCAACTGGTGCGTTCGTCCGGTGAGCGGCTCAAGCGCGAGCCAGGTCAAACCATCTCTCCCCTGTAAGGGAGAGGTGGCGCCGAAGGCCCCGGCTGGGGTGATCGTGTTACTGTCAGCCCCCACCCCGGCGCTGCGCGCCGACTCTCCCCCGATGGGGGAGGGATTTTCTCGAGTCCGGCCCAGCACTCTCCACGTTGTCACCGCCGGCTGGCCTTTACTGTCCGGCTTCATCCACCAGCCGCGCTTGTCGTCGAGCCGCCCGAGCGGCAGCTCGATGCGGCCTTGATCCTCGTCCGGCCCGCCCTCCACCACCGCCCAGTAGGTCTTGCCGACCAGTCCGCGCTTGAACAGCCTGCCCAGTTCCGCCAGCGCCTTGCGGTGCCGCCCGAGCACGAGACAGCCGGAGGTGTCGCGGTCGAGCCGGTGCGCCAGCGCCGGCCGGCGCGGCAGGCCGAAGCGCAGCGCATCGAAGAAATCCTCCAGACTGACGCCGCCTTTCGGCCCCTTGTGCACGGCAAGCCCGGCCGGCTTGTCGATGACCAGCATCATGCCGTCGCGATAGAGCAATCGCGCCTGGATCTCTTCCGGTGACATGCCGGAACGGGTATCACGGCAAGCAGCATGAGCGACAGCACAGAGAAGCAAACCACATCCCGGCCGAGCTGGTGGCAGCGCCTGACCGGCGGGCTCAAGCGCACCTCCTCCGCGCTCGGCGCTGCGCTGGCCGATCTTGTGACCAAGCGCAAGCTCGACGCCGCCATGCTGGAGGAAGTCGAGGAGGTGCTGATCCGCGCCGACCTCGGCGTTGCCACCGCCGGCCGCGTCGTGGCGGCGCTCAGCGAGGGTCGTTACGACAAGGCCATCACGCCTGAGGAGGTGAAGGCGGTGGTCGCCGAGCAGGTGGAAAAGATTCTGGTGCCGGTGGCAAGACCGCTCGCGCTGACGGCGGCGAAGCCGTTCGTGCTGCTGATCGTCGGCGTCAACGGCTCTGGCAAGACCACCACCATCGGAAAGCTCGCAGCGAAATTCCGCGCCGAAGGCCGCAAGGTGGGGCTCGTGGCCGGCGACACCTTCCGCGCCGCCGCCATCGACCAGTTGAAAATTTGGGCCGAGCGCGCAGACGCCAGGATTTTTGCGCGCGCGCCGGGCGCCGATCCCGCAGGTCTGGTCTTCGATGCGTTCACCACGGCGCGCAACGAGGGCCTCGACGTGCTGATCGTCGACACCGCTGGTCGCCTGCAGAACAAGGCGGCGCTGATGCAGGAGCTGGAGAAGATCGTGCGCGTGATGAAGAAGGTCGATGCGACCGCACCGCACGCGGTGTTGCTCGTGCTCGACGCCACCGTCGGCCAGAACGCGCTCTCGCAGGTGGAGGTGTTTCAGAAGACCGCCGGCGTTACCGGTCTGGTCATGACCAAGCTCGACGGCACCGCGCGCGGCGGCATTCTGGTGGCGATCGCGGAGAAATTCGCCCTGCCTATTCACTTCATCGGCGTCGGCGAGGGCATTGACGACCTTGCGCCCTTTGCCGCGCGAGACTTCGCCCGCGCCATCGCGGACATCGAATCCGCCTCAACTTGAGGAGCGACGCGCTGCGCCGCGTCTCCAACGATGCGGCGGCTTCGCCCTCGCACATTGAGACGGCCGCGCAGCCGCCTTCTCAGGGCGAGGGCGAATGACAAACTGACAATGTGACGTTACACGTTGCACATGGCGTCAAGATCCCAACCCAACCCCTGGCTCAAGCTGGCGCTCGATTTCGGGCCGCTGCTCCTGTTCTTCTTCGCCAACGCGCGGCCCGGCCTGTTCGTGCCCTGGCTCGGCCCGCTCATCCCCGATGCGGTTGCCAGCGGCGAACGCGCCGGCATTTTCGCCGCCACTGCCGTGTTCATGGTCGCCATTCTCGTCGCGCTGGTGATTTCCTACGCGCTCACGCGTCACCTGCCGGTGATGGCGCTCGTCTCCGCCGTCATCGTCGTGGTGTTCGGCGCGCTCACGCTGATGTTGCAGGACGAGACCTTCATCAAGATGAAGCCGACCATCATCTACGTGCTGTTTGCGGTCGTGCTCGGGGGCGGACTTTTGTTCGACCGGCCGCTGCTCGCCATCGTGTTCGATCAGGTGTTCAACCTGACGGACGAGGGCTGGCGCCGGCTCACCATCCGCTGGATGGTGTTTTTCGTCGCGCTTGCCGGATTGAACGAGTTCGTCTGGCGCACCATGTCCACCGACTTCTGGGTGGCGTTCAAGACGTTTGGCATTCTGCCGCTCACCTTCCTCTTCGCGGCGCTGCAATACCCGCTGCTGTTGAAATATGACGCGGGCACGAAATCGAATCCTCCATCCGGGTGAGACCTTCCGGGACGGCGCGAAACGCCGGGCCCCGAAAACGACTATGGCGAGGACGCCGCCGCCAGCGCCTTGTCGATGGCCGGCTTCAGCGACTTTGCCAGATTCTCCGGCGTGATCTCGCCGATCAGCTTATAGGCGATGCGGCCGTCGCGGCCGACCACAAACGTCTCCGGCACGCCGTACACGCCCCATTCGAACGACAGCCGGCCGTCCTCGTCGGCGCCGACCGCAGCGAAGGGGTTGCCGAAGACGCCGAGGAAACGCCGCGCGTTCTCCGGCCGGTCCTTGTAGTTGATGCCGACGATGCGGATGCGTGCGTCCTGCGCAAGCTGCAGCAGGAGCGGCGCCTCGTTGCGGCACGGCGCGCACCACGAGGCCCACACGTTCACCACCGTGACCGCGCCGCGGAAATCGTTGTGCCGGATGCCGGGCACTGGCACGCCGTCGCGCACGAGCCCCGGCAGCGGCGGAAAATCCTTGGCCGGCACCGGCTTGCCGATCAGCGCCGAGGGGATGTGCGAAATGTCGCCGCCGAACAGCCGCAGAAAGAACAGCGCCGCGAGCGCAAGAAAGATCGCGAGCGGCAGCAGCACGAGCCAGCGGCGCAGCGCGATTGTCCGCTTGTTATCGCTGACGCTGCTCATGGCTTCCCGTTCGCTCCGACCGCCGCGCGATCCCGCGCGCTTCGAGCTCCTGCAAGGTGCGTCGCTGCAGGCGATGATCGAGCACGACCCAGCCGATCAGCGCGCCCACCACCAGCACCGCCGCGGCATAGGCACCCACAATGAACGCGGCGTAGGGCCCGAGCATGTCAGCGTCCCGGCGCGCTCTGCGCCTGCATCATGCGCAGCGTGCGCACGCGCCGGCGCAAAATTTCGTTGCGCATGGCCGCAACATGCAGCGTCACGAACAGGAGCAGAAAGGCGAGCGCCATGTTCAGCAGCGGGATCAGGATCGTCGAATGCAGCGTGGGGCCGTCGAGCCGCAGCACGGAGGCGCCCTGGTGCAGCGTATTCCACCAGTCGACCGAGAACTTGATGATGGGAAGATTGATCGCCCCCACAAGCGTCAGCACTGCCGCTGCGCGTCCCGCCCGCCCCGGATCTTCCACCGCGCGGTGGAGCGCGATCACGCCGAGATACATCAGGAACAGCACCAGCACCGAGGTCAGCCGCGCGTCCCACACCCAGTAGGTGCCCCACATCGGCCTGCCCCACAGCGAGCCGGTGACGAGGCAGAGAAAGGTGAACGCCGCGCCGATCGGCGCCGCGCTTTTCGCCGCCACGTCCGCGAGCGGATGCCGCCACACCAGCGTGCCGAGCGCCGCGATGCTCATGATCGCCCATGCCATCATGGCAAGCCACGCCGAAGGCACGTGGATGAACATGATTTTCACCGTTGCGCCCTGCTGATAGTCATCCGGCGCGCTGTAGGCCTGGCCCAGCCCGATCGCGAACGCGAGCGCCGTCGCCGCGGCAAGCCAGGGCAACAGGCGCCCGCTCAGCGCGAGAAACCGCGAAGGATTGGCAAGCTCGATGACAGCCATTCATTGTCCTCGCCAAAATTGAATAATTTTAAGATTGAATCGTGTCCCGGGCGCGGTGCAGCACGAAAGTGCTGCGCCGCGGACCCGGGACCGCCGAAGACACTGAGCCCTGTACGGTCCCGGACCAGCGGTGCACCGCTCCGCGCCTGAAGACGCTGCGCGCTGCACCGCATCCGGGACATGCCAACCGCATCGCATCACGCTTTGAGCCCGCAAATGGTCAACACTGTGGAGCGCGGTCCATTCCGCTTCATTCGAGGCCGTGGCGCAGCGCCGCGGCCGCCGCGACAATGCCGATGACGATGCTCAACAGCGTCAGCGCGCATAGGATCGCGAAAGGCGCGCCGAACGGCAATGGGCCGGTGACCGCGGCGTTCGACGCCGCGACCCCGAAGATCAGCACCGGTACGGTGAGCGGCAGCACCAGGATTGGCAGCAACAGGCCGCCGCGCCGCAGCGCCACCGACAGTGCGGCGCCGATCAGCCCGATGAACGTCAGCGCCGGCGTGCCGGCGGCGAGCGTCAACGCCACCGCGCCGCTCGCCCACCAGTCCAGATTGAGGAACAGCCCGAGCAGCGGCGCGACGACCACGAGCGGCAGGCCCGTGCTCAGCCAATGCGCCGCGGCTTTCACCGCCACCGCAAGCTCGAGCGCGCTGCGACCGGTGAGAATCAGATCGAGCGAGCCGTCCTCGTAGTCCCCGGCGAGCAGCCGGTCGAGCGCCAGCAGGCTCGCCAGCAGCGCGCCGAGCCACAAGATCGCCGGCCCGATGCGCGCGAGCAGATTCGGGTCCGGCCCGACGGCGAACGGCACGAGCGTCACCACGATGAGAAAGAACAGCACCCCCATCAGCGCACCGCCGCCCACGCGCACGGCGAGCTTGAGATCGCGCACGAACAATGCTGCAAGCGCGCTCATGGGAGCGCCCGGCAAGAGCACGGAAAGACCGCCCGCGCCTTCCAGGGAAGGCAACTCGGGCATCCGGTGTGTGCATCACGCATACTCATTGCGCTGTTCCGAGCCGTAGTTCCCGCGCGGCGGTAAGCCCGATCGGGCCGTGGGCAGCGGCAACGATCAGCCCTCCGCCGGCAAGATGCGCGCGCATAAGTTCGGCGAGCCGCGCTTGGCCTGCGCGGTCCAAGGCCGTCGTGGGCTCGTCGAGCAGCCAGATCGGCCGCTTAACCGCAACCAAGCGCGCCAGCGACAGCCGGCGGCGCTGACCGGCCGAAAGATAGGCCGCCGGCAGGTCAGCAAGCCCGTCCAGTTCCAGCATGGCCAGCGCCTCGAGCGTCTGGCCGCTGCCGCCGAGATACCGCGTCCAGAAGGCGAGGTTTTCGGCCACCGTGAGCGAGGGTTTGAGCGCGTCCTGATGGCCGAGGTAGTGGCACTGCTCGGCGATCGTGAGTTCTGCCTCGCCCCCTTTGAGTTCGAGCCGTCCCCCGGCCGCCCGCAGAAGGCCGGCGACCATTCGCAGCAGCGAGGATTTTCCGGCGCCGTTTGGGCCGGTCACCATCAGCGCCTCGCTGCTCTGCAGCGAGAAGCTGAGTCCGGTAAATACCTCGCGACCGCCGCGAACGCAGTCGAGGTCGATTCCCGCAAGCCGCATCCGTCCCCCCTCATCGATTGGTATAAGCTATTGAATCGATTAGGTAAACATCGACAGGAGCAAAAATCCGTCGTCGTTTGTTGACAGTTGCGCGTTCTCTTCCAGAGCCCGCGAAAAGGACTTATAAGCCCACGACGCCGCCGCTCGATGGAAAACGCGATCAACGCCGCGGCCTGGGGCGAACTGGGTCACTTGGCAACCGCATCATCGACGCCCCGTGCCTGGGATGGAAACCCGAAACATGACCTCAATGGATAGCTTCAGGTGCTGCCGGACGCTGAAAGTCGGCAGCCGGACTTACGCCTATTACAGCCTTGCTGCGGCGGAAAAGAGCGGTCTGAAGGGCATCTCCCGACTACCCTTCTCGTTGAAGGTTCTCCTGGAAAACATGCTGCGTCACGAGGACGGCCGCACGATCACCAAGGCCGACATCCAGGGCTTTGCGCAATGGCTGAAAACCAGAACCTCGGACCGCGAAATTCCCTTCCGGCCGGCGCGCGTCCTGATGCAGGATTTCACCGGCGTGCCCGCGGTGGTGGATCTAGCCGCCATGCGCGACGCGATGAAACAGCTCGGCGGCGACCCGGAGCGCATCAACCCGCTGGTGCCGGTCGACCTCGTCATCGACCATTCGGTTGCGGTGAACTACTACGGCGACAATTCCGCGTTCAAAAAGAATGTCGAGGAGGAATACCGGCAGAATCTGGAACGCTACACGTTCCTGAAGTGGGCGCAGCGGTCGTTCAAGAATTTTAGCCTGGTGCCGCCCGGCACCGGCATCTGCCACCAGGTCAATCTCGAATACCTCTCCAAGACCGTGTTCGTGAGCAAAGGCAAGGTCAAGCTCGGCGACAGGGTCGTGGAGATGGATGTGGCTTATCCGGACACGCTGGTCGGCACCGACTCGCACACCACCATGGTGAACGGGCTGTCGGTTCTGGCCTGGGGCGTCGGCGGCATCGAGGCCGAGGCCGCCATGCTCGGCCAGCCCTATTCCATGATGCTGCCCGAGGTGATCGGCGTGCGTCTGTCCGGCAAGCTGAAAGAAGGCGTCACCGCCACCGATCTCGTGCTCACGATTACGCAGATGCTGCGCAAGCGCGGCGTGGTGGGCAAGTTCGTGGAATTCTTCGGTCCCGGGCTCGCGAGCCTCTCGATTGCCGATCGCGCCACCATCGGCAACATGGCGCCCGAATACGGCGCCACCTGCGGCTTCTTTCCGATCGACGACGATACCCTCAAATACCTCGCCGACACCAACCGGTCGGCCGCGCAGATCGCCCTCGTTGAGGCCTACGCCAAGGCGCAGGGCATGTTCCGCAGCAAGAACACGCCCGATCCGGTCTTCACCGACGTGCTCAAGCTTGAGCTCGGCAGCATCGAGCCGTCCATGGCCGGGCCGAAGCGGCCGCAGGACCGCGTGGCGCTCAAGGAGGTCAAGGCGAATTTCATCCAGGCGCTGGAGAAGGAGTTCTCCAAGGGCGGCAGTTCAAAGGAAGCCTTTGATCTGCACCCCTCGCTCGCCACCTCCGTCGACAAGCAGTTCGGCAAGGCGGGCCCGGCCAAGCGCATCCCGGTGCCGGGTCGCAATTTCGATCTCGGCCACGGGGACGTGGTGATCGCCGCCATCACGAGCTGCACCAACACCTCCAACCCGACGGTGATGGTCGGCGCCGGGCTTCTTGCCCGCAAGGCGGTCGCAAGAGGGCTGACGACAAAGCCCTGGGTGAAGACTTCGCTTGCGCCCGGCTCGCAGGTGGTTGCCGAATATCTCGCCAAGTCGGGCCTGCAGAAGGATCTCGATGTCCTCGGCTTCAATCTGGTCGCCTTCGGCTGCACCACCTGCATCGGCAATTCCGGGCCGCTGCCGCCGGAGATTTCCAAGGTGATCAACGAGAACGACCTCGTCGCCTGCGCGGTGTTGTCGGGCAACCGCAATTTCGAGGCGCGGGTCAATCAGGACGTGCGTGCCAACTATCTCGCTTCGCCACCGCTGGTGGTGGCCTACGCCATCGCCGGCTCGTTGCTCGTCGATCTGACCAAGCAGCCGCTTGGCCTCGACCGCAAGGGCAAGAAGGTGTTTCTCCGCGACATCTGGCCGAGCACGCGCGAGATCAACGCGGTGATCCGCAAGACCATCAACCGGCAGGTGTTCGCAAAAAAATACGCCGACGTGTTCAAGGGCGACGCGCAATGGCGCAAGATCACCGTCAAGGGCGGCCTCACCTACAATTGGGATCCGAAATCGACCTACGTGCGCAACCCGCCGTATTTCACCGGTATGAGCAAGCGGCCGGAACCGCCCACCGACATCGTCGACGCGCGCATCCTCGGTCTGTTTCTCGATTCGATTACCACCGACCACATCTCGCCCGCCGGATCCATCAAGGTCGATTCTCCGGCCGGCAAGTATCTGATCGACCACAAGGTCAAGCCGATCGATTTCAATCAGTACGGCACGCGGCGCGGCAACCATGAAGTGATGATGCGCGGCACCTTCGCCAACGTGCGCATCAAGAATCAGATGGTGCCGGGGACCGAGGGCGGGGTGACAATCCACTATCCGTCACGGCAGAAGATGTCGATCTATGACGCGGCCATGCGCTACCGCGCCGAGAAGGTTCCGCTCGTGGTGTTCGCCGGCAAGGAATACGGCACGGGCTCCTCGCGCGACTGGGCGGCAAAGGGCGTGGCGCTGCTCGGTGTGCGCGCGGTGATTGCGCAATCGTTCGAGCGCATCCATCGCTCCAATCTGATCGGGATGGGCGTCATCCCATTGGTATTCGAGGAAGGCACCTCTTGGCAGTCGCTCGGGCTGAAAGGCGACGAGCAGGTGACGATTCGCGGCCTGCAAGGTGACTTGAAACCGCGCCAGCGGCTCATCGCCGAGATCGTCGCCGGCGACGGCGGCCTCAAGCGCGTGCCGTTGATCTGCCGGATCGATACGCTGGACGAATTGGACTACTTCAAGAACGGCGGCATCCTGCACTACGTGCTGCGCCAACTGGCGGCGTGACGGCGCCTGCCCGCATTAGTAATTTACCGTTTTTCTCACCCTGCCGTGACCATAAAGTGAATGGCAGGGGGGCCATTTATTTGATATTTATGAAAGAATGAGGACGGCCTCGATTTACAGGCAAAGCCTGGTGTTTGACCGCCGCAGGCACAGCTGGCGCATTCTCGGTGCTGCTCTGGCTGCCGCCGTTGCGGCATTCGCCGCCACGAATGTCGCACGCGCCGAGACCAAGGCCGCGATTGAACTTTTCACCAGCCAAGGCTGCTCCTCCTGCCCGCCCGCCGACAAGTTGATGGGCGAGCTTGCGCTCGATCGGTCGCTCGTCGTGATGAGTCTTGCGGTCGACTATTGGGATTATCTCGGCTGGAAGGACACGCTGGCCTTGAAGGGGCACGCCAAGCGTCAGCACGCGTATTCGAAAGTGCGCGGCGACCGCGAGGTGTACACGCCGCAGGTCGTGGTCAACGGCCTGATGCATGTGGCGGGAAACGACCGCGCCGCGATCGAGCGCGCCGTCGAGATGACGCGCCGCGAAAGCAAGGCCATGCGGCTGAACATCGGCGTGACGCGGGCCGGCGACGCGCTGGTCGTGGAA
>DATLYX010000067.1:0-2897 GCA_035574295.1 Xanthobacteraceae bacterium
GGCGGTGGTCGCATGCGGCAACGGGCATGGCTGCGCCGCCACAAACTCCTTTCCCCCCAAGCGGAGAGAGGAGACTGCAAGAGCCGGCAACCCTGCGCTATCCGATCCTCGCCAGCGCGCCGCCGTCCACCGGCAGCGCCACGCCGGTGATAAAATTCGCTTCATCCGAGGCCAGAAACAGCGCCGCATTGGCCACGTCCCACGGCGTGCCCATCTTCCCGCGCAGCGGCACCTGCGCATCGCGCATGGCCGCAATCTCCGCGCGCGACTTGCCGCTCGCCCGCGCCCGCGTATCCACCGCCATGGGCGTATCCATCAGCCCGGGTAGTATCACGTTGGCGCGGATGCCGTATGCGGCGTTCTGAATTGCCACCTGCTGGGTGAAGGCGATCATCGCCGCCTTGGTCGCCTTGTAGGCCACGGTCGGATACTGCGTCCAGGCCGCAAGCGACGAGATGGTGATGATGACGCCGGAACGCTGCGCGCGCATGACCGGCAGCACGTGTTTGACCGCCATCACGCAGCCGCGCAGGTTGACCGCCGAGATGCGGTCGAAGGCTTCCTCGGTGATCTCGGTCGGCGGCGCGTCGCCGCCGGCAATGCTGATGCCCACGTTGTAATGCAGGATGTCGATGCGGCCCCAACGCTGCTGCGCTTCGTTGATCGCGGCGGCGAGGGTCTGTTCCCGGGTGACGTCGGCCTGGATCGCGATGCATGCGCCGCCCTCCTTCTGCACCATCGCCGCGGTTTCCTCGGCGGAATCGAGGCGATGGTCCACCGCCAGTACCCTGGCGCCCTCCTGGCCGAAGCGGATGCAGGTGGCGCGGCCGTTGCCCATGCCGCTGCCGGGACTTTGCCCCGCGCCGATCACGACCGCGATCTTGTCTCTGAGGCGCATCGCGCGCTCACAGGTACGACAGAATGAGATAGGCGGCCAGCATCACGGTGCTCCAGAACGCCATAGTGCCCGTCGGCCAAGTGCGCGCCAGAATACCCTGCGGTCCGTGGTAATGGTGGACCGCGTGCATCGCCCGGCTCGCGCCGTGCCGCGCGGCCTCGACGAGCGCGCTCCAGCCGAGCTCGGCGCCCCGCCACGTCCCCCGCGCCAGATCGAAGCCCGCGCGCCGGTAGAACCAGTCGAAGTCGAGGTTGGTGGACCGCAACTCCGGCGGATAGAGCCCGGTCCGCATCAACACGGTAAAGGCAAGCGCAGAGAACATGAGAAGCTGAAGTTGAGTAACGACGTGATCGAGCGTGTACGGACGGAAGTTTACCGCATGCGGCAGGATGTCGTAGAGCGGCTGCGGGAAGACGCCGATCAGCACGCACAGCGCGGCGGTGATCGCCATCGCCGTCAACATGTTGCCGGGCGCTTCGGCGCATCGCTTGCCCGAGTCATGGGCAAAGAACGCGAAATAGGGGATTTTGATCCCGGAGTGATGAAATACGCCGGCGCTGGCGAACAGGAGCACGATCCAGGTCCAAAAATATCCGCCGTCCATCGCCGCAGTGATGATCAGCGCCTTGCTGACGAAACCGCTGAACAGCGGAAAGGCCGAGATCGAGGCCGCGCCGACGATGCAGAAGCCGGCGGTCCACGGCATCGACTTGTAGAGGCCGCCGAGTTCCGAGCCTTTGATTGTACCGACCCGGAACAGCACCGCGCCCATCGACATGAACAGCAGCGCCTTGTAGAGGATGTGGCAGAAGGCGTGCGCGACCGTGCCGTTCAGCGCCATCTCGGTGCCGATCCCGATGCCGACCACCATGAAGCCGAGCTGGTTGTTCAGGCTGTAGGCCAACACGCGCCTGAGGTCGTTCTCGATCACCGCATAGAAGATCGGGAACGCGGTCATCGCCGCCCCGATCGGAATGAGGATTTCGGTGCCGGCAAAACCGCGCGCGAGCGCGTAGACCGCGAGCTTGGTGGTGAACACCGAGAGCACCACGGTGCCGGTGACCGTCGCTTCCGGATAGGCGTCCTGCAGCCAGTTGTGCAGGAACGGAAACGCGCATTTGATCCCGAAGGCGATGAAGATGAGATAGCTCGCCGGCGAGCCGAGGCCGATGTGGTCGAACGCGATCGAGCCGGTGGTGCGGTAGTGGATCAACACGCCGGTCAGCAGCAGCACGCCGGACCCGATCTGAATCACGAGATAGCGCATGCCGGCGCGGTAGGCGCGCATGCTGCGCTGCGCCCAGATCAGGAACACCGAGGCAATGGCGGTGCCCTCCCAATACAGGAACAGCGTGAACAGATCGCCAGCAAACACCGCGCCCACGGCGCTGCCGGCATAAATCAGGGCAGCGACGTGTTGCAGCGTATCCTTCACGTGCAGCGCATAGATGACGCCGAGCAGCGTCGCGATCAAAAAGATGTAGCCGAACACCGCGCTCAGCTTGTCGATGCGCAACGTCACCAGCGCAAGGTCGAGGATCTGGATCTGGCCGAATTCCCCGTGCGGGAGCGCGAGCAGGTGCACGAAGGCGACGACCGGCAGCGCGAGCATGTAGCCGCTGCGCAGATGTCCGCGCAGCAGCGGCACCAGCAGCGCGCCGACGATCAGGATCAGCCCCGGCGAAAGACTGCCGATCAGATTACCGATCATAGTAATCCTCCGGCCGCATCAGGACGATGCGCAAAGCGCGCGCCGCCAGCACCAGCCCCACGCAGGCGACGAAGCCGAACACGCCGTAGAAGCCGAACAGGTGTTCGATGGCGAAGGGGCTGTGCTTGTGGACGAAGACGTCGATCCCGAGCAACAGCGCGCAGATGGCGTAGAGCGTCCACACCAGGCGATCGACGTTGCCGGGATGGTCGAGCCAATACGCGGGCTCGCCGGGAGGGCGACGGTGCGCGGAAGGTTGCGGCGGTTCGGCCATGGTCGTGCTCCCTC
>DATLYX010000068.1:0-10262 GCA_035574295.1 Xanthobacteraceae bacterium
GATGCCTATGTCCCGGGCGCACGTTGGCCCGCCGTTTGTCTCACTCCAATTTCGGTCCCGCCGTTTCCTGATCCGATGCAGCCCGTCATTTCCGTCAAGAATCTGTCGAAGACCTATGCTTCGGGCTTTTGCGCGCTCCACGACATCAACCTCGAAGTGCATCGCGGCGAGATATTCGCCTTGCTCGGGCCGAACGGCGCCGGCAAGACCACGCTGATCGGCATCATCTGCGGCATCGTCAATCCGACCTCCGGTACGGTGACGGTCGGCGGCCACGACATCATCCGCGACTACCGCGCCGCGCGCGCCCTCATCGGCCTGGTGCCGCAGGAGCTCTATACCGAGCTGTTCGAGACGGTGTGGACGACCGTCAATTACAGCCGCGGCCTGTTCGGCAAGCCGAAAAATCCCGCTTACATCGAGAAGGTGCTGAAGCAGCTCTCGCTCTGGGACAAGAAGGACTCGCAGATCCGCACGCTCTCCGGCGGCATGAAGCGCCGCGTGCTGATCGCCAAGGCGCTCTCGCACGAGCCGGAAATATTGTTTCTCGACGAGCCCACCGCCGGCGTCGATGTCGAACTGCGCAAGGACATGTGGCAGGTGGTGCGCGATCTGCGTCAATCCGGGGTCACCATCATTTTGACCACGCACTACATCGAAGAAGCCGAGGACATGGCCGACCGCGTCGGTGTGATCAACAAGGGCGAAATTATCGTCACCGAAAACAAAACCGAGTTGATGCGCAAGCTCGGCAAGAAGCAGCTCGTGCTGCATTTGCAGAAGAAGCTCGATGCGATTCCGCAGGAGCTTGCGTCTTATGCTCTTGCGCTCGAATCCGACGGCAACGATCTCGTTTACACCTACGACACTCAGGTCGACCGCAAGGGCATCACCGCCTTGCTGGCCGACCTGAACCGCGTCGGCATCCGTTTTCGCGACCTTCAGACATCGCAAAGCTCGCTCGAAGATATCTTTGTCAACTTGGTGAGACAGCAATGAATTACCGCGCCGTCCTCGCCATCTACAAATTTGAGATGGCCCGCACCGGCCGCACGCTGATGCAAAGCATCGTGTCGCCTGTCGTCTCGACGTCGCTGTATTTCGTGGTGTTCGGGGCCGCGATCGGTTCGCGGATCACCGAAATCGAGGGCATCGATTATGGCTCCTTCATCGTGCCCGGCCTGATCATGCTCACGGTATTGACCCAGAGCGTGATGAACGCCTCCTTCGGCATCTATTTTCCGCGCTTCACCGGCACCATCTTTGAAGTGCTCTCGGCGCCGGTGTCCTTCTACGAGATCGTGCTCGGCTATGTCGGTGCCGCGGCCACCAAATCCATCATTCTCGGCCTGATCATTCTCGCCACCGCGTCGCTGTTCGTTCCGCTGCGCATCGAACATCCGATATGGATGCTGTCCTTTCTTTTGCTCACCGCGGCGAGCTTCAGCCTGCTCGGCTTCATCATCGGCATCGTGGCTGACGGCTTCGAGCGCATCCAGATCGTGCCTCTGCTCATCATCACACCGCTGACGTTTCTCGGCGGCACGTTCTATTCGACGAGCGTGCTGCCGCCGTTCTGGCAGAACGTGACCCTGTTCAACCCCATCGTCTATCTGGTCAGCGGCTTCCGCTGGTGCTTTTTCGAGGTCGCCGACGTGCATGTCGGCATCAGCCTCGCGGCGACGTTCGTCTTTCTTGCCGGATGCCTCGCGGCTATATGGTGGATTTTTAAGACCGGCTACCGGCTCAAAAACTAGCGCCGTGGATGGGGTAACGGGCCGTTACCCCATCCAGTTTCTTGACATGGCGACGGCGGTGCTGTATTTAACCAATTCGTTATTTAACTCATTGGTAAAACAATGCCCGCCGACCGCCTGAGCGCCGCCTTTGCCGCCCTCGCCGACCCCACGCGGCGGGCGATTCTGGCGCGCCTTGCGCTCGGCGAGACTTCCGTCAACGAGCTGGCAAAGCCGTTCGACATCAGCCTTCCCGCCGTATCCAAGCACCTGAAAGTGCTGGAGCGCGCGGGCCTCATCACGCGCGGCCGCGAGGCGCAGATGCGCCCCTGCCGCATCGCACCCGAGGCGCTGAAAGACGTGGACCAATGGCTGCAGAAATATCGCCGCCTTTGGGAGGAGCGACTCGACCGCCTGGACGTTTACCTGCGCACACTGCAAGGCAAGGAGAAGAAGCGTGGCGGAAAGAAATAGCCTCGATCTCGATCGCGATCCGCGCGCCCTCATCGCCACCCGCATTTTCGACGCGCCGCGCGCGCTCGTGTTCGAGTCCTGGACCGATCCAAAGCACCTTGCGCAATGGTGGGGTCCGAACGGCTTCACCACCACCACGCTCGCGTTCGACATGCGCCCCGGCGGCGTGTGGCGATTCGTGATGCACGGGCCCGACGGCCGCGACTACCACAACCGCATCATCTTCGACGAAATCGTCAAGCCCGAGCGCATCCGCTATCGCCACGGCGGCGACGACGTCGAGCCGGTGCAGTTCGCAGTGATTGTGAGCTTCGAAGACCTTGGACCGAAAACCCGCCTCACCATGGAAATGTGGTTCCCGTCCGCCGCCGAGCGCGACCGCGTGGTCAAGCAATACGGCGCCGACACCGGACTCGTGCAGACGCTGGCGCGGCTTGCCGATTACGTCGTCAAACAGGCCGCATGATTCCGGCGCGCTGCGCCTGACACCAGGAGGACACGATGCAGCTGAACGGCCCGAAAATTCTGCCCTGCCTGTGGTTCGACACCGAGGCCGAGGCTGCCGCCAGGCACTACACGTCCATCTTCAAGAATTCCAAGCTCGGCAAGGTCACTCGGTTTGGCAAGGAAGGCAAGGAAATACATGGCAAGGACGCCGGCTCCGTAATGACCGTCGAATTCGAGATCGAAGGCCAGAAATTTCTGGCGCTCAACGGCGGCCCGCACTTCAAGTTCAACGAAGCGGTCTCGTTCCAAATTCTGTGCGACAGCCAGGACGAAGTCGATTATTTCTGGGAAAAGCTCGCGCAAGGCGGCAGCGAAGGCCCGTGCGGGTGGCTCAAGGACAGGTTTGGTCTCTCCTGGCAGGTCGTGCCCAAGATCCTGCCCGAACTGCTCCAGAGCAAGAATGCCGAGCAGGCGGACCGCGTCATGAAGGCGATGCTGCAGATGCGCAAGCTCGACATCGCAGAATTGCAGCGGGCGGCCGCATGAACCGTTGTCGATCAAGTAACCGCGAAAGGACATGCCATGCCGGTGACCCCCTACCTGTTTTTCGACGGCCGCTGCGAGGAGGCGCTCGCGTTCTACAAGAAGGCGCTTGGCGCCGAGGTCGGTTTCCTGATGCGCTTCAAGGACAGCCCGGAACCGCCGCCGCCCGACGCCTGCGCGCCCGGCAGCGACGACAAGATCATGCACGCGAGCTTCACCATCAACGGCGCGACGGTGATGGCCTCCGACGGCCGCGCCGAGGGAAAGCCGGAATTCAAGGGTTTCTCACTCTCGATCGACGCGCGGGACGAAGCCGACGCCGATCGCAAATTCGCCGCGCTGTCCGCCGGCGGCCAGATTCATATGCCCATGGGCGAAACGTTCTTCGCCAAGCGCTTCGGCATGTGCGCCGACAAGTTCGGCGTGGGATGGATGATCATCGCAGGACCGAAGAACCCATGACCGACGCAGCGCCCTCGCCTCGCGATGACCGGCGCGCAGCGCCGCGTCTCAAACCATGAGGGGCGACGATAATGACGAACGACGCGCGAAAGGAGAAATCACATGTCCTACGTCGATGGCTTTGTCGTTCCGGTGCCGAAAAAGAAACTCGGCATCTACCGCAGCATGGCGAGAAAGGCCGGAAAGGTCTGGCGCGATCACGGTGCGCTCGAATTCCGCGAGACCGTCGCCGACGACGTGAAGGTGGGCAAATGGACCTCCTTCCCGCGCAGCGTAAAACTCAAGCGCGGCGAGACGGTGGTGTTCTCCTACATCGTCTACAAGTCACGCAAGGATCGCGACCGCGTGCTTGCCAAGGTGATGAAGGACAAGCGCCTCGCCAAGATGATGAACCCGAAGGCCATGCCGTTCGACGGCAAGCGCATGATCTACGGTGGCTTCAAGACCATCGTGTCAGTTTGAGCCCGGAGCGCAGGGGGCGGGACGGGCGGTAAAGACAACCAGCCGCGGTGGCGAGCGCGGCCTTGCAGTGCTATCTAACGGCAATGAGCGCCATTGCCGATCTTGCGCCGGGTGAACAGATCATCGTCATCAGCCGCGTGTTCGACGCCGCGCGCGAGCTCGTTTTCGAGGCCTTCACCGACCCGAAACATCTGACACAGTTTTGGGGGCCGAAGGGCTTCACCTGCCCGGCTTGCGAAGTCGATCTGCGCGTCGGCGGCAAATTCCGCGTCGAGATGCGCGCCCCCGACGGCACCGTCTATCCGTGCGTCGGCACCTATCGCGAAATCGTGCGGCCCGAGCGCATCGTCTATGTTTCGACCGCCGACGCAGGCCACCCGTGCGGCGGCGGCTTGCCGCCGCGCGCGGTGGTGACCATGACCTTCATCGACCTCGGCGGCCGGACCAAGCTCACCATTCACACGCGCCTGCAGTCGGTCGCCGACCGCGACGCCGCGATTGCCGGCGGTTTCAACGAGGGCTGGAACGACGCCCTCGACAAGCTCGCCGCACTCCTCGCACCGGGGTAAGACATCTTTCGGTCAAAACCTGCCGTGCCGTCGATGCCGCGCGGGGCGGCGCGGCGGGCGGTTATGCGCCGCCGCCGTCCGTGCCCCGCTCGTGCGGCAATTTTGCAATCTCGCCCGCGACGGGCAGCGCCCCCTGCACAGCCGCCATCCAGGAGAGCCACGGCATCCAGGCAAGCCGCGCCGCCTGCGTCCAGAGCGCGAACGGATTGGCCGTCTCAAGAGCGCGTCCGAACTGTTCGAACGACGGCACCGCCCTCACATTGATGGTCATCAGCTCGGCGTCGGCCTCCGGTGCCCGGCGGTGCATGATCTCGATTTCAAGGCCCGGCAATTGCGCCTTGGCCGTCACCGCGTCGGTACCCTGGTCGGGTCGGATTTCAGATTCGGGCATGGGCCGTCTCCATTTCACATTCGCCTGTATTATATCGATCGCGCACCAATGCTGCGAAATCATGTCGGACGATCTGACCAGAAATGTCATCGCCTGGGCAAGCGAGGTCGCGCGCATCGCCGCGGACCTGCCCTCGCTTGAGGCGCGCGAGCGTTATCTTGCCGAGCGCCGCAGGGAACTTGTGGCTGGCGCGACGGCGAACGGCGCCAAGGAACAGGACGCCGTGGTCCTGGCCGATGCCTGCGTCGGCGCGGCGCGGCGGATATTGACCGAACTTCTGGCGCAACGGGCCGGCGTGCCGCAGGGCCGGGCCTAACGGTTGCCTTTCGCCGCGGCCCGCATCTCATCGCGCACGCTGCGCACCGCGCGGACGATGTTTTGATATCCGGTGCAGCGGCACAAATTCGAGGCGAGCACGTCGAGCAGCTCGGTATCGCTGATGTCGGGCTGCTTCTCCAACGTGTTCACTGCAAGCATCAAGAATCCCGGCGTGCAGAAGCCGCATTGCAGCGCATGGTGTCGCATGAACGCCCGCTGCAGGGGATGCAGCTCTTCGCCGTTCGCCAGTCCCTCGACCGTTCGGATTGTCTTGCCCTGTGCCTGCACCGCGAACATCAGGCATGAGCGCACCGCCTCTCCGTCCACGATCACGGTGCAGGCACCGCACACGCCGTGCTCGCAGCCGAGATGCGTGCCGGTGAGCCCGCATTCGTCGCGGATGGTGTCGGCGAGCGTGCGCCGCGGTTCGACGCGCACGGTATAGTCACGTCCGTTGATGTTGAGGCTGAACTCGAGTTTGCCGTTCATGCGACTTGCGCTCACTCGGTCACGTCCCGGATGCGGTGCAGCGTGGAGCGAAGCGGAACGCTGCACCGCTGATCCGGGACCGCTCGAGGCTCTGAGTCCTTTACGGTCCCGGGTCTGCAGCGCACCACTTCGCTGCGCTCGTGCTGCGCTGCGCCCGGGACACGGGACGCCAGTTTTGGCAGAGAATTCATCACGTCCCCTTCGGCAAATCCTTGCCAAACTTGGCGCGGATGCGCGCTTCGAGCTCCTTGCTCGCGCGCGCCTCGAGCGGAAACGTCGCCCGCCGCGACCACGGCCGGCAGGCATCGATCACCACGCGCGCGTTGCGCGGATCGTCCGGCGCATACGCCATCGGATCGAGCGCGGAGCTCCAGCAACCGCGCAACACTTCCAGGCCCTCGCGCGGGTCGAAGCGCGTGCACATGGCCCACACCACCCGATCCATGTCGGCCGGATCGATATCGTCGTCCACCACCACGACGAAACGGTTCACATAGGCGCCGGCGTGACACTGCGAGGCGATCAGCCCCGCCTGCTTGGAGTGGCCCGCATACATCTGCTTGATCGACACCGTGAGCCACAGCCGGCTGCCGCCCGCCGCGTGCGCCCATACGCCTTTCACCTCCGGCACGCCGGCGGCTTCGAGCTGGTTCCACACCGCGCCCGAGCGGTAGGTGCCGCGGTAGAACGAATCGTCGTCCGGCGGAATGCCGGGGATGGCGCCGAGCAGGATCGGGTCATTGCGGTGCATGAAAGTCTCGACCCGGATCGCCGGCTCCTGCTTGACGCCGCCGGCGTAATAGCCGGTCCATTCGCCGAGCGGGCCTTCTTTCACGCGGTCGTTCGGATGGATGAACCCTTCGAACGCGATCTCCGCATGCGCCGGGATCGGCAGCCCCGTCTTCGGTCCCAACACGACTTCGACCGGCTCGCCGATGAGCCCGCCGGCGGCGTCGTACTCGTTCTTGCCGTGTGGAATTTCTAGCCCCGCGATCATGAACAGCGCCGGATGCATGCCGCACACCACCGCCACCGGACACGGCTCGCCGCGCTCGAAATATTTGCGTTGGATCATGTCGCCGTGCTTGCCCTTGGAGCACATGACGCTCGCAAGCTGCGGCCCGTGCGCCTGCACGCGATAGGCGCCGTAGTTGATCCAGCCGGTGTCGGGATCGCGCATCACCACCAGGTCGCCGGTGCCGATATAGTAGCCGCCGTCGTGCTCGTGCCACTTCGGCACCGGGATCTTGAACAGGTCGATGTCCTTGCCTTCGAGGACGTTCTCCATCACCGCGCCGGTCGGCCGCGTCACCGGCGGGATCGACTTTGCCTCTTTCATGTAGCGCCGCCACCAGCGCACGAGGTCCATTTCGCTTGCGTCCGCCGGATTGCCGAGCGTGAGATTGATGCGCTTGACCGAGGTGAGAATGTTGGCGAGCACGCGATAGCCGCGCGGATAGCCGGGGATGTCGTCGAACAATACCGCCGGATTGCCGATCCTGCGTTGATAGGCATCGACGATGCCGCCGATCTCCTCCTCGCGGTTGGCGCCGGAGATATGCTTGACCTCGCCCGCCGCCTCCATCTGCGCAAGCCAGGCGCGCAAGTCCTGCTTCGAGACGGCATCAGCCCGCGCAACAGTCCGCCGGTCGATCTCGTTCATAGCCGAACTCCGTTCCTGTGCGCATTATAGATCCCGTCATTCCGGGGCGCGAGCCAAGCTTTCGGTTGCTTCGCGACCTCAGCCGCGATGACAGATCACCGCCGCGCATCGATAAGGGCCTTCAGCCGCTGCGGCGTCACCGGCAGTTGCGTGATGGCGCTGGGAATCCCAATCGCATCGTCGATGGCGGAGGCGATCGCGGCGCCGACGCCGTTGATGCCGCTCTCGCCCGCGCCCTTGATCCCGAGCGGGTTGAGCGGGCTCGGATGATCCTGCCGCAAAATGACCTCCAGTTCCGGGATCTCGCGTGCGGTCGGTAACAGATAGTCGGCGAACGACACGCTCAGCGGATCGCCGTTCGCGCTGTAAGCAAATTCTTCTAAGAGCACGCCGCCAATACCCTGCGCACAACCGCCGGCGATCTGCCCCTCCACCAGCATGGGATTGATGGCGCGGCCGATGTCGTAGGCGATCACGTAGCGTTCCACCGTCACGCCGCCGGTGCCGGGATCGACCCGCACCACCGCCAGATGATTGCCGTAAGGGTAGACCTGGTGCGCGGCATGGTGCCAGCCTTCGGCCGCGAGCGGGCCGCGGCTCGCCGCGATCTCGGCGAGCGACGCCGACGGCCCGCCAGCGCGGTCGGTGCGCATCACGCTGCCGTCCACGAGGGCGAGCGCGGCGGCCGGCGCCTGCAACAGCTCGGCCGCGGCCGCGAGAATTTTTTCCCGCAGGTTGAGGGCCGCGACCCGCGTGGCGGAAGCGGTCATCACCGTGGCGCGCGAGGCGTGCGCGCCGATGCCGTGGGCGATGCGGTCGGTCTGGCCGTGGATCACGCGCAGGCGCTTGTAATCGACCCCGAGCGTCTCGGCCGCCACCTGCGCCATCACCGTCTCGAATCCCTGCCCGAGCGAGGCGCCGCCGGTGATCACCTCGATCGCGCCCTTTTCGTCGAGCTCGATCCGCACCCCGTCCTTCGGCCCGAGCCCCGCCTTTTCCACGAACATCGCGAGCCCCGCCCCGACCATCTCGCCCTTGGCGCGGCGCTGTTGCAGCTCGGCCTTGAGCCGGTCCCACTGCACGTGCGCGAGCAGCCGGTCGAGCAGCGCGTGATAGTCGCCGGAGTCGAAATGGATTTCCTCGCCCAAGGCTTCCAGCGGCCGCTTGAACGGCATCTCCTGCACGGTCACCGCATTGCGCCGCCGCACGGCGATCGGATCGAGCTTGAGCCGATGCGCAATGGCGTCGATCAGCCGCTCGCGCACGAACGTGGTCTCGAACCGGCCCGGCGCGCGATAGGTTGCCGCCGGCGTCTTGTTGGTCAGGCGAAAGTGGCACAACGCGCGATAGGCACGCGGCACCCGGTACGGGCCCGGCAGCACGCCGCAGGTCATCATGGCGACGCGGGTGGCGTGCGTGCGCACATAGGCGCCGTTGTCGTGGAAAATCTCGTCGTCGATGGCCCAAATTTCGCCGTCCTCCGCCACCGCGGCGCGGATGCGGTGGTGCTGCTGGCGCGAATGATTGGCGGCGATCAGGTGTTCGCGCCGATCCTCGATCCATTTCACCGGACGGTTAAGCCGCATGGCGGCCACGCACACCAGCACGTCCTCGGGATAAAGCTCCCCGCGCACGCCGAACCCTCCGCCCACGTGCGATTCGAACACGTTGATCGAGTCCACCTTGCGCTTGAGCATGCGCGCCAAAAGCTCGCGGTTGCGGTGCGGCACCTTCGCGGCGCCGTGCAGCTCCAGCATGTCGCGCGCGGCGTCATAGCGGCCGAGCGCGCCGCGCGTCTCCAGCGGCACGCCGGAATGGCGGCCGACATCGAGCTTCAATTCCACCACGTGCGGCGCCTCGCGGAACGCCGCCTCCACGTCGCCGTAGCCCTGCCGCAGCAGCGCCGCCTCGGTGCTGTGTCCCGGCGCAAATTCGCCCGGCGCGGCTTGCGCGGACAAGAGCGGCGGCAATTCCTCGATCTCCACCTGCACGAGATCGGCGGCGTCTTCCGCCAGATAGGCGTCCTCGGCGAACACCGCCGCCACCGGCTCGCCCACGTAGCGCACCCGTTCGGCGGCCAAGACCGGCTGCCGGTAGGGCGCAAGCGCGGGGATCGGCCCCTCGCGAAAATCCACCGGCGGAACGTCGGCGATGTCGGCCGAGGTCCACACCGCGACCACGCCGGGCAGCGCCCGCGCCGCCGCCGTGTCGATCGCGCGAATCCGTCCGTGCGCGACATTGGAGCGCACGATGCGCATGTGCAGTTGGTTCGGGAAATTGATGTCGGCGGCAAAGCGCCCGCGGCCCGTGACCAGCGGCGGGTCTTCCAGGCGCTCCACCGAACGCCCGATCCATTTGGTTCCGGATGCTTCGTTCATGCCGCCGCGTTCATGCCACCGTCCGTTGCAGCGCGCCGCCGCGCGCGTCGTTGCCCGCTTCGAGCGCGGGCGGCCGATCCTCGAGAAGGTCCTCGGCCCCGACCATCCCCATGTGGCGACGAGCCTTAACAACCTGGCCCTGCTCTACAAGGCCCAAGGCGACTACGCCAGGGCCGAGCCGCTCCACAAGCGCACGCTGGCGATCAAGGAGAAGGCCCTCGGCCCCGACCATCCCCATGTGGCAACGAGCCTTGAGAATCTTGCCATGTTGTATTTGGCCATGGGGCGCGTTGCCGAGGCCGCGGCGTTTCTAGACCGTGCGATGAAGAT
>DATLYX010000069.1:0-22462 GCA_035574295.1 Xanthobacteraceae bacterium
GCCAGCCTGAAGATGGCCATCGGCGCGCTCGAGGTCGTTCACAAGCATTGGCAGGTTCTCGGCAACGACCGCGGCGCCGCTTGCCGCGGCGACCGTGCTGCCTTGGACGACGCCCGATTCACGCAGCGGCTGGATGTCGGGTGGCAGCGGCACGTCCTCCGGCCAGCGATAGCCGAGAAGCTGGTCGGCGGAGTATGGGCGAACGCTCACCGCGTTGCCCTGATTGCCGCCGAGCACCAGGATGCGGCCCTGTGCGTCACGGCCGGCATAGAAGCCCACGTGCCCCTGCCAGCCACCGCGGCTGCCGCGCCAGAATACAACCACGCAGCCAATGGTCGGCCGCGTCAGCTCGCGACCCCAGTCGAGCCAGGCACGAGCCGACGCGCCCGAAGCCTTGTCGTAGGGAATGCCCGCGGTGCCGAGGCACCATGCAACGAAGGCGCCGCACCACGGCGTCTCGTCGTCCTGAGCGCGAAGCCCGGTCGCCTGGTGATACGCGACGATGCGCGAATTGTGCTCGGCGCCGGCGATCTCCTGCTGGCCGAGCTCGGCCATGGCGATCTGGTACCACTTCGGATTCATGTGCGGTCCTCCAAACGAAAAGGCCCGCCGGAGAGGCGGGCCGCGGTGGTCGTGGATTTGCTTCGATCTCAGGAGCCGTTGCCGAACAGCTTGAGCTTGATGGCGATGCCGGCGATGAGCGCAAGCAGGATACCGGTGGTGATCAGGCGCACGATGGTCTGCACTGCGGTGCGGCGAACCAAGCGGAGGCATTCGATCAGCGCGCGCAGATCGCGGACATCCAGGGCGGCCTCCTTGCCTTCGAGCCCGACGTCGGCAAGTGCCCGGCGCGCGCCGCGCTCGGCGGCGCGGGCGAGCAGTTCCTCGATTTCGGCTTGGGTCATGCGAACGTGATCCTCGTCCGAACGGTAGAGCGTCATGGCGGCATCCTCGATCCACGATCGATTGCCACGGGCGATCGTCGCGGCTCGGGAGGCAGCATTTGCGTCGGTTATTGCTTCCAGATCGAGACACGGGTGTATTTTTCGGCGTCACCGAAGGAAGCGGCCAGGCCAAAACCGTCAGTGTTGCGCGTCAGCTCGCAGCGATGCTCGATGCGGAACGTCTTCGCCGCGCTGATCGTCACCAAGGCGGCGCCGAACGATCGCGTTTGACCGATCTGTTCGACAGCGAACTCGTCGGTGGAAAATCCTGGATTCTCGCCGAATGTAACACCGGTCACGAAAGTTTTTGCACCGAAGGAATACTGCGCATGTTCGCTGCTGCCGAGATAATCGTTCGGGGCAATCGTATCGCTGACGTTGAACAGCCGGGTTTTGTGCCGCCGCACGCAGAACGCCGGCGCCGACCATTCGATCCAGAAGCTGCCGGCCGGCAAGGTGAACTCCCCGCTCGCGCCATTGAGCAAGGCGCCAGGAATCGTATTGCGCACTGTCGTGTTGAGGTTGCGCACGCGGTAAGCGCCGGCCTGGAACGTGCCGCCGTGGCTGCCGCTCGGCTTCTGGTCCTCGAAGATTGTATCCGGCGCGGTGGCGACAGTGACCGCCGCGCCGGCGCGCACGCCGATGACGCGAAAGCGCGCGCCGTCGAAGGCAATCGGATAGGCATTGCCGGCCAGGAGCTCTCCCCCCGCCAGCGGGTTGCCGGCCATGTCACGCAGGTCGACGAAGCCCACGCCGTCGATGTTGATCTGCACCGCCGCGCTGTTCGTCTGCGCGGGCACGAGATAGAACGACATCGGACGCGCGTAGGCGGCGATCGGCGCAACCAGCGCCGCGTCGCTCTGCGCGGTGATGGCATTGGCCGCGCCGCCGATGTTGATGAGCCATCCGTGGGTCGATTTCCAGAGCGCCTCGATCTCGGCGTTGACGGCATTGGTGTAAAGGACGCCGTCGTCGCTGCCGCCGTTCGCCTGCGTCGGCGTCCTGCGTTGTGCGGTCATTGGAACAGCTCCGGCGCTTCGTCGACGAAGGTGATTTGCGCGGTAAGATCGGCGTTCGGCTCGATGCCGAACACGATCATGCGATGATATTCCTGGCTGAGACGGCCGGAGGCGACGAGGCAATCCGGCTCGAGGCCGTCCGGCGGAGCGAACGGAGTCGCAAACGCGATTTCGCTTGAATCGGTTTCCGGCGCCGCGGCGAGCTCCTTGACCATGACGCCGTGCCCTTCGGCGAGGCGGATCAGAAGACCGGTGCGGGCACCGAGCAAGAAGATATGCTTGACCGCGAACAGATGCGGCTGGGCGAAAATGCCCTCGGCATGCGCCAGCGGGATCGTGCCGTCGAGCCTGAGTCCCGCGACCGCACCGTTCGCGATCACGATCTCCTTGATGCGGGCAAAGCCGGCCTGGGTAGCGAGCACGTCGTGCTGCACGCCGACCAAGTCGCCGCGGCGGCAGACGATCGATTCGATGCCCACCGTGCCGCGGTAGAAGGTGAGCCGGCGGCGGCCCTGCTCGAGGTCGAAGCGGGCGCGCGTCTCGACCGCGGCGGCGTCGGTGAGGCCGTCATAGTTGATCTGTTCGAGATTATTGGCGTCCGCGTTCTGCGGATCGGCAAAGACGATGATCTCGTCCGGCTCATAGTCCTTGGCGCGATTGCGGAACGCGGCGCGGATGCCGCCGAGCGGCCTGGCGAAGGCGCGGGTCCAGGCGAAATCGCGCATGTTGCGCGGCGTGAAGATTTGCACTGGCGGCTCGGCCGAGCGGTCGCGGTCGATCGTCACGCCCCATCGCTCGCTGTGCAAAAGCCGCGCGTAGCCGGCGCCGCAGATCAGATTTGCGACATCGAGATAGGTTTTGCCCTCGACCACGGCGTTGACCTCGTAGCCACGCTCGATGCAATGGGCGCGCCACGCCAGCAATGAATCGTCGTCGATCAGCTCGGGCGGCAGCGGCGTGCCGCCGAGGTTGCCGGCGAGCACGTCGCGCAGATGCGCAGCCGGATTTGCGGTGACCTTGCGTTCGTTCCAACCCGTGCCGTCCCAATCGTTGACATAGCCGCCGGCGAGCACGGAGAAGCGTTCGAGGGCGCGATCGGTGACCTTGACCGCGATCACGGCGAACCGCGTCGGATCGGGGACCGGGTGCTGGTTCCAGATCGAGGCCACGCGCACGATCTGCAGCATGTCCACGTTGGAAAGCGAGGCTGCGGCGGCCTGATGCACGCCGCTCACGGTGCGGTAGTCGAACAGGCTCAGCACGGTGCCGCCCGTGGCATAAGTGTCGCGGTTGAAGGCGCTGTTTGCAACCGATACGCCGCGCTTGAGCTGGATTTCCCATACGTCCTGGGGGAATTTGGCGGCATCGCCGAGATAGAATTCGGCGCGATCGGCAAACAGCCGCAGGTTTCGGACGCCGCTCGACGCCCAGTTGCCGGAATGCAAAACCTGCGCGCCTGCGCCGGAATAGAAGTGCGCGTCCGCGGTCCACGCGCCGAGGCCGACCGGCGCGGCGCTCTGTCCCGGCACGTTGTAGTAGGCGCGCAGCGGCCCGCCGCTTGCCGCATCGATCGGCGGCATCGGTCCCTCCGGCGGGCGCCATAGGAGTTTGACCGCGACCTGGAACGGCTTGGCCTTGCCGTGCACCACATGCACTTCCGGCAGGTTGATCCAATTCGTATAGCCGCGCCGGCGCAGGCGGATGCGCAGCGGCACGAAGATCGTGCCGCCGGTCTGGTCGATCAACCCGGCGGGAAAGGCGAGCGCGATCCAGACCTCGTCCGGCGCCGCGCGGCTTGCTACGCCTTCCCATTGCGGCAGCGAGTTTTCCGGTACGGTCTGATTCTTCAGTTGCGGGTCGCTATCCCTGTTGATCTCGTGCTGCGTCATCTGTACCGCGATCGAGGTGTCGGTAAAGCTCTGTCGCGTAACAAGCCCGAGGCGCGGCGAATTCGGCAATCCTTCCTGGATTTCGATTTGCACATCATCGAGCGAGGAGACGGCGGTGGTGCCGGCGAACGGTTCGCGGATGCGGTGCGGACCGGCAAGCCCGTAGATCGCCTCCGCCACCAGGCTTTCGCCCACGATCTCGATCAGCGGCGGCACGAGCAGCGGCGGATAGACGCGGTGCTCGCCGATGACGCGCGGCAGCGGGGCACCGCGCGCCAACAGATTGCCGGCAAGCGCGGCCATGCCGCGCGTCGCCTCGTCCTGGCCTGCAGCGGTGGCGGCGGCGCCGCCGAGCGGGGCGCTGAGCGAGGGCGGCGGGGAGAGCGCCGCAACCGCGAGCGTGCCGGCGAGCGCCAGTGAGGCGCTGGTGATGGTGGCAATGCCGGAGGGCACCACGCCGAGGCCGCCAGCGCCCGCCCAGAGCGTCTGCGCCAGCCACGGCCCGGCCTGCGCCGCAACCAACAGCACGGCGATGGCGGCGACGCTGCGCAGCACCTTGCCGATCCCGCCGCCGCCTCCTCCTCCGCCGCCGGCCAGCGGCAGGGTGAAGGTAACCACCACATCGCGGCCGGGAGCGGAGCGCAGGCGCACGCGCGGCCACATTACGCGCGGCACCGGCTCGCCGTTGATCTGCGCCTCGCAATTTTCCACGAAAACGGCCGGCAGATCGCGCTGCGCGGCGAGAATGTCGGCGATCGACAGCGCGTGATCGATGGGAAGAATCCGCACGCCACCGTCGAACGGACGCTCCTTGATCACCGCGAGCGGCATGGCAAATCCCGATGGCGGAAAAAGCCGATGATCTTGGGCCGGATCAGAGAGTCATCGATCGGCACGATGACCGCATCGTGCGCGGCCGCCACGTGCAAGAGATGCCGCGCGCCCAGCATGATGCCGCAGTGGGAAGGCAGGCGGCGCGATTTGTCGTCGAGCGCGGACATCAGTGCCACATCGAACATGGCGGGCGGGCCGGCAACCGACAGGAACGGCGCACCATCGTGCCTCGCTCCGGCCAGGAACGCCCGCGCCGCACCGCGCAGATCCTCCGCGGTCAAGCCTGCGTAGCGCGGCACGGCGATGCCGGCCTCGACCTCGAGCACGAGGCGCACCAGGCCCCAGCAGTTGCAGCCGGCAAAATCGGAGCCGTCGGTGCGGAACGGAATGCCGACGTAGCGCGCGGCCCAATGCGGCACTACCGATAGAGGCCCGGCAGCAGATCGGGTGTCGAGCGGATTTTCGGCCATGGCTCGGCGGCAAGATCAGGCCCGGTGAGTTCGCCCGAGAGGGCGAGCGCGTCGCATGAGACGTTGCGCAGCCACAGATGGCGCGCGGAATATTCCGGCACCGGCGTGCCGATCGGCTGGCGCGGGTCGTTGTCATCGAAATCGGATTTGAGCATGAGATGCAGGTTGAGCCGCACCGACGGCACCGCGCGCGCTGCCGCGCCGATGCGGCGATCGACATTGGGGATCGAGACGCGCGCGCGCGGCGGCCGCTCATCGTCGGAAAGGAACACGAGCGAGAAACCGCAACCGATCCAGGTCACGCCGGCATAGATGTAGTCGGCAACATCCGAGTTGACCCGCACCGGGTCGAGCAGATCGGCGGCGTAGACCTCGGCGAACATCACCAGCGGGTCGGCGGCGGCGATTGCCTCGATCTGCCGGCGGAATTTTGTCGAGACATTGCGCATCAGCGCATCCTCATCTCCACGATGTAGCGGTCATGCGCCCGCGCGGCGCGTGCCCGCGGCGGGGCGAGGAAGCGGAATGTGCGGATGATGCCGGTGCGCGGATGCGGCCGGTTGAACGGCGCGGTGCCGTCCTTGAGCGTTTTGCGGTAGAATTCGAGCAATGCCGTGTATTGCGCCCCGGTCATCGACATGGAAAATCCGATCATCACCCCGGCGCGCGAGAAGCGGCGGCGCAGCATCGGCGGGCCGACCTCGGGCGCGAATTCGATGACATTGTCCTCCGCTTCCTCGCTGTAGCCGTCGATCAACGCCGCAAGCGGCACGCCAAGCGGCCAGGTTGCGACGATCTCGCCACCGAGCAGGGCGAAGAAATCGTCAGCGCTATCGCTTTCGGTGCCAAGGCCGATGCCGAATTGCTTGGCTCGGCCGACCGCCTGCGCCGTATCGGCTTCGGCGGCAAAGCCGACTTCCTTGAGCCGCCGCGCGACGGCTGCAAACGCGGCATCGGTTTCGGCGGCCGAACCGATTGTCCATTGCCTGTGCGCCGTCGCGGTCTGCGCGGCATCGATTTCCGATGCCGTTGCCACAACGCGCTGCCTGGACCAGGCGAACGCCTGCGCCGTATCGGTTTCGGCAGCAAACCCGACTTCCTTGAGCCGCTGTGCGACGGCGGTAAAGGCGGCATCAATTTCGGCTGCTGCGGCGATGGCGATTTTGCGCCGCGCCGCCGCGGCCTGCGCGGCGTCGAGCTCGATGGCAATGTCGATCGCGCGTCGTCTGGCCGCCGTTGCCGGCTGCGCCGCGTCCAGTTCGAGGCCGAAGCCGATGTCCTTCAGTCGCCGGGCAACGGCGGCAAAAGCATCGTCGGTCTCGGTTGCAGCCGCAATCGAAACCGCTCGCCCCGCCGCAAGCCCGAGCGCGGCATCGGCCTCGGCGGCGATGCCGATCGCGCGCCGTTTTTCCGCCGCCGCGGCAAACGCCGCATCGGTTTCGGCGGCGAGGCCGATCTCCCCTTGTTGCTGGCGGGAGAAATCGAAGGCGACATCGGCTTCGGCGGCAAGACCGATCTCGCGCCGTTTGGCCGCCGCCGCCGTCGGCGCCGTATCGGTTTCGGCCGCAATCCCGATCGCGCGCCGTTTCGCAACCGTTGCCGCCGGCGTGGTATCGTTTTCGGCGGCAATGCCGATCTCGCACCGCTTGGCCGCCGTCGTCGCCTGCGCGGCATCCGTCGATGCGGCAAACCCGATGTCCTTGAGCCGACGCGCGACGGCGGCAAAGGCGGTATCGGTTTCGGCGGCGATGCCGATCACGCGCTGCTTGGCTGCCGCCAGCGCCAATGCGGCGTCGGTCTCGAACGCAAGATTTAAGCTTGCGCCCTTGCCCGCGGTAAAGCCGAAAGATGCGTCGCTTTCCGCGGCAAGGCCCGTGCTCTTGGCCTTGGCGGCGGAAGCGGCAAACGCCGCGTCGCTTTCCGTCGCTACATCGATGGCGAGGCTTCGGCGCCAGGTCAGGCCGAAACCGGCGTCGGCTTCGGCGGCGAGATCAATCGAGACGCTGCGCCGAGCGGTCGCGGAAAGAGCGAGATCGGTCTCGCCGGCGAGATCAATGGCGCGGCTTTTCGCCTTTCCGGCGGCGAACGCGGAGTCGGTTTCGTGCGCCTGCCCGATCGCAACCGATTGCCCGCCGCCCACCGGCAGCGGAATGCGGATGGCGAGCGGCATGGCTCACCGCTCAAGCCGGTACGAGCTGCCGAAAATCCGCCGGGCGTGCGTAGTCGGGCGCAAGCGGCGGGTGTGGAGCGAGCACGGCGCCGTTCACGCTCGTCCACGTCTGCGGCGCAAAGGTGCCCCACGCCTGCTCGCCGAAGACGTCCGTGTCGCTCCCCGCACTTCGAAAGAACGAACGATAGACAAGAATCTTATCGGCGATGTGCCGCAGCGAAAACGGCCCCTTGAATGCGAGCTGCTGGAGCAAAGCATCCGGCGTTGCACCGCCGTCAGGCACGACGTCAACACCCGCGAACCAGTATTCAGCCACGAAACCATCCATGAACAAGATCGGTGTTGACTCCCTGAGCACACCTAGCGAGAGTGTCGTCACGCCAGTCGGAGAACTTGAAGTCGTGTTTTGCGCGTGCGCCGAACTTCCATTCGGAAACAGACATGAGAGTCTTCGGTTCGTCGCGGAGATGCCTCGCGCAAGCGCATAGTGCCATTGTCCTGCGGTTGGCGTCCCAACGGCCGCAACAACCCAATTATTGCTCACCCCGGCCCAGAAACCGAGCCCATTCGAGGAGTCGTATTCCAAATCCCATCCGTTCCCAGTCGTCGTGGAGTTGGTGATGCCATGAACGCAGCGAGTTGTCGCCGTGACACTCAGCGGAAGGAACCAACACCCGATGCTGAACGGATACCCGAACGCAGTCGGGTTATCATACTGCAAATACTGGCTTGATCCGTTGAACTGTACGCCCATCTAAGCGCTCGCATATTTGACCGGCGTCGCCTTTACTTCGTGATTGCCCGCCGTGGCGTTGAGCCCCACACCGGTGTTATGCACGACGTAGATGCCCCACTTCAGCGGGCACGTCCCGCCGAAGGCCTGCGCCACCGAGCACGGCCCCCACTCATAGGTACGGTTCGATGTGTTATCGGTGGGAATGATCTGCAGGAGTTTCATCAGTGGCTTCTCAGTGCCGGGTGAAAAGGCTGCGTCGCTCCCGCTCGCACCGGCGGAGTACGTCGTCCCGTCGTAAGTGCCGAAGGCCCACACCTCGATCTGGCGGCTTGCCGTTGGCGATGTGCCGGTGGTGACCTTGCCGCCGACGACGAAATCGACATAACCGTTCGTCGAATTATCGACGGCGGCCGAGGCGCGCCCCGCGGAGAGACTGGTATCGCTCGCGAGCGAGGCGAGCGTGATGGTGAGCGTGATCGGGGTTGCGTACTGCAGCGAGACGGTGGGCATCAGTCATCCTCAAAGCAGATGTCGGATGCGTTCGTAATGCGCCCGTGCCTCGCGGCTTTGCGTCGCCGCAGCGGGGCCGCGCCCCAACTTATGACGAGAGAGCGCCCAGCGCTCCTTACGACCGCCGCCAGCGACAACGTGAATTTGCAGCGGTAGTGCGGACGCGGGCTCCAGATCGCGCCAGATTGCTTGCACATGCAGCTTGGCGCATTGATAGGCAACCTCGATCCAGTATTGATCGACATCCTCCTCATCCACTTCGAGGGCGGCGAGGATCGTTGGATAGGCAAGATCGGGATCGACAACGAACACGTCGTCTTCCCGGCGCGTCAGCCATTGCGGCAGGTTTGCCATGACATCCTCCTTACGACGCGCGCGCAAACCCGGCGGCATTGACCACCAGCGTGAGATCAGAGCCGTCGGTGGTGACCGCAAAGTCGTGGTGGGTGAGGGGAATGCGCCCGGAGTCGCTCGCGCTCTCCTGATAGGCGACGATCGCCTTGGTGAGCGTGTTGTTGGTCGTGCCGCCGGCCGAGGTCCAGGTCTGATCCGGCATGTCGACGTCCACCCGGTCGTTGGTGTCGTCCACCGTGATGGTGCCGGTAATGCCGGTCTTGCGCGCATAGTTGGTGAAATCCGCCTCGGTATTTCCTGTAGCTCCGATGATGTCGGCCACCGTATCGCGGTCGATCAGGGTTGACTCCGCCTCGTTCTGCTTCAAGAGCAGCAGCAGAAGGTTCGAGGCGCCATCGCGGATTTTCTCCACGAATGCGCCCTTGGCGATGTTGAACACGCCGTTGGCCATGATGATCTCCTTCGGTTAGGGTAGTCGCCGCAGCGCCACTGCGAGCTCGTAGCGGTCCTGCAGGCCGGCGCGCGCCCGCGCCCGCGGCGGTGCGGCAAAGGCAAAGCGGCGCGGTGCGCCAGAGCGTGCGTCTTGCATGCGGAACGGCAGCGTTCCGGATCGCAGCGCGCCATCATAGAAATCCCAGAACAGGTCGAGCTCGGCGCCGGTGAGCAGGAACGCCGCCTCGATGCGGTCGCTGTCGATGATGCTGCGCGCGCGCCCCTGCGGCGGGCCGGCCCCCGGCCGATGCTCGGCCGCGTTGCGTTCCGGTTCCTCGCCATAACCCTCGCGCAAGGGCGCGACGGGAAGTTGCGCCGGCCATTCCGGGTCGCTCATCGCCGCCGCCCCGCGATGGAAAGGCCGAAGCGCGCGCGCAGCGGCGCATCGAGCCGCCCCTCCGCCATGCCGTCATTCACCGTCGATATGATGATGTCGCGGATATCGGTGCTGCCTTCCTGCCGCTGCCGGGTTCTGACCTCGGTGCCGCTCGCCTGATTGATGATATTGACCTCGACGCGCGGCGCGCGGTGATCAGCGGCGGCCTGCTCGCGGCTCAAGACCCGCTCGCCGCGCTGCAGGATCGCCGGCACCTCGTCAGGTCGCAGAAACACGCCGCCATGGAAACGCGGCGCATGGGCGAACGCCGCGGCCGGCACCAAAGCCGGCTCCCCGGCCAGGCCAACGATGCCGCCCCCGTGCAGCCGGAAGGCACCGATTAATCCGCCCAGCAATCCGCCGCCCGAGGTCGCCAGTGTCGGCGCATTGCCGCCAAACAGGAGATTTTTCAGCGGATTGGTGATCGCAAGCTTGATCAGCTCCCTGTTGATATCGACGATCACCGCGCGCGCGGCCTCGCCCCAGGATTTCCAATCGAGCTTGCCCTGGGCGAGCAAATCGGCGAAGCGGTTCATGGCGGAATCGAAGACGCTCTGCCAGCCCTGCACGATCTCGCGCGCACGATCGAGCTGGGCGTTGAGCGCGGCCAGCCGCTCGGCATTGGCGAGAATCATTTGGCCTTCTTCGCTCGCCACGGAAATCCCCTGCCGGCGCAGATCCTGCTCGGCCCGCAGCCGCGCGATGAATCTGTCCTTTTCCTCGACGCTCTTGCCGACGAAAGCGATCTCCGCCTGCATCTGCTCGATCGCAAACTGCTGACCGAGCGCATAATCGCGGACAAACCGGGATGCTTCCGCCAGCACGCGGTTGCGCGCCTGGGCGATGGCGAGCGCCTGTTGCTCGGGCGTGATAGACTGGCCGATCAGCTCGATGCGCGCGCGCTCGGCCTCGAGCGCTGCCTTCTGCGCCGGAGTTATCGCATTGATCAGCGCGATCTCGATCTGTTGCAGACGCAGCTTGCGCTCGAACGGATCGAGAAAGCGCGCGTTCTCGCCGCGATAACTCTCGAGCGCCTGGGTGACGCGGCGATAGGCGTCCTCCACGTCGCGCAGATTGCTGACGTGCTTGCCCGCGACCGGGTCTTCGAGCAGGCGTCCGAGCGAGGAGCGCACGGCCTCGAGCTGCCGGATCGTTTCGGTGCCCGGCACGATGTCGCGCACCGCCTCGCCAACTCTTATCGAAAGCTCGCGCGCTTCCGCCTCGATGCGGCCGAGATCGGCCTGCTGGCGCGCCGCGGCGATCCTGGCGCGCAATTCATCGGCTTGCCGCTTAAGCTCGTTGAGCACACGCGTCGGCGCGCCACCGCCGCGCGAGAGCGCCGCCATCTGCCGCTCAATGCGGGCAAGCTGCTCTTCCGGCGCGCCGCCCCCCGTCGCCAGGTCGACCGCGCGACCGATCGCATCGAAGGCGCCCGAGGCCGCGCGCTTGACCGCGTCCCAGGCGCGGCCGAGCGCGGACGTGGCCTGCTCGGCGCTGATGAGGCTGCCGCGCATGGCGTCGAGCAATGCCCGCTGCGCGGCGGTGCGGTCGTTCTGTTCGACCAGCCGCCGGATGTATTGCCGGGTGCGGTCGTCGAGGAAGCCGAGCTGGTTATTGAGCGTCTCGGCGCCGCGCGCCGGATCGGCGAAGGCTTGCGCGAGTTGTTTGACCGCATCGCCGATATCGGCATTGACGGTTACGGCATAATCCTTGGCGATCGCGATGAGATCGCCGAACAGCTCCTTGCCGATCTTGCCGGTGCGCGCGAAATCGGCCGCCATCTCGCGCGCAGACGCCACCGACACCCTGCCCGCGGCGGCGCCCGCCTCGGCGATCCGGTTGATGTCGGCAACCGTCGCGCCGGCGATGTGCCCGGCGCCGGCGAGCGCGGTGGTGACGTTGCGCTGGCTGTCGAACCAGGCGTTCCAGGCAGAGACCGCGCCGACGGCGATCGCCGCGATCGCGCCGCCGGCAAGCCGCGCAGGCGTTACGATCGACGCAATCGCCTGCGCGACGCCCTTGAGCGCACCGGTCACACCGACCGGCCCCATCACTTGCGCGATCTGCGAACCCTGCTGCACCAGCACCATCATCGGCCGCTGGCCGGAAGCCAGGCCGACGATGACGTCGTTGAGCTGGAACGTCAGGTTTTGCAGTTGGTGCGCGGCCAGGCCCGACTGGCCGCCCATCGCGCCGAGCGCCCGGGCGGTGGTATCGAACCGGCCTTTCGCCAATGCATGCGCCGCCGCATGCTCCTTGGCGGTGATCGCGCCCGCCTTGAAGAGGGCATCGGCCTCCGCAAGCTCGGCGTTGAGCTTCTTCTGCGCCGCGCCGAGCGGATCGATCTGCGCACGCAGCGCCTCGGTGCGCCGTTCCAAATCCTCGGCGGCCTTGGCGGCATTTTCGAAGACTTCCGCTGATTCACGCGCCGACTTCGGCGGCTCGGTGCGCACGCCGAGAATTTGATTGAAACCGCGCTGCGCCTGCTCGGCGGCCGCCGCCTGTTTCGCCACCTGCGCCAGCCGCTGCAACCGCTGCGTCTCGCGGTCAGTGGCGGCGCCCGCCGCGTCCATCGCGGAAGCGATGCCGCGGAAAGCGGCGGTGCCGCTGACCGCCACCTCGTCGAAGGCGCGCTTGATCTCCGCCTTGCCCTCGACGTTGAGGCGGATCGAAACCTGCGTGGTGGCCATGATGCGTCAGGTTCGGTCGAGGCTAGAGAGCGCTGGCGGCTGAGGTCACACGGTCGATGGGCGGCAAGCGGCACCTGCCAACGCGAAACAGTCGGTGCTCTGCGAAAGCTTCACTTGACGGGGCCGTCAGCGACGCGTTCCTGTCCGACCTTGCCTCCCTACGTCCCGAAATGCAGCATAGGCGACCTGTTTCGTTCTCGAGACTGTCACCCATGGCCGATGCCGCCGAAATGATCGAACCATGCAGCGGCTGCGGCCTTGCCGTGCCGGGCGGCACGCGCGGTTGCGAGGCGATCCTGCACGGTCTGTCGGCTCGCGATTTCGAGGACCTGCGCTATTTCCGCGTGCACCGACTGATGATCGACGCCTACTGCCTGCAGCACCCGGACCGATACTGCCGCTCCGCGAAGTCGCTCGCCGCCCATTTGGTAAGCCTGTGCCTCATCCTCGAACATGGCGCAGACGCTGCGACCGGAAGCCGTTGTCTGCAACGCCTACTCGACGGTGCACCGCAGCTGGAGCGGCCCGCTGTGCCTGCCTTCCGCGGCGCACTCACCATCGCCGACGTGCGTGATGCCGACAACCCGGACGCTTATGCACAAGCCGTGCGCTCCTGGGCGGAGGCGGTCTGGCGCGCCTATGCGACGCTGCATCCTTTCGCCCACGATTGGGCCGAGCGCACCTTGCGTGCATCGTCCGTGCGCAGCGGGCGGACGGTTCGATCCGGAAAGTGAATGCGATGATGGCAGCCTGCTCCAGCCGGGTTGCTCCGCATCGGCATCAGCGGGTCAATCGGGATCCGGCAAGATCGCGCTCATGGAAGCGGCGTACAACCGCCTTCGCGATCTCTATGACATCCCTGTCATCGCTCGTGACATTTGGACGTGCGGTGACCGTGATTGCGGTGATCGTCAAGGTCATGCGACGATCATCTCCTGTCGTCAATCGAAGAGCAGCACTTGGTGCACGACATGATGACCGTCGAGTTGCAGATACTTGCGCTGAGCATCGTGCTCGGTTTCGTGCATATCGTTCTCGCCTCGCACGCAAAAAGCTGGCAGTACGGTTATCGCTGGTCTGCAAGTGCGCGGGACGAGCCGCGGCCGCCTCTCACAGGCGCTGCCGGCCGGCTCGAACGAGCCGCGGCAAACTTTGGTGAGACATTCCCGTTCTTCGCGGCCGCCGTGCTGGTGGCGCACGTCACGGGGCGACATAACGCTCTGACGTTCTGGGGCGTGCAGCTCTACTTCTGGGCGCGGGTGGTCTACTTGCCCGCTTACGCTTTCGGTATACCACTGGTCCGCTCGATCATCTGGAATGTCTCCGTGGCCGGCATCGCACTGCTATTGATCGCGCTCCTTTAGACTGGAGTATGCCCGCACGACGATGGGCTCGATCTCTGGTAGCGCCTCGACAAACAACGAACTCAGCGCGCCCATGGCGTCGGCCAGCATGAGCACGGAGCCGAAGTCGAGCGCGTAGACACCGCCGGCCGCAACGCGCACCTGGCCCGCCGCACGCCGGATCACTTCCCAGGCCGCGGCGCCTTCAGGCGTGCGCGGCGCGTTGAGAACGTAAGGGCATTCTGCGCAGGTTGCGCCGCAGGAGGCGCAGTAGCCGTCGCCCCCGCCGAAGTGCCATTCGGCGAGGGCGATCAGGCGTTTTTTTCGTCGGCCTGCAAGAGGACCGGTGCCACATAGAGCCGGTCGATCGCATCGAACACCGGCCAGCATTCGAGCGCCGCGTCGATCGCCTCCGGCGTCGCGGGGATCGGATTGCCGTCCTGGTCCCCGATGCCTTCCCACTCGACGATGCCCGAATGCGCGAGCGCGCGCGTGAAGGCAAAGCCGGCTTGCGTTTCCGCGTTCTCGCCGCCCTTGCGCAGCACCTCTGCGGCGGCGGCGCGCGCTCCGAGAATCGCCGCGACCGTCACCGGCCGCAGCTTGATGCGCACGCCGGGCATCACCTCGAGCCAGTACGGCTCGCGTTCGAACGCAAGCTTGAGCATGACGAACCTCATGGGGGCGGCGGATGAGGAGCGTGATTTGGATCACGCGAATCGCGTAGTTTTCGCTTGACGGCAACTACGCGAATAACGTAGTCTCGCGATGCAGTTCGAATGGGATGAGGCCAAGCACGAATCGACCCGGCGCAGCCGCGGCTTCGGCTTCGATGTCGCGGCGCGCATCTTCGAGGGCCCGACCTTCGAGTTCCCTGACGAACGGCGCGATTATGGCGAGCTGCGCATGGTTGCGCTCGGCGCCGTCGAGGAGGAGGTGCTGGTCGTGGTGTACACCGACCGCAGCGAGGTCCGGCGCATCATCTCGGCCCGGCGCGCCAATCGCAAGGAGCGCAAGTTATGGCGATCGTTCGCAAGTCGTTGAGTGAGCTCAAGGCGAGCAAGCCAAAGGTGGATTGGAAGAAGGTCCGCGCCACGACGGATGCGGACATTGCACGGCAGATTGCGGGCGACCCCGACACGGCCCCCGAAGTGACGCTCGATGATCTGATCGCGCCGAAGCATTTGCGGCGCGTTCTCGGCATGACGCAGGAGCAGTTTGCGGAGGCCCTCGGCATTCCCGTGGCGACGCTGCGCAACTGGGAACAGGGGCGCAATGCGATCGACCCTGCGGCACGCGCCTTGCTCATTCTCGTGGCGCGCAATCCCAAGCGGGCCCTTGCCACGCTCGCTGCAGCGCGACGGGCCGCTTGATCAGTACGCCGATACGTCGTTGACGAGCACGGCGGTCATGGTCCTGTTGAGCGCCGGGTCCTTGGCCGCCTGGAAGGCGAAGGTCGCCTGGATGCCGCCCGGGCCGCTGATCGACAGCTTCGGGCGCGGCAGATAGACCTCATGCAGCGTAAAGAGCAGCGAGCGGTCGACGTCGACCTGCCAGCCGAACGACAATTCGCAGGCCGTGCCGTTGACCGCCTGATCGAGCAGCGTGGTGTCGGCAAAGCGCACCACGACGTTGCCGTTCGCCGCGACCATCGCCGGCTCGGCGTCCTCGATGCGGCCGTCGGCGCGGATCACCTCCACCTTGTCGAGATTGTTCGAATAGGTGAACTCCGCTGAGACGATGTTGCCGAGCGCAATCCCGTTGCGCTTGATCGCGCCGATGCTTTGCGCAAATCGCTCGATCGCCGCCTCCGTCGGGGAACCTGTGCCGGATGAGGCGGAGCGGGTTTCACCGCGCGCGATCAGGCCCAGGGTGGCATTGAGATGGCCTGTGCGTTGCAGCTGGATTTGCATCGAATTGGCGCGCACGCCGAAGTTCATGCCGTAGCTTGGCACGTCGGGCAGGCCGATCTCGATCGCCATCGAGGGCAGCGACAACGCACCCGACACGAAGGTGTGCGTGTAGGGCCCGGTTCCCGTCGTCGTCGGCGCGCCGAGCAGGAGCTTGAGCCAATAGCCGAAGTTGCGCAGATCGACCGGCACGACCAGGTCGCCCTCGTTGTTGGCGACATCCTTGCTCGGCGGCAGCGGCTCGCGACCAAGGCCGAGCAGGTCGCTCTCGATCAGCCTTTGCTCCTCGCCGAGCCCGAAAGATACGAAAGGCAGTTTTTTGTAGCCACTGGCCGGCGGCGTGCCGTAGGTGGTCTCGAACGCCGCGGCCAGAACGGCGTTGGCGCCTCTGGCACGAGCCATGGTTCTTCTCCTGCGTTATGTTGGACGAAACGCGCCCGACGTGGCGCACAAAATCTGCTCGATCAATTGAGTGGATCGGGCGTGCCGTAACTCGCGACAATCGCTGCGTCCGCCCAGCGCGCGGTCTGCGCGCCGGCGGCCTCGATGTCGGCGGTTGCCGGCGCTTCGGCCTCGATGAAATCACAGAGACCGCCGAGCGTGCGGTCGGCAGCGACCGCCGCGCCAATCGCTGCGAGCATGGCGTCCAGGACCTGCTCACGCGACTGCGTTCCGCTCTCGCGCGCGGCAATCTCGACTGGGATGCGGTGCGCATACAGATACGTCAACGGCGAGAGCAGAACCTCAGGTTCGCCCGGATCGCCGTCGCGCACGATCGCGAGCCCGCCCGCCGGGATGCGTTCGGGCTTGGCCAGATTGCGCCTGACCTCAGCGGAGGGTAGTGCGCTTCTAAGGAGAGCGAGCACGCCTGCGAGCACTGCTTCGCGTTTCGAAGGCAACGGTATCTCCCCTAGCGCTCAGCAACAGCCGGCGCCGCATAGATCGAACAGTGGTTGACCTGGATTATTTTTTGGTCTTCGGGAGCCGGGTCTTCATGGTGAGGATGTAGTTGGCTCCCTTCAGCCCGGCTTCATGTGGGCCGGCCCAGATGAGATAATACAGTCGCCCGCCACGCGTGTTCGTCACCAACTGAGCCTCTGACACATGGCCAAACACGTCCTTGAGGCGCCCCCTGTACCAAGCAAGTAGACGATCCTCAGAGTCAGCAATTTTGAAGGTTCGTTTTCCAAGCAGATCGAGACCCTCTTCGTAGGCGTGTTGGCGCCAATTGGGTGATCCGAAAAAGGTATTGAGCGAAATCTGCCATCCCGCAGGCACGTTACCCGAGTTAGGCATCATCCTCCTGAGCGCCATGCCAAGTGGGAAGTTGACGATCACCTCAATCGCGCCCGTCTTCGCAATTGCTTCGATCGTCCCCCATGGCACCTGAAGACCGAACGGATCGAGGAATATGTAGCCGCGGTGATTTGCTTTCGAAATGCCCTTCAATAGCTCCTGTAAAATCGAGTTGGCATCCCCTTGGCGAATTTCGATCGTCCGTCTGCCTTGATATTCAGACCGAATGCGCTTGAGTTCCGCGATTCGATCAGGGTCTTTATCGATGAAGATATAACGGTCGAACGGGTTCGCGATGTCGAGGGCGACGCGCGGTGATCCCTTGAGAAAAACGACTTCCTGCTCGACCGGATCGGTGGACTGGTCCGCAAACAACTGAAAAGACTGACCACCGTCTTCGCGCGGCTTACTGCGTACTTCTGACAGGCCCGGCCCCGCGAATGCATCGATGTAGATTTTCTGCCACTGCGACTGATTTTTGAGGCGGGTCGTATAGTAGTTAAGAGCGCGGCGGAGCGCGTCCAGCTTCTCAGCCGCCCAAGGACCAACGCTGCTGTCTCTCGGTTTTTTGCTCATTCAGCAGCGACTGGGTAACTGCTAGGAGTCGCCAGCGGGAACTGGTTCCACTGCCGTCCGTCGAGTACGCGCCCTCCCGATTTCGGGCGCAGGCCGCCCCATTGCTTAAAGAAGAAGGGTATTCTTGCTTCTTGGCACTGGTCACGAATTTCGCGCACCCAGTCAGGGTCCATGTAGCGCGCGCGAGGACCGCTTTCACCGCCAACGATAACCCAATCGATTCCGCTCAGATCAATCTTGCCCACGCGGCCGATGAGCGGTTCGATCGACAAGAAGCGCGTCCCGGCTGGCGTATCCCGAAGGTGGCGCACACGCGATAACTTGCTGCCGTCTTCGATCGAAACGCCGCACCATATGTGTCGTGGGCCGAGAGCCGCACCATATCGGCGGCGCAGAAAGTCGCGCATCAACGACGAACGTTTGGTCAGAACTTGAAAGGTGTGCCAGTCCGCTCGCTCCATGGTTTCGAAGACACGCTCGACGAACTCTGTCGGTATCTCCTTGTGGAAGAGGTCCGACATCGAATTCACGAAGATCATCTTCGGCTTTCGCCATTTAAGCGGCTGCGTCAGCCTCTCGGGGCGAAGGACAAGATCGAAGCCATGCTCGAACGGATGTCCTGGAACGCCGCGAAATCGCTCGGCGAAGCGTTCGGCGTAGCAGTGGTCGCACCCAGCGCTGATCTTCGTGCAACCAGTGACGGGGTTCCACGTCGCGTCGGTCCATTCGATTACGCTGTTCAATGCCATTGGTCACCAGAACAAAACAGGAACATGATAGCCCCAAAAGCATGCCCGGTAAACCCTACTCGACCGTTTGCCATTCCGGCCAGTGGACAGCGGCCGTTGCTTTGGGCGCCGCTGGCCTATCTCCAATGCTGGGTGATGAGGCCCGGCACGCGGGCGGCCCAGCGGGATGCGCTCGCCTCGATGTCGAGGCGCTTTCGCAGCGTCACTTGTGGAACGAGAAGGAAGATGATGGCTGTTACTTGCCCACGCCCACTCTTGCTCCGGCTTTTGACCGCGAGACCACGCCTTGTCATGCGTGCTTCGTCGGCGACGAGCAGCGACGGCCGACCGCGCCGATAGACGAGCCGCAACCGCATGCCGGTGCGGCGCTCCCAGCCGCCCGGCGTGATGCGCTTGCGCGCGCCGGTGGACGAGAGCCCCGTCTTGCCCGCCGCCGGCGTCGGAATGGCGAGCCAGAAGCCGCGGCTTGAACGGATGGTTACGCCACGGTCGAAGGCATCGACAATGCTCGGCGCCTTGGACCAGACGAAGGCCGCCGCCCCGATGCTCGCGCCGCTCTCGGGGAAGGTCTTGCCGCGCCAAGTGTTGGCGAGCCGTTGCCCGAGACCGGACTCGACCACATCCGCGCGCAGATCGGATTTCAGCCCCTCCGTTACCTGCCGCATCGCGGCGGTCACGGATCGCGCAATGGCGCCTTCGGTCCCCGCGAGGTCGCGGGCGAGATCGGAAGCCTTCAACGAAAAGCGCACGGGCTTTGCGCCTTATTTGGCGACGCCCTCGCACGTCCATACGAGCCCGAGGCTGTCGGCGACCGGGACGGCGATGATCTCGAACGCCTCGCCGGCGATCTCGACAATATCGCCCGCGGCGGGCTCGACGACCTCCGAGCGGCGCACGTCAATCAGCACGGACGGCAGGACGGCGCGGCTGTCGCCGAACCCGACGACCTGATCCGGTCGCCTTGTGACGACACGGACGGTGATGCCGTCGCCCGCGCCGCCCGCCCGCCAAACCGCGTCTTCCGCGACATTGGCGTCGCGGAATATGGCGTCGATTGCTGCCGCAAAGGCATCGAGCATCAGTTCGACGTGTGGATACGCACCGCAAGCCGCGGGCGCTTGTTCACGGGCAGGATCGAGGCCTCGGTCTTGATGTCGATGGCGCTGCCGTCGGGTCGGGCAAGCTGCCGGGCATAGATCGGCAGGCCCACGGTGTTGACTGTCTCGATCAGGTTCGCCGGCGCCCCATAGGTCACGAAGGTGTCCATGGTGCCGAGCGGGAAGGCGATGCCTTCGTTCGCCGAGATCAGGGTCTCGGTCGCGCCGGTCGAGAGCGTGACGGTGGCGTTGTACTCCTCGAACACGATGCCGGCGAAGGGGAAACGGCGGCGGGTGTCCTCGCGCAAGGGCTGGGCGCCGGTGGAGGAGAAGTACTTGTAGGCCTCCTCCACCTTGGCATGCCCGATGAGCTTGTCGAAGAAGGAGGGGCTGACGAGCGCGAGCACCCCGGTCATGGTCTCGCCCTTGAGCTCGGTCTCGATGTCGCGCAGCACCTCGCGGCACTTGGCCTGCACATTCGTGCCGGCGGTGCCGAGCACGAAGTCGACCGACTGCTGGGCGAGACCGAACTCGGCGAAGTAGTCGTAGAGCGTGCTGCCTGCGCCGTCCTTGACGATGCCACGCAGCGCATTGACCTCCATGTACTCGCGGGTCTGGGCGTGCTTGGCGCGCATGCGAGTGAGCTTGCGCTCCATGACAGTGGCGAGCGGGTCGGCGGCGTCCGCCACCCCAAAGCCGCGCACGCCCTGGATGTCCTGGGGCGTGATCACGTCGTCGTGGGGAATCCACGGCACCGTGAACGAGCGCATCGCGCGCGCATCACGGTTGGCGACCGTTGCGGGTCCGCCGAGCGGCACCGTCGGCAAGAGGTTCAGCACGCCCTCGGCTTGCTCGATGATGACGCTTCTCTGGGTGATGCCCTCGAAGCGGAACAGGCCGAGCTCACCGAGCCGGGTGTAGATGTTGGGCAGGATGTTGATGGCTTGGGTCATCTCGGCGAGCGAGTAGCCGCCCGCATCGAAGGGATTGATCATCGGGGCCATTGCGGTTCCTCAAAAATGGTTTCGGGCCCCGACGGGATTTCCATCGAGGCCCGAGGGTGACGTTGGGATGGCGTGGGACGGATCAGGCGGTCTCGCGCGGCACGATGCCGATTGCCGCAAGCTCGGCGTGCTTGGCCGCCTTCTCGGCCGGCTGGTCGACGGAGGCGTCGAAGGCGAGCGCGGCCTTGGACACGATCGCGGGACCGCGGGCGATGACGAGCCCGGCCGCGTCACCAGCGGTTGCGTCGACGGCCGCGATCAGGACGGCGACCGCGGTCTCGGCGCCTTCGTCGCCGGTGACCGGGGATGCGGGCGAAAGGCGATATTTTCCTGAGGCGGTGATCCTGCCGAGCACGGCGCCGAGCGGATAGCTGGTACCGGCCTTGAGCGTCACGGTCTCGCGATTGTAGCTGCCGTTGAGCTCGTATTTGACGAGGTCGCCGAGGGTCGGCGCCATGGTGAGCGTGGGCATGATCGGGGCTCCTTAAAATCTTGTCGGTCAGGGGCGCGCCGCGGCGGCGGCGCGCTCCTTGGCCCGCCGCACGATCGGGCTGTCGTTCGCCGCGGCGGAGGGCGGGGCGGCGGCAATCACGCTCGTTGCCTCGGCGCGCGCTGCGAGCGTATCGAGCACCGAGCGACGCAACGCATCGGGCGTAATGCCCTTCTTAAGCGCGTCGGCCGCGTCGACCTCAACGCCAAGGCGCGCTGCTTGCGCCGCGATCGCGGCAACCTCGGCAAACTCCGCGCGCAATCTCTCGGCTGCGCTCGCTTCGGGCGCGGTTGATGCCGGCGCTGGCGTCGGCGCGGGATCCGGCGCAGCCTGTGTTACGGCCGGCTGCGGCTCATGCGGCTGATCCTGGAACTGTTCGGTTTCGTTCGTCGCCATGGAGAGGCTCCTCTTGAGTGTCGGGTTGATGAGGGCGCGGGCCGGTGCGGTGCGATCGAGTTCGGTGGCCATTTCAGCGATGGCGAGGTCCAGAGTGCCGAGCCTGTCGGCGAGCCCGGCGCGGACGGCAAGCGCACCGCGATAGATCGCGGCCTCGGTCGCGCGCACGGTCTCCACGGTGAGGCCACGGTTGAAGGCAATTAGGCTGCAGAGCTCCGCGTAGAGGCGGTCGACGTCGGCCTGAATGTCCGAACGGGCGCGCTCGGACAGCGGCGCATGCGGATTGGCGTCGATCTTGTGCTCGCCCGCAAAGATGAAGGTCCAGGCCAGGCCCGCCTTGGCATCGGCGCCGCTTTCGTCGACGTGCACGGCGACGACGCCGATCGAGCCGACCTCGCCGGTGCGCGTGACGTAGACACGATCGGCCGCACTCGCGATGGCATAGGCCGCCGACAGCGCGCTCTCGTTCGCCACCGCCCACAGCGGCTTGTCGCTCGCCGCGCGGAGAGCGCGGACGCGATCGACGAGATCGAACAAGCCGCCGACCTCCCCGCCTGCGGAGTCGACATCGAGGATCACGCCGCGCACGCTTGCATCGGCCATGGCGTCCGCGATCACCGCGCCGATCTCGCTGTACGAGCGAAGCCCGCTCGCGGCATCGAGATAGCCGGAACGGGCAACCAGCGTGCCGATCACCGAGATGACCGCAATGCGCTCGGCCGTGAGCGCGGTGAGCGGTGCCGGCTCAGGCGGCCCTTCGGTCGGTTCGATCGCGTTGCCGGCGAGCCGCGGCGTCAGCACGCCGAGGATCGCCTCGAGCTTGGCGCGCGCGATCATGAGCGGCGTCCCGAACAGGCGGGAGGCCACGTGGGGTAGGTCGAGCATTCGGTGGCGGCTCTGGCGAAGCCAAGGGGCCTTGACGGCCCGTCTGCGGGCGGGCCCTATATTCTAGCCAGAAATTCTAGCTAGTTGAGGCGAACCATGGCAAACGCCACGTGGTCGGTTCAGGACGCCAAGAACCGATTCAGCGAAGTCGTCGAGGCGGCACGGCGTAAGCCGCAGACTGTGACCAAGCATGGCAAGCCGGCTGTGGTGGTTATAGCCGCGGATGAATACGAGC
>DATLYX010000070.1:0-24809 GCA_035574295.1 Xanthobacteraceae bacterium
AGCCGGTGCGGCACCGGCTGCTGGCGCTGCGGCTGCCAAGCCCGAGAAGAAGTGAGGCAAGTGACCGGATCATGCTGCTTTTCGTCGGGCTCGGAAATCCCGGCGCCCGCTATGCCGGCAATCGCCACAACGTCGGCTTCATGGTCGTCGACGCCATCCGCAAGCGTCACGAGCTTCCCATGTGGCGCCGCCGTTTTCAGGGCGTGGCGACCGAGGGTCCCATCGGCGATGAGCGCGTGCTCCTGCTCCTGCCCGGCACCTACGTGAATGAGTCCGGCCGCGCGGTCGCCGAGGCCGCGCGCTTCTACAAGATCGCCCTGCCGCAGATCGTGGTGTTTCACGACGAGCTCGATCTGCCGCCCGGCAAGGTGCGGGTGAAGGTTGGCGGCGGCGTTGCCGGCCATAACGGCCTGCGTTCGATCACGGCGCACATCGGCAATGATTATCGCCGCGTGCGCATCGGCATCGGTCATCCGGGCGACAAGGATCTGGTGCAGCCTTACGTGTTGAGCGACTTCGGCAAGGAGGAGCGCGCCTGGGTGGAGGCGCTGTGCGGCATCATCGCCGACAATGCCGAATTGCTGGTGCGCGGCCAGGACGCAAGCTTCCAGAACAAGGTGCATCTGGCGATGACGGCCAAGGGCTTTGGCGCACCGTCTGCGCTCGACGAGGCGGCGGACTGAACATCGAGCGAGACGCGCATGGGATTCAAGTGCGGCATCGTCGGCCTGCCCAACGTGGGCAAATCGACCCTGTTCAATGCGCTGACGCAGACCGCGGCGGCGCAGGCCGCGAGCTACATGTTTTCCACCACCGCCGCCAACATCGGCGAGGTGCCGGTTCCCGATCCGCGCCTCGAAGTGCTCGGCCGCATCGCCAAATCGGAAAAGCTCGTGCCGACGCGGCTCACGTTCGTCGATATCGCCGGGCTGGTCAGCGGCTCCTCGCGCGGCGAGGGGCTTGGCAACCAGATGCTGGCGCAGATTCGCGAGGTGGACGCGATCGCCCATGTGGTGCGCTGCTTCGTCGATCCCGACGTGCCGCACGTGCGCGATGTCATCGACCCCATCGCCGACATCGACACCGTCGAGACCGAGCTGATGCTGGCCGATCTGGAGAGTCTTGAGCGGCGCGTCGAAGGTCTGGCGAAAAAGGCCAAAGGTTACGACAAGGAGGCCGACGAAGCGAAGTTGACGCTCGACCTCGTCAACCGTTCGCTCGCGCTCCTGCGCGAGGGCAGGCCCGCGCGTCTTGTCGAGCGCAAGCCCGAGGAGCAGAAGGCGTTTCGCATGCTGATGCTGCTCACCGCGCTTCCTGTGCTGTACGTGTGCAACGTGGACGAGGCCTCGGCCTCGACCGGCAACGAATTCTCGCGCCAGGTCGAGGAACGCGCCAAACAGGAGGGCGCCGCCGTCATCGTCATTTCCGCCAAGATCGAGGCGGAAATCGCAATGCTCCCCGAGGCGGAGCGCAAAGAATACCTCGCCGCCATGGGGCTGACCGAGCCGGGCCTGCACCGCATGATTCGCGCCGGCTACGCCCTGCTCGATCTCATCACCTATTTCACCGCCGGCCCCAAACAGGCCGCCGCCTGGACCGTGACGCGCGGCACCAAGGCGCCGCAGGCCGCCGGCGTCATCCACTCCGACTTCGAGCGCGGCTTCATTCGCGCCGAGACCATCACCTACGAAGACTACGTGGCCTGCAACGGCGAGGCCGGCGCCCGCGAAGCGGGAAAGATGCGGCTGGAAGGCAAGGACTACGTGGTGGTCGACGGCGACGTGCTGCACTTCCGCTTTGCGACCTGACCGCGGTTGTGGTGGAATTGGATTTGCATATGCCGCCGCACGCCCCTCCGCCAAAACGCTACTGGGAAGATTTCGCGCCGGGACAGGTGATCGAACACGGCCCGCGGCGCATCACCCGCGAGGAGATTGTCGCCTACGCCCGTGAATTCGATCCGCAACCGTTTCACCTCGACGAGGAGGCGGCGCGCCATTCCATGCTCGGCGGGCTGTGCGCTTCCGGCTGGCATTCCTGCTGCATCCTGATGCGCATGTCGGCGGAAAGTTTTGTGCTCAATTCCAGCTCCATGGGCGCGCCGGGTGTCGACGAGGTGCGCTGGCTTGCCCCCATTCGCCCTGGCGATGATCTCACCTTGCGCGCTACGGTATTGTCGAGCCGTCCGTCCGGCAGCCGGCCGGGCATGGGTCTGGTCAATGTCCATTTCGAATTGTTCAACGCCTCCGGGGTCTGCGTGCTGTCGCTGAAAGCGCCGCTGATGTTCGCCCGGCGCAATTCCGGGATCGCAGCATGAAGTTCTTCGAAGACCTGCGGGTCGGCGACCGTTTCGAGCTCGGCCGCCATACCTTCACCGCCGAGGACATCAAATCCTTCGCGCAGCGCTTCGACCCGCAGCCTTTTCACGTGGATGAGGAAGCGGCCAAGCGCTCGCACTTCGGCGCGTTGTGCGCTTCCGGTTGGCACACCGCGTCGGTCTGGATGCGGCTGATGATCGAATATCACCGCCGCGAAGATGCGGAGCGTGCCGCGCGCGGCGAGCCGTCCGCCATCTTCGGGCCTTCGCCGGGTTTTCGCGATCTGAAATGGCTCAAGCCGGTCTATTCCGGTGACACGGTGACCTTTGCCACCGAGATCGTCGAATTGCGCGCTTCCAAAAGCCGCCCCGACTGGGGTCTAATGACCATCCGCAACGGCGGCGCCAACCAGCGGGGCGAGCCGGTGCTGTCGTTCGTCAGCATGTCCTTCGTGCAACGCCGGAGTCGTACAGCTTCATGACCGTCGCAACCCCGAACGCGGCCGCGCCCGTCCGCCCCAGCAAGGCCGACGAGCGCCGTGCGTTCGGCGCCGCCTCCGGCGCCCACGTTCTGCACGACGGCTACACCGACCTGATCTATGTGATGCTGCCGATCTGGCAGGCGGAGTTCGGCCTCGGCTATGCGGCGCTCGGTCTGTTGCGCACCGCCTATGTCGGCACCATGGCCGCGCTGCAAATCCCGGCCGGCATGCTGGCGGAGCGGTTCGGCCCGGCGCTGGTGCTGGCGACCGGCACCGCCATGGCGGGCGCGGGTTTCTGTATCGCGGGCGCGAGCACCGGTTTCATCGGGCTGGTGATCGCGCTCTTGATCGCCGGCGCCGGCGGCAGCGTGCAGCATCCGGTGGCCTCGGCGCTGGTCGCGCGCGCTTTTTCCGGCGTGCGCTCGCTCAAGGCGCTCGGCACCTACAATTTCGCCGGCGACATCGGCAAGATGACCTTGCCCGCGGCTGCATCGATTGTGCTCGTGGTGATGCCCTGGCAGCCGACCTTGGCCGCCTTCGGGCTCATCGGGTTGGTCGCCGCGGTGGGAATTTTTCAGCTCACGCCGCGCCTGGCCGTGGAGCCGGCGCGGGCGGAAGCGTCGGATGCTCCCTCCCACGGCGCGGCCGGGGAAGGAAGCCGGCGTGGCTTCGCGCTGCTGCTCTCGATCGGCGTCATCGACAGCGCCACGCGCATGGCCTTCCTGACCTTTCTGCCGTTCGTTCTGCTCGCCAAGGGCGCCTCGCTGCCGACCATCGGCCTTGCCCTGACCTTGGTGTTTGCCGGCGGCGCCGTGGGCAAGCTCGTCTGCGCGTTCATCGGCGCGCGCATCGGCGCCATTCGCACGGTGTATCTGACCGAAGGTCTCACCGCCGCCGGCATCGTCGCCGTCCTGCCGCTGTCGCTCGAAGCCGCGCTGCTCGTGCTGCCGGTTATCGGCATTGCCCTCAACGGCACCTCCTCGGTGCTTTACGGCACGGTGCCTGAACTCGTGAAGCCGGAACGCCGCGCGCGCGCCTTCGGCGTCTTCTACACCGGCACCATCGGCTCCGGCGCGATCGCGCCAGCGGTCTACGGTGTGGTCGGCGACGCGGTAGGCGTGTCGGCGACGATCGTGGTGATTGCCGCGATCTGCCTTGCCGCGGTTCCGCTCGCCTATGCGCTGAAGCCGAGCCTCGCGCACGTGCGCTTCTGAACCTACCGCCAGTCCCCGAGCACGCTTTGCACCAGCGCGAGCGCAGCCACCGCCGCGGTGTCGGCGCGCAGGATGCGCGGCCCGAGCGCAAGCCGCACCACGTTCGGCAGCTTGAGCAGCGCCGCGCGTTCCTCCTCGGCGAAGCCGCCCTCCGGACCGATCAAGACCGCGAGCGGCTGCCTCTCCGTGCGATGTTCCGCCAGGGCCGCCACCGGGTCTTTGACCTCCGCATCCTCGTCGCAGAACACCAAGAGCCGCCGGGCATCCCGCTGCGCCAGCATTTGCGCGAAGGTGATGGGGCTTGCGATCTCCGGCAGGTTGAGGATCCCGCACTGTTCCGCCGCCTCGATGGCGTTCGCCCGCATGCGCTCGAGATTGATGCGGCTCACCTGCACATGTCGGGTCATCACCGGCACAAGCCGCGAGGCGCCGAGCTCCACCGCCTTTTGCACCATGTAGTCCAGCCGTTCATGTTTGAGCGGCGCGAACAGGTAATGCAGGTCTCCCGCCAGAGTTTGTGCTCGCGTGCATTCTTCGACCTGGAGCAGGACTCCGCTACGGCCGCTCTCGGCAAGCCGTGCGCGCCATTCACCATCTTGGCCGTTAAACACGAGAATCCGGTCGTCGCGCTTGAGCCGGAGCACGTGGCAGAGATAATGCGCCTGCGGCCGCCCGACGGTGAATTCGGCGCCCGGCGAGAGCCGGCCTGTGACGTAAAGGCGCGGGCTGCGAAAATCGTATCGGGCCATGGCAGATGCGCTATGCTGCGTTGCACCAGCGGGCGAGTCGAGGCCGAGCCGAGGGCGATGCGCCGGCGCGCCGCAGCGCGCCGCCGTCATGCCGCCGTCATATTGCCGAATTCGCTTGGTTTTTGAACGAGGCTGGTGCCGGGGCTGACATGAACGATCGAAGACCTGCACGCGATCTGGTTAACCTGCTTCTTGCGCTTGCCGCGCTGCTCGGCGCCGGGACCGCGGGTGCCTTGGCGCAGGTGGTCGGCGTCAATCCCTATCAGGCGCAGGTCTGTTCGGCATTCGGGCCCATTCGGCAGGAGGTGGAACAGGTCCTCATCAGCATCAAGGCCGCCAATGACCGCAAGGCGCCGCGCGAGGAGTTTTGCCAGTTGTTCCAGAGGTTGGCCGGCTCCACGAACAAGGTGGTGAAGTTTTTCGAGCAGAACAAGGCGGTCTGCGGCATTCCGGACGAGGCCATTCAGCGCGCCAAGGCCGACTACTCGAGGTCGCTGACGATTCGCAAACAGGCCTGCGCCCCTGCGCCCCCCAGCGGTCCCAGCCTGAGCGACATTCTCGGCGGGCCGATGCTGCCTGACGGTTCGTCGAATCGGCCCAATGTCGGAACCTTCAATACGCTGACCGGCAATCCGCTGGCCCGATGAGCGAGGCGCTCGGCCGCGTTGCCGATTCGACCGGCAACTGGGTGGACACGATCGCGCCGTCCTGGAGCCGTCCCTATCTGCGGCTTACCCGTCTCGATCGCCCGATCGGCTGGTGGCTCTTGTTGCTGCCCTGCTGGTGGTCCGCGGCGCTGGCGGCGATTCCCGCCAACGGCTGGGGCCCCGATCCCTGGCACGTGCTGTTGTTCCTGATCGGCGCCATCGTGATGCGCGGCGCTGGCTGCACCTGGAACGATCTCGTCGACCGCGACATCGATGCGCGCGTGGAGCGCACGCGCTCCCGCCCGATCCCGTCGGGGCAGGTGAGTGTGCCGGCGGCGCTGGCGTTCCTCGTGGCCCAGGCGCTCATCGGCCTTGCTGTGCTGTTGCAGTTCAACAGTTTTGCCATCTGGACCGGCATCGCCTCGCTCGCGGTGGTCGCGATTTACCCCTTCATGAAGCGCGTGACCTATTGGCCGCAGATTTTCCTCGGCCTTGCCTTTTCCTGGGGCGCGTTGATGGGCTGGGCCGCCGCGCACGCCAGCCTCGCGCCGCCGGCGCTGTTGCTCTACTTGGGTTCAATTGCGTGGGTGATCCATTACGACACCATCTATGCCCATCAGGATCGCGAGGACGACGCGCTGATCGGGTTGAAGAGCACGGCGATCCTGTTCCGCGACCGCACCAAGCCGGCGCTCGCGGCATTCTCCGCCGCCGCTGTGCTTCTCATCGGGATCGCTGGCTTCTTCGTCGGCGGTGGAGCGATTTTCGCGCTCGGGCTCGTCGGCTTCGCCGCGCATCTTGCTTGGCAGATTTTTCGTCTCGACGTCGCCGATCCGGCGCTGTGCCTGCGTCTGTTCAAATCGAACCGCGACGCCGGCCTGATCCTGTTTGCCGGCCTCGTGCTCGACGCCTTCGTGCGGCGGCTGCTCAGTTAGCCTTGGTGCGGATCGGCGCCCGCGTCCGTTCCTCGGTCGCCATCGACCAGAGGGCGAATACCCCGAACAGAAGGCCGAGGATCACCTGATTGCGGATCGCCGCCGCCGAGGCGTCGCGCTCGAGCAGGAACGGCGACACGATCAGGCCTGCTGCCACCATGAGATAGAGCGCGTTCAGGCAGGCGTTTGCCAGTCTTTTGTTGAACGCCGTCATGATTCTCTCGTCCCCTCAATGGCTCAGGATCATCAGGATGAACAGCACGCTCAGCAGGAAGCCGGTCATCCCCATGATCTGTCGGAAATCGAGCCGTTCGAAATTCATGGCCAAGCTCCGCAAAGCCCGTCACGATTCCGTTGCCGTCTGTACTTCGTTGCCGCGCGCGCCCTGCGCGCGCCCGAACAGGCTTGGAAAGCGATTGGCGAATGCCCGGCGGGCATGCGGCGCGCGCTGGGTATGCATCGCCGCCTCCTTATCGAGCATGCGCAGCGCGTCCATGATGTCGTCGAAGCGGACGGTGCGGCCGGTCGGCGTCTGCCGCAGTTCCGGCGCTGCCTCCACCGCGCAGGCGTCGGAGGCCCACGATGCCAGGATCGCCCGCTTCTCGTCGCGCGTGAGGTTTCGATCGCGCACCACATCGAGCGGATGAGCGAACCTGCCCGCCGGATGCAGCAACGCGTCGAGGTCGAACCGCTCGGATGAAACGTTGGCTGTCGTCGGAATGGTCATCACCGTTCCCTCGCGCCTTGCCGGAGGGCGCACAGCGGTCGTGCGCCGCCGGCCGGCGATTTAGGAGCCTTGGAGGGGATTTCAAGACCCCTGCGACGTCAGTGATGAGGCCTAAGCCGTTGATATTGCAATAGTTAACGGAGAGCCGGTGGCCGGCTCGAGGCTAGTTGCGGGCAATGATCTCCCGCTCCCCGCGGTGCACGACCGGTTCTGCGGAGGGCCGCCCGGGCTTTCGCCGCATCAGGATCGACGGCCGCCGCCATTTGATCGCGGCGCGACGGCGCCGGCGCGGTGCGGGCGTGCCGATGATCACCGTGCCCATCGGTGGATACGGCTCCTGCACTGAACCGTCGCCCTCGGCGAGCAACAGCGGCAGATCCAACACCCGGCCCCAGGACTTCCAGACGGCAACTCCGTCGTCGCCGTCGTTGGCCAGAAACAGTGGCACCGAGAGCGCGCTGTCGCGATGGTCGAGCATCACCGCAAAGGCGGCGCCATGGTCGGCCCCGGGCGCAAGCACGCGCAGGCTCACGCCGCGGAACGATGCGACCGGCACCCCGACTTTCATGGGAATGCCCCGCACCGAGCGCCGCATCACCACGCGCTCCCGGTCGAGCTCGATCTGTCGAATGTGTCCGTCCGCTCCGCGATCCGGGGCAAAGAAGCGCACCGGGAGCGCGAAGGGGTCGAGCCGCAGACCGCGGCCCGACCCCTCGGGTCCGCCTGCACCCATTGACGCCTCAAATCCTTCCCAGCCGGGCTTCTTTGGCCCGGTCGTTGCGGCCACTATGGCGCGCGCTCGGTCGGTATCCCCTTAAAGGCGCTGGTTAATTGGCGGTAGCGCCCGCCACATCGCTCCGCATGATTGACGCAAGATTGCCGGCTTTGCGCCAATTGTCTCGATCGCCGAAAACGGGCCTCCAATCCGCGCCTTGGCGCTCTTATCTGTGCCTTGCCAGGTACGAAATCCCCTCCTAAACCGGCCTCGGAACCCGTCGATGGACTCGCCTTTTGATCAGTCTGCCCTGACCGCGCTCGCCGAACGTCTGGTGCAGGCCGCGAAAGCGGCGGGCGCCGATGCGGCCGACGCCGTGGCCATGCGTTCGGTCTACCTGTCGGTCGGGGTTCGCGACGGCGAGGTGGAGGAATCCGAGCGCGCGGAGAGTGACGAGGTCGGGCTGCGCGTGCTGGTTGGCCGGCGGCAGGCGGTGGTATCGACCAACGAGGTTGGCCGCGACGGGGCGGCGGCTCTCGCCGAGCGGGCGGTCGCCATGGCGCGCGCCGCGCCCGAGGATCAATTTGCCGGCCTCGCCGATCCCGAGCGCCTGGCTCGGGAATTTCCCGATCTCGACTTGATCGACCGAGCCTTGCCCGGCGTCGAGGAGCTTGAAGGGCTCGCGCGGCGCGCCGAAAGCGCGGCCCTGGAGGTGAAGGGAGTCACCAAATCCGACACTGCAACCGCTTCCGCCGGCATCGGCGGCATGGTGTTGGTCACCAGTCACGGTTTTTGCGGCGCCTATCTCGGATCGAATTTCAGCATTTCCATGAGCGCCATCGCCGGCGAAGGCACCGCCATGGAGACCGACTACGACTTTTCCTCCGCGCTCCACATGAGCGATCTCGAATCGCCGGAAAAAATCGGGCGCACCGCCGGAGAACGCGCGGTTCGGCGGCTCAATCCGCGCAAGGTGGCGACGCGGAAGCTGCCGGTGGTGTTCGATCCGCGGATTTCCGGTTCGCTGCTCGGTCATTTGGCGGGCGCCGTCAACGGCAACGCGATTGCCCGCAAGACCAGCTTTTTGCAGGACAAGATGGGCGCGCAATTGTTCGGCCGCGGCATCAACATCATCGATGATCCGCTGCGCCGGCGCGGCTTGCGCTCGCGCCCGTTCGACGCTGAGGGGGTGGCCAGCCGGCGCATGGCGCTGGTCGAGGACGGTGTACTGCGGACTTGGCTCCTGGACAGCGCCACCGCGCGTGAACTTTCACTGACGACCACCGGCCACGCCCAGCGCAGCGCCTCCTCGGTGCCGTCGCCCGGTGCCACCAATCTGCATCTTGAACCCGGCGCTGCAACGCCCGAGGAGCTGATGCGCGACATCAGCGAAGGTTTTTATGTGACCGACCTGATCGGCATGGGGGTGAATCTGGTCACCGGCGACTACAGCCGCGGCGCCGCCGGATTCTGGATCGAGAACGGCGAGCGCACTTACCCTGTGAGCGAGGTGACCATCGCCGGCCATCTGCTCGAAATGTTTCGCACGCTTACGCCGGCCAACGATCTGAAATTCCGCTACGGCATCAATGCGCCGACCGTGCGGGTGGAGGGACTGACCATTGCCGGTCACTGAGCTTTCCGTCCGCACTGCCGATTGCCGGCGTCTTACCGCCGCTGTTCGCGAAGCCGGCGCCCTCGCCATGAAAAGCTTCGGCGCTGCGCCCAAGAGTTGGCTCAAGCATGGCGATTCGCCGGTATCCGAGACCGACCTCGCCGTCAACGAACTTTTGCGCACGCGCCTGCTCGACGGCAGCGACGACGGCTGGCTTTCCGAGGAAAGCGAGAACGATCCCGGCCGGCTCGCCCGCCGTCGCGTCTGGGTGGTGGATCCCATCGATGGCACGCGCGCTTTTCTCGCCGGCCGCACCGACTGGTCGGTCTCCGCCGCCCTGGTGGAGGAGGGCCGGCCGACCGTGGCAGCGGTCTATGCCCCGGCAAGCGACCAACTGTTTGTTGCGGTGCGCGGCCAGGGCGCGACCTGCAACGGTCTGCCGATCGCCGCCACGCGCGGCGCCGAGCTGGCCGCCCTGCGCTGCGCCGGGCCGCGCCGCTATCTCGACCCGATCACCGAGCGTTTTCCCGCAATTGTGGTTGTGCCCCGCATCCATTCGCTTGCATTGCGGCTCGTTCGCGTGGCGCAGGGCGAGCTCGACGTGGCGCTGGCCGGCGGTGACAGCCATGACTGGGATCTCGCCGCCGCCGATCTGCTGGTGCACGAATCCGGCGGGCTCTTGACCTCGCTCGACGGCGAGCCTTTGGCCTATAATCGACCGAATCCCGTCCACGGCTTGCTGGTGGCGGCGGGCCGCGCGCGGCATCCTGCGGTCGTCGCGCTCATCCGCGCGCAGCAGCATCACCCTTGAGGGCAAGGCCGCGCCGGGGAGGCGGGACCGGCGGGACCGGCGGGACCGGAGAAGGAAAGGCGATGGCCGAAGGAGCGCGCGGACAAAAGCAGTTGTTGCATCTGGTGTTCGGCGGCGAGCTGATTCGCCTCGACAGCGTCGAGTTTCGCGACCTCGATCAGCTCGACATCGTGGGCATCTATCCCAATTATGCCGCCGCCTATGCCGCCTGGAAGGCCAAGGCGCAGCAGACCGTGGACAACGCCCAGATGCGGTACTTCATTGTCCACCTGCACCGGCTGCTCGACCCTGAGGCGACCGAGCGTCCGCGGGCCAAGCAGCACCGCACGTGATGCACCGGACATGAGCCAGCCGACCTACGCAGCCACGCGGAGCCCACGCTTGCGGATATTCTCTGTCAAACGCCTCACCGAAAAACGCTGGGTACAGAAGACCGTCGGGGTTGCCGCCGCCGAGTATCTGCGGTTCGTCTGGAACAGCATCGATTTTGTGACCGAGCCGCCGGATATCTACGAGCGGATGGAGAAGGAGCTGCCCATCATTCTCACCATGTGGCACGGCCAGCATTTTCTCGCGCCGTTTCTGCGGCCGCCGCAATATCGCGCCAAGGTATTGATCTCGCGCCATCGCGACGGCGAGATCAATGCCATCGCCGCTGAGCGGCTGGGCATTGGCACCATTCGCGGCTCCGGCGACCATGGCGGCCAATTCGCGCGCAAGGGCGGTGTCGGCGCGTTCAGGGAAATGCTCACCGCGCTGGAGCAGGGCTACAGCGTGGCCACCACCGCCGACGTGCCCAAGGTGGCCCGCGTCGCCGGGCTCGGCATCGTCAAGCTCGCGCAAATATCCGGTCGCCTGATCGTTCCGGCGGCCATCGCCACGCGGCACCGCATCGAGCTCGACACTTGGGATCGCAGCGTTGTCCATTTGCCGTTCGGCCGCGGTGCGGGCGTGGCCGGAGAGCTGATCCGCGTTGCCGCCGACGCCGACGACGCCCGGCTTGAGGCGGCGCGTCGCGCGGTCGAAGATTCGCTCAACTTTGCCACCAAGCGGGCCTACGAAATCGTCGATAGCGACGGCGGACACCGTGCCGGAACCTGATCGCGCCCTGCCTCTGACGTTGCGCGCCTATCGTCTGTTGACGATCGCGGCCTCCCCGCTCGCGCGTTTTGTGCTCGCCCGCCGCCTGCGGCGCGGAAAGGAGCACGCCGAGCGGCTGCCGGAGCGCCTCGGCATCGCCGCTGTACCTCGGCCGCCCGGTCCGTTGATCTGGCTGCACGGCGCCAGCGTCGGCGAGCTGAACGCGATGCTCCCGCTGATCGAAAGGATTCGCGCCCGCGATTTCAACGTGCTGGTCACCACCGGTACGGTGACGTCCGCCGAGTTGGCCGAGCGGCGGCTGCCGCCCGACGTCATCCATCAATTCGTGCCGCTCGACATCCCGCGCATGGTCAATCGGTTTCTCGATCATTGGCAGCCGGACCTCGCGTTGTTTGTGGAGTCCGACCTGTGGCCCAACATGATCATCACTGGCGCCGAGCGCGGCATTCCGTTGATCCTGGTGAACGGGCGCCTCTCGGAACGCTCGTTCAGCCGCTGGAATTTTGCGCCGCGAGCGATCATGGCGTTGCTCAGCCGCTTTGATCTTTGCCTCGCCCAGTCCACCGACAACGCCACGCGCTATTCCGGTCTCGGCGCGCCGCGCATCTCGACCACCGGCAACCTCAAGCTCGACGTGCCGGCGCCGCCCGCCGACGCCGAAAAGCTCGCCGCGTTGAAATCGGCCACCGCCGGCCGCACCGTCGTGGCCGCCGCTTCGACCCATGCCGGCGAGGAGGCGGCGATGGTCGCCGCCCACCGGCGGCTGAAGCCGCGGTTTCCCGGCCTGCTCACCGTGATTGCGCCGCGCCATCCCGAGCGCAGCGCCGGCATCCTCGACATCGTTAAGGCCGCCGGGCTTGCCGCCGCGGTGCGCTCGCGCGGCGAGCTGCCGCGGCCCTCCATCGACATCTACCTCGCCGACACGCTGGGCGAGCTGGGCTTGGTTTACCGTCTTGCCCCCATCGTGTTCATCGGCGGCTCGCTCGTCGGCCATGGCGGGCAGAATCCGGTCGAGGCCGCGCGGCTTGGTGCTGCGATCCTGCACGGGCCGCACGTGTGGAACTTCGCCGAAATCTATGCGGCGCTCGACGCCTGCGGTGGCGCCGCGCTTGTGTCCGATACGACCAAGCTTGCGCCGGCCATCGAGGCTTGGCTTGCGGATGCGCAGGCAAGGCAGAAGGCGGCCGACACGGCACTCAAGGCCATGGACACCCTTGCCGGTGCGCTCGACCGCACGCTCGCCGCGCTCGATCCCTATTTGCTGCATCTGCGCATGGACCGGCGCCATGCGTGAGCCTGCATTCTGGTGGCAGCCGGGGGGTGCCGCAGCGGCGCTCCTCGCGCCGCTGGCGGCGGCCTATGGCGCGGTCGCGCGCGCACGGCTCGCCTTATCCGGTCGCGCGGTCGGCATCCCCGTCGTCTGCGTCGGCAATCTCACCGTGGGTGGCGCCGGCAAGACGCCGACGGCGCTCGCCATTGGAAGGCTGCTGATCGCCGCCGGCCGGCGCCCCTATTTCCTGACTCGCGGCTATGGCGGCCGCCTTGCCGGTCCGATTTTGGTGGAGTCCAAGCATCGCGCCGCCGATGTTGGCGACGAGCCGCTGCTGCTCGCCCGCGTCGCTCCCACTGTTGTGTCCCATGACCGGGTGGCCGGCGCCGAGGCCGCGCGCGCAGCCGGCGCCGACGTCATCGTCATGGACGACGGCTTTCAGAACCCTTCCCTCGCCAAGAATTTCTCGCTGCTGGTGGTCGACGGCCGCCGCGGCGTCGGCAACGGCCGGGTGTTGCCCGCAGGGCCCCTGCGCGCCCCGCTCCAAAGCCAGCTCGCCCGCGCTCATGCGCTGCTCGTTGTGGGCGCCGCTGCCGCCGCCGAACCGGTCGTTGCCGCCGCGCCCGGGCTCCCGGTTTTCCACGGGCGTCTGCTCGCCGATCCACAGGCGCTCGACCGGATCAGGGATCACAAGGTCTTCGCCTTTGCCGGCATCGCCGATCCGGAGAAGTTTTTCGCAACATTGGAGGATGCGCGGATCGACGTGCAGCTCCGCTATGCCTTTCCCGACCATCACCCTTATCGCGGCGCCGACATTTTCGCGCTGATGGCTCGCGCCGAGCGCGAGGGCCTCGTGCTGGTCACCACCGAGAAGGATTTTGTGCGGCTGTCCGGCGAGCCGGACGCCAGACCGCTGCTCGACGTGCTCCGCGTGCTCCCCGTCACGCTCGCCGTGGACGAGGCCGAGGAATTCCAGAAGATGATCTTAGGTGCCGTCGGCGGGTGATTTGGCGGCGGCTTCCGGATAATGGCGCTGCAGCACCGCCTGCGGCGTGGCGTAGGCTTCCTGCAGATCCACGCTCCAGTATTTGAGTTCTTCGAGCGGGATCGCCACCCCGGTGACGGCGCAGCGCACGAAAGCGCCCGGCCGGACGATGCGGAAATCGCCGTCCAGGTACTTCACCTCGGCCTCGCCCGCCATGGGCAAGGGGCGGTCAAAGCGATTCAGCACCGCAATCCTCCGTCGCCTGGATTACAGAATAACATCGACCAGTAAACAGGAAACCGCACCGGCATTGCATGGCTCACCTTTATATAGTGCAAGCCGTGTGACCGATTTGCGTTAACAGCGGCCGACACAGAATTTTTCGGCCCCGGTGTCCGGCCGAGCACAGCCGGCGCGCCCGAGTTGCTTCGCGGCGCAAAAACCGTTGTGACGCGAGAGGGTTATGCCCCGTGACAGGATGCAAGTGGCGGAACTCAGGCGCCGAACAGGCTGCCCTGGCCGCCGTCGCTGCTGCCGCCGCTCCGCCGCGTTGGTCGCGCGAGGCGGGGATCCTCGGCGATGGCGCTGACGCGGCCGTCCACGAATTCGATCTCAAGCCGCATGCCGGCCTTCACCGCGGTCGCCGCGCGCACCGGCTTGCCGGTCATGTCGCGCACGAGCGCAAAGCCGCGACCGAGCACGCCGCGGTAGGAGAAGGCGGTGAGCAATTGCCCGGCGCGATCCATGCGGGCGTTGCGCGCTGCGATGAGATTCCGCATCGCACGCTCCGCCCGTTGGCCAAAAGCTGCGATGCGCTCGCGCTGCCGGGCGATGCGGTTCAGATGCGAGTCGCGATAGCTTTTGAGCGCGGTCTCGAGCCGCCGCGTCACGCCGACAAGACGCTCGCGCCGGCGCTCGACGGCGATGGAAAGCAGCGACGGCGCGAGTCGCGCGGCAACGCGCGAGAACTGCAGATGATGCAGATGGGCGTTGGCGCGCAGCGCGCGCGGCAGCCGCTCCGCCGCCGCATCGAACCGCTGCCGAGGCCCTGCCAGCAGATCGTCCGGCCCCGGCAGGGCGCGGGCGGCTGCGCGCAGCTCGTTGCGCCGCTCCGCCATGCCGCGCGTCCAGGCACCGACGAGCCGCCGCGCCAAATCGTCCACCTCGGCGATCAGATCGGCGCGCACCGGCACCGCCATTTCCGCCGCCGCCGTGGGCGTCGGCGCGCGCCGGTCCGCGGCGAGATCGAGCAGGGTGAAGTCGGTTTCGTGCCCGACCGCGGAGATGAGCGGGATCGTGCTCTCGGCCGCCGCCCGCACCACGCTCTCCTCGTTGAACGACCAGAGGTCTTCCAGCGACCCGCCGCCGCGCGCGACGATAATCAGGTCCGGCTTGGGCACCGGATGCCTGGGCGGCAGCGCGTTGAAGCCGCGGATCGCCGCCGCCACTTGCCGCGCCGAGTCCTCGCCCTGCACCTTCACCGGCCACACCAGAACGCGACGCGGGAAACGGTCCTCGAGCCGGTGCAGGATGTCGCGGATCACCGCGCCGGTCGGCGAAGTGATGACCCCGATGATGTTCGGCAGATAGGGCAGGGGTTTTTTGCGCGTCGCATCGAACAGGCCCTCGGCGGCGAGCTTCTTCTTGCGCTCCTCGAGCAGCGCCATCAGCGCGCCGAGGCCGGCCGGCTCGATGGTGTCGATGATGATCTGGTATTTCGATTGCGCTGGATAGGTGGTGATGCGGCCGGTCACCACCACTTCGAGCCCCGCCTCGAGCTTGATGCGCACGCGCGAGGCGGTGTTGCGCCAGATCACGCCGCTGATGCAGGCCCGGTCGTCCTTCAGATCGAGATAGACGTGCCCGCTGGTGTGGTACTTGACGTTGCCGAGCTCCCCGCGCACCCGCACATAGCCGTAGGCATCCTCGATCGTGCGCTTGAGCGCCGCCGACAGTTCGGAGACGGTGAATTCGACGATGTTGGGAAGCGGGGGCTCGGTCATTCGATTCTCGCCTGGCGATTATAGCGAATGCGCCCGCCGGTGCGCCGTCGGAGCCTGCCGCGCGCTATTGGAGGCCGCGCACCAGCGGTCCGCCGGACAGCCGGCAGTCCGCCACGCAGGCGCGGCTGCACCCGTCGAGCTCGCTGCGGCAGGCTTCCGCGCCGCCGTCCGCCGCGCAGTCGTTGAATGCGGCGGCACAACGCGCCTCGCAGCGGCGCCAGCAGGCGTCGGACTTCCAGACGTCGGCCGCAGGCCGCGACATCGGATAGGGGCTGACATGCACCCTGTCGCCGCCGCGGCCAGAAAACACGATCTCGGGGCGGTTTTCGAGCTTGTAGTCGCTGCACCCGGCAAGGCCGGTAAGCGCGCCTGCAATCAACGCGAGCACAAGGTGGAATTGCATCGGCCGATACTCACTAACACATGCTAGCAAATCACGTCGCAGGCGCCGCGTCGAGGTGGTCGTTGTGGACGCAATGTTCCCACGCCTGCCCGCCTTGCCGCGAGCGTGCTAGTGCTCGGTCATGAACATCTTGCTCATCGGCTCCGGCGGTCGCGAGCACGCGTTGGCTTGGAAGTTGGCGGCAAGCCCGCTCTGCGAAAAGCTCTATTGCGCGCCCGGCAACGCCGGTATTGCGCGCGATGCCGAGTGCGTGGCGCTCGACCCGGCCGACCACGCCACGGTGATCGCGTTCTGCAAGACGCGCCGCATCGACTTCGTCGTGGTCGGTCCTGAAGCGCCGCTCTGCGCCGGCATCGTCGATGAGCTGGAAGCGGCGGGCGTGAAGGCGTTCGGGCCCACAAGATCGGCGGCCCGGCTCGAGGGCTCAAAAGGTTTTGCCAAGGATCTGTGCAAGGCCCACAACATTCCGACCGCCGCCTACGCCCGGTTTTCTGACCCGCATTCTGCGAAACAGCATGTGCAGCGGCACGGCGCGCCGATCGTGGTGAAGGCCGACGGCCTTGCCGCCGGCAAGGGCGTCGTGGTGGCGGAGACGCCGCAGGAAGCGGAGGCCGCTATCGATTTCATGTTCGGCGGCGGTCTCGGCGCCGCCGGCAACGAGATCGTGCTCGAAGAGTTTTTGCACGGCGAAGAGGCGTCCTTCTTCGCGCTGTGCGACGGCGAGACCGCATTGCCGCTCGTTGCCGCGCAGGACCACAAGCGCGCCTTCGACGGCGATCAGGGGCCCAACACCGGCGGCATGGGCGCCTATTCGCCGGCGCCGGTGATGACCGATGAGATCAGCCGCCGCACCATGGACGAGATCGTGCTGCCCACGGTGCGCGCCATGAAAGCGATCGGCGCTCCTTATAAGGGCGTGCTGTATGTGGGGCTCATGGTCGGTGCGGACGGTCCCAAGCTGATCGAATACAACGTGCGCTTCGGTGACCCCGAATGTCAGGTGCTGATGCTGCGCCTGATGTCCGATCTTTTGCCGGCGCTGATCGCAAGCCGCGACGGCGTGCTGAAGAATTTCGACCTGCGCTGGTACGCCGACGCTGCCATTGCCGTGGTGCTCGCCGCCAAGGGCTATCCGGGCGCCTATGCCAGAGGCTCCGTGATCGAGGGTCTCGATGCGGCGAGTGCGGTGGAGGGGGTGGAGATTTTCCACGCCGGTACTGCGCTCGATGGCGGCCGCCTCGTCGCCAACGGCGGCCGGGTGCTCAACGTCTGTGCGCTCGGCCGCACCGTGGCCGAAGCCGCGGCCAGCGCCTACGCGGCGGTGGACAGGATTCGCTGGCCGGAGGGTTTTTGCCGGCGCGACATCGGCTGGCGGGCCATCCGCCGGGAGAAAATCGAGACTTGAACCATGGCACAGGCTTTGCCGAAATTCGCCGAACCGCCGGAGGATCGCGCAGCGTCCGACGTTTCGCTATCTTCGGCGCCCCTTGAAGGCAGATCACTCATGCACCCGGTGCTGCGGCTCTACGAGGACACTTTCGGCGACGCAGCCGGCGAGGTGTATCTGCCGCCCTTGCCGCGCATGATTTTCGTGGTGCACGGATCGATTTCCATTGCCGGGCGATCCTACAGCGACGGCGAAACCTGGCACGGCGAGGGCCCGGTGACGCTCCGCCCCGAGCCGCGCGGCGCCACCTGCTGGCGCTGGGAGCTTGCCAAGGGGGATGCGGCGGCCTGCGTGATCGTCGGCCCGGAGATTTCTTCCCGCGAAAAACTCTCCGCCGCGCTGGAGACCCTGCCCAAGAGCGAGCTCTTGCTGCGCGGCGACAGCGTGGCCTTTCCGCCCGGCGGCTGCGCCTATCTGCACACCCATCAAGGTCCGGGCATCCGCTGCCTGATCGAGGGCGGCATTCGCATCGACACCCGCGGCCACTCCACCTCCTACGGGCCGGGCGGCGCCTGGTACGAGTCCGGCCCCGAGCCGGTATTCGCGCAGGCCGCGGCCGACCGGCCGAGCCGCTTCATCCGCGTGATGATCCTGCCGCGCGCGCTCTTGGGCAAAAGCTCGCTGCAGCTCGTCAACGAGGAGGACAAGAGCAAACCGCGCGCGCAGCAGTACAAGGTATTCGTGGACGCCCCGATCGAATTGCCGAAGTGATTATGCTGACTCCTTATGTGGCCTCCGGCCGGTTGCCGTAGGAGGGCGCGGGCGTCCCGGGTGTGAGCGACACGTGCGAGTGATTGCACAGCCACGGTGCGTCGAGGGAAGCGCGCTGCAGCGTCGCGGTGGCGCGGCCGTTGCGCACGAATTTTGAGCCGTCGCGGTTGATGCCGGTGGAGCGGAAGATCGCCGCGCCCATGGCCATCAGCCGGTCGGGCGACACCACGATCTGCAGCGTGGAGAGATCGTAGCGATAATCTTCTATCGTCGGCCAGATCGCGCGCCACTGCTCGCGTTCGAGCGCCTCGCGCGAGGTCACCATCTCCACCTTGGAGCCGAAGGCGATCGCGTCCTCGGTAAACATCTCGCGCACCGCCGCAAAATTAACGGCCGCCACGCGCTCGCCCCACACCTGGAACCATTCGGTGATTGAACGGCGGTCTTCCTCCAGAACCGGCAGCCGTTTCATGTCGAGCCCTTCCATACTGCTGGCGCGCAAGCTTAACCTTGCGTTCGCCGGGATGCTACGTTTGCGCCCAAGAATGCGCCGAAGAATGCGTCCATGAATGCGCCCATGAATGCGCCCATGAATGCGCCCATGAACAGTTTCGACCGGCAGGCGGCTTTCACCGGCACCAAGGAAGTGGCCGCGGCGCTCAAGTTCGACGCGGCGCGGCTCGCCGCCTATCTCGCGCGGCAGGTGCCGGATTTTGCCGGACCGCTCGAAGTGCGCCAGTTCAAGGGCGGCCAGTCCAACCCGACCTATCTGCTGCAGACACCCGCCCGCCGCTATGTGCTGCGCCGCAAGCCGCCCGGCAAACTGCTGCCCTCCGCCCACGCGGTGGACCGCGAGTTTCGCGTCATCTCCGCGCTGTACGCGCAGGGGTTTCCGGTGCCGCAACCGCTGCACTATTGCGCCGACGAGACCGTTGCCGGCACGCCGTTCTATCTCATGTCCTATGTTGAAGGCCGCGTATTCTGGCACCCGCACATGCCCGGCTCCGACCCCGCCGAGCGCGCAGCGGTGTATGACGCGATGAACGCAACGCTCGCGCGGCTGCATGTCTTCGACCCGGGGGCGCTCGGCCTCGCCGACTTCGGCCGCGGGGAGAACTACGTCGGCCGCCAGGTGGAGCGCTGGTCGAAGCAGTACCGCGCCTCGGAGACCGAGACGATCGAAACCATGGATCGGCTGATCGCCTGGCTGCCGGCGCATCTGCCCCCGCCCCAGCCGGTGCGGCTGGTGCACGGCGATTACCGGCTGGACAACATCATTCTCGCTCCCGACGCGCCGAAGGTTGTCGCCGTGCTCGACTGGGAACTGTCCACCCTGGGCGACCCGCTCGCTGACTTCACCTACCATGCGATGCAATGGCACATGCCACCGTCCGAGGCCGATACCGGCTCGCTCGTCGGCCATGACTTGGCGAGGCTGGGCATCCCCTCCTTCGACGCCTACATCGAGACCTATCGTCGCTTGACCGGCCTTGATCCGCGCCCCCACTTGCCCGTTTATCTCGCTTATAATTTCTTTCGCATTGCCGCGATCCTTCAGGGCATCGTGGGCCGCGTGCGCGACGGCACTGCAACGAGCGAGCATGCGGAGGCGCGGGCCGCCATGGTGCGGCCGCTTGCGGAGAAGGCCTGGGAATTCGCGCGACAAGCGGGTGCAGCATGAAGACTGTCGGTCTTGCGCTCGGCGGCGGAGGTGCGCGCGGGCTTGCGCACATCGCGGTGCTTGAGGCGCTCGATGAGATGGGGGTGAAGCCGGTGGCGATCGCCGGCACCTCGATCGGCGCCATCGTCGGCGCCGGTTATGCGGCCGGCATGAGCGGCAAGGAAATTCGTCGCTACGCGATTCAGCTTGCGCACAATCGCGCCGAGATCATGCGCCGCATGATTCGCTCTCGCGCGGGCAAAATTCGCGACCTGTTCGGCGGCGGGCTGGGCGATGCGACGCGGCTCGACGCGGAAAAACTGTGCGAGAATTTTTTGCCCGACTGGTTCCCGGACGATTTTGATGCGCTCAACGTTCCGCTCGCCGTCGTCGCCTCCGACCTGTTCAACCGTCGCGAGGTGGTGTTTTCCGCCGGCCCCTTGAAGCGCGCGATCGCCGCCTCCATCGCGCTGCCCACCGTCATCCGGCCGGTGGTGATCGACGGTCAGATCCTGATCGACGGCGGCGCCACCAATCCGCTGCCGTTCGATCTGTTGCGCGGCCGTGCCGACATCATCGTGGCGGTGGAGATTTCCGGCCCGCCGTCGGCGGAGAACCGCCGCGTTCCCAGCGCGCTCGAATGCCTCTATGAGACGGTGATCGTGATGACCCATTCCATCATCAGCGCCAAGCTCAAGGACGGCGCGCCCGACGTGCTGTTGCAGCCGAACGTCGGCTCGTTCCGCGCCTTCGACTTTCTGCGCGCGAGCGCCATTCTGCGCGCAGCCGAGCCGGCCAAGGACGATCTTAAGCGGCGCCTCGCACCTCTGCTCGATCAGGCGCCGGTGCACGCGCATGCCAAGGCAAGATGAACGCGTCCTTGCTGCGATCGCTCAAATTTTTGCGGCGGCATTGCAGCAGATAAAATTGCACTGAAACAGCATGGGAAAAATTTGCATGCCGGGTCCTAGCCTGACGCCCGCGTACACGAAGGGCCTGGGTGATGGACGAGGTCTCCGGCATTGGCGTGCGGCCCGTCGCTCCGACGGCGGGAGCGCCGACAGAGCGAAGGAAACCGACGCCGGCGCGGCCGAGCAAGGAGCAGCGCGCGGGCGCTGATCGCGCCCCTCCCACGCCCGGTACCGGCCAGCAGGTCGACAAGCTCGCCTGAGGAGCGCGCAGCGAGCGTCAAAGATTCAGCCGCGCCGCGCGGCGAAGAAGCCGCGCAGCAGCTTTGCGGCATCCTCTGCGCCGATACCCCCGTACACTTCCGGCCGGTGATGGCAGGTCGGCGCGGCAAAGAAGCGCACGCCGTTATCCACCGCGCCGCCCTTTGCGTCCTCCGCGCCGTAGTAGAGCCGCCGGATGCGCGCGAACGACATTGCCGCCGCGCACATGGCGCAGGGTTCGAGCGTCACGTAGAGATCGCAGTCGGCAAGCCGCTCCGATCCGAGCACGGCGGCAGCCTGCCGGATCGCCAAGAGCTCGGCATGCGCGGTCGGATCGCGGTCGCGCAGCGTGCGATTGCCCGCCCGCGCGATCAGGATGCCGTCGCGCACGATGACGCAGCCGACCGGCACTTCGCCCGCGTCCTGCGCCGCGCGCGCTTCTTCCAGCGCCATCTGCATGAAATTCTGCGCCACCGCCTCGTCCTGCTGCTCAATCTTTGCTATCAGGCGCGCAACATAACGAGCATGGTCGCGATGACCAAGAGCGCGCCGTCAGACATCGAGCGGCCTGAAAGGCAGGGGGAGCGCATTGCCAAGGCGATCGCCCGCGCCGGCCTGTGCTCGCGCCGCGAGGCGGAAGCCTGGATCGCCGCCGGCCGCGTTGCGGTGAACGGCAACGTGATCGCCTCGCCCGTGCTCAACGTCACAGCGCAGGACCGCATCACCGTGGACGGCCAGCCGTTGCCCATGCGCGAGCGCACCCGGCTGTTTCTGTTTCATAAGCCGCGCGGCCTCGTCACCACGCGCTCCGACCCGGAAGGCCGCCCGACCGTCTTTGACGCGCTGCCCAAGGATTTGCCGCGGCTGATCAGCGTCGGCCGCCTCGACATCAACACCGAGGGGCTTCTCTTGCTCACCAACGACGGCGGGCTTGCGCGCGCGCTCGAGCTGCCGTCCACCGGCTGGCTGCGACGCTATCGGGTGCGCGCCCACGGCCGCATCACCCAGGCCGAGCTCGATCGTTTGCGCGGCGGCATCACCGTGGACGGCGTGCGCTATGGCCCGATCGAGGCCTCGCTCGATCCGGTACAATCGCACGGCACGAACCTGTGGCTCACCTTCGCCATGCGCGAGGGCAAGAATCGCGAGATCAAGAACGTGCTCGGCGCGCTTGGGCTGAAAGTGAATCGGCTGATCCGCATCTCCTACGGTCCGTTCCAGCTCGGCGAGCTGCCGCCCGGTGCCGTCGAGGAGGTGCGCACGCGCACGCTGCGCGAACAGCTCGGCGAGCGCCTGGCCGCGATCTCCGGCACCGATTTCTCCGGCCCGATCGTCGAGCGCGTCGATGTCACCCCGCCCGCGCCAAGCGGAGAAGAGGGCCGGCTGGCGTCGCGCCCGAAATACTCCGGTCATTCCGGGGCGCCCGCCGGGGCCCGAAGGGCAAAGGCGGGCGAGCCCGGAATCCATGAACAACGGCATCGCGGTAAACGCCGTGTCGGGGTCATGGATGCCGGCCCGCGCGCCCGCGCGGGGGGACGGCATGACAAGAGTAACCGCAGGAAACGCTGATGCGCATTGTCGGGGGCCGGCTGCGCGGCCGCACGATCGCCGCGCCGAAGTCGCAAGACATTCGGCCGACCGCCGACCGCCTGCGCGAATCCCTGTTCAATATTCTCGTGCACGGCTACGGCGATCCGATCACCGGCGCGCGCGTGCTCGATCTGTTTGCCGGCACCGGCGCGCTTGGCCTTGAGGCCATGTCCCGCGGTGCGGCGTTCGCGCTGTTCATCGACAACCGCGCCGAGGCGCGCGGGCTCCTCCGCGCCAACATCGATGCGCTCGGCCTTGGCGGCTCAACGCGCATCTTTCGCCGCGACGCCGCCAAGCTCGGCGCGGCCCATCCGGTCGAGCCGTTCTCGCTGGTCTTCGTCGATCCGCCCTATGGCAAGGGGCTCGCGGAAGCGGCGCTCATTTCCGCGCGCGCGGGCGGCTGGCTTTTGCCCGAGGCGTTGATCGTGGTGGAGGAAAGGACCGGCGCCTTCAAGACACCGCCCGGCTTCATCGAGCTGGAACGTCGCGCCTACGACGACACCGAGTTTACGTTCCTGCGAGCGCGCGGATAGGGCTTCTCCCCGCCACCGCTGTTGCGTTTTCCTCCCCCTGAAAGAGCAGGATCATCGCATTTGCATTTCCCTCCCCCTTTCAGGGGGAGGTGGGCCAAATGCAATTGCTTTGCCGCAAGCCGGGCGAAAGAGACTCATTGCTGCTCAATGCCAGCGGCCTTGACCACCCTGGTCCAGCGCTCGATCTCCTCCGGGATGAACTTGGCAAGATACTCCGGAGTGCGTTTCGGCGGCGGGATGATCTCGAGCCCGAGGTCTTCCAGCTTCTTGCGCACGGTCGGATTGTCGATCGTGTCGCTCATCGCCTTGTTCAGCTTGGCGACGATCGGCTGCGGCGTGCCGCGCGGCAGGAAGAAGCCGTTCCACACCGTCGCCGCGACCCCCGGCAGCCCCTGCTCCTCGGCGGTCGCCAGATTGATGATCGGCACCCGCCGCTCTGCCATCACCGCGATGCCCTTCACCGTGTTCTGCCGCGCCTGCGCCGCGCCGGTCTGGATCGTGGCGCACATGTAGTCGATGCGCCCGGCGATCACGTCCTGCATCGCCGGCCCTTCGCCGCGATAGGGCACGTGCGTGGGGTTGACGCCCATCGCCATGTTCAAGAGCACGCAGGGCAGATGCGTGCCCGAGCCCACGCCCGCCGAGCTGAACTGCATCTTGGCCTGGTTCGCTTTCACATAGGCGATGAATTCCTTGAGGTTGTTCACCGGCAGGTCCTTGCGCGCGATTAGGATGCGCGGGGACTCGGTGACGAGCCCGACCGGCTGGAAGTCGGTGGCCGAGTTGTACATCGGCTTCTTGTAGAGTGCCTGGCTGTAGGCATGGGTGCCGGAATTGCCGATCAGGAAGGTGTAGCCGTCCGGCTCGGCCTTGGCGACGCGCGCGCTGCCCACCTGGCCCGCGACCGCGCCGATGTTCTCCACCACGATCGTCTGCTTTAGCAATTCGCCCATGTGCAGCGCCTGCAGCCTGGCGCTGGCGTCGATGCCGCCGCCTGCCGCGAACGGCACCACAAGCGTGATAGGACGGCTCGGCCACTCCTGGGCAAAGGCGGAATTCGCAAGCGCAACGACCGCTGTAACAACGACAAGTCTTCGCATGGGCTGCATGGGCTCCCTCCCTGTGATGTGCAAAACTCGCAAATCCGCACGGCCAGGATCAAGCCATTTCGGGCGGGGCTATCTCCGCCCGAACAGCCGCTCAATGTCGGCGAGTTTTAACTCCACATAGGTGGGGCGGCCGTGGTTGCACTGGCCGGAGTTTGGCGTCGCCTCCATCTCGCGCAGGAGCGCGTTCATCTCCTCCACCTTGAGCCGCCGTCCCGCCCGCACCGAGCCGTGGCAGGCCATGGTGGAGGCGATATGCATCAGCTGCCGTTCGAGCGGCAGCGCCTCGTCCCATTCCGCCATGTGTTCGGCAAGATCGCGCACCAGCGCCTGTGCGTCGATCGCGCCCAGCATGGCCGGCGTCTCGCGCACCGCCACCGCGCCCGGCCCGAACGGCTCGATCGCGAGACCCAGACGCGCCAGCTCCTCGCTGCGCGCGAGCAGCCGCTCCGCGTCCGCCGCATCGAGCTCCACGACTTCGGGGATCAGCAGGATCTGCCGCGCGACGCCCGAGCTTGCGAGCGCCGCCTTCAGGCGCTCGTAGACCAGCCGCTCGTGCGCTGCGTGCTGGTCCACGATCACGATACCGTCGCGCGTCTGCGCCACGATATAGGTGTCG
>DATLYX010000071.1:0-68461 GCA_035574295.1 Xanthobacteraceae bacterium
CGGCGACACCTTCAACAATCTGAGGCGCTACCAGAATATCGACTACGCCAATGGCGGCGATGTGCGCGGCATGATCCGCGCGCTCGATGCCTACCTGAAAGTGGCCAACGACAACACCAAGATCGTGCCCGGCCACGGCCCGCTCGCGAGTAGAGCCGACCTGATCGCGTTCCGCAACATGCTGGTCACCTCCCATGACCGCATCAAAAAACTGTTCGACGAAGGGAGGACCGAGGACGAGGTCGTGGCGCTGAAGCCGCTCGCCGATCTGGACGCGACCTGGGCCAACAACCCTCAGCACGCCGCCGGCCACACCCGCAACGTCTACAACTCGTTCAAGCGGTTTTGAGCGAAAGAGCGGCCGCTAAGCGGTAACCGCCGAGCCGTGCAGATCGTATTCGTCGGAGCGTTCGATCTTCACGGTCACGATGTCGCCCACGCGCAAGGGCTTGCGGCTCGTTACATAGACCACCCCGTCGATCTCCGGTGCGTCGCCCTTTGATCGCCCTTTGGCAACCGTCGGGCCGACCTCATCGACGATAACCTCCTGCCGCGTGCCGACCTTGCGCTTGAGCCGTTTTTTGGAGATCGCCTGTTGGTGTTGCATGAAGCGGTGCCAGCGTTCTTCGGCGATCTCCTTGGGCACGAGCGGCGCAAGATCGTTTGCCACAGCCCCCTCGACCGGCTCGTAGCGGAAGCAGCCCACCCGATCGAGCGCGGCCTCCTCCAGCCAATCGAGCAGCATCCGAAAATCCTCTTCGGTCTCCCCGGGAAAGCCGACGATGAAGGTGGAGCGCAGTGTCAGATCAGGACAAATCTCCCGCCAGCGCCGGATACGCTCGAGCGTCCTTTCCTGAGCCGCAGGCCGCTTCATGCGTCTGAGCACCGCGGGACTTGCGTGCTGGAATGGCACGTCGAGATAGGGCAGCACTGCACCCTCCGCCATCAGCGGGATGACGTCATCCACGTGAGGGTAGGGGTAGACGTAGTGCAGCCGTACCCAGATTCCGAACGTGCCGAGCTCGCGCGCAAGGTCAAAAAATTTCGCCCGCACCTCGCGGCCCTTCCAGGAGCTTGCCGCATATTTCAGGTCGACGCCGTAGGCCGAGGTATCCTGGGAGATGACCAGGATCTCCTTCACGCCCGCCTTGACCAGCCGCTCGGCCTCGCGCAGCACCTCGGCGGCCGGGCGCGAGACCAGCTCGCCGCGCAACTTCGGGATGATGCAGAACGTGCAGCGATTGTTGCAACCCTCCGAAATCTTCAGGTATGCGTAGTGCCGCGGCGTGAGCTTGATTCCTTGCGGCGGCACCAGATCAAGGAACGGATCATGCTTAGGCGGCAACACGCGGTGCACCGCCGCGAGCACGCTTTCGTATTGCTGCGGTCCGGTGACCGCCAGAACGTTCGGATACCGCCCGGTGATCTTTTCCGGCTCGGCGCCCATGCAGCCGGTCACGATCACTTTGCCGTTCTCGGCCAGCGCCTCGCCGATCGCTTCGAGTGACTCCGCCTGGGCGCTGTCCAGAAACCCGCAGGTGTTCACGATTGCAAGATCGGCATTCGCGTGCTCGCGGGTAAGCTCATAGCCTTCCGCCCGCAATCGCGTGATGATGCGCTCGGAGTCGACCAAGGCCTTTGGGCAGCCGAGGGAAACAAAACTCACGACCGGCGCGCGGCCTCTGTTCGAGGGACGGGGTGCCATTGCCCCTCGATTAGCGGTCGGATGAGCTGAATTCAACCGCCCGGCTTGCCCCCTCTCGGCGCCGCCGCAACCCGCGGCAGACCGCCGGCATCCCACAGCCGGACCGCGAGCCAGCCGACCGTCCAGCCGATGAAGGCGCCGGCGATGATATCGCTCACGAAATGGTAGTTGGCGCCCATGAGCCCGATCGCCACGATCGCGACCACGAGCCCGTACAGGAGCCGGAAGCGCGGATAGGCAAGCCAAAGCACCGACATCACCGCGCAGGTCGCCGTCATATGCCCGGAAGGAAACGACGCATAGCCCGCACCGCCGTGAAAGAAATTGAACCCCGATACGCCGTCGCGGATCAGCGAGGGATTGTTGTTGATCCAGGTCTCCGGCCATGTGCGGCCGAACACGAATTTGAGCTGATCCTTGATGATCGCGCCGACTCCAAGGCTCACTCCACTCAGCAGCAGCACCGCCAGCAGCCGGCTGAGCGGCCGCCGCAGCAAGACGAAATAACCGGCCAACGCAAACACCACCACGGCCACGGACGCGAAAAACTCCGGCGTCCGCTGCATCTGGTGAAAGATGGGACGATATTGCGCGAGCTGCGCATGGGCAAAATACGAAACCGGCCGGTCGATCCACACATAGGCTGCCGTTACCGCCGCCGCCGTCAGGACGAAGGCGATCGCAAACTGGGGCATGGGGCGCATTGCAAAATCCCGGGAATCGTTGGTCCGGAAACCCTACCGGTTTCTCAACGCTTCCGCTTCCGCGTAGAAGCGCTTTTCCCACGCCCGGTGATTGTCGGCGCCTTCGCGGATGAATGGCGTGAACACCGCCAGATGCAAGAGCAGCCAATTCACGAGATTGGCCGGAAACCGCAGCGGTTTGACGAAATCCACGAACAGCACCACGCGCAGCTTGTCGCTGCCGTTCCACGCCTCGTGGTCGTAGGCATCGTCGAAAATCAGCACCTTGCCTTCCGACCAGTGGCAGATTTGATCCCCGACCCGAATTTTTACCTGGTCGCGCGGCTCCGGAATGATCAAGCCGAGATGCAGCCGCAGAACCCCGTTGTAGGGGCCGCGATGATGCGGGATATGCTTGCCCGGCTCAAGAATGGAGAACATCGCGGTGATCAGCCCCGGGATCTTGTTCACGATCCGCCAAGTTTCAGGGCATTGCTTGATGTTTGCATCCGCGCGCAGACCATAGCCGCAGAGGAAATAGGTCTTCCAGTCGCGATCGCGGGTGATGGTAGCAACGTCGGTGGCGATTTCGTGGAAGCCCGGGAGATCGTCCTTGCGCGTAAGCACCCGGTCGAGTTCCGCGCGGATCAGATGCCATTCCTGCTCGATTTCTTTCGCCCAAGGAAAGACCGCATTGTCATAGACCGCGGGATTGCCGACCTTGGAATATTTCAGATTGAGCCGCTCCGCCCAGGCCACGATGCGCATGAAGAGACGCGTGATCAGGCTGGGACGGACCATCGCCTCAAGACCTTCAGTGGCGAAGGTCTGTTTAAGTTCAGCGGAAGGCTGAGGTGTGTGCATGCCCGTCCTCCACTTCATTCAGTTTCGCTAGGGTCAATTTGCCACAAATTGTAGCAGCTTGGTGGACGATCTTACCAGCATAGTTCGAGACGAATGCTCTCCGCATCGAAGATCGCTTGCCGACAAAGTCATTTGCGAGTCGAAGTTCGACGCAACTCCGAACACTCGAACACAAAACGCAACCATTTGTTCACCACGCCGCTCTGGTTTCCAAAATCTTGAGGGGCTGATTCCGAATTTTGCCAAATTTGCATAGAGGATGGCTGCGCGCGCCTCGATGCGCGGGGACATGAGGGGACTACGCGGTCGCGTAGAGTTGCGTTGGGTAGGGACGTGTTCAACCTGCGAGGGCAGGGGGCGGCAGGCACGTTCGCGTGCGGCTGCACGATGGCGGCATTGGGCTTGGCGCTCGCCGGCTGCAGTGTCGGTGTCAATGAAAAATACGGCGTGAAGTCCAGCCCGCGCGTGGTGGCGCACGGGCAACCGGTGCCCAAGGGCGGCGGCAGATATCGCGTCGGCGAGCCCTATGTGATCGGCGGCCAGGTCTACGTCCCGCGCGAAGTTTCCGCCTATAGCGCGGAGGGCCATGCCTCCTGGTACGGCCACGATTTCCATGGCCGGCTTACGGCAAATGGCGAGATCTACAACATGCACGGCATCTCGGCCGCGCATCCGACCTTGCCGCTGCCTTCCTATGTGCGCGTGACCAACCTGGAGAATCGTCGTTCGCTCGTGGTGCGCGTCAACGACCGAGGCCCGTTCCTTCAGGGCCGGGTTATCGATCTGTCCGCCCGCGCTGCCAAGCTGCTCGGCTTCTACGACAAGGGTCTGGCGCGCGTGCGCGTGGAATATCTCGGCCGTGCTTCGCTCAGCGGCTCCGACGATACCAAGCTGGCCGGATCCCTGCGCACCGACGAACCGAACGGGGCGCCGCTGCGTGTCGCCGCGAGCGCGCCGGTGCCGGGTCCCGTTGGCGGCCCTCTCGTCAGCCCTTCCGCCCCGCGGATGCCGCCGACTGCGGTGCTGATCGGCCGTGGCCTTTACTAGGCGCGCCATTTTAATTGTCGTTGAGTCTTGCTAAGCAATTTCGGGGCAGGCCCCGAGTGCCAGCATGACCCGATCCGTCCTCATCCCGCCGCTCGCTGCCGCGATCATCGTCGCCGGCCTTGTGCCGAGCGATGCTGCCCCGGCGCCCGCACGCAAGGACGACCCCTCGAACATCGGCTCCACGCACGCGATTCTCATGGATGCCGAAACCGGCTCCGTCCTGTTCGACAAGAACCCTGATCGCCTGATCGCGCCCGCAAGCCTCGCCAAGCTCATGACCGTCGAGGTGGTCTTCGACCAGATCGCGCTTGGCAACATCAATCTCGATCAGGAGTTCACGGTCAGCGAGAACGCCTGGCGTAAGGGCGGCGCCCCCTCGCGCGGCTCCACCATGTATGCGGCGATACACAGCAAGATCAAAGTGCGCGACCTGCTCAAGGGCGCCATCATCCAATCCGCCAATGACGGCTGCATCGTTCTGGCCGAGGCCATCGCCGGCAATGAGGGCGAATTCGCGCGCTTGATGAACGAACGCGCGCGCGAGCTCGGCCTGACTCGATCGACCTTTACCAATTCCACCGGCCTGCATGATCCGAACATGCGGGTGACCGTGCGCGAGATCGCCAAGCTCTCGGCGCACATCATCCGCACCTATCCGGAATACTACCGCTGGTTCAGCGAGCGGGAGTTTACCTGGAACAAGATTCGCCAGACCAACCGCAATCCGCTGCTCGACATGGGGATCGGCGCCGACGGGCTGAAGACCGGACACACCCAACAGGCGGGCTACGCGCTCGCCGGCTCCGCGGTACAAAACGGGTTGCGCCTGATCGTCGTCATTGCCGGCGCGAAGTCGGAGAAGGAGCGTGCCGAGGATGCCCGCAGACTGCTAGAATGGGGCTTTCGCAGTTTCGAGCGCCGCACCCTGTTTTCCGCCGGCGAGACCGTCGCCGAAGCCAAGGTGTTCGGCGGCGCCAAGAGCACCGTATCGCTGGTGAGCAAGAGCGACGTCACCATCTTCGTGCCGCGCGGCGGCGGCGAACGGCTGAGCGCCAAGGTCGTGTATGACGGCCCGATCCGCGCGCCGATCTCCGAGGACCGGCCCGTGGGCACGCTTAAGGTCTGGCGCGGCGACATTCTTGCCATCGAGGTCCCGTTGGAGACGGGCGAAAGCATTCCGGTCGGCAGCACCACGCAGCGCGCGGTCGATGCCGTCGCCGAGCTGATGTACAAACTGTTCCGCGCCGGCATCGGGCGGCTATAGTGCGACCGCTATCGCTTGTCGTGCCCCCAGCAGGCTGATCGCGAGGCGGCAAATGCGCGGACGTTTCATCACCTTCGAGGGCGGGGAGGGCACCGGCAAGTCGAGCCATTCCGCCATGGTGGCGGAACGGCTTAAAGAGCGCGGCATTCCAGTGCGGCAGACACGTGAGCCCGGCGGCACGATCGGGGCTGAGATCGTGCGGCATGTGTTGCTGTCCGGCGCTGCCCAGCCGTTTGGCCCTGCGGCGGAGGCGATTCTGTTTGCCGCCGCACGCGACGACCACCTCAACCTCGTGATCCGCCCCGCGCTCGAACGCGGCGAGTGGGTTGTCTGCGATCGCTTTATCGACTCCACGCGGGTCTATCAGGGAATCCTCGGCCAGGTGCCGCCGCCGATCATTCGTGCGCTCGAACGCATTGTGGTCGAAGATACCGTGCCTGACCTCACTCTCATCCTTGACGTGCCGGCAGAGATCGGTCTGCGCCGGAGCCTGGAGCGACGCGGGGAGGCCGGCGCCGACCGGTTTGAGCAGGAGGCGCTCGCCTTCCACGAAACCCTGCGCCAGGGCTTCCGCGCCGTGGCCGCTGTGGAACCGGAGCGCTGCGTGCTCATCGACACGCTGGCGCCCCCACATGAGGTCGCCGAACGGATTTGGCGTGTTGTGGAGGAGCGGCTGCTCCGCCAGGATACGCTCACACAGGCGGATGCCACGCAATGACGACTTCCGCATCGGAATCTGAAGGGGCGGTCGAGGCCCCCCTTCCACGCGAGACCAGTGTGCTGTTCGGCCATCCCGACGCCGAGCAGGCATTGCTCGCAGCCTATCGCTCCGGCCACTGCCCGCACGCCTGGCTGATATGCGGCGAACGCGGCATCGGCAAGGCCACGCTCGCCTATCGCATGGCGCGCTTTGTCCTGGCCCACCCGAACCCCGCGTCACCCATCGTCCAGGCAGCGACATCCCTTGCGGTACCGACAGAACATCCTGTTGCGCGTCGGATTGCGGCCCAGGCGCACAGCGATCTTCTGGTGCTGGAGCGCACCTTGAACGACAAGGGCAAACTCCGACAGGAGATCGCGGTGGAGGACGTGCGCCGCTGCGTGCCGTTTTTCGGCTCGACCGCAGGGGAGGGGGGCTGGCGCATTGCGATTGTGGACGCGGTTGACGAGCTCAACGCCGCCGGCGCCAATGCACTGTTGAAGATCGTGGAGGAACCTCCGCCGCGCGCATTGCTTCTCCTGGTGAGCCACGCGCCCGGCCGCACCCTGGTAACCATCCGCTCCCGCTGCCGGCGACTGGCGTTGCGCCCGCTTTCCCCCGAGCGGGTTGCGCAGGCTGCCGCTGCGGCGCTCGGCAAGGCGGCCGACGACGAAGCGATTCAGGCCGCCGCGCAGGCGGCCAACGGCTCGGTGGCCCGCGCGCTCATGTTCCTTTCCGGCGAGGCCCTCGAACTGCGAGATCAATTGATGACGCTGCTGCAGCGCCTGCCCGAGCTCGACGGCCGCGCGCTGCACGCACTCGGCGACCGCCTTGCCGGCACCGAGGCCGCAACCCTTGCCGCGTTCATGGACACCGTGAATTCCTGGCTTTCCGCCCAGCTCACCGCGGGCGGAGACGACAAGCATCGCCTCGCGCGCGTCGCCGCGGCCTGGGAAAAGGTCAATCAGGCAGGGCAACAGACGGAAATCTACAACCTCGACCGCCGGCCGTTCGTCTTTTCGGTGTTTGGCGCGCTTGCCGAGGCGACGCGCCGTTGATACCTAGAGCGCGATGCGATTAGGCTGGTACGTCCCGGATGCGGTGCAGCGCGGAGCGAAGCGGAGCGGTGCATCGCTGATCCGGGATCGTTCCGAGTTCTGTCCACGTAACGGTCCCGTGTCTGCGGCGCACCACTGCGTGCTGCGCCGCGCCCGGGAGACGTTTCGATTTCAAACCATCAGACCGTAGCTGCGTATGTCCAGCAAACCGTTTTACATCACCACGGCCATTTCCTACCCCAATGCGCCACCGCACATCGGTCATGCCTATGAGGCGATCGCGACCGACGCCATCGCCCGCTTTCAGCGGCTCGATGGCTACGACGTTTTCTTTCTCACCGGGACCGACGAGCACGGCCAAAAGATCCTTCAGACCGCCGCGCGTGAAGGCCTGACCGTGCGGGCCCTGCTCGAGCGCAACGTGCCGCGCTTTAAGGCCATGGTCGAGCGGCTCAACTGCTCCAATGACGATTTCATCCGCACCACCGAGGAGCGTCATCATCGTGCGTCCGTCGCCATCTGGCAGCGGATGGAGAAGAACGGCGACATCTATCTCAGCAAGTATTCCGGCTGGTATTCGGTGCGCGACGAGGCGTTTTACGACGAGAGCGAGACGCGCCTGAACGACAAAGGCCAGCGTGTGGGCCCGCAAGGCACGCCGGTCGAGTGGGTTGAGGAGGAGAGCTATTTCTTCCGGCTTTCCGCCTATCAGCAGAAGCTGCTCGATCTCTACGCGCGGGTGCCGGATTTCGTGCTGCCGCGCGAGCGGCTCAACGAGGTGGCGAGCTTCGTGCGTGGAGGGTTGCAGGATTTGTCGATCTCCCGCACCACCTTCAACTGGGGCATTCCGGTGCCCGGCAATCCCAAGCACGTCATGTACGTGTGGGTCGATGCGCTGACCAATTACATCACCGCAGCCGGCTATCCGGACACCGAGGGAGAAAAATTCCGTCGCTACTGGCCGGCGGATCTGCACGTGATCGGCAAGGACATCGTGCGCTTCCATGCGGTCTATTGGCCGGCCTTTCTGATGTCGGCGGGCGTCGAGGTGCCGCGCCGCATCTTCTCCCACGGCTTTCTGTTCAACCGCGGAGAAAAAATGTCGAAATCGGTCGGCAACGTCGTCGATCCGTTCGCGCTCGCCGATACTTTCGGCGTGGACCAGATCCGCTATTTCTTTTTGCGCGAAGTGCCGTTCGGTCAGGACGGCAACTACAGTCACGAGGCGATCGCCGCCCGCATCAATGCCGACCTCGCCAACGATCTCGGCAACCTCGCGCAGCGTTCGCTATCCATGATCGCGCGCCAGTTCGACGGCCTCTTGCCGAAGCCGGATACCTTCAGCGAGAGCGACAAGACGATCCTGGCCGCTGCCGACGCCATGATCGGTGCCGCGCGCGAGGCCATGAAAACCCAGCAATTGCATCAAGTGCTCAACGGCGTATGGTCCGTGATCGCGGACGCCAATCGTTATTTCGCCGGCGAGGCGCCGTGGGCGCTGGCGAAGACCGATCCCGCTCGCCAGGGGACGGTGTTGTATGTGACGGCCGAGGTGCTGCGGCAGGTGGCCACTCTCTGCCAGCCGTTCATGCCCACCGCCGCTGCCAAATTGCTCGACCTTCTCGGCGTTCCGGCTGAGATGCGCAGCTTCGCCAGCCTTGGCGGCGGCCACCGCATCACCGCCGGCACCGAGCTGCCTGCGCCGGTCCCCGTCTTCCCGCGCTACGTCGAATCCGAGGCAAGCGCGGCGACCTGACGCGCAGTGCACCATGCTGGTCGACAGCCATTGCCATCTCGACTTTCCCGATTTTGCCGATGAGCTGGACGCCGTGGTGGCGCGCGCCCGCGCCGCCGGCGTGGTGCGCATCGTCACCATCTCCACGCGGGTTGCGCGCCACGCCCAGGTGCTGGCCGTCGCCGAACGCTATGACGACGTCTTTTGCTCGATCGGCACCCATCCGCACAACGCCAAGGAGGAACCGGATATCACCGCGGCCGATCTCGTCGCCCGCGCGCGGCACCCCAAAATCGTGGCGATCGGGGAGGCGGGTCTCGACTACCACTATGACCACAGCCCGCGCGCGACCCAGGAGCAGAGTTTTCGCCGCCACATTGCCGCTGCGCGCGAGACCGGCCTGCCGCTCGTGATCCACACCCGCGACGCCGATGCGGATACCGCGCGCATCTTGCGGGAGGAAAGCCGGCAAGGCGCCTTCCCGGCGGTTCTGCATTGCTACACCGGCGGCCGCGATCTGGCCTTCACCGGCATCGACCTCGGCCTCTACGTGTCGTTCACCGGCATTCTCACCTTCAAGAAATCCGATGACCTGCGATCCATCGCAGCCGCCCTGCCAGCCGATCGCATCATGGTAGAGACGGATGCGCCCTATCTTGCGCCCGGAAAATTTCGCGGCAAACGCTGCGAGCCCGCCTATGTGGTGGAGACCGCCAAAATGCTTGCCGAGGTGCGCCGCACAAGCTTCGAAGAGATCGCCCGGCAGACCACGGAGAATTTTTTCCGTCTGTTCGCCAAAGTGCCGCACCTGAAAGCTGCCGCATGACGCTTGCGTTCACCATTCTCGGCTGCGGATCTTCGGGCGGTGTGCCGCGGCCGGGGCTTGGCTGGGGCGCCTGTGATCCAAAAAATCCCAAGAACCGTCGCCGCCGCACGGCGCTCCTGGTCGAGCGCCGGGAAGGCACGGGCGTGACCCGCGTTCTGGTGGACACCTCGCCCGATCTGCGCGAGCAATTGCTCGACGCCGACGTGCCCTGGCTCGACGGGGTGCTCTACACCCACGCCCACGCTGACCACACCCACGGCATCGACGATTTGCGCGCCCTGGTTCTCTACAAGCGCCGCAGGGTCGATATTTACGTGGACTCCGTGACCTCGCAGTTCCTGCGCGACCGCTTCGGCTACTGCTTTGCCACGCCCCCCGGCAGCGAATATCCGCCGATCGTCAACGAACGCCGAATCGCCGCGGGACAACCGCTGACCATCAGCGGGGAGGGCGGTGCGATCCCTGTCCTGCCCTTCACACAAGTCCACGGCGACATTCAATCGCTCGGCTTTCGGTTCGGCAGCCTCGCCTATTCGTGCGACTTAAGCGACCTTCCGTCCGAAAGCGTCGCCGCCCTCGCCGGCCTCGAAATTTGGATCGTCGATGCCCTGCGCTATACCCCACACCCGAGCCACTTCAGCGTCGCCGACGCCCTGGCCTGGATCGCAAAGATCAAACCCCGGCGCGCCATCCTGACCAACCTTCACGCCGACCTGGACTACGAGACGCTGCGCCGCGAATTGCCGCCCCACGTCGAACCTGCCTACGACGGCCTGCGCATCGTCTGCCCAAACTGAACATTGAAGCATAACACGAACCAGCTCGCAGACGTTGTATGAAACTCTCTCTATGATGCTGACCCAACGAATGAATTTTTGCGCAAGAGATCAACAAGAAATATTCCATAATATTCCTTATGCGAATCATCGATAAGCACCTCGTGCGCTGTTGGCCGATCCCTTCCATCGTCCCTCCTGCGGCAGGTCGTAGCCGGCTTCGCCTTCTGCTACGGTCCAACCCTTCCGCATGAAACCCTCGCGCGACATCGCCCGCCTCATCGAGATCATGGCCGCGTTGCGCACGCCGCGCACGGGCTGCCCGTGGGACCTTGAACAGAATTTCTCGACCATTGCCCCTTACACCATTGAGGAGGCCTACGAGGTCGCCGACGCCATTGCCCGCAGCGACTTGGCCGACCTCCGCGAAGAGCTCGGAGACCTGTTGCTTCAGGTGGTGTTCCACGCGCGCATGGCCGAGGAGCAAGGTGCGTTTGATTTTGGTGACGTGGTCCGGGGGATCACCGAAAAACTGCTGCGACGGCACCCGCACGTATTTGGGAACGCCAAGGGGCTCACGCCTGAGGCGGTAAAGGGTCTTTGGGACCGCATCAAACACGAAGAAAAACGCAACAAGGCGTTGGCTCGCGTCGGCACACGCCGCGGGAACGCCCGATCCAAAACCTTGGCCGGGATTCCCCTCGCCCTGCCAGCCCTCACCCGCGCCTTCAAGCTGCAAGAGAAAGCCGGTAAGGTCGGCTTCGATTGGAACGACGCGCGTGCCGTGCTCAAGAAGATTCGCGAAGAAATCGACGAGATTGCCTGCGAGATCGAGCGCGGCGACCGCAAGAAGGCAGCCGACGAGATCGGCGATCTCCTGTTTGCCGTGGTGAACCTTGCCCGTCATCTCGCGGTCGATCCCGAGGCCGCGGTGCGCGGGGCCAATTTGAAGTTTGAACGTCGCTTTGCCGCGATCGAACGTGCCCTTGCGCGACGCGGCAAGACGCCGTCAGCCTCTACGCTTGAGGAAATGGATGCCCTGTGGAACAGGGCCAAAGCCGCCGAAAGGGGGGCCGGTAGCCCTCGCCGAAAATCGCCGCGCAGGCTCATGCGCCGGTCGCGCACCGCACGCCATGCGCGCCGCTGATACGGCATCCTATGATGGCTCGTTTTATGATGGCCCGCTTTGTGCCAATTCGCCGAATTTTTTGCGTATCAGCCCTGCCGTGGCCGGATCGGTCCGCACGGTGAATGCAAGCCGCCCGTCCGGCCGCACGGTTTTGGCCAGGACTTCCGTATTGCGATGCAGCCAGCCCACGCCCGCCCCGTCCGCCGGGTCGAGCACCAGATCGAGGGTCAGACGCTGCGCGCCGAGCCGCTCTTCGATCGCATCCGCCAGCCGATCGAGCCCCTCCCCGGTGAGCGCGGAGACCAATACCGGCCGAAGTCCCGTTTCCGCCCGCGCCGCCATGTTGGCAAGCCGCGCGCGGGCTGCCTCATCGAGCAGATCGATCTTGTTCCACACAAAAATCAGCCGCCGATCGTTCGATGCAATGCCGAGTTCGCGCAGCACGTCTTCCACGTCCCGCGCCTGTGCTTCGGTGTCCTCGTGCGCGACGTCCCGCACATGTAGAATGACGTCGGCCTCGGTCACTTCCTCCAGCGTTGCACGGAACGCCGCCACCAGCATGGTCGGCAGGTCGGAAATGAACCCGACGGTATCCGAGAGAATCACTTTCAGTCCGTTCGGCAGCGTGACCGCCCGCCAGGTCGGATCGAGGGTGGCGAACAGCATGTCAGCTTCGAGCACCGCCGCTTTGGTCATGCGGTTGAACAGCGTGGATTTGCCGGCATTGGTGTAACCCACGAGCGCCACGATCGGGAACGGCACGCGCGCGCGGCTCTCCCGGTGTAGCTTGCGCCGGCGCTTGACCTTCTCCAGCTCCGCCTCGATCCGCTGCAATCGCTCCTCGATCAGCCGCCGGTCTGCTTCGAGCTGCGTCTCGCCCGGCCCGCCGAGGAATCCGAAACCGCCGCGCTGGCGTTCCAGGTGCGTCCACGAGCGCACCAGGCGGCTTTTCTGATAGGTCAGGTGTGCATGCTCGACCTGCAGCGCACCCTCCCGCGTCTTGGCGCGCCGGCCGAAAATTTCCAGGATCAGGCCGGTGCGATCGAGCACCTTGGCCGACCATGCGGTTTCCAGATTGCGCTGCTGCACCGGCGAGAGCGCGCAGTCGAGCACCACGAGCCCGGCTCCGTGGCTCTTCACCAGACCGGCGATTTCCTCGACCTTGCCTGTACCGAGGTAGGTGGCCGGCCGGATCGTCGTGAGCGGCGCAATGCCAGCCTCCAGCACCTCGAGATCGATGGCGCGCGCAAGGCCCACCGCCTCCTCGAGTCGCGCCTGTGGCGAGCGTTCACGCCGGTCGCCCCGGGAAGTCTCGCGCAGGTAGGGGCCGATCACGATGGCACGACCGGTCCGCGAGCCCGCGGGGCTCAGACCAGCCAGAGGCTTGTCGCGCGGACGCGGCTCCAATTAGACCTTTTCCACCACCGGCGCTTCCTCGGCGCCTTCGAACAGCTGGATCGGATGACCCGGCATGATCGTCGAAATCGCGTGCTTGTAGACGAGTTGCGAATGACCATCCCGCCGCAGCAGCACGCAGAAATTATCGAACCAAGTGACCACGCCCTGTAATTTGACGCCGTTCACCAGAAAGATGGTGAGCGGGACTTTCGCCTTTCGGACATGATTGAGGAAGGTGTCTTGTAGGTTTTGTGCGCGATCGGCTGCCATTGCCATCGTTCCGTTTTTGCTCGCGCACCCCGGGCGCGAGTTGTTTTCTTTTCGCAAGCCGGCGCGGCGTTCTTGTCTTGGCCCGCTCGGCTTGGGGCTCGTCCATTAGATGGCACGGCCGCCTTTCGCGCAAGCGCAAGATACAGGCAGCCGCGGCGCATTCCATAGAATATCCATAGATTAATCTATGACATTTCGGCAAATCGATGAAATTCTCGCCGCAATGCCGTGGCGACCAGCCCCGGCGCGCCGTTGCCGATCGGTCGGCCGTCGATGCGCACGACCGGGATCACGATTTGGCTTGCCGAGGTCAAAAACGCCTCGCGCGCCGCATAGGCTTCCTCGACGCTGAACGCGCGCTCCTCCAGTGTGAGCCCCTGCGCGGCGATCACATCGAGCAGCACCGTGCGGGTGATGCCGCGCAGGATGCTGTGGTTGACCGGGTGGGTCACAACCTTGCCCTCGGGCGTGACGATCCACGCGTTGCTGGACGAGCCTTCGGTGACGCGGCCTTGGCGGTCCACGAACCAGGCTTCCCGCGCCCCGGCCTCGCGCGCCGCCTGCTTGGCCAACACATTCGGAAGGAGCGAAATCGACTTGATGTCCACACGCGCCCATCGGTTGTCCGGCACCGTGATTACGGCCACGCCCTCTCCCGCCGTGCGCTCCGCTGCCGCAAGATCCATATTGCGCGCTGTGACCACGATGTTTGGCCGGGTCGGTTGCGGCGGGAAAGCATGATCGCGCCGCGCCACCCCGCGCGTCACCTGCAGATAGACGATACCCCAGCGCACCCGATTGCGCCGGATCACCTCCTGCAGCACCACCCGCAGCGCCGACATGGCCATGGGCTCGGCAATGCGCAGCTCCCGCAATGAATAGGCCAGACGCTCGAGATGGCGCCGGGCGTCGACCAGGCGCCCGTCCCTCACCTCGCAGACTTCGTAGACGCCGTCGGAGAACTGATAGCCACGGTCCTCCACATGCACCGCAGCCGCGCGGTGGGGAACGTAGCGCCCGTTGACATAGGCAATGCGCGACATCGGGATGAAAACGTCTAACCGATCCCCAGCGCCTTGAGCTTGCGATGCAGAGCAGACCGCTCCATCCCCACGAACTCCGCCGTGCGTGAAATGTTTCCGCCGAAGCGATTGATCTGAGCCAAAAGATACTCCCGCTCGAACAGCTCCCGCGCCTCCCGCAGCGCAAGCCCCATGAGCCGCTCCCCGCCGTTGCCGTTGGGCATGGTCGGCACCATCGCGCCCACGTCCTGCGGAAGCATGCTCGCAGTGATCTCCGCGTGCGGCTCCCCGCCGGCGAGAATCATCAGCCGCTCGATGTTGTTGCGCAGTTGCCGGACATTGCCGGGCCAATCATGGGATTGCAGCACCGCCAGGGCGTCCGCGCCGATTCTCCGTTTCGGCAGGCCGGTGGCCTGCGAAATCTGCTCCATGAAATAGTCGACGAGCAGCGGAATGTCCTCGCGCCGCTCCGCCAGCGGCGGCACGCGGATCGGCACCACGGACAGCCTATGGTAGAGGTCTTCGCGGAACCGGCCGGCTGCGATTTCCGCCTCGATATTGCGGCTCGTTGACGAGATCACGCGCACGTCAACCTGCACCTTGATCGCCCCGCCCACGCGCTGAAACGTTTGCTCCACCAAGACGCGTAAAATCTTGCTTTGCGTGTCGCGCGGCATGTCGGTCACCTCATCGATGAACAAGGTGCCGCCGTGCGCCTCTTCCAGAGCTCCGATCTTGCGCGGCTGCTCGCCGTTCGTCGGCTCCGCGCCGAACAATTCGATCTCCATGCGCTCGGACGTAATCGCCGCCGCATTGATCACCACGAACGGATTGTGTGCCCGCGCCGACATTGAGTGCAGCATCCGCGCTGCAAGCTCCTTGCCGGAGCCCGGAGGACCGACGATGAGAACCCGGCTGTTGGTTGGCGCCACCTTCTCGATCGCCTGCCGCAACTGATTCATACAGGGTGCATTGCCGACCAGACGCGCCGGCAAAGGTGTGAGCGCCTTGAGCGCCTTGACCTCGCGCCGCAGCCGCGAGTGCTCCAGCGCGCGCTCGGCCACCAACGTCAGTCGGTCCGCCTTGAACGGTTTCTCGATGAAGTCATAGGCGCCGCGCTTGATGGCCGAGACTGCGGTCTCGATGTTGCCGTGTCCGGAGATCATCACCACGGGCAGTTCGGGGTGTTGCTCTTTGATCGCATCGAGCAGTTGCAGGCCGTCAAGCCGACTGCCTTGCAGCCAGATGTCCAAAAACACCAGGTTCGGGCGCCGCGCGGCGATCGCGGCGAGTGCGGCGTCGCTGTCGCCGGCCACGCGTGTCGTATGCCCCTCGTCCTGCAGCAACCCCGCCACCAGTTCGCAGATGTCGGATTCATCATCGACGATAAGAATGTCGGACGCCATGGTTACTCCGCAGCCTTCTGCAATGCGGGCTCAGGGGCAACCGAAACCGGCGGCTCAGGCGTGAAACGCATCCGAACCCAGGCGCCCTCCTCACCCGGAAACTTTTCCGCCGCATCGTGCAGTTCGATCCGTCCGCCGTGATCCTCGAGGATACGGCCCACAATCGCGAGCCCGAGACCCGTCCCCTTCTCGCGCGTGGTGACGTAGGGTTCGAGCAGGCGGTTGCGATTTTCCTGCGGCAAGCCGATCCCGTTGTCGATTACGTCGACCACGATTTCTTGCCCGTCGCGTCCCGCAAAAATGCGAATGCGTCCCCGCCGTTTCGCGTCATGCGGCACCGTCGCGATCGCTTCTGTTGCGTTTTTGATGATGTTGGTCAGCGCCTGCGAGATCAGCCGCCGGTCGAACCGCGCCCGCAGCGGATCCTCGGAAAGCTGGATTTCGAAATCCACCTCGGGGTTCCCCACCCGCATCAGGAACACAACCTGGCGTATCGTGTCGGCCAAGTCTTCCGGCATCATCACCGGTTTCGGCATGCGCGCGAATTTGGAAAACTCATCGACCATTCGTTTGATGTCGTCGACCTGCCGCACGATCGTATCCGTGCACTGCTCGAACACGCTGCGGTCTTCGGTAATGACCTTTCCGTATTTCCGCCGCAGCCGTTCCGCCGAGAGTTGGATCGGCGTCAGCGGATTCTTGATCTCGTGCGCGATGCGTCGCGCCACATCCGCCCAGGCCGATGTGCGTTGTGCCGTCACCAGATCCGTGATGTCGTCGAGCGTCACCACATAGCCGTGCGCCGGATCGACCGACTGTTCGGTGGCGATACGCACCGTGACGTTGCGCTCATTTCCCTTGCGCCCGAGCACGATCTGCCCCTGCACCAGCCGCTGTGTGGTGGACTGCGCCGCTGACAGGATGTCCTTGAGTTCCGGCACGATTTCGATCAGCGGCTTGCCGATCGCCTCCGCTTCCGTGCAATCGATCAACTGCTGGGCCGAGCGGTTCAGGATCGTAATGCGGCCTTCCGCGTCCACGCCGATCACGCCCGCGCTCGCCCCCGCGAGCACCGCCTCGGTGAAGCGGCGGCGCTGGTCGATCAGTTCGCTCGCCCGCACCAAATCCTCGTGCTGCGTGCGCAGTTCTTGCGTCATCTTGTTGAAGGTTTGACCGAGCCGCGCCAGATCCCCTTCCCTGCGCCGCACCGGAACCTGCACGTTGAGATTGCCGGTCGATACTTCGTTCGCGGCACTGATCAGCCGGCGGATCGGCGCTACCAGGAGATTTGCGAAATTGAGGCCGAGCCACGCCGCCGCCAGCAGCACGGTGAGCGAAATCACCGTATACATCAGCGCGAAGGCAAACTTCACACCCGATCGCCGCGACTCCAGATTCGCAAAGTCCTGAACGATCGCGCGGGTATCGTTCAATCGCTCCACCGCCGTCGGATCGAGCGTATTGACAACGTAGAGCCATGTGTCGATGTAACCGCGCAATTTGATGATGCCGCCCACGGCGTTGGCCTCGGGCAGCGGCCCGATTTGTGGCTGCGTGTCGCCGATCAGCAAAAGCCCTTCCGGAGTCGGCATCGGGATCTTCTGGTCGCTTCGTGTCTCGGCCTTTTCGACCACCGATCCATCCGGCCCGAGCAACAGCACGGCCGACAGCTTGCGCAGGTTGGCCTGTGCCATGAGCAGTTGCCGGAACCGTTCACGGTCAAAGTCAAACAGCGGCTTTGCGCGCGCGATCTCGAACGCAAGCCCGACCACATTGCGGCCGACGCTGTCCGCCTGCTCGTTCAGGTACATGTCGGCCACCAGAACCGAATTGCCGATGACCGCTTTCGTGCGCGAAGAGATTTGCTGATCGATGCCGCGATCAAGCATGACGTTTGCGATCACCGCCACCAGGATCGCAGGCGTCGCAGCAATGATGCAGAACAGGCCGACGATCCGAACGTGCAATCGCGCCGCCGCAAGCCCACGCCGACGCGCTTCGAGCACGAGCCATACATCGCGCGCGATCACCGCCAGCAGGATGAGCACGGTCAGCGCGTTGATCGAAAGCAGTCCAACCACCACCTCGTGCGTGGGCGAGATCGGTGTCAGGTCTGCAAGCACAACGAAGGTAACGAGCGCCGAGAGCAGCGCCACAGATACCGCCACCGGCCCGACCACGCGCATGAACCACCCTCTCCCGGGCGTCGCGTCCGAACCTGATTGGATGGAACTGGGGTGGGTGGCCGTGGTCATGGCTGTGTCAGTGCAATGGGTGGCAATGGGTGCAGGCAAGAACGCCCGCAGTGTGTCATACTTGCCTGGAACCCCGCCGCACTGATGCCTTTATACAACAATGTTGCAAACAGGCAACAAATTTACAGCTTCAATCGAAATGACAGAGGGAAACAGTAAACGGTTCAAAAGCCCCACAATTGATGCGCGAAGCGTGTGTTCAGCCGCTGGATCGAATGACCTGGATGTCGAGGTCGCGAATCTTCTTGCGCAGGGTGTTTCGATTGAGTCCGAGCAGGTCAGCGGCCCGGATCTGGTTGCCGCGGGTGACCGCCAATGCTGCGGTCAGAAGCGGCTGTTCGATTTCCCGCAGCACCCTGTGATACAGGCCGGGCGGGGGCAGCTCGTTGCCGAAGCTTGCAAAATAGCGGGCCAGATTGCGCTCCACTGCTGCGGCAAGCGATTCATCCTCCGGCGCCTTCTCCGCCGGCGCAACCGGCTGTGTTAATTCTGCATCGATCACCGCCGCCGTAATTGTTTCCTGTGGGTAGAGAGCCGCAAGCCGCCGGGCCAAATTTTCCAGTTCCCGCACATTCCCCGGCCAACGGTACTGCTTGAGGCGATCAAGCGCCGCCTGATCGATCTGCTTGGGCGGAAGGCCCTCCCGCGCGGCTTGCGTGAAGAAGTGCCGGATCAGATCGGGAACGTCTTCCAGCCGCTCACGCAACGGCGGCAGCCTGAGCGGCACCACATTCAGCCTGAAGAACAGATCTTCACGGAACAACCCCTGCTGAATCAGAAGCCGCAAATCCTTGTTCGTTGCCGCAATGATGCGCACATCGGTCTTGATCGGGGTGCGCCCGCCTACCGTGGTGTACTCACCCTGCTGCAAAACGCGCAACAGCCGCGTCTGCGCTTCCATCGGCATGTCGCCGATTTCGTCGAGAAACAGCGTACCGCCCTCGGCCTGCTCGAATCGGCCGGGATTACGCGCATTCGCTCCGGTGAATGCGCCCTTCTCGTGGCCGAACAGCTCCGACTCGATCAGCTCGCGCGGGATCGCCGCCATGTTGATGGCGACGAACTGTCCGTTGCGCCGTTTGCCGTAGTCGTGCAACGCGCGGGCGATCAGTTCCTTGCCGGTTCCCGATTCGCCGGTGATCATCACCGTGAGATCGGTCTGCATGAGCCGCGCCACCAGCCGATAAATCTCCTGCATCGCCGGCGAGCGCCCGACCAGCGGGATGGCTTCGAGATCTTCCGGCTTGTTGGCCGGCCGCGGCTTGTCTTTGGGCTCGGCCAGCGCCCGGCCGACGATGGCGATCAGCTCTTTCAGATCGAACGGCTTGGGCAAATATTCGTAGGCGCCGCGTTCTGAAGCGCGCACCGCGGTCAGGAACGTGTTCTGCGCGCTCATGATCACCACCGGCAGATTGGGCCGCAGTTTTTTGATGCGCGGCAATAAGTCGAAGGCGTTCTCATCCGGCATCACCACGTCGGTGATGACGAGATCCCCTTCCCCCTGGCTGATCCAGCGCCAGAGCGTGGCCGCATTGCTGGTGGAGCGCACCTCGTATCCGGCGCGCGACAGCGCCTGGTTGAGCACGGTGCGGATTGCGGTATCGTCGTCGGCCACCAAAATGCTTCCCGCGGGCATGGAGTCCTCTCTTGGATCCTGTTAAGCGGGTGCCGGCCCGGCGCCGTCACCGGTGAACATGGGCATCAGCACACGAAAAACCGTGTGCCGCGGTTGCGACTCGCACTCGACGATGCCGCCGTGATCGCCGACGATTTTTGCTACCAGCGCAAGGCCGAGCCCGTTGCCCGTGGGTTTCGTCGTCACGAACGGATCGAACAGATGCGGCATCAAATCTTCGGGCACGCCCGGCCCGTTGTCCTTGATGCAGAATTCCATGGGCAGCGACACGCGCGTTTTGTTGCCCGGCAGCGACAGCCGGACGCCCGGACGGAATGCGGTCGTCAGCTGGATTTCGCCGTCGGCGGCCCCCTCCCCGATCGCTTCCGCGGCATTCTTCACCAGGTTGAGGAACACCTGCACCAGCTGGTCGCGATTGGCGAGCACCGGCGGCAGCGAGGGGTCATAGTCCTCCACGAATTTGATGTGCCGTGCGAAACCCGATTGCGCCAGGCGTTTGACGTGATCGAGCACGGTATGGATGTTCACCGGCTCGCGCTCCACCGGCCGCTCGTCCGAAAACACCTCCATGCGGTCAACCAGCTTGACGATACGGTCGGCCTCCTCGCAGATCAGCCGCGTCAGCGTCCGATCGTCGTCGCTCGCGGATTGTTCAAGCAGCTGCGCCGCACCGCGGATCCCGGACAGCGGATTCTTGATTTCGTGCGCCAGCATGGCGGCGAGCGCCACCACCGAGCGCGCAGCCCCGCGATGGGTGAGCTGCCGGTCCATCTTGTCGGCAATGGTTCGCTCCTGCAGCATGACCACGACGTGGTCAGGCCGCTCCGGCAACGGCGCCACGTGCAGATCAACGAGGCGATCGCCCGGATTCCGCGGCGTGGACAGGTCAACCTTGTATTCGTTGACCGCGGCCCCGCGCTGCCGCACCTGTTCGATCAGCGCCAGCAGCGGGCTGCCGAACGGCACAAGATCGCACAGCATCTGCCGGCGCAGCAGCGGGGCCGAGATTTCGAAGAACGATTCTGCGGCGACATTGGCATCGGAAATGCGGCCGTCCGCGGCAACGGTAATCACCGGCATCGGCAGCGCGTTCAACACCGCCCCTGCGATGCTTGCCGACGCCCTGGTCGCGCGTTCCTCGACGTTGCTCATACCGCCCCCTCGCGTGCAAAGGCGTCATAGGCTTGCGCCAGCTTGGCGCGCGCATCGGAGGGGCTTTCGGAGGTCAACACCGTGCTGCGCCAGCGCTTGAGCAGATCCAAGGCGACGCCTGCGGTCGCCGCTGCGATGTCGAGCGCCCAACCGAGATGCTTGCGCGCGTGCTTGAGCCCGATGCGCAGCCCGTGGTGCGTCAGCATGTCTTCATAAAGTTGCGAGATCAGCGCAAACTGCGTCATCAACGGCGGCGGCGCCCCCCGCGTCCCGGTCGCCAGAAACTGCGCGAACTGCCCCAGCATCCATGGCCGCCCCTGCGCCGCCCGGCCGACCATGATGGCATCCGCGCCCGACGCCGCGAGCGCAGCCGTAATATCGTCGTAACCTGCGATATCCCCGTTGACGACGACAGGAATCCTGACGGCCTCACGCACGCGCCGCACCGCGGCCCAGTCCGCCCGCCCGTTGTAGAACTGGCAGCGCGTGCGGCCATGAACCGTAATCATCCGCACCCCGGCATCTTCCGCGCGGCGCGCCAACTCCGCTGCGTTGATCGAGGCGTGGTCCCAGCCAAGCCGCATCTTGAGTGTGACCGGCACAGTCACCGCTTGCACCGTCGCCTCGATCAAGCGCTGGGCGTGGTCGAGGTCGCGCATCAGCGCCGCGCCGGACTGCTTGTTGGCCACGTGCTTGGCCGGGCAGCCCATGTTGATGTCGACGATCTCGGCGCCGGCGTCTTGAGCCATGCGCGCGCCTTCCGCCATCCAGCGCGCCTCGCAGCCCGCAAGCTGCACCACGTGTACGCCGCTTCCGTGCCTCTCTGCCCGCAGCCTTGCATTGCGGCATCCCTCGACCAGCGCCTCGCTGGCCGTCATTTCGGACACCACGAGCCCCGCACCCAGCTCAGCCACCAACCGCCGAAACGGCGCATCCGTGATCCCCGCCATGGGCGCCAGAAAGACGCGATTGGGCAACCGCACCTCACCAACGCAGAGAGGACCCTGAAGCCTCGAATGATAGGTCGCGCTCACACTTGTTTGCCTAATTTTTAGGCTACGTTATAAATGCACACAGTTTAATCAAAGACGGATGTTTTGCAAGTGTTGCGCTGCAACATTTTGTGAGGCCAGGAAAACGACCAGGAAATCGATTTGCCCGTCCGTCCCGACGCGCTACATCCCTTGCGTTTTCAAAGGCCAAGCAGAGCCATGGCACCTTCGGTCGCGGCAGTGGTGGTGGCAGCCGGGCGCGGTATCCGCGCCGGCGGCGGCGTGCCGAAGCAATATCGCAACATCGGCGGCGAGCCGGTCATCCGCACGAGCCTGGCCCTGATGGCCTGGCATGGGGAGGTCAATGCCGTTCTGCCCGTGATCCATCCCGACCACAGGGTTGAGTACGAAAACGCGACCAAAGGCCTGCGGCTGATGCCCCCGGTGTTCGGCGGCACCACGCGGCAGGCGTCCGTGCACGCAGGCCTTGAAGCGCTCGCGCGGGCGCAGCCCGACATCGTTTTGGTGCACGATTGCGCGCGGCCGTTCTGTACCGCGTCTTTGGTTTCGCGCGCCATCGCCGCCTGCCAAAAAACCGGCGCCGCCGTGCCGGCCGTCGAGATCGCTGACACCGTCAAGAGCATCGATGACGACGGTTTTGTCATCGCCACCCACGACCGCGCGCGCTTGCGCAGCATCCAGACGCCGCAGGCCTTTGCCTACGCGCCTCTGCTTGAAGCGCACCGCCGCGCCGCCGCTGCCGGCCGCGAGGATTTTCCCGACGATGCGGCTCTCGCCGAATGGGCGGGTCTGAAGGTCGCGGTCTTCCCCGGCGAAGCGACCAATACAAAACTCACCACCGAGGAGGATTTTGCCCGCGCCGAGGAGCGCCGGCTGGCGAGTCTTGCCGACTTGCGCGTCGGAACCGGGTTTGACGTTCACCCGTTCGGCGACGGCGATCATGTGATGCTCGGCGGCGTCCGCATTCCGCACGAGCGCGGCACCGTCAGCCATTCCGACGGCGACGTCGTCATCCACGCCCTGGTCGATGCCATCCTCGGCGCTCTCACCGACGGCGACATCGGCGCGCATTTTGCGCCCAGCGATCCCCGCTGGCGCGGCGCCGCCTCCGAACAATTCCTCCGCTTCGCCGCCGAACGCGTTCGCGCCCGCGGCGGCCGCATCGCGCATCTCGATGTGACGATCATTTGCGAGGCCCCGCGTCTGCACCCGCACCGCAATGCGATTCGTCAGCGCATCGCCGCCATCCTCGATATTGCGGTGGAGCGCGTCGCGGTGAAGGGGAGCAGCACCGAAAAGCTCGGCTTTATCGGCCGCGGCGAGGGTATCGCCGCCTTTGCCACGGCCACCATCCGGTTGCCCTGGACATGGTGATTTCGGATCAGCGTATGCGGAGAGCCGCCCGCGCTTTGCTGGCGCGCTTAAGAGCGCGCAAGTTGAAGGTCGCCGCCGCCGAATCCTGCACCGGCGGTTTGCTTACGGCAATGCTCACCGAAGTTCCCGGAAGCTCCGACGTGGTCGAGCGCGGCTTCGTGACTTATTCCAACGAAGCCAAGTATGAGATGCTGGGCGTCCCCCTTTCGATCTTGAAAACGTTCGGTGCCGTCAGCCGCCAGACCGCGCGCGCCATGGCCCAAGGGGCTCTGCGACACTCCGCGGCCGATGTCAGCGTTGCCATCACCGGCATCGCCGGCCCGAGCGGAGGTTCGCGACAAAAACCCGTGGGCCTTGTTTACATCGCCGCCGCTGCACGCAACGGGGCCATTCTTCACCGTGAGTTGCGCTTGGGAAACATCGGCCGCAACAAGGTGCGCCGGCGTTCCGTGCTGGAGGCCCTCGCCATGCTCCGGGAAGTGGCCGCTCAGGGCAAATCCGCGCGCAGCGGTAAGCACCTTCGGTGATCAACCCACCTTCTGCGCATAGACGAGATCGGCGCGCCGCTCGAACGCCGCCGCAAACCGGCGGAACGCGGCGTCGAACATTGCGCCCATCAGGGCCCCGAGCACGCGGCTTCTGAACTCATAGTCGATGTAGAACTCGACCTCACATGCGTGATCGCTGATGGGATGAAAGCTCCAGCGGTTCTCCATGTGTTGAAACGGACCGTCTACGTATTCGACCAATATCTGAAGATTTGGACGGTCGAGCGTGACCCGGCTGCGGAAAGTTTCGCGGATCAGCTTGTAGGCGACTGTCATATCGGCAACGATGATTTCGCACCCCTCCCCCGTCTTTTCCCGGCTGCGCACTTTGAGCGCCGCGCACAGCGGCACGAATTCCGGATACCGCTCCACGTCGGCGACCAGGTCGAACATGTCGCCGGCCGCGTGCCGCACCCGCCGCTTGGTCGAGAATTGCGGCATGTCAGCCGGCCGCGCCCCGCAGGCGCGCGGCCTTCAGGCGGGCAAAATCCTCGCCTGCATGGTGCGAGGAGCGCGTGAGCGGGCTGGCCGAGACCATGAGAAAACCTTTCGCATAGGCAATGCTCTTGAAGCTTTCAAATTCCTCCGGCGGCACGAAGCGGATCACCGGGTGATGTTTCAACGTTGGCTGCAGGTATTGGCCGATGGTCAAAAAATCGACCCCCGCGCTGCGCAAATCGTCCATGACTTGCAGCACTTCGTTGCGCGCTTCGCCAAGCCCCACCATGATCCCGGATTTGGTGAACATGGTCGGATCGAGCTCTTTCACCCGCTGCAACAGCCTGAGCGAGGCAAAATAGCGCGCGCCCGGCCGCACCGTTAGATACAGCGACGGCACGGTTTCGAGATTGTGGTTGAACACGTCCGGCTTGGCGGCAACCACGGTCTCGATCGCGCCGTCCTTGCGCAAAAAGTCCGGCGTGAGCACTTCGATCGTGGTGTTGCGGCAGCGCGCACGAATGGCGCGGATTGTCGCGGCAAAATGCCCGGCCCCGCCATCCGCGAGATCGTCGCGATCGACCGAGGTGACAACCACGTGCGCAAGCCCGAGCTTCTCCGTCGCGATCGCCACATGCTCCGGCTCGTGCGGATCGAGCGGCCCCGGCAACCCGGTCTTGACGTTGCAGAACGCGCATGCCCGCGTGCAGGTGTCGCCCAGGATCATGAAGGTGGCGTGCTTCTTCTCCCAGCATTCGCCGATGTTGGGGCACCCGGCCTCCTCGCACACCGTATGCAGCCGATGTTCGCGCACGATCTTCTGGGTGGCGAAGAATCCTGCCGACACCGGCGCCCTCACGCGGATCCACTCCGGCTTCTTCGGCGACGGCATATCGGGCCGATGCGCCTTCTCCGGGTGGCGCGGGCGGTTCACGCTATCGTAAACGACGGTCATCGGCGGCTGCCCATTACTTACGCAGCCGCCGGCCTTCGCGCAAGCCGCGGAAAATTCAGATGTTCAGCGCCCGGCCATAGGCGTCGAGCACCGCCTCCTTCATCGTCTCCGAAATGGTCGGATGCGGGAACACCGTGTGCATCAGCTCTTCCTCGGTGGTCTCCAGATTCATCGCCACCACGAAGCCCTGGATCAGTTCGGTCACCTCGGCGCCGATCATGTGCGCGCCGAGCAATTGCCCGGTCTTCTTGTCGAAAATGACTTTGGTCAGCCCCTGATCCTCGCCCAGCGCGATCGCCTTGCCGTTGCCGATGAACGGAAACTTTCCGACCCGCGCCTCGATCTTCTGCTCCTTCGCGGCAGCCTCGGTGAGCCCCACCGAGGCGATTTGCGGTGAACAATAGGTGCAGCCCGGGATGAGCCGTTTGTCCATGGGATGCGGATTCAGCCCCTTGATCGCCTCGATACAGATCACCCCCTCGTGCTCCGCCTTGTGCGCGAGCAGCGGCGGCCCTGCCACATCACCGATCGCATAGATGCCGGGCACGTTGGTGCGGTTGAATTGATCCACCACAATTGCCCCGCGCTCGGTTTTCACCCCGAGTTTCTCCAGACCGAGATTTTCGACATTGCCCGCCACGCCGACTGCTGAAATGACGCGCTCGACCGTGAGCGTCTGCGTGCCGCCCTTGCCGTCGTCGATGGTGGCGGTGACACTGTCTGCCTTCTTGTCAAGCTTGGTCACCTTGGCGCCGGTGTAGATCTTGATGCCTTGCTTTTCGAACGCCCTGCGCGCAAAGGCCGCGATCTCCGCGTCCTCCGCCGGAAGAATCTGCGGCAAAATTTCCACCACCGTCACCTCGGCGCCGAGCGTCCGATAGAACGAGGCGAATTCGATGCCGATCGCGCCGGATCCGATCACCAAGAGCGACTTCGGCATCCGATCCGGCGCCATGGCCTCGAAATAAGTCCACACCAGTTTTTTGTCGGGCTCGAGCCCCGGCAGCACGCGCGGCCGCGCCCCCGTCGCCAGAATGATGTGCTTGGCCGCGTACGAACCCGGCCCGAGCGCGTCTTTCGCCGCCTGGCTTTTCGACGGTTTCACCGTCACCTTGCCCGGCGCCTCGATCATCGCCTCGCCCCAGATCAGTGAGACCTTGTTCTTGCGGAACAGGAACGCAATGCCGTCGGACAATCTTTTGGCAACGCCGCGCGAGCGTTGCACCACGGCACCGGCATCGAACGACACCTTCTCCGCCGCAAGCCCGAAATCTTTGGCGTGCTGCAACAGATGATACACGTCCGCCGAGCGCAGCAGCGCCTTGGTCGGGATGCAACCCCAGTTGGTGCAGATGCCGCCGAGGTAATCGCGCTCGACAACCGCGGTCTTGAACCCGAGCTGCGCCGCGCGGATCGCCGTCACATAGCCGCCCGGACCCGAACCGATAATGATGACATCAAAGGACGTATCAGCCACGCGCCTCTCCGCTCTCCGCTTGTCCGCTGCTCACGGGCCGTTCGGCCCGACCATCGTTTCCCACAAAGTGAGGTCGCCGATCAAGCACGACGACGTTTTGTTAGCCACCGGCGCAACAGCCATTCCAGCATGATTGTCGCCGCCACGATCGCACCGACGATCCAGAGTAAAAAGCGGCTGATGTCTCGGGTGATCGCCTCCGACGAAGCGAAGGCGCCATAAATAAGTTCCAAGCCGAACGGGCTGACGGCCATCGCAACCGCGAGCAGCATCGTCATCCACGGCCAGCGGCTGAGAGTGGTGCGCGTCACATGGCGTCCTGTGCCGATTTCACGCAATCGTTGTTGAGCCTGGCGAACATCGCATCGGCGGCCGTAAACAGCCCGCCCACATCGCCCGGGGTCGCCTGCTTGGCGCGGGCGATGGCCTTGCCGAGCTCACCCGACAGCGCGGTGTATTGCCTGCGGATGTCCTCGTCCCGCAGATTGGCAAGATAGGTACCGAGCGCCGCGAACTTGTTCACCGCATTGGCGCCGTCCATCTCGTCCCGCGCGAGCGTGGCGGCATCGGCGTTGCGCGCGGCGCTGGCATTGATCACGCCGGCGCGAAACTTCACCTGAAAATAGGCCTCGATGATTTCCTTGCAGGTTCGCATGTATTCGGCGCGGCCGAGATTGCGTTGAATGAGATCGACGAACCTCATGTTGAGATAGCCGTTGAAGATCGCCGTGCACAGCGACAGGGTCGCGATGAACATGGGGAAGTAGGTGATGAGCGCTGTCCGCAACCTGCTTTCCCGATCGCCCGAATCGTTCATGATTGATCACTCGCAACAGGCGGTGCCGATGTCCCCGGGCGAATGGAATCTTGCAACGTGAGCACGCGGCTCCGCACTGACCGGTAAGATCAGCACAGACCGCGCCTCATCCGATACAACCCCCGCACCCGCTCGGTCCACAGAGTTCCAGAACCGTCGGTCGCGCCGCTGCAATCGGATCCCTTACTCGGGAACCAGCTTCAATTCGGCAATGATCGGCCGCACCCGGGCGATCTGGTCGCGCAACATGTTACGCATTTCTTCCTGCGTGGAGCCCGAAGGTTCGGCGCCGACCTCGGCCATGCGCTTCTGCACGTCCGGGTGTTTAGCCGCCGCGGCGATCTCCTTCTGCAAACGCGCCACAACGGCGTCGGGCGTGCCCTTGGGCGCCAAAAACCCGTTCCAGCCCTGCAGTTCGAGATTGGGGAACCCCATTTCGCGCGCGGTCGGAACCTGCGGCATGGCGGCCGACTTCGTGGCCACTGCCAGCGCCTTGAGCGCACCGGCCCGTACGTGCTGCAGCGAGCTCGACAATTGATCGCCGCCGAAATGCAGCCGGCCGGCCAATAGCTCCGTCACCAGCGGCGCTGCGCCGCGGAACGGCACGTGGTCCATCTTGATGCCGGCGTCGCGTTTGAGCACCTCGCCGCACAGGTTCATGATGCTGCCCGGCCCGGTCGAACCGTAAAGCAGCGGCTTCGGGGACTTTCTGGCGTATTCCACGAACTCCTTGAGGTTGTTCGCCGGCACCGAGGGGTGTGACAGGAACCAGAACGGAACGTAGGCGCCGACCGACACCGGCACGAAATCATCGAACGTATGCCGAGCCTTGTTCGCATACATCAGCGATGCCGTGGTGGTCGTGAACGTGATGTTGCCGAACAAGAGCGTGTGCCCGTCTGGTGCCGCTTTCGCCACCTGGTCCGCTCCCAACGACCCGCCGGCACCGCCGATGTTCTCCACCACCACGGTCTGCCCCATGCTCTCGTTCATGCGATGGGCGAACAGCCGCGCCAGCATGTCGGTCGTGGCCCCTGCCGGGAACGGGACGATGATGCGGATGGTGCGGCTCGGAAACCGATCTTGCGCGCGCGCCACCCCCGGCAGGACGAGAGCGCCGCCGAGCACGGCGCCGCCGTTCAGAATTGCACGCCGGGTCAATCCGTTGGACTTGCGTTCTTTGCTCATTGATCCTCCCTTTGCCGCGATTTCGCGCGGCGCCTTATCGTACAGGTTACACCACCATCATCACCGGGTTCTCCACCAGTGCCTTGAACGCGCGCAAAAGCTCCGCCCCGACCGCGCCATCCACCGCGCGATGGTCCGCGGAGAGCGTCACCGTCATCATCGTGGCGGCCTCGATCCTGCCGTTGCGCGCCACCGCGCGTTCCTCGCCGGCCCCGACCGCAAGAATCAGCGCGTGCGGCGGATTGATCACTGCGGCGAAATTCGCAATCCCGTACATCCCGAGATTCGACACCGCTGCCGACCCGCCTTGATATTCCTCCGGCTTGAGCTTGCGGGCGCGGGCGCGCGCGGCAAAATCCTTCATCTCGCTGGAGATCGCCGACAACGACTTCAGCTCCGCCTTGCGCACCACAGGCGTGATCAGCCCGCCCTGGATCGCCACCGCCACGCCGATGTCGGAATGCCGGTGGCGCAGCATAGCGGACTCGGTCCAAGTCACATTGGCGTCCGGCACCTTCTGCAGCGCGAGCGCCAGCGCCTTGATGACAAAATCGTTCACGGAGACCTTGTAGGCTGGGGCGCCGTCCGCCTTCGGCGCTGCGGCATTGATTTCTTCACGCGCCGCCAGCAGCCGGCCGATATCGCACTCGATCGTGAGGTAGTAGTGCGGGATGGTCTGCTTGGCGAGCGTGAGCCGCTGCGCAATCACCTTGCGCATGGTGTCATGCGGTACGACCTCGTAGCTGCCAGGCTCGAACAGCGCACGGATCTTGTCGTCGGAAGGAGCCTGCGCCGGTGCCGCGGCCGGGGCAGCCGCCGCGCGAAGCGGGGCGCCCGCCCGCGCTGCTTCCACATCGCGCGCGATCACGCGCCCGTGCGGCCCTGAGCCGGCAATCCGGGCAACGTCGATCCCGGCATCCCTTGCAAGACGTCGCGCCAAGGGCGAGGCAAACGCACGCTTCGCCCCTGATCCGGAGCCAGCGGCGGGTGCCGGCGTTCCCCTCGGCTGAAGCTGAAGCACGGCGGCCTGGGGCGGCGCGGCCGATGCAGCCAGCGGCTTCGGCGATGGGGCAACTTGCGGCTTCGCGGCCGCAGCGCGGCCCGGCAAAGTTGCCGCCGCCTTGATGTCCTCGCCCTCCTCGGCCAGAACCGCAATCACCTGGTTGACCGGTACATCAGGGGTGCCTTCCGGCACCACGATTTTCGCCAGCGTACCTTCGTCCGCTGCTTCGTATTCCATCGTGGCCTTGTCGGTCTCGATCTCGGCGATCACTTCACCGGGCCTGACCCGATCGCCCTCTTTCTTGAACCAGCGCGCAAGATTGCCCTTCTCCATGGTGGGCGAGAGCGCCGGCATGCGGATCTCGATCGGCATGGCTCAACTGATGACGCTCGACGTGCTCGGCGGGCTCGGCTGTTCCAGTTCCGCCTCGAATGCCGCGCAAACGGCTTCCAGGATTTCCTCTTCGCTCCGATTGTCCTCGCGCGCGTAGAGGCTGGCGATGTGCCGCGCCACATCGGCGAGCAGTACGCCCCAGGTCTCCACGTCGTCGAAGGCGCGGCGCAGCGAGACATGCAGATCGCCGTCGATGACCACGGCGCGCACCACCTCTGTGCCGCCCTGCTCCAGCGCCGCCGGCGGAATATGCAGCGCGTCGAACACCGGAAACGGATTCTCGGGGTCTCTCATGCTCATGATTGTCACCACTTCGCCGCCCTCAGCGGAGCGGCTCCGGTTACCGGTAACACACCGCTCTCGCCGCCTCGACCACTTCGGTCACCGAAGGCAGCGCAAGCTTCTCAAGATTGGCGGCATAGGGCATCGGCACGTCCTTGCCGGTCACGCGCGTGGGCGGCGCATCGAGCCAATCGAAGGCTTCTGCGACCACGCGTGCGGCAATCTCTGCACCTACGCCGGACTGTGGCCAACCTTCCTCGACCGTGACGATGCGGTTGGTCTTCTTGACGGATTCAACGATGGTGGCGCTGTCCATGGGCCGCAGCGTGCGGAGGTCGATCACTTCCGCCTCGATCCCGAGACCCGCAAGCTCCTCCGCCGCCTTCAGGGCATAAGTCATGCCGATCGAAAACGCGACGATGGTGACATCGCGGCCCGGCCGCGCGACCTTGGCCTTGCCGATCGGCACCACATAATCGGGAAGTTTCGGCACCGGGAAGCTGTGCCCGTAGAGGATCTCGTTCTCGAGAAAGATCACGGGATTGGGATCGCGGATCGCCGCTTTCAGCAACCCTTTTGCGTCCGCGGCCGTATAGGGCGCAATCACTTTGAGCCCCGGAATATGCGAATACCAGGCGGAAAAATCCTGGCTGTGCTGCGCCGCCACGCGCGCCGCAGGACCGTTCGGCCCGCGGAACACGATGGGCACGCCAATTTTTCCGCCAGACATGTACAGCGTCTTCGCCGCCGAATTGATGATTTGGTCAATCGCCTGCATGGCGAAATTGAACGTCATGAATTCGACGATCGGCCGCAGTCCGACAAACGCCGCACCCACGCCGAGGCCGGCGAACCCCTGCTCGGTAATGGGCGTATCCACCACGCGCCGCGGTCCGAATTCCTGCAAAAGCCCCTGCGTGACCTTGTAGGCCCCTTGATACTCTGCGACTTCCTCGCCGATGACGAATACGCGCTCGTCGCGCCGCATCTCCTCCGCCATGGCGTCGCGCAGCGCCTCGCGCACGGTCATCGTCACCGTTTCGGTGCCCGGCGGCACGTCCGGCTCTGCGAGCGTCGTCGGCTTGGCCGGCGCGGCAGGTGCGGCCTTCGGTTCCGCCGGCGGCCGCCGTTGCGGCTCAGCCTCAGCGGCGGGCTGGGCCGACGTCGGCCGTTTGTCGTGCGCCGACGGTGCGGCTGAACGTTGCGTGGCTGCGCCGCCGCCGTCCTTGAGCACGGATGCATCTTCTCCTTCGCTGAGGATCACTGCGATCGGCGTGTTCACCGCCACATCGGGCGTGCCTTCCGGCACCAGAATCTTGCCCAGAGTGCCCTCGTCCACGGCCTCCACTTCCATCGTGGCCTTGTCGGTTTCGATTTCGGCAATGACGTCGCCCGCCTTCACGCGATCGCCCTCGGCCTTGAACCACTTTGCCAAGTTGCCTTTTTCCATCGTCGGCGAAAGCGCGGGCATAAGCACTTGAATTGGCATGGAGAAGCAGCCCTAGCGGGAAATGCGCGACAGGTTCGTTGCCACCGAGATCGCGGCGATGGCGATCATGATGCAGGTAATGAACGCAACCAGCGCCTTATTGACTTTCATGGCGTTCTCAGCCGCACCCCCTGACAGTCGCTTCAGGACGAACGGCCAGGCGACGACGGCATACCAACGCAACCGGCCCGCCCGTGCGCCGGAGATGGATTGCAGCGTGCGCAGGTAATAGACCATGCCGGCGATCCAGCTTGCGGCCGCGCCGACCAACGCAAGCACCGCAACGAAGGTTGCCACCGCACCCATATCAGCGCACCGCCTCCGCGTACACATCGGTGTAAAGCTCGGACGGATCCGGCTCCGGATCATGGATCGCGAACTCGGCGGCCTCGTTGACGATGCTTCGCAACTCGGCTTCGATCTTTTTCAACTGCTCTTCGCTCGCCCATTTCATGGCCAAGATCCGCTTGCGCGACTGTTCGATGGGGTCGTGCTCGGTGCGGACTTTCTCCACCTCCTCGCGCGTCCGGTACTTTGCCGGATCCGACATGGAATGTCCGCGGTACCGGTAGGTGAGCATCTCCAGGATGATCGGCCCCCGACCCTCGCTGCACCATTTGACGGCGCGTTCGCCGGCGGCCTTCACCGCGCGCACGTCCATTCCGTCCACCTGCTCGCCCGGAATGTCGAACGAGGCGCCGCGCTGCGAGAGATTGGTGGTGGCCGAGGCGCGCGCCAGCGACGTGCCCATGCCGTATTGGTTGTTCTCGATCACGTAGACGACCGGAAGCTTCCACAGCTTGGCCATGTTGAAGGACTCATAGACCTGCCCCTGATTGGCCGCCCCGTCGCCGAAATAGGTGAACGAGATATTGTTGTTGCCGCGGTACTTGTTGGCGAAGGCAAGCCCCGTGCCGAGCGGCACCATGGCGCCGACGATACCGTGCCCGCCATAGAAATTTTTCTCGATTGAGAACATGTGCATCGAGCCGCCCTTGCCCTTGGAATAGCCGTGGGCGCGGCCGGTGAGCTCCGCCATGACGAACTTTGGATCCATGCCGCAAGCCAGCATGTGGCCGTGGTCGCGATATCCGGTGATCACCTGGTCGTTCGGCCGACGGATCATTTCCATGCCGACCACCACGGCTTCCTGGCCGATGTAGAGGTGGCAGAAGCCGCCGATGAGGCCCATGCCGTACATCTGGCCCGCCTTCTCCTCGAACCGCCGGATCAGAAGCATTTCGCGATAGGCGAACAGCTCCTGCTCCTTGCTCAAGGACGGAACCTGTGCGGCCACGGTTCCTTCTCGGGTTGGGGGGCGTGCGGCCTTCGGTGCCTGTTCTTTGGCAACCATGGTTCTCCTCGGACGGAAAGCGGCGGGTCGACGCCGAAAAGCTCAATAGCGGAAAACGCTTGTGAGCGGAAGCAGACGCGCCGGCGCACTCACACATCTATGATGCGACATAAGCGCTTGCATTGACACGTAAAAATCAACATCCGGAAGCGCAAGGGTGTCGCACCCGGGTCAGGGGCGCCGCAGCATCAGCGTAATTTCATGCGGATCGAGGTAATTGTTAACGGCGCGCGCACGTTCATCCAGCATGTCCGGATCGATGCTCTCCGACTTCAACAGTTCGACCCGCTGCTGCCAGTACGCGCGTTCCGCTTTGAGCCGTTCGAGCTCGCGCGAGAGTTCGGCAAATTCCTGGTCGAGGTCCTGCTGCGCCCGCAGGCCGCGGTTGCCGGTATAGGCGTTGACGGCAAAATAGCCGATCAGAAGGAAGGCTCCGGCGTAGAGCCCGACTGCGGTGAGAAACGTATGCAGCCGCCGGCGAGAGACCATCGCAGGACCATGCGGTTTGTCGGGTTAACGCGCCTTTAATGCGGCGTTGAATTTCAAGCCAGCGCCCGCAACACGGCGCGCCCGGCGTATCTTGCCTGCGTGCCGAGATCTTCTTCGATACGCAGGAGCTGGTTGTATTTGGCCGTGCGGTCGGAGCGCGATAGCGAGCCGGTTTTGATCTGCCCGCAATTGGTGGCCACGGCGAGATCGGCGATGGTGGCATCCTCGGTCTCGCCGGATCGATGCGACATCACCGCCGTGTAGCCCGCTTTGTGGGCCATTTCCACTGCCGCCAGCGTTTCGGTCAGCGTGCCGATCTGATTGACTTTGATGAGGATGGAATTCGCCACGCCTCTCTTGATGCCTTCGTTCAGGCGGTTGACATTGGTCACGAACAGATCATCGCCCACGAGTTGGCATTTTTTCCCGAGCAGCTCGGTCAGCATTTGCCACCCTTCCCAGTCGTCCTCCGCCATGCCGTCCTCGATCGACACGATCGGATAGCGAGAAACAAGGCCGGCGAGATACTCCGCTTGCTCCTTGCTCGAGCGGTCTTTTCCTTCTCCCTGGTAATGATAAACGCCGTTCTTGAAAAATTCGCTTGCCGCGCAGTCCAGCGCCAGCACCGCATCCTTGCCGAGCGCATAACCGGCTTTGCTGATGGCATCGACGACGACATCGAGCGCCGCGTCGGCCGAGGCCAGATTGGGCGCGAAACCGCCCTCATCGCCCACATTGGTGCTGTGGCCCGCCGCCTTGAGCGAGGCACGCAGCGTGTGAAAAATCTCCGCGCCCATGCGCAGCGCTTCCGCAAGCGTCGGCGAGCCGATCGGCATCACCATGAACTCCTGGAAGTCGATCGGGTTATCTGCATGGACGCCGCCATTGACGATGTTCATCATCGGCACCGGCAGAACCCGCGCCGAGGTGCCGCCGACATATCGATATAGCGGCATGCGATTGGCGTTCGCCGCAGCCTTGGCCACTGCAAGCGATACCCCGAGAATGGCATTGGCCCCGAGGCGGCCTTTGTTTGACGTGCCGTCGAGCGCAATCAACGTTTCGTCGATTTTGGCCTGCGCCTCCGCTTCCAGCCCGGCGATCGCGTCGAAAATCTCCCCCTCGATCGCCTCCACGGCCTTGCGCACGCCCCTTCCGAGGTAGCGTCGTCGGTCGCCGTCGCGGAGTTCGAGGGCCTCGTGCGCGCCTGTGGATGCCCCTGAGGGCACCGCGGCGCGGCCTCGCGAGCCGTCGGCCAAGAGCACCTCGACCTCGACCGTGGGGTTGCCGCGGCTGTCAAGAATTTCACGTCCGATGATGTCGATGATGGCGGTCATGGATCTGGCTTTCAGCGATGCCTCATATACTGCCTGCCGCAAGTCGCAAAGGGGCAGTCTTGCAACAGCGTGAATGAAGCCGATTTCGCGGTGTTCCAACCTGCGGGGATGTGCGCCAATTTCGCCATCGTTGTCCTGAATGCTGACTTTATAGATCTGGAGGGGACCATGGACCGCCGCCGATTTTGTCTCACCGCAAGCGCCGCCGCCGGCGCATTCGCCGCCCCTGCCCTGCTTCGCGGCGCCGCCCGCGCGAGCGAAGGCGCATTCCGTGTGCGCTATTTCCCCGTTGCCGCCGGAATGCGTTCGCGCGACGTCACCGCCGCCCCGGACGGCGCGATCTGGTTCTGCGGACAGCAAAACGGCATGATGGGCCGTCTCGATCCGCGCGACGGCTCCTACAAGCTGGTGAGCCTTGGCAGCGGCGCTGCGCCGCACGGTGTGGTGCTCGGGCCCGACAACGCGCTGTGGATCACCGAAGGCGGCCAGAACGCCATCGCCCGCCTCGACCTGAAGGATCACACGGTCCGGTTGTTCAAGCTTCCCGCCTCCCAAGGATACGCCAATCTCAACACCGGCGTATTCGACAAGCGCGGCATCTACTGGTTCACCGGCCAGACCGGAATCTACGGCCGCCTCGATCCCAAGACCGGGGACATGGCCGTTTTCGAGGCGCCGCGCGGCCGCGGACCCTATGGCATCACCTGCACGCCGGCCGGAGATGTCTGGTACGCTTCGCTCGCCGGCAACTTCATCGGCAAGATCGACCTTGCCACCGGCAGGACCATGATCGTCGAACCGCCGACCAAGAACCAGGGCGCCCGCCGCGTGTGGTCGGACTCCAAGGGCAGGCTCTGGGTCAGCGAGTGGAACAGCGGCAACGTCTCCATGCACGATCCCGCGAACGGATCGTGGCGCACCTGGAAGCTGCCCGGCGAGCGGCCGCGCTGCTACTCGGTCTATGTGGACGAGAAGGATATCGTCTGGCTCACCGACTTTGCGGCCAATGCGATCGTGCGCTTCGACCCGGCGACCGAAAAATTCACCTCGTTTCCGAGCAACATGCCGAACGCCAATGTCCGCCAGATGGACGGTCGCCCGGGCGAAGCCTGGGGCGGGGAATCCGGCACCAATCGCCTCGTCGTGGTCGAGACCCTTCCACCGGCATGAGCGGCGCCGGCGCGCGCAGGTTTCTATTCGGCGCAGGGGCTCTGTGGGCCACGGCTGTCCTTGATGGCGCGCCCGCATCGGCCGACGACCTCGGACAGCGGCTGTTCGAACCGAGCCGCGCCTGTCACGCGCTCGACCCCGCGTCGCCGCCCATGGCCGGTCCCAACCTCTTTGGCCTGATCGAACGCGGCGTGGCCGGAGACCCGAACTTCGACTATTCGCCTGTTCTCCGGGCCGCGCGCGCCTCGGGCCTCGTGTGGAACCGACGGCTGCTCGATCAATTCTTGCGTGATCCTGAGGCGATGTTTCCGGGCATGTGGATGACCTCGCGGCCCATGCCGGACACCGCCGAACGCCGGGCGCTTGCCGACTTCCTCGCCGACCCGAAATCGCGTTAGAGAGGCGGCATGCGCACCCCAAAGCCAAAAGTCCGGCTGCTCGGCCGCCCGAGCCCTATCCCCGCATCGCCGGATAAGGCGGTGCTGGACCGCGTTCCCAATCCCCACCGCGACACCGACTACCTCGCCCGTTTCACCGCGCCCGAATTCACCACCCTGTGCCCGATCACGGGCCAGCCCGATTTCGCGCATCTTGTGATCGACTACGTGCCCGGCCGCTGGCTGCTGGAGTCGAAGTCGCTCAAACTGTACCTTGGCAGCTTCCGCAACGTCGGAGGCTTTCACGAGGACTGCACGGTGGCCATCGGCAAGCGGATCTATGGCTTGCTGAAACCCAAATGGCTGCGCATCGGAGGCTACTGGTATCCCCGCGGCGGCATCCCCATTGATGTGTTTTGGCAAGCCGGCCGCCTGCCGCGCGGCGTCTGGGTGCCGGAGCAGGGTGTCGCTCCCTACCGCGGCCGGGGTTAGCGCATATCTCGTGGGAGCCGGTATTCCGCAACGGACCTACGCCACTGGATTGCGAGGTCGGCGGCCGGCCGGCAGCAATCGCGCGCACATTGCGCCCACACCCAGCAATACCAGCACCCCTGCAAACAGCGTTGCGTCCGGATAGCCGTGGCTGAAGCCGACCCCGTACACGATCGGCCCCACGGCCTGCCCGAGATAGAAGCTCGACGAATGCAGGGATGCCGCTGCGCCGCGCGCAGTATGCGAAAGATCGGTGACATGGAGCTGGATGCAGCCGTGCAATAGATAGAACCCCAGCCCGAACCCGAGAAAGATCGCCACCTGCGCCTGCCAGGGAAAATGCATCGCAATGAGCGCCAGCGCCGCGGCTGCGATGCTGCCGCCCCCCAGCATCAGGTAGCGTTCTGCCACGCGGCCGATCACGTAGGGCACTGTGAGCGAATAGACCACGCCGCCGATGGCAAAGCAGGCGATGAGCAGGCCGGCGATCGACGCTCGCGTCTCGCCGATGCCGAGCAAAAGCAGCCCCACGAACGGAAACAGCCCGTGAATGAACACCGCCTCGAGAAACACCGCCGAGAAGCACACCTTGGCCCGCGGGTCGGCGAAGATGCTGCGGAAGTTGGCGACCACCGCAGCGAGGTTGAATCGCTGCGGGGGCGGCATTTCGCGGCGCCGCATGGCCAGGAAAGCGACGACCGCTGCCCCGAGCGCGAACAGCCCGAGGACCAAAAACACCCCGCGCCAACCGAACATATCGCCGATCACGCCGGCGATCGAGGCGCCGAGCACATTGGCCGTGAGCGCCACCCCGAGCAACCGCGCGATTGCCACCTGCCGCTTCTCGATCGGCACGAGATCGCCAATCAGCGCCATGGCGACCGGGAACACACCGCCGGCCACGAGCCCCGCCACGACGCGCATGGCCACCAGCAATGTAAAACTGTCGGCGAAGGCGCACACCAGTGACGAAATCGCCACCACGAACGCGCAGGCGTTCATGACCCGGGTCTTGCCTAAAAAATCGCCGCTCACGCCGAGCACCGGCTGCACCAAAGCATAGGGAAATGTGAAGGCGGTGGAGAGCAGCGCCGCCGTCTGCATCCCGATCGCCAGATCGAGGGCAATCATGGGAATGACGGGATCGACCGCGCGCGTGAACAGCGTCTGCGCGAAAACAACGAGGCCGACGATTTTCAGAAGGTGCGGGATGACAAGCTCACGGGTTTCCGAGGCGCAACATAACAGCAGCCTGCGTCGGTCGCTTTGCTTTGCCGGAATGTGAGGATTGAAACATTGGAAAACGGCGTGAGCCGAACCGGAGTGGTTCGGACAGAAATTGTCCGGGCCGAGGGTTTGCTTTAAGTGCCGAAAGCCCCGCTACTGCCCGGTACGAACCTGCCGGTCGCCGCCCCAGCCCACAAGCATTGGCAACACCCGGCTGCAGCTTAATCCTTTATTTTCGCGATCCGGTCGAACTCCTGCAATATGCGAACAAGTCTCTCCATATCTTTGAGCGCAATCATGTTTGGTCCGTCGGACGGCGCCTTGTCCGGGTCCTGATGCGTCTCGATGAACACCCCCGCAACCCCGACCGCCACCGCGGCCCGCGCCAGCACCGGCACGAACTCTCGCTCACCGCCTGAGGAAGTGCCTTTGCCCCCCGGTTGTTGCACCGAATGCGTGGCGTCGAAGATCACCGGCGCGCCGGTCTCGCGCGCGAGGATCGGCAGCGCCCGCATGTCCGACACCAGCGTGTTGTAACCGAACGAGGCGCCGCGCTCGGTCACGAGCACGTTGCGATTCCCAGCGCCGGTAATTTTTGCCACCACGTGCTTCATGTCCCATGGCGCGAGAAACTGCCCCTTCTTGACGTTGATGGGGCGCCCTGTCTTGGCCGCGGCCACCAACAGATCGGTCTGCCGGCAAAGGAAGGCTGGGATTTGCAGTACATCGACCGCTTCGGCCACCGGAGCGCATTGCGCGGGCTCATGCACGTCGGTGAGCACAGGCACTTTCAGGCGCTGGCGAATCTCCGCAAAAATCTCCAGCGATTGATTGAGCCCGAGCCCGCGCGCGCTCTTGGCACTGGTGCGATTGGCCTTGTCGAAGGAGGTTTTGTAAACGAAAGGGATCTTGCGCCGCGCCGCGATCTCCTTCAGCGCGCTCGCCATCTCCAACGCATGCGCCCGGCTCTCCAGCGCGCACGGCCCCGCGATCAACGCAAGCGGCAGCCGATTGCCGAATCGCGCCTTGCCGATGGCGACGACAGAGTTGGTGTCCGGCTCGGCTTTCATTCAAATTCCTCGGCCCCGACCATGCGACCGGCAACCCGACAGGTCAACCGGATCGCGCCCCGCCGCACGCCGGACGCGACATCGCCGCCCTCTGCCGAAAATAGCACGCTGGCTGAGCCGCTGCTGCCGAGTTTGCGACAACCCCATGGCCGCATAATCGGGGGTGCTGGGCCGCAGAGCAATCAATTGATCAAACGCTACACCAGCCGGCTCTGCTCCAGCGCCGCCCCGATGAAGGAGGCAAACAGCGGATGCGGTTCGAACGGCCGCGATTTCAGCTCGGGGTGGAACTGCACGCCGATGAACCACGGATGATCCTCGTATTCGATGATTTCCGGCAGAATGCCGTCCGGCGACATGCCCGAAAAACGCATGCCGCGCTGCTCCAGGCGTCCCTTGTAGGCCGTGTTGACCTCGTAGCGATGGCGGTGCCGCTCCGAGATTTCCGTTGTCCCATAAATCGCAGCGACTCGGCTCCCCCGCGCCAGCACCGCCGGGTAGGCGCCGAGCCGCATGGTCCCGCCGAGGTCGCCGCCCTGTGCGCGCCGTTGCAGCTCGTTGCCCTTGAGCCATTCGGTCATCAGCCCGACCACCGGCTCCGGCGTCGGGGCAAATTCCGTCGAGTTCGCCTCGGCAATGCCGCACAGATTGCGCGCTGCCTCGATCACCGCCATCTGCATGCCGAAGCAGATTCCGAAATACGGCACTTGCCGCTCGCGCGCGAACTGTGCCGCACGGATCTTCCCCTCTGCCCCGCGCTGCCCGAAACCGCCCGGCACCAGAATTCCGTTCACGTGCTGCAGGAACGGCGCCGGGTCCTCCTTCTCGAACACCTCGGACTCGATCCAGTCCAGGTTGACCTTCACCTTGTTGGCAATGCCGCCGTGCGAGAGCGCCTCAATCAGCGATTTGTAGGCGTCTTTCAGGCCGGTGTACTTGCCGACCACGGCGATGGTCACCTCGCCTTCCGGATTGCGAATCCGTTCGTTGATCAGCTTCCAGCGCGACAGATCGGGCGGCCCCTTGGGCTCGATGCCGAACGCCAAGAGCACTTCGGTGTCGAGGCCCGCCTCGTGATAGGCCTCCGGCACGGCATAGATGTTGTCCACGTCGCGCGCCTCGATCACGGCGCTCTCCCGCACATTGCAGAACAGCGCGAGCTTGCGACGTTCCTCCTTCGGGATGGGCCGGTCCGTGCGGCACAGCAGTACATCCGGCTGGATGCCGATGGCGCGCAGTTCGCGCACCGAGTGCTGGGTCGGCTTGGTCTTCAATTCCCCCGAACTGGGGATGAACGGCAACAGCGTGACGTGGATGTAGACTGCATGGTTCCGCGGCAGGTCATTGCCCAATTGCCGGATCGCCTCAAGGAACGGCAGGCCCTCGATATCACCCACCGTGCCCCCGATCTCGCACAGCACAAAATCGAATCCGTCGTTGCCATCGCGGATGAAATCTTTGATCGCGTTGGTGACGTGCGGGATCACCTGGATGGTGGCGCCGAGGTAGTCGCCGCGCCGCTCCTTGGCGAGGATCTCCTGATAGATGCGGCCGGTGGTGATGTTGTCGTGCCGCGTCGCCGGACGGCCGGTGAACCGCTCGTAATGGCCGAGATCCAGATCGGTCTCCGCGCCGTCGTCGGTCACGAAAACTTCCCCGTGCTGGTAGGGCGACATGGTCCCCGGATCGACGTTCAGGTAGGGGTCGAGCTTGCGCAGCCTCACCGTGTATCCGCGCGCCTGCAGGAGCGCTCCGAGTGCCGCTGATGCGAGACCCTTGCCGAGGGAGGAGACCACGCCGCCGGTGATGAAGATGTACCGCGCCATGGGCCTCAACCTTTACTCCCGGCCCTTTGATTCGCCGAGCCGGCTGCCTTGTCCACGCTATGCGTTGACGGAATAGCGTCGAGGAGCGATTTGGAATCAGTAGACTGAAGCAATTCTCTCATGTGCATTGAGAACATCTTCAACCGGTTTCTTAATTCACCATTCGAGAAACGCATATCGCCTGTAAAGCGAAGGGGCCGGTTTCCCGGCCCCGCCTCATTGTGACCGTGGCACCTGCGGACCTGCCGGAGCGCCTCCTGCGGGCTGCTGCGGCGCGCTGGGCTGCGGCGGCGCCGGTGGGCTTGCCGGCACGGTGGGGCCCGGCGGCGGCGCGAGGATGGACGCGGGTTTGCGCTCGATCCCGGCAAGGATGGAGAGCAGCAGGCTGGTGGCAAAGAACAGCCCCGCAAGGATGGCGGTGGCTCGTGTGAGCACATTTGCGGTTCCCCGGCTCGACATGAAGCCTGCGGCCCCGCCCATCCCAAGGCCCCCGCCCTCCGACCGTTGCAGCAGCACGAGGCCGACCATGGCCAAAACGATCATCAAGTGGACGAGAATGACGACGGTCTGCATGGGCCGGTTCCAATCAAAACGCCCGCCGGGCCCTATTCGGCCCGGCTCACGGTAGTCATATAGGAAGCCGCGGCCGTCTCTACACGATCCCCTGCGGCCTGGCTACCCGCCTGCCCGCTCGGCAGACTCGAACGACCCGGGAAGAGCGCCCGCTCCTCAACCATACACGCTTGCGATCGCCAAAAATTCCTCCGCCCTCAGGCTCGCTCCCCCGACCAAAGCTCCGTCCACATCGGCAGCATTCAAAAGCTCCTTGGCATTGGAGGGCTTCACCGAACCGCCGTAAAGGATGCGTATTGCCGCTGCGGCAACCCCGAACCTCGCCTGCAGCCTGGCACGGACGAAAGCGTGCGCTTCTGTCACGTCCGTTGCGGTCGGCGTAAGTCCGGTCCCGATGGCCCATACCGGCTCATAGGCGATCACCAGATTGCTGCCGCTCGCCCCATCGGCAAGCGATCCCGCGAGCTGCCGCCCCAGCACATCGAGCGTCTGGTTCGCGGCCCGCTCCTGCTGCGTCTCGCCGATGCAAACGATAGCCGTGAGATGCGCGCGCCATGCCGCCAACAGTTTGGCCCGCACTTGCGCATCCGTCTCCCGGTGGAATGTCCGCCGCTCCGAGTGTCCGACGATCACCGCGGTGGCGCCCGCATCCGCAAGCATCTCGGCGGAAATGTCGCCGGTGAACGCGCCAGCCGGCTCTGCGTGGCAATCCTGCCCACCGATGGCCACTTTCGACCCCCGCGCCTTTGCCGCAAACGCTGCCACCAGTGTGGCGGGGGGACAGACCAGGAGGTCTGCACGGCCAATATGACGAGCACCATCGACGATCTTGGCAAGCTCCGCTATGGAGCTTTGCAGTCCGTTCATCTTCCAGTTGCCGGCAACCAATGGTCGGCGCATGGCTTCATTCCACCCTGTCAAAATCAGCGGTTAGCAAAGTGTATGCCCCCAGGCCAGGGGCGGTTTGACCATATTCCGGCTCTCCGCTAGGGGATTGCGTATGCTGCGAGGCATACACAAGGCGACCGCCAACTGGCTTGGCCGCGTGGTCATGGGGGTCATACTCGGCTTGATTGCGATCAGCTTCGCAATCTGGGGCGTGGGCGATATTTTCCGCGGCTTCGGCCAATCCACGGTCGCCAAGATCGGCCGCAGCGAAATCACCGTCGAGCAATTCCGCCAAATCTACTCCGATCGACTCCAGGAGCTGAGCCGCCGCTTAGGCCGCCCCGTCACTCCCGACGAGGCGCGCGCCCGCGGCTACGACCGGCAGATTCTGGCCCAGCTCATCGGCGAAACCGCGATGAACGAGCGCACTCGCGCGCTCAACCTCGGCATTCCTGACTCGGAGATCGTGCGCCTCATCACCGAGGACCCGAATTTCCGCGGCCTCAGCGGTCAATTCGACCGCAACCGGTTCCTCTACACCATCCGCCAAGCGGGCTACACCGAGCCGCGCTACCTTGCCGAGCAGCGTCGCCTGCTGCTGCGGCAGCAGCTCCTCACCGCGCTGACCGCCGAGGCCGGCCCGCCCAAGCCGCTCATCGAGGCGTACCACCGTTTTCAAAACCAGGAACGGGCGATCGAGTACGTCACCCTTGATCGCAGCAGCGTCGGCGACATTCCCGCACCCACGCCCGAAGTGCTGAGCAAGTACTATGAGGAACGTAAGGTTCTGTTTCGGACCCCGGAGTACCGCCAGATCGCCTTGCTCCCGCTGACCGCGCAGGACTTGGTCGCCACCATCGAAGTGTCCGACGCCGACATCAAGCGTGCCTATGAGGACCAGCGGTCGCGTTACATCACCCCGGAGCGCCGTCACATCCAACAAATCCTGTTTCCCGACGCCGAGCAGGCGCGGGCTGCCGCAGACCGCTTGAGCAAAGGTACGACGTTCGACGCCCTTATCGCGGAACCCGGCATCAAGGAGCGTTTCACCGATCTCGGTGTGGTGGCCAAGGCCGGAATGGTCGACCCTGCCTACGCCGATGCGGCCTTCGCGCTCAAGGCCGGCGAAGTCAGCGCTCCGGTGCAAGGACAGTTCGGCACCGCCCTTCTGCGGGTCGTGAAAATCGAGCCCGGCGAGACGCGCACGCTCGAACAGGTCGCCGAGGAGATCAAACGCACCCTTGCGCTTGAACGTGCCAAACGTCAGGTGCAGGAGGTGCGCGACAAGATCGACGACGAACGGCTCGACGGCAAAACGCTCGCGCAGGCGGCCGAGAAGCTGGGGCTGAAAATGCGCACCATTGAGGCGACGGACCGCTCAGGCCGCGACCCGAGCGGCAAGCCGATCCCCGACCTGCCGGCGAATGTCGACGTCATCGGCGCCGCATTCCGTTCGGAGGTCGGGCAGGAAAACGAGCCCCTGCAGCTTCCCGGAGGCGAAGGCTACGTCTGGTTCGACGTGCTGGCGGTGACGCCCTCGCGCGAACGGAAGCTCGACGAAATCAGGGACCAGGTGGAGGCACGCTGGCGCGACGACCAAATCGCCGAGCGCCTGAAGGTGCGCACCACCGAAATGCTCGAGCGGCTGAAGGCCGGCGCCACGCTCGCGGAAATCGCCAGCGCCAACAAGCTCAAGCTGCAGACCGCGACCGGATTGAAGCGCGGCAGCGCAAGCTCCGGATTTCCGCTTCGCGCCCTCGCCGAAATTTTCCGTGTGCCCGACGGTGCGCCGGGCGTTGCCGACGGCGAATCCGCCACCGATCGCATCGTGTTTCGCGTGACCAAAACCGAAACGCCGCCTTTCGACGCCAATTCGCCGGTTGGCCAGCGCCTTGTCGAAACGCTCGATCGGACCCTCGCCGACGAGGTCGTGGCCCAGTATCTTGCGCGCCTGCAGACCGACGTCGGCGTCACCATCAATCAGAACGCGCTGAACCAGGTCACCGGCGCAACCACCAACTAGCGGCCATGCAGATTGCGCCGTCGCCCGACGACTTCGCCAGGCTTTATGCGCGCGGCGAAGCCCAGGCGGTCTGGACTACGCTCGTCGCCGACCTCGAGACTCCGGTCTCCGCTTTCCTCAAGATCGCGGGCGGCCAGCCGATGAGCTTCCTCCTGGAGTCCGTAGAAGGCGGCGCCGTGCGCGGCCGCTATTCCGTGATCGGCCTCAAGCCCGATGTGATCTGGCGCACGCAGGGCAAAGTAGCCGAGATCAACCGCGCGCCGCAGAGCAAATCCGGCGCCTTCGTACCATGCCGGGAACCTCCGCTCGCCGCCCTGCGCGCCCTGATCGCCGAAAGCCGGATGATGTTGCCCGACAGCCTGCCGCCGATGTCCGCCGGCGTGTTCGGTTATCTCGGCTACGACATGGTGCGGCTGATGGAGGACCTTCCCGCGGCAAAGCCCGACCCCATCGGGATTCCCGACGCGGTGCTGATACGGCCCACCCTCGTTGTCGTATTCGATGCCGTCAAGGACACGATCACCGTTGTCACTCCGGTGCGGCCGCAGCCCCGTGTGTCGGCAGCCATAGCCTACAAGCGCGCCGCTCAGCGTCTGGCCGCGGTGGTCAAGGCGCTCGACCGTCCGCTCGAAAAAACACCGTCGGCCGATCCCGGGCCGCCCATCGTCGCGCCGACCTCCAACACCCCGCCGACCGAATATCGTGCCATGGTGCTCAAGGCCAAGGACTACATTCTTGCCGGCGATATTTTTCAGGTGGTGCTGTCGCAACGCTTCGAAGCCCCGTTCAACCTCTCCCCGTTTTCGCTCTACCGCGCTCTTCGCCGCGTGAATCCTTCGCCCTATCTGTATTTTTTGGACTACGGCGATTTTGCCGTGGCCGGATCGAGTCCGGAGATTTTGGTGAAGGTCAGCAACGGCGTAGTTACCATCCGGCCCATTGCCGGCACCCGGCCGCGCGGCCAGACCCCGCACCAAGACAAGGCGCTCGAAGAGGAACTGCTCGCCGACCCCAAGGAGCGCGCCGAGCACCTGATGCTGCTCGATCTCGGCCGCAATGACGTCGGCCGCGTGGCCCAGGTCGGAACCGTGACCGTGACCGACCAGTTTTTTGTCGAACGCTACAGTCACGTGATGCACATCGTCTCCAATGTCGAGGGCCTGCTTGCCCCGCAATACGACGCGCTCGACGCGCTGATCGCTGGCTTCCCTGCCGGCACCGTGTCCGGCGCGCCCAAGGTTCGCGCCATGCAGATCATCGACGAGCTGGAGAAGGACAAGCGCGGCATCTACGCCGGCGCCGTCGGCTATTTCTCCGCGGCCGGCGAGATGGATAGCTGCATCGTCCTGCGCACGGCCTTGATCAAGGACGGCAAGATGTACGTGCAGGCCGGCGCCGGGATCGTCGCCGACTCCAATCCGCACGCCGAGCAGACCGAGTGCGTCAACAAGGCCAATGCCCTGTTTCAGGCCGCCGAGGAGGCGCGGCGCTTTGCAAGCGCGGACAAGCGCGGCTGACAAGATGACCGCAGCAAGGCAAGGGTGCTAGGATAACCATCCTCGCGATGGAGCCGGCTTATGGGTCACGATCATCCTCATCATGAGCCGAAGTGGAAGCACGATGGTGTGCGCGTCATTCCGGCGCACAGCCTCGATCCGAATACACCGCAGACTCCCGGTATGGACCGCAAGGCGGCAATCAACTTCGCCCGCGTCGGCGCGCAGAAGATTTGGGCCGGGACGGTGACGATCAAACCGAACGCCAAGACCGGAGCCCATCATCACGGCGAGCTCGAAAGCATCATCTATGTGGTGCGAGGCCGGGCGCGCATGCGTTGGGGCGAGAAGTTGGAGTTTACTGCAGAGGCCGGCCCCGGCGACTTTATTTACGTGCCGCCCTTTGTGCCGCACCAGGAGATCAATGCCAGCTCCGATGAGCCTCTCGAATGCGTGGTCGTGCGCAGCGACAACGAGGCGGTGGTCGTCAACCTGAACATCGAGCCGGTCGAGAAGCCCGAGAACGTTCCCTGGGTCGACCCGATCCATAAGGCCTAACAGGGGTAAAGGCTTGACCGCCTCGGCCGCCGCGCCTTAGACCCTGCTCCGGCACATATCATGATCATCCTGATCGACAACTATGACAGCTTCGCCTTCAACCTCGTCCATTACCTGGGCAAGCTTGGCGCGCAAGTGTCTGTCCATCGCAACGACAAGATCACTGTCGACGAGGTGCTGACCGCAGACCCCGACGCCGTCGTGCTTTCTCCCGGCCCCTGCACCCCGAACGAGGCCGGCATCTGCCTCGATCTTGTGACCGAGGCCGCGCCCAAGCTGCCGATTCTCGGGGTGTGCCTGGGGCATCAGGTCATCGGCCAGGCCTTCGGCGGCACCGTAACCCGCGCGCCCGCGCCCGTACACGGCAAGCTGTCGGAGATCCGCCATTGCGGAACCGGCGTGTTTCGCGGCATCAACGGTCCGTTCCAGGCCACCCGTTATCATTCTCTGGTCGTCGCTCGCGCCAGCATTCCGGATGAGCTCACAGTGACCGCGGAGACGGACGACGGCCTCGTCATGGGCCTTTCACACAAAAAATTTCCCCTCCATGGCGTGCAATTCCACCCCGAGAGCATCGCGTCCGAACACGGATTTGTGCTCTTGAAGAATTTTCTCGATCTTGCCGCCCAGTGGAACGTCATACGCGGTCGTGACCGCGCCGCGCCGGCATTGACCGGCCACCGGTTGGTGTAAGGAGTTTTCGGTGACCGACGATCTGCGCACGTTGATTGCCAAGGTCGCGACCGGAGCGCCGCTTACGCGCGACGAGGCGGCGTTTGCGTTCAACCGCATGATGTCCGGCGACGCGACCCCTTCCCAGATGGGGGCGTTGTTGATGGCACTGCGGGTGCGCGGCGAGACCGTGGAGGAGATCACCGGCGCCGTCACCGTCATGCGAGCCAAAATGCTCAAAGTCTCGGCGCCGCCGGATGCCATCGACGTGGTCGGCACCGGCGGCGACGCGTCCGGCTCCTTCAACATTTCCACCTGCGCCGCCTTCATCGTGGCCGGCGCCGGGGTGCCGGTGGCCAAGCACGGCAATCGCGCCCTCTCCTCCCGTTCGGGCGCTGCGGACGTGCTGGCCGCGCTCGGGGTGAAGATTGAGCTTCCGCCGGACCGCATCAGCCGCTGCATTTACGAGGCCGGCATCGGATTCATGTTTGCGCCGGCGCACCATCCGGCGATGAAGCACGTTGCCGCTACGCGCGTGGAGCTCGGCACCCGCACGATTTTCAACCTGCTCGGACCGTTATCGAATCCCGCCAGCGTCAAGCGCCAGATGGTCGGCGCATTCTCGCGGCAGTGGATCGAGCCTGTGGCGCAGGTGCTCAAGAACCTCGGCTCCGAATGTGTCTGGGTCGCCCACGGTTCCGATGGGCTCGACGAGATCACCACCTCAGGACCGAGTTACGTGGCCGCGCTTGAGAACGGCACGGTGCGCACTTTCGAGATCACGCCCGAGGAGATCGGCCTTCCCCGCGCCAAGCCTGAAGCGCTGCGCGGCGGGGATGCGCAGGCCAATGCCGAGGCGCTGCTGGCTGTGCTCAAGGGCAAGAAGGGCCCGTTCCGCGACATTGCGGTGCTCAACGCTGCGGCCGCCCTGGTCGTGGCCGGCAAGGCCAAAGACCTGAAACAGGGCGCGGCGCTTGCGACCAAATCATTGGATTCCGGCGAGGCCGAAGGCCGGCTCGATCGTCTGATCGTCATATCGAACGCCCCATGACCGACATCTTGCGCAGGATCGAGCAATACAAGCGGGCCGAGATCGAGGCGGCGAAACGTGCGCGTCCGCCGCACAAGGTCGAGGCCGAGGCGCGCGCTGCCCCTCCCCCGCGCGGGTTTTTGGCCGCGCTCGAACGCCGACGCGCGTCCGGCCAATACGCGCTGATCGCCGAGATCAAGAAGGCCAGCCCCTCGGCAGGTCTGATCCGCGCCGATTTCGATCCTGCAACGCTTGCCCGCGCCTATGAAGCCGGCGGCGCAACCTGTCTTTCCGTTCTGACCGACGCCCCGTCATTTCAAGGAAGCCCCGATCACCTCGCCGCAGTGCGCGCGGCAACCGCGCTCCCGACGCTGCGCAAAGATTTCATTTTCGAAACCTACCAGGTCGCGGAGTCGCGCTGCCTCGGCGCCGACTGCATCCTCATCATCCTCGCGGCCATTGATGATGTAACGGCACACGAGCTTGAGCGCGCCGCGCTTGCGCTTGGCATGGACGTGCTGCTCGAAGTCCACAACGAGGACGAGCTGGCGCGCGCCCTGCGCATGCGCTCGCGTCTGATCGGGATCAACAACCGCGACCTGAAATCGTTCAAGACCAGCCTAGCTGTGAGCGAACGCCTGGCGCCCAAAATTCCGGCCGACCGCGTGGTTGTCGGCGAGAGCGGGCTGCACACTCCGGCTGATCTGGCGCGGTTGTCCAACGTCGGCATCAACGCTTTTCTGGTCGGGGAGAGCCTGATGCGCAAGCCCGATGTGACGGCGGCCACCAAAGCCCTGCTCGCCCGCGAAGGCGCCCGCGTCGGATAAGCCAATGGCACGCAAGCTAAGCCATATCGGAAAAAGCGGCGAGGCGCGCATGGTCGATGTCTCGGCAAAGGAGCAGACCGACCGCCTCGCCGTTGCCGAGGGCCGCGTGGTCATGAAACGATCGACCCTCGATCTCGTGCGCAGGGGCGATGCCAAGAAAGGCGACGTGCTTGGCGCCGCACGCCTTGCCGGCATCATGGCCGCCAAGCGCACCCACGAGCTGATCCCGCTCTGCCACCCGCTGCCGCTGTCGAACGTCGCGGTGGACATCGAGCCCGACCCGCGCCTGCCGGGTCTCGTTGTGCGCAGCACGGTCCGCGTCAAGGGTTCGACCGGGGTCGAGATGGAGGCGCTCACCGCAGTGTCAGTTGCCTGCCTCACCATTTACGACATGGTGAAGGCGGTCGAACGCGGCATGCGCATCGAGGGAATTCGCCTGATCGAGAAGCGTGGCGGCAAATCCGGCCACTACCGCGCCGAGAACGCAAGCAAGCGACGCAGGGGGACGGCATGGCGTTGATGTCCGTGGCCGATGCCCTTACGCGCGTGTTGGACGGCGCCACTCCCCTGCCCGCCGAGAACGCCCCGCTTTCCGAGGCTCACGGTCGCGTGCTCGCCAGCGATGTGGCTGCCCTGCGCACCCAGCCGCCCGCCGACATGTCCGCCATGGATGGATACGCGGTACGCGCCGCCGATGTGGCGACCGTGCCGGTCACGCTCGACATCGTGGGTGAGGTTGCCGCCGGCCATCCGTTTCCCGGCAGCATCGGCAAAGGCCAAGCCGCGCGCATCTTCACCGGCGGCGTTGTTCCTCCGGGTGCCGACACGATTGTCATCCAGGAGAACACCAAGCGCGAGGGCAACCGCGTCACGGTCACCGAGCCGGCCGCGCCGGGAAAATACATCCGCCGCGCCGGCCTCGATTTCAAACAGGGCGAGGTACTTCTGCCGCGCGGCCGCCGCCTTACCGAACGCGACCTCATGCTCGCCGCCGCCATGAGCCATCCGACGCTGCCCGTGCATCGCCGGCCGCACGTCGCCGTGCTCGGCACTGGCGACGAGCTCAAGCCGCCGGGTTCGCAACTCGCGCCCGGCGAGATCGTTTACTCCAACGGCTTCGCGCTGGCCGCCATGGCGCGGACCGAAGGGGCAGAGATCATCGACCTCGGCGTGGTTCCCGACCGGATCGACGCCATCGTCGACGCGATTCGCAAAGCGCGCGGCCACGCTGCCGATGTCCTGCTGACCACCGGCGGCGCGTCGGTCGGCGAGCACGATCTCGTGCAACAGGCGCTCACCGCAGAGGGCATGCAACTGTCGTTCTGGAAAGTGGCGATGCGACCCGGCCGACCGTTGATGAACGGCCGCCTCGGCGGCATGCATGTGCTGGGCGTGCCGGGCAATCCGGTCTCCGCCTTCGTGTGCTCGCTCCTGTTCATGCTTCCGCTGCTCCGGCGCCTGGCAGGACGGCGCGACATCGAGCCCACAGTCGAATCGGCCGTGCTCGGCCGCGACCTCCCCCCCAACGACGAGCGCGCCGATTATCTGCGCGCCTCACTCACGCAAGCGCCGGACGGCCGACTGATCGCCACGCCGTTTTCGACCCAGGATTCCTCCATGATGGCGGCGCTCGCCAAGGCCGATTGTCTAGTCATTCGTGAACCTTACGCACCCCCTGCCAAGGCGGGCGCCGCTTGCGCGATCCTTAAGCTTAAATCGCCGCTGTAGCGGCCCCTCGATTTTTTCACCTCAAATTAAAGGGTTGCAGAACACATATGGAACATATAGTGTCCGTTCATGCTTTGTTTTCCGGCGGCCACGGCAGCCGGACCTTGGGGGAGAATAGGTCATGCTCACACGAAAGCAGTTGGAGCTTCTGCGCTTCATCCACGAACGCCTCAAGGAAACGGGCGTGCCGCCGTCCTTCGATGAGATGAAGGACGCCCTCGATCTGCGCTCCAAATCCGGCATCCATCGCCTGATCACTGCGCTTGAGGAGCGTGGCTTCATCCGCCGCCTCCCCAATCGCGCCCGCGCCATCGAAGTCATCAAGTTGCCGGAGACCGTGGCCGGCGGCATCGGCCGCCGCGGCTTCACACCCAATGTCATTGAAGGCAACCTCGGCCGGGTGCGCGCCGCCGCGGATGACGAAGGCGGCAGGCCGGTCGCCGTGCCTGTGATGGGACGCATCGCCGCCGGCACGCCCGTGGAAGCGATTCAGACCAAGAGCCACACCATCCACGTCCCGCCGGAGCTGCTGTCCACCGGGGAGCACTTTGCCCTCGAAATACGCGGCGACTCCATGATCGAGGCCGGCATCCTCGAGGGCGACGTGGCGCTGATCCGCCGCACCGATACCGCCGACACCGGCGACATCGTGGTGGCGCTCATCGACAACGAGGAGGCCACGCTCAAACGCTTCCGCCGCCGCGGCGCCTCGATCGCGCTTGAGCCCGCCAATGCCGCCTACGAGGTGCGCATCCTGCCGCCTACGCGCGTGCGCATTCAGGGCAAGATGGTGGGCCTGTTCCGCCGTTACTGAGAGCCGCTCGAACCGGCGGCACCGCCGCGCTACACTTTCATGATGTCGCGCGCGGTCGATCTCCGTCGCATTGCAACAGGTTGGGGATGGGTGGACGCCATCTACCGCCGGCGCGCCCAGGATATCCTGCGCAAGTCTCTGATCCACCGCCACCTTCCGCGCAGCGGCCGGCTGTTAGACCTTGGATCGGGGCTCGGTCATCTCGCGGAAGCGATCCTCCACGACACGCCGACGCGGTCTTGCGTGTTGGTGGACCCGGTTGCAGCGCCTTCGCCGCGCGTTGCCGCCCGTATGGCCGGGTTCGTCTTGCACGCGGTCAAGGCAAGCGGCACCTCCCTGCCGTTCCCCGACTCACAGTTCGACGGCGGCTGGGCGTCGTTTGTACTGCATCATCTGCCGCTGGACGACCAAGAGACCGTGCTCGGCGAAGTGGTGCGCGTGCTCAAGCCTGCTGCACCGTTCGTGTTGCTCGAAGACACCCCGGCGAACTTGAGCGAAATGGCGACGACGCTCCGCGCCGACCGCCGACTGAATTTCGAACACGCGGACGCTCCCCACCACTATCGCTCGCCTGATGAGTGGCGGGAGGCCCTGCCGCAGCATGGCCTCCGGATCGAACGGGAAATCGCCTTCCGGCGGGTGTTTCCGCCCGCCACCGTGCGCGCGGTCCAGCATCGCGCCTTCATCTGCTGCCGCCGCTGAGCTCAATCGCCCGGCTCGATATCGTCGAGACGAGGCGTGGCGTCGCGCGTCCGCGAACGCGCGACCTCCAAAGACGGCGCCTCGCTCGCGCTTGCGGCGGTCGGCCGCGCCCAGGGGCGCGCAAACCCGGCCGGCCGGGCCACGTCGATGACCCATCGGTCGTCCACCAAGCGCAGCGCAACAGCGCCATGCGCGCGCACCGTGGTGCGATCGATGACCACCGCCGCACAACCGGGCGGCGCCACCCGCGCCGAGACCACCACGGCAGCTTCCCGGCAATCGTCCTCGAAGGCCGCAACGGTACGCGCCAGCGCAACGAGCCGTCCGTTCGCAAGCGGCGCAATGCAGCCGACGCCGTCGCATTTGAACGGTTCTGCAAGGCTGGTGTCGTTCGGCAGCCGCCCGTCGCCGTCCGCGGCAAGCCATTGCTGCGCCGCGAACCGGTCGCTCCCTGTCCGCAAAATGGCGAGCCGCCCGTCGCCGCCGCGCACGGCGATCGTCTGCGCGTCGGCGGAGACCAGCACGTCCGGCACCGGCGCCCGCGCTGCCCACAGCGCCCCTGCCAGCATCAGCACCGCGCCGCACCAGCGCAGAGGCGTTTTCAGGAGCGCCAAGACGACAATGCCGAGAGCGCAGACGAGGAGCGGCCCGGTGCCGAAGGCCGTGATCCGCCCCACGGCGCCCGGCAGCTTCGCCACCCAAACCGCCACCGCAACCATCCACGCAATGCCCTCGCCCATGATCCGCCAGAGCGGGCCGTCGAAGCCGAATGGCACAAGCACCAAACCGAGCAGCCCGCTCGGCATCACCCAGAGCGAGACGATCGGCATGGCGAACAGGTTGGCGAGCACGCCGTAGGGCGCAATGCGGTGGAAATGAAACGCGGCGAAGGGCGCGGTCGCAAGCCCGGCGACCAGCGACGCAAGGATGAGCGCAGCGACCTCACGGCCGCCCCACAGCGCCGCACGCGCGCCGAGCGACGTATCGGCGCCGGCAATGGTCCACGGCATCCCCCGCTCGTAGGCCGCAACCAGCGCCAGCGTTGCCGCAAACGACATCTGGAAGCTTGGATGCACCACGGCCTCCGGCGTGACCAACAGCACGACGAAAGCGGCAATGGCCAGATTCCGCAGCGTCAGCGCAGCCCGGTCCGCCATCACGCCGATCAGCACAATGGCGGCCATGATGAACGCGCGCTGGGTCGCCACCTCGGCGCCCGAAAGCACGAGATAAAAGCCCGCCGCAAGCAGCGCCGCGACCGCCGCCCATTTCTTGATCGGCCGGCGGTTGGCAAACCCCGGTATCAGCGCCAGGAGCGCGCGGCACACGAAGAACACCACCCCTGCCACCACGGCCATGTGGTAGCCGGAGATCGAGAGCACATGCGCCAGGCTTGAGACGTACATGGCGTCATGGACCGGCTTGGAAATCGCGTCACGCTTGCCGGTGATCAGCGCCGAGGCGATGGCGCCGGTGTCGCCTTCGAGCACCGAGCGGATACGCGCGTCGATGGCGTCGCGCATTCCCTGGATGACCGCGCTGACTTGCAGCCATCGGCTTGGCTTGACCGGTGGTTCCGCGACATTGATGGCGCCAAGCACAAATCCGCTTGCCCCGATATGCTGAAAATACAGGTCCCGCGCAAAGTCGTAGCCGCCGGGCCGCACCGGTGCGAGCGGCGGCGCAAGCCGCGCCCTCAGCGTCACATAGGCGCCGACCGGCGGCGCTTTGCCTTTGCGGACTGCAAGGCGCACCCGCTCGGGCGCTTCGTCCAGTCTCCCGCCCTCGATCCGGACCACGCGGACCACGATCCGGTCGCTGCGTTCGCGTTCTTCGCGCACTTCCACAAAACCGGCGATCTGCACGTTGCCCGCCACGTGATGCAGGACCGGATGAGCGATAAGGAACGATCTCAGCGTCACGGTCGCAAAACCGACGGCAGCCGAAGTCAAGGCGAGCATCGCCGCAAACGCGATTGGCCGCGCACGGACCAAGACCGTTATCGCCGCGGCGGTGAGCGCAAGCGAGATCGCAGCCCACCACGCGGGTTCGCGGTCAGCCGCAAAATAGACGACGACACCCGAGCCGAAGGCGACCGGCAACCACGGCATGAGCCGACCGGGGGCCACCTCAGCCGCTCCCCAGGCCCGGATCCGTTCACCGGCGGCATAGGCAAGGTCCGCGCCCGGCCAAGTGAACGGCCGCCGCAGCCGTGCGGCCGCCTGCGGCCAAATCGCGGCCTGCCCCCCAGTGCCGGTTGAGCTCGCCATGCGCGGTGCCCCGCGATGCCCCACCTCGCGCATCGCGATGCTAACCGCGCCGCGCGGCCGGTACGAAATGTTTCCCCGATACTCCTGATTTCCTCAGGGCAGCCCGCGAACGCGAGATGGCGGCGTGGTCAGCCGCCCTTCACCTTGGCCCAGGTATCGCGCAGCCCGATGGTTCGGTTGAACACGGGCCGTCCGGGAGTGGAGTCCGGATCGCGGAAGAAATAGCCCTGGCGCTCGAACTGCACCGGCGCGTCAGCGCCCTCCCCGCTCAGCACCGGCTCGATCTTGCAACCCTGCAGCACTTCGAGCGAATTGGGATTGAGCGCCGCCGCAATGTCGTCCGCCTCCGGCGTGTGGACGAACAGATCGTTGATCAGCCGCACCTCGGCGTCCAGTGCGTCCTGCGCCGCCACCCAGTGCAGCGTGGCCTGCACTTTTCGGCCGTCCGGCGCGTTTCCGCCCCGTGTGGCCGGATCGTAGGTGCAGCGCAGCTCGACCACCTCACCGGCTGCGTTCTTCACCGCCTGCTTGCAGGTGATGAAGTAGGCATAGCGCAGCCGCACCTCCCGCCCGGGCGCTAGCCGGAAGAATTTTTTCGGCGGGTCCTCCATGAAATCGTCGCGTTCGATGTAGATCTCCCGCCCGAAGCGGATGCGGCGCGTGCCGGCGGCCGGGTTCTCCGGATGGTTCACGACCTCCAGCTCCTCCAGCTTTCCTTCTGGAAAATTTTCGATCACCACCTTGAGCGGCCGCAGCACCGCCATGCGCCGCAGTGCCATCCGGTTCAGCACCTCGCGGACCGCGTGTTCGAACATCGCTGGCTCCACCACGCTGTTCGCCTTGGCAACCCCCGTCTGCCGCACGAACTCCCGGATCGCTTCGGGCGGTACCCCGCGCCGCCTGAGCCCGGCAAGCGTCGGCATGCGCGGATCGTCCCATCCCTTGACATGGCCGGCGCGCACGAGCTCCACCAGCACCCGCTTCGAGAGCACCGTATTTCTGATCATCAGCTTGGCGAATTCATACTGCCGCGGCCGTGACGGCACCGGCAGATGCTCGATGAACCAGTCGTACAGCGGCCGGTGATCCTCGAATTCCAACGTGCAGATCGAGTGCGTGATCCCCTCGATCGCGTCGGACTGGCCGTGCGCAAAGTCGTAGCTCGGGTAGATGCACCACTTGTCGCCGGTGCGCGGGTGGCTGGCGTGCAGGATGCGATAGAGCACCGGATCGCGCATGTTGATGTTGCCCGACGCCATGTCGATCTTGGCGCGCAGCACCCGCGCCCCGTTGGGAAACTCGCCTGCGCGCATGCGGCGGAACAGATCGAGATTCTCCTCCACGCTGCGGTCGCGGTACGGGCTGTTCTTGCCCGGCTCGGTGAGCGTGCCGCGGGTTGCCCGCATCTCCTCCTGCGACTGGTCGTCCACATAGGCGAGCCCCGCCCGGATCAGGTGCTCGGCCCATTCGTAGAGCTGCTCGAAATAATCCGAGGCGTGATACAGGTGCTCGCCCCAGTCGAAGCCGAGCCAGCGCACGTCGCGTTTGATCGCGTCGATGTATTCCTGCTCCTCCTTGGTCGGGTTGGTATCGTCGAACCGCAGGTGGCACCGCCCGCCGAATTCCTGCGCCACCCCGAAGTTGAGGCAGATCGACTTGGCATGGCCGATGTGGAGATACCCGTTCGGCTCGGGCGGAAAGCGCGTGACCACGGTCTTCACCCGGCCGGATTCGAGGTCGGCCCGAATTATGTCGCGGATGAAGTCGCGCGTCCCTTCGGTTTTGGCCGCGTCACGGCCCCTCGCGCTTTCGGCTGGTGCTGTACTCATGCGAACTCCTGGCGCCCCCGCTGCGTCCGATCGCTGCAAAATGCCCTGACTCTCCCGGCCGGGCCTGTGGTACACGGGCACGCCGATACGCACATCCTTCCCGACATGACCGAGCCCGTTGTCGTCCGCTTTGCCCCCTCGCCCACCGGCTTTCTCCACATTGGCGGTGCGCGCACGGCGCTGTTCAACTGGCTATATGCGCGCGGTCGCGGCGGCAAGATGCTTCTGCGCATCGAGGATACCGACCGCGAGCGCTCCACCAAGGCGGCCATCGACGCCATCATCGACGGGCTGACCTGGCTCGGCATCCACTGGGACGGCGAGGTCGTGTACCAATACGCCCGCTCCGCCCGGCACCGCGAGGTGGCCGAACAGCTTCTCGCCGCCGGCCGGGCCTACCGCTGCTACGCCACGCCCGAGGAGCTTGCCGAGATGCGGGAGGCCGCGCGCCAACAGGGACGTGCCAAGTTGTACGACGGCCGTTGGCGTGACCGCGATCCGGCGGAGGCCCCGCCGGGGGTTGCGCCGGTGATTCGTCTCAAGGCTCCCCTCACCGGCGAGACCGTCATCGACGACCAGGTGCAGGGCCGGGTGACCTGGCAAAATGAAAACCTCGACGATTTCGTCCTGCTGCGCTCCGACGGTACTCCCACCTATATGCTGGCCGTGGTCGTCGATGACCACGACATGGGCATCACCCACATCATCCGCGGCGACGATCATCTCAACAACGCCGCTCGGCAGAAGCAGATCTATGACGCCTTGGGTTGGCGCGTGCCGGTGATGGCGCACATTCCCCTGATCCATGGGCCAGACGGCTCCAAGCTCTCCAAACGCCACGGCGCGCTCGGCATCGATGCTTACCGCGCCATGGGCTATCTGCCGGCTGCCATGCGGAACTATTTGGTGCGGCTCGGCTGGTCGCACGGTGATCAGGAGATATTTACGACCGAGGAGATGATCGCACATTTCGATTTGGCACAGATCGGCCGTTCTCCGGCACGTTTTGACTTTGCCAAGCTTGAAAACTTAAACGGCTATTACATTCGCCACTCTTCCGACGACGAGCTTCTTGCCGCTATCGAGCAATTGCTGCCCCATATTGCGTCCGGATCGGAAATCGCACAAAAGCTCGAATCGACAAAGCGTCGCCAGCTCTTGCTCGCACTGCCTCAGTTGAAGGAGCGCGCCAAAACGCTCGTTGAGCTGCTCGACGGAGCGCATTTTTTGTTTGCGCAGCGCCCGATCACGGTGGACGAAAAAGCCGCGGCCCTGCTGACCGAGGACGCCCGCCGCCTGATCGCGGCGCTGTTGCCCGAATTGGAGCAGCTCGAACCGTGGACCGCTGCCCAGGCTGAGCAGCTCGTGCGCGGTTTTGCGGATCGGATGGGCGTCAAACTCGGCGCCGTGGCCCAGCCGCTGCGCGCAGCCCTGACCGGCCGCACGACCTCTCCGGGGATTTTTGAAGTTTTCGTAGTCCTGGGAAAGATGGAGACACTCGCCCGCCTCCGCGATCAGTTGGCTGCATAGCAACGCTTCTGCCCCGGAACTTCGCCTCTCGGGCTCCAACCGCCCGCTATCACGGATACCCCGGATACCGAGAGATCGCGCCCAATCACTCTGCTGGTGTCCCGACGCCGGCAGGGGATCGACCGATCTTGCAGTGCACACATGAATGGGCTACGCAACATTCGGCCTTGCCGCCCCGGCATCCATGCCCGACCGGCTGGCAAGGCACCTGCCTCCGCACCGAGGGTTCAACCATGGACGCAAAGACCGGTCACAACGTGAAAACCGGAACCCTGACCGTCGGCAACAAGTCGTGGAACTTCCCCATCTATCAGGGCACGATGGGGCCGGACGTCATCGACGTGAGCAGGCTCTACGCCGAGACCGGCATGTTCACGTTCGATCCCGGGTTCACGTCTACGGGGAGTTGCGAATCCAAAATCACCTTCATAGACGGCGAGAAGGGCATCCTGCTCTATCGTGGAATCCCCATCGAGCAGTTGGCCGAGCACGGCGACTTTCTCGAGACCTGCTATCTGCTCTTGTACGGTGAGCTGCCGACCGCGGCGCAAAAAGCCGATTTCGACTATCGCGTGACGCGCCACACGATGGTTCACGAGCAGATGAGCCGCTTCTTCCAGGGCTTCCGCCGCGATGCCCATCCGATGGCGGTGATGACCGGCTGCGTCGGCGCGCTGTCGGCCTTCTATCACGACTCCACCGATATTTCCGACCCTCACCAGCGCATGGTGGCGTCCATCCGGATGATCGCCAAGATGCCGACGCTTGCCGCCATGGCCTACAAGTACAGTATCGGCCAGCCGTTCGTGTATCCCAAGAACGACCTCGACTATTCGACCAACTTCCTGCGCATGTGCTTTGCCGTGCCGTGCGAGGAGTACAAGCCCAATCCCGTGCTCGCGCGAGCCATGGACCGGATATTCATACTGCACGCCGACCACGAGCAGAACGCATCCACCTCCACCGTGCGGCTTGCCGGCTCGACCGGCGCCAATCCCTTTGCCTGCGTCGCCGCGGGCATCGCGGCATTGTGGGGACCCGCCCATGGCGGGGCCAACGAGGCGGCCCTCAAAATGCTGGCGGAGATTGGAACGCCGGAGCGGATCCCCGAATACATTCGCCGCGCCAAGGACAAGAACGACTCATTCCGCCTGATGGGCTTCGGCCACCGCGTTTATAAGAATTACGATCCCCGCGCGAAAATCATGCAGAAGACCTGCCACGAGGTCTTGGGCGAGCTTGGTCATCGCGACGACCCGTTGCTGCAGGTCGCGCTCGAGCTCGAACGCGTCGCCCTGAGCGATGAGTATTTTCTGGAGAAGAAGCTCTATCCGAATATCGACTTCTATTCCGGCATCACGCTCAAGGCCATGGGTTTCCCGACCAGCATGTTCACCGTGCTTTTCACGCTCGCGCGCACCGTGGGCTGGATTGCTCAGTGGAAGGAAATGATCGAGGATCCGAACCAGAAGATCGGTCGGCCGCGCCAACTTTACACCGGCTATCAGCGCCGCGACTACGTGCCGATCTCGCGCCGCAAATGACGTGATTCAATCGGCGCCCGTGCCGTTGCCCTTGCCCGCCGCCGCGGCGCCGTCATAGGCCCAGGTCAGATAGGCGCCGCCCCAGGTAAAGCCGCCGCCGAACGCCGCCATCAGCATGCGGTCGCCGGGCTTGAACTTGTGCTCGAAATCCCACAGGCAGAGCGGGATGGTGGCCGCAGTGGTATTGCCATATTTATGGATATTGATCAGCACCTTATCCATCGACAGTCCGAGTTTTTCGGCGGTGGTTTCAATGATCCGCCGATTGGCCTGGTGCGGCACCACCCAGTCGATCATGTCGGCGCGCAGATTGTTCCGCGCCATGATGTCCCGCGTTACTTCCGACATGCCGGCGACGGCGAATTTATAGACGGCGGCGCCCTCCTGATGCACCGAATGCAACCGCCGGGCCACCGTCTCGGCGCTCGCCGGCATGCGGCTGCCGCCCGCCGGCTGATGCAGATACTTCATCCCCGACCCGTCCGAGCGCAGGACGATGTCCAAGATGCCGTTGCCGTCGCTGCTCGGTTCCAGCAGCACCGCCGCCGCCCCGTCGCCGAAGATCACGCAGGTTGCACGGTCGGTGTAGTCGACGATCGCCGACATTTTGTCCGCGCCGACGACAATCACCTTGCTGCACGTGCCTGCGGCAACGAATTGCCGGGCCACTGCCAGTGCATAGATGAAGCCCGAACATGCCGCTTGCACGTCGAAGCTGCCGATATTGCGGATGCCGACCATGTCGCAGATGAGATTGGCGGTGCACGGATGCACGAAGTCAGGCGTAGTTGTTGCACAGATCAGCAACTCGACGTCGGCCGGGTTGGTGCCCGTCTTGCTCATCAGGCCGCGCACCGCCTCGGCCGCCATGTGTGAGGTGCCGAGCCCCTCGCCTTTCAGGATGCGCCGCTCCTTGATCCCGGTGCGTTCGGTGATCCAGGCGTCGCTGGTGTCCACCATGCGCGACAACTCCGCGTTGTCGAGCACGTATTCGGGGACGTAGCCGTGAACGCCTGTAATCGCCGCGCGGATCGGCATAAATGACGTCAAGGCTCCAAGCTCCACGATCCTTAAGACACGAAGCGGCGGCCTAAAAACCCGGCCGCCCGCTGCACCCTACCGCTTTGATACCTCATCCGCAAACGTCCTCTCGGACGGTCGCAGGAGTCCGAGCACCGCCTCCGCCGCCCGAACGGCAGGCGCCCGTTGGCCGATCTCCATGATGGCGTCGAGCCGCGCGAAGGCTTCGACCTGCCGCTGCCGCTCCGGCCCATTTTTGAGCAGCGGCAGGAGCGCGGCCGCGAGGCGCTCCGGATTGCAGTCTTCCTGCAAAAACTCCGGCACGACTTTTTCCCCGAGCACAAGGTTGGCGAGAATCACCGTCTCCACCTGAATCATCAGCCGCGCCACGACCGCTTCGACCGCTGACACGCGATAGGCCGCTACGGTTGGCACCCCGGCCAGCGCCAGTTCGAGCGTCACGGTTCCGGATTTTGCCAACGCCGCCCTTGCAATGCGGAAGTTGGCAGCCTTCTCGCGTTCGTCCACGACGATGCGCGGCGGATGTGGCCATTGCGCAACTTCCGCTTCGATCGGCTCGCGCAGGTGCGGCACGGTGGGCAGGACGAGCTCCATCGAGCCCACCGCGCCGCGGATACGTGCGACCGCCTCGCCGAAGACCGCCAGCATGCGCCGTATTTCGGTTGCTCTGCTGCCCGGCAACAGCAGGACGACCGGCGGATCGGCCAGCCTGCGTTGCGCCTCTTCGCGATTCGGCCGCAGATCGTCGATTCGTTCCGCCAGCGGATGTCCGACATAGGTGCAGGGTGGTCCGCCGAGCCTTTGCAGCGCCGCAGGCTCAAACGGCAACAGCGCGAGCACATGGTCGATGTAGCGGCGCATGGCGCGCGCCCTCCAGGGCCTCCACGCCCACACTGAAGGACAGACGTAATCGACGATCGGAATTCGCGGGTTGGCCGCGCGCACCCGCTTGGCCACCCGATGCGTAAAATCCGGGCTGTCTATGACCACGAGCACGTCGGGCGCTGCTTTGAGCACGGCGTCGGCGGCCTGGCGAATGCGCGTCAGTATAGTCGGCAGCCGCCGGGGGATTTCGGCAAAACCCAGGATTGCAAGCTCCTCGATCGGAAACAGGCTCGGTACGCCAGCCTTGCTCATTTGCCGGCCGCCGACTCCTGAAAACCTGAGCGGTGCATTGCTGCGCTCGCGCAGTGCCCCGACCAGAGCCGCGCCGAGGCGATCCCCGGACTCCTCGGCAGCAATCAGGAAGACGCGGCCTTCAGCCGCGGCAGCAACGGGGGTGCGGGTCGCTTGGCTCATCAATCGAACCCCTCGGATTCGACGCCGACCACAAATAGTCCCGCGCTGTCGGCTGCCGCCGGAATTCGCTCCGGTTCCGCCACGATGGTGCTTCCGGCAAGCACCGCGATGCCGGCAAGCCCCGCACGTGCGGCACTCTCCACCGTGCCTGGGCCTATCGAGGGCAGATCGACGCGGCGGTTCTGGCCGGGCTTCGGCGCTTTGACCAGAACGCCGGTGCCCGGCGGCGTGCGGATGCGTCCGTTCCTGCGCAGCTCAGTGACATGCGCGAGCATTGCGTCGGTGCCGTCCGCCGCCTCGATCGCGAGGATCCGGTTATCGGATACGACCACGGCCTGCCCCACGTCGAATGGCCCCGTCGCCCGCATCAGCGACAGCCCTGTGGCGATGTCCAGCCGATCGCGCTCGGTCGGCGCAAGACGGCCCAGCGGCCCGACCGGCATCAGAATCTCAGGCGCGATTTCGTCCGCCCCGACCAGCCGAAACCCATGTTCCTCGAGCAGCGTGCCGATCCCGGACAACAGCCGGTCATCGCCGCCGCGCAACAGCCCGATGATGCGCGGCAGAAGGCGCAGCGCCAAAACATCCGGCCATATTTGGGTGACGCGGGGCCGTACCACACTGCCGATCAGAACCACATCGCGGCAGCGGCTGGCGCGTGCGAGGCGTCGGAAACGCGCAGGCGAGCCAAATCTGATCCAATGATGCGGGTAGTTCTTGACGCGGGTCGGATCGGCGGCGCCCCGCAGCGGAAACAGCATAACGCTCCGGCCGGAACGTATGGCCGCATCGGCCACGGCAAACGGCAGGCTGCCGCCGCCGCAGATGATAGCAAGCGGTTCGCCCGCGGCGCCTAGCGCATTGCTGCTCATGCCTTGTCCGAGTTCTGCGGCAGGCATTTGTCGATTCGGGCAGAGCCGGCACGCCGCACGCTTACGACTCGACGATCATGGCGCCGAGCGTCGCCTCCGCCACGAGTTCGTCGCGCACCTTGGCCACGCCGCGGTACCACCACATGTTGCGGCGCCGCCTCACCTGGTGCACGTGATACTCGAGAGTATCGCCGGGCACCGCGGGTTTGCGGAAGCGCGCCCCGTCGATGGTCAGAAAATAGACCAGTTTGGGGGCGGCCTTGGCGGCGCCCGCGCGCACACATAGCACGCCCGCCGTTTGCGCCATGCCCTCCAGCATCAGCACGCCGGGCATGACCGGATTATTGGGAAAATGGCCTACGAAATGCGGCTCGTTGATGGTGACATTCTTGATTCCGATGCCGCGTTGATCGCCTTCGATGTCTATGATGCGATCGACCATAAGGAACGGATAGCGATGCGGCAGGGCCGCCAAAATCTCCCGGATCCCCGCGGCGTTGAGTGTCTCGCCGCTCATGCTCACCCCCTATCCCAATGAATGTTTTGGCATTCTCGCTCTGCCGCACAGCCAAAAACTGTTGCGCGCAAATTATCTATCACGGCGCGATCGATCTAGGCCAGATTGTCTGAATGACGGTGAGCGGCGCGTCGGCTTTGCCGCAGGCCAGCCGACATCCGAGTTCGGAGGCCCTGCAAGACTGCTGTACGGGTGCGATCCCGCCTAAAACCTCGTACCGCCGCTGAACCTGAACTCCTGCGTGCGATCGTAGGATTCCTTCTTCAGCGGGACGGCATAGTCGAAACGCAGCGGTCCGAACGGCGACTGCCAAAGCAGGCCCACGCCTACCGACGCGCGAACCGAGCTCGAATCCGCCGGATTCAAGGTTTCACCCGTCACGGACCAACTCCTTGGTCCCTTGTAGTCCCACAACGAACCGGCATCGGCGAAAATCGCGCCCTTCACGCCGGTTTCCTTCGGCAGGAAATAGAACGGCATCTGCGCCTCGACGCTCACACCCCAATACAGGCTGCCGCCGAGCGGATCCTGGAACGTGCCCGGAGTAAGATCGCGCGGGCCGATTCCGGCCGGTGCGAAACCGCGCACCAGGTTCGGCCCCATGAAGAAATGATCGAGCATCCGCAAATCCTTGCCGCCCCAGCTCGCGATGTGACCGCCCTGCACGCGGAGCACGCTCACCACGTCGTTGAACACTTCGTGGTACAAACGCGCCTCTGCAGTTGAGCGCACGAAATTCACATCGCCTCCGACTCCGGCGAGATCCTGCTTGAATTCGGCATAGATGCCGGATGTCGGATTCTTATTGTTGTCCAGCGTGTTGTAGCTCACGCTATAGCCGATCAGCGAGGTCAATACTGCACCTTGGGCCAACTCGCGGCGCACCGCTAGCGAGGCCTCGCCATCACTAAAGCATGGATCGCCAACGCCCACACCGGCGCCCCCGTTCACCGGAGCATTCGGCGACAAGATGCAATTATTGAGGGCCGTCGGTAGCGTAATTTTCTGTCTGTAGATTGAATACCGCAATTGCAGGCCGAATTCTTCGGTCAGCCCGAAGCCGAGCATCAGGTTGGTCCCGATCGACTCCGAATCATACGAATAGTACGACGACGCGAGCGTTCTGCGCGCAAAGATCGAACCGCCCCCCGACATGCGATACCCAAGGAAATACGGCTCGATATACGACAGCTCGAAGCCGCGCGCCCGTTGGCCCCACATGATTGTGGCTCGCGCGAGCTGTCCTCGGCCGAGCAGGTTTCGATCGGCGATGGTGAATTCGCCCATAATGCCGTCAGCGGTCGAATAGCCGGCGGCGACGGAGATTTCGCCGGTGGCCATTTCTTCGACCTCGACATTCAGCACCACGCGGTCCGGCGCCGAGCCGGGTTCGGTCGTGATTTTTACCGTCTTGAAGAAATTCAGGTTCTTCAACCTGCGTTCCGCCCGATCGATCAGCGCGCGGTTATAGGCATCCCCCTCGGCGAGATCGAACTCGCGGCGAATCACGTAGTCGCGGGTCCGGGTATTGCCGCGGATGTTGATGCGTTCGATGTAAAGGCGCGGTCCGTCCTCGACGACATACACCAGGTTGACCGTCCTGGTGGCCGGATCGCGCTCCCCGCGCGGCCGGATCACTGCGAAGGGGTAGCCTCTCCTCGCCACATCGACCGCCATGGCCTCGACGGTTTTCTCCACCGCTTCCGCATTGTAGACCCCGCCGGGCAAGGTTCTCAGCCTGGGACGCAGCGTTTGTGCATCAACCGCGCGAATGTTGGACTGAATATCAACCTTGCCGAGACGGTATTGCGGCCCTTCGTCGATGGTAAAGGTGATTATAAAGCTCTTGTGCTGCGGATCGTATTCGGCGGTCGCCGAGACGATTCGGACGTCTGCGAATCCATGCTTGAGATAGAATCGGCGCAGCAGATCGCGGTCGGCCTCGACGCGGTCGGGGTCGTAGATGTCCGATGTCTGCAGGAAGGCGAGCAAGCCGGTTTCCGCCGTCTTGATCTCCTCCTTCAGCCGCATGCTCGAAAACGAATTGTTGCCGACAAAGCGAATGCTGCGCACACCGGTCTTCTTGCCTTCGGAAATTTCGAAGATCAGATCGACGCGATTGTTGGGCAACTCGATGATCTTCGGCTCGACGCGCACGTCATAGCGGCCTGAGCGCCGGTAGATCTCGACGATGCGTTGCACATCGGCCTGCACCACCGGCCGTGAGAGCGTGCCGCGCGGCTTCGACTGCACTTCGCTGCTGAGCTGTTCGTCCTTGATTCGCTTATTGCCCTCGAAGGCAACGCGGTTGATGACGGCATTTTCCACCACCGTGACGACGATGCGTCCGCCGGATTGACTGATCCTCACGTCCTGAAACAGGCCGGTGGCGTAGAGCGCCTTCAGCGCCTCGTCGATTTTGGCCGCATCGAGCCGCTGCCCCGGAGCGGGCCGGAAATAGGAGCGGATCGTCTCTGCCTCGACCCGGCGATTGCCCTGCACGATGATCTGATCTGCGGCTTGGGCCACGGCCACGGGCGCTGTTGCCGCCTGCATCGCGACAAAGCCAATACCAAACGCACCGAGGATGAGACCGGCGGCGCCCAATCCCCGAATAAGCCGCACCAAATCAGCCATGCCGAACTTGCCCTGTGCTGTCCTCGTCTCCGCTTTACCGCTGGTCGGGGGGAATTGGAGAGAACCTATGTTTGTACAAGCTTTTAGCAGCACTGCAACACACTTCGCCTGTTCAACCACAGATGCTCGAAGATAATTGCCGAATACTCGCGAAGAGTTACCGGCCCGCCACAGATTCATGACCCCGCAAAATGCAGAATGTCATTAAACGTGGCAAAGATCATCAGCATGACCACGATCGCAAGTCCGATGCGAAACCCCATCTCCTGCGCCCGTTCCGACAGCGGACGGCCGCGAATAGCCTCGATTCCATAGAACAAAAGGTGACCTCCGTCCAACAACGGGATGGGGAACAGATTGATCAGCCCGATCGACACCGAAAGCACAGCCGCGAGTTGAAAAAGTGCGACCGCGGCCTGTCCCACCCCTCCGTGGCTGACGCCGCCCTGCCACACCTGCCCTGCGACCTGGGCGATTCGCGCCGGCCCCCCGACCTGATCCGCAGCTTCCCGGCCGATGATCACGCCGCCCACGTAAAACAGCGTGCGTTCGATAATGAACCACGTCTCATCGACCCCGAGCTTTAGCGCAGTCAGCGGATCGACCGGTTCGAAGCGCACGTCGCTGGCTGCAACCGAACGGCTGATGCCCAGCACGCCGATCCGGTGCACATTGCCAAAATTATCCTTCATCTCGCGCAGCGCCGGCGTTGCTTTCAGCGTCACCTGTACGCCGCCGCGATCGACCACAACCTCGAGCGTGCGGCCAGCGCTGACGGAAACGATGCGCTGCAGATCGGAAAACGACTGAATCGCGCGGCCATCGATACTGAGCACGAGATCGCCCGCTTGGAATCCTGCGGCCGCCGCAGCGCTGTTTGGCTGTACGGCATCGACCCGCGGCGTACTCACCTGCTTGCCATAGATCGCATAGACTCCGGCAAAGATCACCACCGCCAAGAGGAAATTGGCGAGCGGTCCTGCCGCCACGATGGCTGTCCTGTTGCGCAGCCTCTGATGCACGAAGCTTTGCTTGCGCTCGGCCTCGTTCATCGCCCCGGCCGCCGCGAAATCCGGGACGCTGGCCGCGTTTTCGTCGCCGTAGAATTTCACATACCCGCCCAGCGGAATGACCGCGAACTTCCAGCGCGTGCCGTGGCGATCGTTGAAACCGAAGAGCTCCGGGCCGAACCCGACGGAGAACACCAGCACCCGCACACCACACAGCCGCGCGACAACGAAATGCCCAAGCTCGTGGAAAAAGACGACAATCGTCAGCACGAACAAAAAGGGAATGAGATACCCCCCGATCGTGCTGAGACTATCTAAGATGCTGACATACATATCTGATTTGTCCCGGCCGCTCAGTCTTCACTGGACCTACAATGCCTTTGCGGCGATTTCAGGCAAGAGATCTTGGGCCAACGACCTTGCGATATGGTCAACAGCCAGCGCCTCGTCCACATTTTGCGGCTCCCTGCTGATGCCCCGCCGTCCCGCCGCATCCAGGGTCGCCTCGACGAGACGCGCGATCCCCAGAAATCCCAGGCGACCCGCAGCAAACGCGCCCACCGCCACCTCGTTTGCGGCGTTGAGCACGGTCGGGGCGCCCCCGCCGTCCTCGAGCGCCGCCCGCGCGAGCGCAAGTGCGGGAAAACGATCGACATCCGGCGGCTCGAAGCTGAGATTTGCGATCTTTCCGAGGTCGAGCCGTTGCGCCGGTCCTTCGATGCGCTCCGGCCATGCCAGGCAGTGCGCGATGGGAATCCGCATGTCCGGCATCCCGAGCTGGGCGATGATCGATCCGTCGCGAAATTCCACCATGCCGTGCACCACCGATTGCGGATGCACCAACACATCGAGCTCGGCAGACTTAAGCCCGAACAGATGATGCCCTTCGATCAACTCCAGGCCCTTGTTCATCAGCGTTGCCGAGTCGATGGTGATCTTCGCGCCCATGGACCAATTTGGATGCTGAAGGGCCTGCGCCGGCGTGGCCGCACGCATCGCTTCCTTTGACCAGGTCCGAAACGGCCCCCCCGACGCCGTCAGAATCACGCGCCGCACGTCCGCGCGCCGGCCGGCGCCGAGTGCCTGGAAGATCGCGTTGTGCTCGGAATCGACCGGCAGCACCTGCGCGCCGGCAACCGCTGCCGCGCGCATGAACATGCCGCCCGCACAAACCAGACACTCCTTGTTGGCGAGCGCGATCGTGGTGCCGCGTTGCACGGCTGCTAGCGTCGGCTTCAGTCCCACGGCGCCGCTGATTGCCGCAACCACCAGATCGGCGGGCCGCATTGCGGCTTCGAGCAACCCGGACTCTCCGGCGCCCGCTTCAATACCCGATCCCGATAGCGCCGCTTTCAG
>DATLYX010000072.1:0-24421 GCA_035574295.1 Xanthobacteraceae bacterium
GGGAGGGAACAGCTGAGTGCGATTGCCCCCTCCTCAAAGGGACTGCGCAGGCAGGCGGGGAGGGGTGGCGATGATTCTTGCGGCCTTCTTCTTCTATCTGTTCGCCGCGGTGTGCGTGGCCTCCGCGTTCATGGTGATCGCGGCGCGCAATCCGGTCCACTCGGTGCTGTTCCTCATTCTGGCATTCGTGAACGCAGCCGGCCTGTTCGTGCTGCTCGGGGCCGAGTTTCTGGCCATGATCCTGGTCGTGGTCTATGTCGGCGCGGTGGCGGTGCTGTTCCTTTTCGTGGTGATGATGCTGGACGTGGATTTCGCCGAACTACGGCAAGGCTTCTTGCAGTACCTTCCGGTCGGGGCGCTGGTCGGCGTGGTGTTTCTGGCCGAGCTCTTGCTTGTGGTCGGCGCTTGGACGATCGCGCCGACCGCGCCGACGGCGATCACGGCCAAAATTCCAGACGGTCTGCCGAATACCGAGGCGCTCGGGCTCGTGCTCTACACGCGCTACATCTACTACTTCCAGGCCGCGGGCATCGTGCTTCTGGTCGCCATGATCGGCGCCATCGTGCTCACGCTGCGCCACAAGCCGAACGTGAAGCGGCAGAACATCGCCGAACAGGTGAGCCGCAGCAAGGAAACCGCGATCGAAATCCGCAAAGTCCATCCGGGGCAGGGGATATGAGCATCGGGCTCGGGCATTATCTGTCGGTTGCCGCGATCTTGTTCACGTTCGGCATCTTCGGCATTTTTCTCAACCGCAAGAACGTCATCGTCATCCTGATGTCGATCGAGCTGATCCTGCTCTCGGTCAACATCAACCTGGTTGCGTTTTCGAGCTTTCTCGGCGACATCGTCGGACAGGTGTTCGCGCTTCTGGTGCTGACGGTTGCCGCAGCGGAGGCGGCGATCGGACTTGCCATCCTGGTGGTGTTCTACCGCAATCGCGGCTCGATCGCGGTGGAAGACATCAATCTGATGAAAGGCTGACAAAAGGCTGACATGTACCAGGCGATCGTCCTTCTGCCGCTGCTTGGAGCGGTGATCGCCGGCGCGATCGCCCTTTACGGCGCGCGCCTGCGCTTCCCCGGAGCCGAGCCGGGACATGCGCCGCATCCGGGACACGGGCACGCAGCATCCGGAACAACGTCGGCTGCGCACGAGGAGACGGGTTCCCACGAGCACCACGAGCCGCCGGCGCTGGGTTCGCGCGCCGCGGAAGTGATCACGACGTCGCTTCTGTTCATTGCCATGGCGCTGTCGTGGATCGCATTCGTGCGGGTCGGCTTCGGCCAATACGACGAGCGCGTGCTGCTTTTTAGCTGGATGATCGCCGGCGACTTCAAGGCCGACTGGGCGCTGCGCATCGATACGTTGACGGTGGTGATGCTGGTGGTGGTCACCACGATCTCCGCCCTCGTGCATCTGTATTCGATCGGCTACATGGCGGAGGATCCCTATCGACCGCGGTTCTTCTCCTACTTGTCGTTCTTCACCTTCGCCATGCTCGCGCTGGTGACGTCCGACAACCTGGCGCAACTGTTCTTCGGCTGGGAGGGCGTGGGGCTTGCGAGCTATCTCTTGATCGGGTTCTGGTACCACAAACCCGAAGCGAATGCGGCTGCAATCAAGGCGTTCATCGTCAACCGCGTCGGCGACTTCGGTTTTGCGCTCGGCATCTTCGCGACCTTCATGATGATGGGGTCAATCGACCTCGACACGGTGTTTGCACAGGCGCCGGCGTTGAGCGGCAAAACCATCGGGTTCTTCGGCTGGCAGGTGGATGCGCTCACCGCCATTTGCCTTTTGCTGTTCATGGGCGCGATGGGCAAGTCGGCGCAGTTCCTGCTGCACACGTGGTTGCCGGACGCCATGGAGGGACCGACTCCGGTCTCCGCGTTGATCCATGCCGCGACCATGGTCACCGCCGGCGTGTTCATGGTGGCGCGGCTGTCGCCGCTGTTCGAGCTTGCACCTGCCGCCGCCGCCTTCGTAACCCTCGTGGGTGCGACCACGGCGTTTTTCGCCGCAACCGTCGGCCTCGTCCAGAACGACATCAAGCGGATCATCGCCTATTCGACCTGCTCGCAGCTCGGCTACATGTTCGTGGCCATGGGCGTGGGCGCCTATTCGGTCGGCATGTTCCACCTGTTCACCCACGCCTTCTTCAAGGCGCTACTGTTTCTCGGCGCCGGTTCGGTCATCATCGCCATGCATCACGAGCAGGACATCCGCATGATGGGCGGCCTGCGGCGGAAGATGCCCGTCACCTATTGGACGATGCTGGTCGGCACGCTGGCGCTCACCGGCTTTCCCCTGACCGCAGGGTATTTTTCCAAGGATGCCATCATCGAGGCGGCATACAGCGGCAAGAACGTTTTTGCCGCCTACGCCTTCGCCCTCACGGTGATCGCGGCCGGCCTGACCTCGTTCTATTCCTGGCGGCTGATCTTCAAAACCTTCCATGGCGAGCCGCGCGACCGGCATCACTACGAGGCGGCGCGCGAGAGTCCGCTGGTGATATTGGTGCCGCTTGTTGCGCTGGCGGCCGGCTCATTTCTCGCCGGCCTGCCGTTCAAATCGCTGTTCGCCGGCGATGGCATCGTGGGCTTCTTCCGCGAGTCGCTCAAGCAGGGCAGCGCGATCATCGAGGCCATGCACCATGCGCCGCTGCTCGTTGTGTGGCTGCCCACGCTAATGATGGCGATCGGCTTTGCCGTCGCCTACCAGTTCTACATCCGTCGGCCCGATATTCCTGAGGCGCTCGCGCGCGAGCATGGCGTGCTGTACCGCTTCCTGCTCAACAAATGGTACTTCGACGAAATCTATGACGCGCTCCTGGTGCGGCCGACCATGTGGCTTGGCCGGCTGCTGTGGAAGGGCGGCGACGGCTGGCTGATCGACGGCTTCGGGCCGGACGGGGTTTCCGCGCGCGTGCTCGATGTGACGCGCAACGCAATCCGCCTGCAGACCGGATACCTGTACCACTACGCCTTTGCCATGCTGATCGGTGCGGCGCTCCTGATCACCTGGTTCATGTTCGCCGGAGGGGGCCACTGATGGCGAGCTGGCCGATTCTCTCCGTCACTACCTTCCTGCCGCTCGTCGGCGCGCTGTTCATTCTGACGCTGCGCGGGGAGGACGAAGCGGTCAAGCGCAACGCGCGTTGGGTGGCGCTCTGGACCACTCTGGTCACACTCGGCGTGTCGCTGGTGATGGTTTTGCGCTTCGATCCGATGCTGCCGGAATTCCAATTCGTCGAAAAACGCTCGTGGCTCGGCGGATACGGCACCTACCATCTCGGCGTGGACGGCATCTCGCTGCCGTTCGTGATCCTGACCACGGCGCTGATGCCGCTCTGCATCGCAGCGAGCTGGGTGACCATCGAGACGCGCGTGAAAGAATACATGGTGGCGTTCCTGGTGCTCGAGACGCTCATGATCGGCACGTTCTCGGCCCTCGATCTCGTGCTGTTCTACCTGTTCTTCGAAGGCGGGTTGATCCCGATGTTCCTCATCATCGGGGTCTGGGGCGGGCCGCGCCGCGTCTACGCGAGCTTCAAATTCTTCCTCTATACCCTGCTCGGCTCGGTGCTGATGCTGCTTGCCATCATGGCGATGTACTGGCAGGCCAAGACCACGGACATCAGTGTGCTGCTGCACCACAACTTTCCGCGCGAGATGCAGACTTGGCTGTGGCTGGCGTTCCTGGCCTCGTTTGCGGTGAAGCTGCCGATGTGGCCGGTGCACACCTGGCTGCCCGACGCGCACGTGGAGGCGCCGACCGCGGGCTCGGTGATCCTGGCCGCGATCCTGTTGAAGATGGGCGGCTATGGGTTCTTGCGCTTCTCGCTGCCGATGTTCCCGGCCGCCTCGCAGGATTTTGCGCCGCTGATCTTCGCGTTGTCGATCGTGGCCATCGTGTATACCTCGCTGGTTGCGCTGATGCAGGAGGACATGAAGAAGCTCATCGCCTATTCCTCCGTGGCGCACATGGGCTTCGTGACCATGGGCATTTTTGCCGCCACGGCAAGCGGACTCACGGCCGCCCAGGCGGCGCCGGGCGTCTCAGGCGCGATCTTCCAGATGGTTTCGCACGGTATCGTGTCCGGCGCACTGTTCCTGTGCGTGGGGGTGGTTTACGACCGCATGCACAGCCGGGAGATCGCCGACTACGGGGGGCTCGTGAACCGCATGCCCGCCTATGCCGCCGTGTTCATGGTGTTCACGCTGGCAAACGTCGGGCTGCCGGGCACTTCCGGCTTCATCGGCGAGTTCCTCACTCTGCTCGCGGCGTTCCGCGCCAATACGGCGGTGGCCGCGCTCGCCACGCTGGGCGTCATCCTCTCCGCCGCCTACGCCCTGTGGCTCTACCGGAAAGTCATCTTCGGCAAGCTGGAGAAACGAAGCCTCGCCGGCATCCGTGATCTCAGCTACCGGGAAGTTGCGATCTTTGCGCCGCTGGTTGCGTTGACGATCCTGCTCGGCGTGTATCCGAAGCCGGTGCTCGATCTCTCGGCGGCCTCGGTCAACGCGCTGCTGGAAAATTATCATAAGGCGCTCGGCGCGAAGCAGGCAGCTTTGGGGAATTGAGCATGAGCGAGCTTGCCGCATTTGCGCCGATGATACCGGAGATCGTGCTGGCGATCGGCGCCATGGCGCTGTTGATGTACGGCGTCTACGGCGGCGAGCGCGCCGTGCAGACGATCTACGGGCTCGCAATCGGAGTCCTGATTGGCGCTGCGCTACTTGTTATCCTGCTGCCGAACGGGACATTCCGCGCAAGCTTTGTGCTCGACGAATTCGCTCGCTTTCTCAAAGTGTTAACGTTCGGCGGCTCGGCGATCGCGATCGTCATGTCGATCGAATATCTGCAAACCGAAAAGCAGCAGAAATTCGAGTACCCCGTCCTGATCGTGCTGTCGGCGATCGGTATGGGGATGATGATCTCCGCCACCGACCTGATCGCGCTCTATCTCGGGCTCGAACTGATGAGCCTGTCGCTCTATGTGGTGGCGGCGTCGAATCGCGACTCGTTGCCTTCGACGGAAGCGGGCCTGAAATATTTCGTGCTCGGCGCGCTGTCGTCGGGCATGCTGCTCTACGGCTGCTCGCTGATCTACGGCTTCACCGGCACCGTCGAATTCGCCGGCATCGCCAAAGCCACGCAGCAGGGCGGCATCGGGCTCATCTTCGGCCTCGTCTTCCTGTTCGCCGGCTTGTGCTTCAAGGTCTCGGCGGTGCCGTTCCACATGTGGACGCCCGACGTGTACGAGGGCGCGCCGACGCCAGTCACAGCCTTTTTCGCGGCGGCGCCGAAAATCGCGGCCATGGGATTGTTCCTGCGCGCGGCGATCGGCGCGTTTCCTGAGATCGTGCCGCAATGGCAGCAGATCATCGTGTTCGTTGCGATTGCGTCCATGGCGCTCGGCGCGTTTGCCGCGATCGGCCAGCGCAACATCAAGCGACTGATGGCCTACTCCTCCATCGGCCACATGGGTTACGCGCTGGTCGCGCTTGCGCCGGGTACGGCGACCGGAGTGCAGGGTGTACTGGTGTATCTTGCGATCTATCTCGCCATGACGCTCGGGACTTTCGCCGTCATTCTGGCGATGCGGAGCGGCAATGCGATGGTGGAGGAGATCCAGGATCTGGCGGGGCTTGCCCGCACCAATCCGCCGCTGGCGCTGTTTCTGGCGCTGTTGTTGTTTTCGCTCGCCGGCATCCCGCCGCTGGCCGGGTTCTTCGCCAAGTTTTACGTGTTCTTGGCCGCCATCGAAGCGGGGTTCTACACGCTTGCGGTGATCGGCGTTCTGGCGAGCGTCGTGGGCGCCTATTACTATCTGGCGATCGTGAAAATCATGTATTTTGACGAGCCGGCAAAGGGTTTTGCGCCGATGCCGGTTGAGCTGAAGGCCGTGCTCGGCGTCGCCGGCCTGTTCAACCTGTTGTTCTTCGTCTATCCGTCCCCGCTGCTCGAAGCAGCGAGTGCGGCGGCAAAATCGCTGTTCTGATGAATTCGGCGGCCCTTTCGCGGCACGTCAAGACGATCGAATTCGACACGGTCGGCTCGACCAACGCGGAGGCGCTCGCCTTGGCGCGCGCGGGCGAGAAGGGGCCGCTGTGGGTGAGGGCGCGGCGGCAGACAGCGGGCCGCGGCCGGCGGGGTCGTGCATGGGTCTCGGAGCCGGGGAATCTTTACGCCAGCCTCTTGTTGATCGATCCGGCGCCGGCCGACCGCGCGGCCGAGCTTTCGTTCGTGGCGGCGCTTGCAGTGCATGACGCGGTTGTGGCGCTCGCGCCGCATCTTGCCGCGCAGCTTGCGCTGAAATGGCCGAACGATGTGCTCTGCAGCGGCAAAAAATTCTGCGGGATTTTGGTGGAAGGCGAGGGGCCTGCTGTGGTCATCGGGATCGGCGTCAATTGCGCGCATCATCCCGCGCAGACGGCGTACCCCGCAACGGACCTTGCTGCTGCCGGCGCGTCGGTGCCGGTCGAAGGCATGTTCTCGGCCGTCGCGCAGGCCATGATGCAGCGGATCGCGCAATGGAACCGCGCGGCGGGATTTGATGCGATCCGTGCCGACTGGCTTGCCCGCGCCGCCGGCCTCGGCGAGGCGATCCGCGTGCTTTTGCCGGATGGCGAGGTGTCGGGTCGCTTCGAAGGCGTCGACGACCGGGGGCGGCTGATCGTTCGCTTGCCCGATGGCCGGAGCACGGAGATTGCCGTGGGCGACGTTGTCTCCTCGGCTGTGCGCGGCCCAGCGGTCGAGGCGGAGGGCTAGGCATGGCCGGCCCAGCAGGCGAACTTTTGTTTGCGCCGCTCGGCGGCACGGGCGAGATCGGCATGAATCTTTCGCTCTACGGTCTCGGCGACGAGCGGCGCCGGACTTGGCTTGCGGTGGATCTCGGCGTGTCGTTTGCGTGGGAGGAACAGCTCCCCGGCATCGACCTCATCATGCCGGACGTGCGTTACCTCGTGGAGGAGCGGCGCAATCTTGCAGGGCTTGTGCTCACCCACGCGCACGAGGACCATTTTGGCGCGCTGCTCGACCTGTGGCCGCTGCTGCAGGTGCCGGTTTATGCGACGCCGTTCACAGCCGCGCTGTTGGCTGCAAAGCAGCAGGGCGAACCAGGCGCGGCGGAAATTCCGATCAAGGAAATTCCGCTCGGCGCGCGGTTCAAGGTGGGGCCGTTCGATATCGAGCTGGTCTCGATGGCGCATTCGATCCCGGAGTCGAATGGGTTGATCATTCGCACCCCGCACGGCAACGTGCTGCATACGGGCGACTGGAAGATCGATCCGACGCCGGTGATCGGCCCGCCGACCGACGAGGCGAAGCTGCGCGCGCTGGGCGATGAGGGCTGTCTTGCGCTGATCGGGGATTCCACCAATGCGGTCCGCGAGGGCCGCTCGCCGTCGGAAGCGGACGTGGCGCGCACGCTCGCGGACATCGTCAAGAACGCGCGGCGGCGGGTGGCGGTGACGACCTTTGCGTCCAACGTCGGCCGCATCCGTGCGGTGGCGCAAGCGGCGCAGGCGAGCGGCCGCGAGGTGGTGGTGGTGGGTCGCGCCATGGAACGCATCGTCCAGGTGGCGCGCGAGACCGGGTATCTCGACGGGGTGCCGGAGTTTCGGGGCATCGAGGCCTACGGCTACCTGCCGCCCGACAAAGTGGTGGCGTTGTGCACCGGCAGCCAAGGCGAGCCGCGCGCGGCGTTGGCCCGGATCGCGCAGGACGAGCATCCGGAAGTGGCGCTGAGCAAGGGCGACTGCGTGGTGTTTTCGTCACGGCCGATACCGGGGAATGAAAAGGCGATCTCGCAGGTGATCAACGGCCTCATCGACCTGGGCGTTGAGGTCATCACCGACCGGACGCATCTTGTGCACGTGTCGGGCCATCCGCGGCGCGCTGAGCTCGAAGACATGTTGGGCTGGGTGCGGCCGCAGACCGTGATTCCGGTGCACGGCGAGGCCCTGCATCTTGCCGAGCACGCGGCGCTGGCGCAGCAGTGCGGCGCCAGAGTGGTCAACTGCCGCAACGGCGACGTGGTCAAACTTGCTCCGGGCGAACCCGGAATCGTCGATGAAATTCCGGCCGGTCGGGTATACAAGGACGGCGCGCTATTGGTGTCCGCCGAAGCACCGACGCTGGCGGACCGCAGGCGGCTCGGGTTTGCCGGGGTCGTAACGGTGTCGCTTGCGCTGAGCGAGCAGGGCGCGCTGGTCGCCGACCCCGTTGTCGATCTGATCGGCATCCCGGAGCATAATGCGAAGGGCGAATTGATGGCCGGGATCGCCTATGATGCGGTGCTTGCGACCTTCGAGTCATTGCCCAAACTGCGGCGGCGCGATCCGGAGACCGTGGCCGAGGCGGTGCGGCGCGGCGTGCGGGCGGCCATCGGCGAGCAGTGGCACAAGAAGCCGGTGTGTCGCGTCCAGGTTCTGGAGGTGTGAATGATCGGCCGGCTCAATCACGTCGCCATCGCGGTGCCCGACCTCGAGCGGGCGACGCGGGTCTATCGCGAGCTTCTTGGCGCGGAGGTCTCGGCGCCGGTGCCGCTGCGCGAGCACGGCGTGACCACGGTATTCGTCACCTTGCCCAACACGAAAATCGAACTGATCGCGCCGCTCGGAGAGCAATCCCCGATCGAAAGATTTTTGCAGCGAAATCCGGACGGCGGAATCCATCACATTTGTTACGAAGTGGACGACATTGCTGCAGCGCGGGAGAAACTGAAGGTTGCGGGCGCGCGGGTGGTCGGAGATGGCGAGCCCAAGGTCGGAGCGCACGGAAAACCTGTGATTTTTCTGCATCCTAAGGACTTCGCGGGGACGCTGATCGAGCTGGAACAGGCTTGACGGCCATGGCTGTCACGACCGCAATCGCCATCTACTTTCTGATCTGGTGGATCGTGCTGTTCGCCGTGCTGCCCTGGGGGGTGTGTGCGCAGGGGAAGGGGGGTGCGCCGGGCACTGATCCGGGCGCACCTGTGCTCACTCACCTCAGAGCCAAGCTCGTCTGGACGACCGTGGTTGCAACGGTCGTCTTTGCGGCGTTGTGGTTTGTTTATACGCGGCAGCTTGTGACGCTTGACGGGCTCGCCAAATTCTTCGGGCTGATGCGCTGAAGCCGTCGACTTCTGTTGCGACCATAAACAACAGAGCAGGGCGGTTCGCCCTGCTCTTGCTTTCCCGACTGTCTGCCCCGAGACGTGGGTACGTGCTTCGAGGCGAGGTGATCGCGTACTGTGGATCGCGTGCTTTGTATCCCGTACTGTGGTCGGTTACCCTCGCTTAGTGTTCGCTCAGCTTTGCCGCATTCCTTGCCGCACTGCTTTGCCGCACTCCTGGATCCGTCGAGTTCGATTCTCAGGGCGGGCGGAAGCTAGCCAATCGTCGGCGCGATGTCATTACCGGGTGCGGCGTTATCCCCTGTCTGTTCGCGCGGCAATCGCTGTGTTTTTTTCTTCGCGCTTGAAAAACCCTGGCATATAGTCGGCAATCGCTGTTTATTCACGACAATGTGATGCGCCTTTCCCGTTATTTCCTCCCGATCCTGCGTGAGACGCCGAAGGAGGCGGAAATCGTCTCGCATCGGTTGATGCTGCGCGCTGGCATGCTCAGGCAACAGGCCGCGGGCATCTACACGTTCCTGCCGCTCGGCCTGCGCGTGCTGAAAAAGGTATGCCAGATCGTGCGCGAGGAGCAGGATCGCGCGGGCGCCATCGAGCTGTTGATGCCGAACATCCAACCCGCGGAGTTATGGCGCGAGAGCGGGCGCTACGACGACTACGGCAAGGAAATGCTGCGCATCGTGGATCGCCACAAGCGCGATCTGTTGTTCGGGCCGACAAACGAGGAGATGATCACGGAAATTTTTCGCGCCTACGTGCGCTCGTACAAGGATCTGCCGCTCAATCTCTATCACATCCAATGGAAATTCCGGGATGAGATCAGGCCGCGGTTCGGCCTGATGCGGGGGCGCGAATTTTTGATGAAGGACGCCTATTCCTTCGACGTCGACCAGGCCGGCGCCCGACATGCCTACAACCGAATGTTTGTGTCCTACCTGCGGACGTTCGCGCGGATGGGTCTCAAATCGATCCCGATGGTGGCGGAAAGCGGGCCGATCGGCGGGAATTTGAGCCATGAATTCATCATCTTAGCCTCGACGGGGGAGTCCGAGGTGTTTTGTCACAAGGATTATCTCGATTTCGAGGTCCCGGGGGAGGATGTGGACTTCGAGAGCGTGAGCGGCCTGCAGGCGATCTTCGACAAGTGGACCTCGCTCTATGCGGCCACTTCCGAAAAACACGATCCTGAGGCGTTCGCCAAACTGCCGCCGGACAAGCAGGTGTCGGCGCGCGGAATCGAAGTCGGCCACATCTTCTACTTCGGCACCAAATATTCCGAACCGATGAAGGCGGTGGTGAGCGGTCCGGACGGCGTGGAGCGGCCGGTGCATATGGGCTCCTACGGCATCGGGCCGAGTCGGCTGGTGGCGGCTTTGATCGAGGCTTTCCACGACGACGCGGGCATCCAGTGGCCGGAGGCGGTGGCTCCGTTCAAGGTGATCATCCTCAATCTCAAGCAAGGGGACGCGAGCACCGATGGGGCGGCGGAAAGCCTCTACCGCGAGCTCTGCGCAAGGGGTGTGGAAGTGCTCTATCATGATCTCGACGAGCGGCCGGGGTCGAAGTTTGCCACGGCGGACCTGATCGGCGTCCCTTGGCAGGTGATGGTGGGGCCGAAGGGGCTCGCTGCCGGTACGGTCGAGATCAAACGCCGCGCAGACGGCAGTCGGCAGAACTTGAGCCCGACCGCGGCCCTGGACTTCTTGTCGCGATGAAGCCAGCGGCGCCTTGACCATGCGGTGTGCGGTGGCTTGAAAGCGCCAGAATCGGGTGAAATCGCTGCAGACCTATGAGCGTTCGATGAGCGAACCGACCGGTACAGGAGCTTTCGCGCCGTTCGAATGGATGCTGTCGCTGCGCTACCTGCGGGCGCGCCGCAAGGAAGGATTCATCTCGGTCATTGCCGGGTTTTCGTTTCTCGGCATCATGCTCGGGGTGGCGACGCTCATCATCGTGATGGCGGTGATGAACGGGTTCCGCAAGGAGCTGCTCGAAAAGATCCTCGGACTCAACGGGCATCTTGTCGTGCAACCCCAGGAGACGCCGCTTACGGATTTTGCGGCCGTGGCCGAGCGGATTGCCAAAGTGCCCGGAGTCCGGCTTGCGGTCCCGCTCGTGGAGGGGCAGGCGCTCGCCTCCTCCCCGATCAATGCGGGCGGGGTGATCGTGCGCGGCATCCGGGGCGAGGATCTCGCCCGGCTGCCGTCGATTGCCAACAACATCAAGCAGGGCACCCTGGAGGGATTCGATCAGGGACAGGGCATCGCCATCGGCCGCCGGCTCGCCGATCAGCTCGGGGTGCGTACCGGCGATCGGCTCACGCTGGTCTCCCCGCACGGCGCAGTTACGCCCTTTGGCCCCACGGTGCGTACCAAGGATTACCGCATTGCCGCAGTGTTCGAGATCGGCATGTCGGAATACGACGCGGCCATCGTGTTCATGGCACTCACCGAGGCACAGGCCTATTTCAACCGGGAGGGCGACGTCAGCTCGATCGAGGTCTATTTCGACGATCCGGACAAGGTCGGGCAGTTTCGGCCGCTGATTACGGAAGCGGCGCGGCGGCCGATCTTCATGATCGATTGGCGGCAGCGCAACGTCACCTTCTTCAGCGCGCTGCAGGTCGAGCGAAATGTGATGTTCATCATCCTGACGTTGATCGTCTTGGTGGCGGCGCTGAACATCATTTCCGGCCTCATCATGCTGGTCAAGGACAAGAGCGGCGACATCGCCATCCTGCGCACCATGGGAGCGACCAAGTCTTCCATCATGCGGGTATTTTTCATCACCGGCGCTTCCATCGGCGTGGTGGGCACGGTCTGCGGGTTCTTCCTGGGTCTGATCGTGTGCCTGAACATCGAGTCGATCCGCCAATTCATGTCCTGGCTCACGAACACCGAGTTGTTCCGCCCGGAAATCTATTTTTTGTCGCGGCTGCCGGCGGAAATGGATTTTGGGGAGACCACGGCGGTGGTGCTGATGGCGCTTGTGCTGTCGTTTGCGGCAACGCTCTATCCGTCCTGGCGTGCGGCGCGCCTCGATCCGGTCGAGGCGCTGCGCTACGGGTAGGCTGATGGCGCAACGCGACAATCCGGTGCTGCTGCTGCAAGGGATCGAGCGGCGCTATTGGCAGGGCGACGTGGTGCTCGAAATTTTGCGCGGCGCGGAGCTTGCGCTCTGGGCCGGGCAATCGGTGGCGCTGGTGGCGCCGTCGGGGGCGGGCAAGTCCACGCTGTTGCACATCGCCGGGCTGCTCGAACGGCCCGATGCCGGCGAGGTGTACGTGCACGGCGTCCCTACCTCGGGCTTGGGCGACGATGCGCGCACGCGGCTGCGACGCACGCAGATCGGCTTCGTCTATCAGGCGCATCATCTGTTGCCGGAATTTTCCGCGATCGAAAACGTGATGCTGCCGCAGATGATCCGCGGGCTGGCCAAGGACGTGGCGGCACGCCGAGCGGCGGAGCTTTTGGGCTATCTTGGACTGAAGGAGCGGCTCACGCACCGGCCGGCCGAACTTTCCGGCGGCGAACAGCAGCGGGTCGCGATCGCACGCGCGGTGGCGAACGCGCCGCGCATCCTGTTGGCGGACGAGCCGACCGGAAATCTCGATCCGCATACCTCGGAGCACGTGTTCGATGCGCTGTCGCAACTCGTGCGCGCGGCGCGCCTGACGCTGCTCATCGCCACCCACAACATGGAGATTGCCGCGCGCATGGACCGTCGGGTGACGATCCGCGAAGGCTTGGTGGTGGAGCTGCAATGATTCCGGCGGAACGCTAAATCTTCGATTCGGGGGCTATTGCGCTGCGCACGGGGTGATGAGGTCGAGCTCGCGACGGTAGACATCATTGCTCAGCCCGAGGGCTCCGAGCACGGTATGATAGACATTATCGTGGCCCACCGCATGGTCGCGGAGCGATCTGATGCAGTCCTGATTCAGCGCGATCCTTTCGCGGTAACCTTTCGACATCCAGATCAACAGGGGAATGTGTGTCTGTTCCTTCGGGGCGATCAGGTAGGGGGCGCCGTGCAGGTAAAGTCCGTGCTCGCCCAAAGACTCTCCGTGATCTGAGACGTAAATCAAGACGCTGTCGAATCGATCCGATAACGCCTGCATGAGGCGAATTTGCTCGGCCAAGACGAAGTCCGTGTACACGATGGTGTTGTCGTAGACATTGATCAGCTCGTCGTACGTACAACGCCACAGCTCATTGGTGCGGCAGGTCGGCTTGAACCTTTCGAAGGATTCGGGATAGCGCTGCCAATAGGTTGGGCCGTGACTGCCCATGTGATGGAACACGATCAGTGTATCGCGAGGTCGCGCTCGCAATTCTTCGGCGAGCCCCGACATCATGATTTCGTCGTAGCAGGTGCGGTTCTCACACAGTTTGAGGTCGCTTTGAGGGCCGTAAGTGACGGTCTTGACCCGCGCCGGGACGCCTTTGCCGCCGGTGTTGTTTTCCCGCCATTCGACATAAAAGCCGGCATCGGCAACGGCATCGAGAAGATTTGTTTCCGCTCCGGCGTCGGCAACACGGAAGATCTTGCGGCCGCCATGCGAGAATATGCACGGTACGGAGACGGCAGTCGCAGTCCCGCATGAGAAGGCATTGTTGAAATAGAACACGCCATCCAGCGCGGACAGTTCGGGATTGGTCTTGCGGTCGTAGCCACCGAGCTGAAAATTTTGTGCGCGCGCGGTTTCGCCGACGTTGAGGAACATCAGCAGCGGCTTGCGATTTGCGGCGTCGTGCAGCATGCGCGTCGGACCTGCCGGATTGCTTATCGTTGTGTCGCGCGAGGCCCAGGTTAGTCGGTCTGCAAAATATTGGACCGTTGCCAGAAGCGGGGCGCCGGGGTTGAGCTTCTTGAGAATATCCTTGTTGGAACGCCAGAAGGGCGCCTGCACCGAATAGAGCGCAAACACAACCGCCGCCGAGGTCAGTGCGGCGGCGCCGATGAATGCGAGTCTCTGGCGGAAATCGGTCCAATTGTCGGTCTTTGGCAGCCGCACCAGCAGAACGGCCAGAGCAGGAAGAACGCCGGCGAAAAAAAGGTAGAAGCTCAAGCGCCATGTGAGCAGGGCGGATGCTTCCTGCCGGTCGGTCTCGAATATACTCTGAACAATCGGCTTGGTGATTATTACACCGAAGTTGTCGGTGAAATAGGCAATTACGGACGCAATGACGAGTGTCGCCGCGGCAATGATTTGCATCGGCTTGCGTCCCGGAACCCCGAGCAGCAGCGTCGCGTATAGAAATACCGCCAGAGCGAAAACCGAGGCCAGGAACAGCGCATCAAAGTATGACGTTGGATGCACGGCAGAGATCAGCGTGCGCCAAAAGCTGAAATTATAGATCGTGGCCAGAAAAACTGCGGTGGCGATTGAAAAAGCGATCACGGAGGGACATGGGATGCGGTATCGGTGAAAACGGTTCATGGGGATAAGGGACTGGGGCGCCGTGGAACAAAGCCATTCGGCCTCTTGGTGGGGTCTGCGTCTCAGGACTTGCTGTTCTCCGGAGCCAGAAGCGCCGCGATGGCCATGCATCCTGCGATGAAGGCCACGGCCATGCTGCCCCCGAAGACGATCAGCGAAGCTCCATGGACCCAGCTTCCGACGGCAAAATGCTCGCCGATTTCATCGGCAAGCAGGGCGACAAAGACCGCAACGAAGCACGCCTTCAGAGCTGATTTGCACGCGAACATGTCGCCCCGCCGAAAGTTTCCGGTTCCATGTGCTTGGTTAAGTGGGCTTTTTTTAGACCGGGGGTCATCGGAAGGCCATATGGGAGGTCGAATGGTCGCCTTTGGCGGGGCGGCTTGACAACAGAACAAAAAGAGAACTATGTTCTTGCTACGTTCGAAGAGGGAGATCCATGTTCCGCGCTGTTGTCGAAGAGGCTGCTGCACTGACATCGCTTGTGCTGTTTGCAGGGATGGTCGCTATCTGGGCGCAAGTGATCGCAGCCATGTGAGTCCGTCCAAGTGTAAGCCCCGTCCTAGGTCGCGTTCGTGCTGCGTGTCGAAGTCCCGCAACGCACTCGTTCGTCATGCCCGCCTGCTGCGGGCATCCACGTCTGCCATGCCCTCCCCCTGTTCCCCCAGGCGTGGATGGCAACCGGAGCTTAAGGCAACCCCTGGGCTCCGTTGCCATGACGGCCGTTGCTTTGACAGCGCAGCTTTGCTGGCCAACGTGAACAGCGAGCTTTGGGTGAACAAAGCGACGATCGCAATGGACAGCGGCGTGGGGTCTCCGCAACCATCGCAATCACGAATCGCTAAGAGGTTTCCGTGAGCGTCGGCTTCGTTCACCTGCACGTTCATTCTTCCTATTCGCTGCTGGAGGGGGCGCTCACGATCGCGCGACTGGTGGAGCTTGCCAAGGCGGACCGCCAGCCGGCGCTGGCGCTCACCGACACCAACAACATGTTCGGCGCGCTGGAATTCTCCGAGAAGATGGCCGGCGCCGGAATCCAGCCCATTGTGGGTTGTGCGATCGCAGTCGATTTCGGCGACGAGAAGCACGATAGCCGCGGGGCGCCGCGCGCGCGGCCGTTGCCGCGCCTGGTGCTGCTGGCAGCACGCAAGGAGGGCTATGCCAATCTGATGCGCCTGTCCTCGCGCTCTTATCTCGACACGCCGCCGCACGAAACACCGCACGTGAAGCTGTCGTGGCTTGCCGGCGCGACCGAGGGCCTGGTCGCGCTTACCGGCGGACCGTCGGGACCGCTCGATCTCGCGCTCGCGGCGGGTCAGCACGATCTGGCGACCGCGCGCGGAGAAGCCCTGTTGGCGCTGTTCGGTGATCGCCTCTATGTGGAATTGCAGCGCCACGGCACCGCTGCCGAACGCATCACCGAACCGGCGCTAATCGATTACGCCTATGACAAAGGCATTGCGCTTGTTGCAAGTAACGAACCGTTTTTCGCAACCCGCGATGACTACGAAGCGCACGATGCCTTGATCTGCATCGCGGAAGGCAGATTGTTGGCGGAGACCGACCGGCGGCAGCTCACGCCAGAACATTATTTCAAGAGCCGGGCGGAGATGACGGCGCTGTTCGCCGATCTTCCCGAAGCGCTACAATCGACCATCGAGATCGCCCAGCGTTGTGCATTCCGGCCGCGCACCCATCAACCGATCCTGCCGCGGTTCTCAAGCGGCGACCGCAACGGGCCGGTCGATGAGGGGGAGGAGCTGCGCCGGCGCGCCGAGGCTGGTTTGGAGCGCCGCATTCGGATGCACGGGCTTGCGCCGGGGCATACCGTGGAGGAGTACCGGGAGCGGCTCGCCTATGAGCTGCGCGTCATCGCGGACATGAAATATCCCGGCTACTTCCTCATCGTTTCCGATTTCATCCAATGGGCAAAAAGCCAGGGCATTCCGGTCGGACCGGGGCGCGGGTCCGGCGCCGGATCACTGGTGTCCTACGCGCTCACCATCACCGATCTCGATCCTATTCGGTTCGGCCTTCTGTTTGAGCGTTTCCTCAATCCCGAGCGCGTGTCGATGCCGGATTTCGACGTGGACTTCTGTCAGGATCGCCGCGACGAGGTGATCCGCTACGTGCAGTCGCGCTACGGCCGCGATCAGGTGGCGCAGATCATCACCTTCGGCACGCTGCAGGCGCGCGGCGTGTTGCGCGATGTGGGCCGCGTGCTGGAGATGCCTTACGGACAAGTCGACAAGCTGTGCAAGCTCGTGCCGCAAAATCCGATCAATCCGGTCACACTCGCGCGGGCCATCGAAGGCGAGCCGCGACTGCAGGCGGCGCGAGACAACGAGCCGATCGTGCGGCGCGCCTTCGACATCGCGCTCAAACTCGAAGGCCTGTATCGGCACGCCTCGACGCATGCCGCGGGGATTGTGATCGGCGACCGGCCGCTGATCGAGCTTGTGCCGCTGTACCGCGATCCGAAGTCCGATATGCCGGTCACCCAGTTCAACATGAAGTGGGTGGAGCAGGCCGGCTTGGTGAAGTTCGACTTTCTCGGCCTGAAGACGCTCACTGTGCTGGATACGGCCGTGCGGCTGCTCAAGCGGCGCGGCATCGAGATCGATTTGAGTGCCATCCCGCTCGACGATGCAAAAACCTTTGCGCTGCTCGCGCGCGCGGAGGCGGTGGGCATCTTCCAATTGGAAAGCGCGGGCATGCGGCGGGCGCTGCTCGAGATGCGGCCGGATCGGTTCGAGGACATTATTGCGCTCGTGGCGCTGTATCGCCCGGGGCCGATGGCCAATATCCCCACCTATTGCGCGCGCAAGCACGGGTTGGAGCAGCCGGACTACATTCATCCGAAGATCGAGCCGATTCTGCGCGAAACGTTCGGCGTCATCATCTACCAGGAACAGGTGATGCAAATCGCACAGGTGCTGGCCGGCTATTCGCTCGGCGAAGCCGATCTGCTGCGTCGCGCCATGGGCAAAAAAATCCGCAAGGAGATGGAGGCGCAACGCGAGCGCTTTGTTTCGGGCGCGGTGGAGCGCGGCGTCGAGCGGGCGCAGGCGATCAACATCTTCGAACTTTTGGCGCGCTTTGCCGACTACGGCTTCAACAAGAGCCACGCCGCCGCCTACGCGCTTGTGGCCTATCAGACCGCCTATATGAAGGCGAATTATCCGGTGGAGTTCATGGCGGCGACCATGACATTGGATACCGGGAACACCGACAAGCTCGCAGAGTTCCGTGCTGAAGCCGAGCGGCTCGACATCAAAGTCGAACCGCCGTCGATCAACCGCTCGGGCGTGATGTTCGAGGTGGACGGCGACACGATCCATTATTCGCTGGCGGCGCTGAAAGGGGTTGGCGTGCAGGCGGTGGAGGCGATCGTTGAGGCGCGCGGCAATGTGCCCTTCGCTGACCTCGCGGATTTTGCACGGCGCATCAACCCGCGGGCGGTGAACAAACGGGTGCTGGAAAGCCTGGCCGCCGCCGGCGCGTTCGACGAGCTTGAGCCGAACCGCGCGCGGGTACATGCGGGTATCGATGCGATCCTCGCCGCAGCGCAGCGCGCACACGCCGCCACGGCGCTCGGCCAGAGCGAGCTGTTCGGCGGGGCGGAGAGCCGCGAGCTGTTGGTGCTTCCGGCCGTCGAGCCGTGGCTGCCGGCAGAGCGGTTGCAGCGGGAATACGAGGCGGTCGGCTTCTTCCTCTCCGGCCATCCGCTCGACGACTACGCGCCGATCCTGAAAGGCTTGCGGGTGCAGTCGTGGGCGGAATTCGCGCGCGCGGTGAAGGCCGGCGCCACGGCGGGCCGCGTCGCTGCAACGGTGGTCGAACGCACGGAGCGGCGAACCAAAACCGGCAGCAAGATGGGAATCATCGGGCTGTCCGATCCCACCGGCCACTACGAGGCGGTGATCTTTGCCGAGGGGCTGCAGCAATACCGCGACTTGCTCGAGCCCGGATCGGCCGTGCTGCTCTCGCTCAGCGCGGAAGCGCAGGGGGACGATGTCCGGGCGCGAATTCAGACGGTGGAACCGCTCGATCAGGCGGCAGCCAAGCTGCAGAAGGGCCTGCGCGTGTTCATTCGCGACGAGCGGCCGCTCGAGGCCATCTGCAAACGGCTTGCCTTGCCGCCGAATGGCGCCCGGACGGCGGCGGTCAAAGCCGAGGGAGAGGTGAGCCTCATGGTATTGCTCGGTGGGGGGACCGAAGTGGAGGTGAAATTGCCGGGCCGCTTCCAGGTCTCGCCGCAGATCGCGGGCGCGCTCAAGGCGGTGCCCGGCGTGGTGCAGGTAGAGGCCATCTAACGCAGTCTCCGATCACACCAGAGCGCGATGATCGCACCGGGGTCGATCCGGGCGGATGACTCTGCGTTTTCCTTGCATCGGCGCAGGACCGCCTATATAAGCCGCCCATCTCACACGCGGATTGTGGCCTGCTTTCGAGCGGGCCGTTCCGGTGGCGCGGCCGCAAGGCCCGCTCACACGGTCCGCGGCGGAAAAACCGGAGAAGACCATGGCGCTGCCTGAATTCACCATGCGCCAGCTCCTGGAAGCTGGCGTGCATTTCGGCCACCAGGCCCACCGCTGGAACCCAAAGATGCGTGACTACATCTTTGGCGTTCGCAACAACATCCACATCATCGACCTTGCGCAGACCGTGCCGATGCTGCACCGGGCGCTGGAAGCGGTCAGCGACACTGTGGCCAAAGGCGGCCGTATCCTTTTCGTCGGCACCAAGCGGCAAGCGCAGGACCCGGTGGCGGAAGCCGCCAAGCGATGCGCACAATACTACGTCAATTCGCGCTGGCTCGGCGGCACACTGACCAACTGGAAGACGATTTCGCAATCGATTGCGCGCCTGCGCAAGCTGGATGAGATGCTCGCCTCCAATGAGGCGCAGGGCTACACCAAGAAGGAGCGGCTCACGCTCACGCGCGAGCGTGACAAGCTTGAGCGCGCGCTTGGCGGCATCAAAGACATGGGCGGCCTGCCCGACCTCCTGTTCGTCATCGACACCAACAAGGAGGACATTGCGATCAAGGAGGCGCGGCGGCTTGAGGTGCCGGTTGCCGCGGTCGTGGACACCAACTGTGATCCGGACGGAATTACCTATGTGATCCCGGGCAACGACGACGCGAGCCGGGCGATTTCGTTGTATTGCGATCTGGTCGCGCGAGCGGCACTCGACGGCATTTCGCGGGCGCAAGGCCAGATGGGGATCGACGTGGGTGCGGCGGCCGAACCCGTGGTGGAACCGCTGCCGGCGGCGCCGGAGGCGGGCGGGCTCGGCTTCGAGCCGCTGCCGGGTCCACGCGGGGTGGCGGACGACCTCAAGAAGCTGCCGGGGATCTCACCGGCGATCGAAAAGAAGCTGAACGATCTCGGAATTTTCCATTACTCGCAGATCGCCGAGCTGAGCCCAACCGCCGCCCACAACATCGGCGAGGAAGTGGGTCTGCCCGGCCGCGTCGAGAGCTGGATCGCCAAGGCCAAAGAACTTACTGCCGAATAGCAGGACATCCGCGACAAGCGCACCGGAACAGCCATGACAAACATCACCGCACAAATGGTCAAAGAGCTTCGCGAGCGAACCGGCGCGGGCATGATGGACTGCAAAACCGCATTGGTTGAAACCAACGGCGATATGGAGGCCGCGGTCGACTGGTTGCGCAAGAAGGGCCTTGCCAAGGCCGCAAAACGAGCCGGCCGGGTTGCCGCCGATGGGCTGATCGGCGTCGCTGTCAAGGGAACCAAGGGCGTTCTGGTGGAGGTGAACTCGGAGACGGATTTTGTCGCGCGCAACGACCTGTTCCAGGGCCTCGTGCAGATGATCGCCAATACGGCGCTCGAAGTCGGCCCCGAGGTGGAGCGCATCAAGGCGGCCAAGGCGGGCAGCATGACCATAGGAGAGGCGATCGCAGAAACGATCGCCAAAGTCGGGGAAAACATGGCGCTGCGACGTGCGGCGCAGCTTGCCGTGGGCAACGGCGTGATTGCGCGCTATATGCACAATGCGGTGTCGGAGGGGCTCGGCAAGATCGGCGTTCTCGTCGCGCTTGAGTCAGCCGCAAGCGGCGATGAACTGGCAAGGTTCGGCCGCATGATAGCGATGCATGTGGCGGCGTCGAATCCGCAGGCGGTGGATCCGGAAGGGCTCGATCGGACGCTGGTAGAACGCGAAAAAGAGATCCTTGCCGAAAAATTCCGGGCCCAGGGCAAACCCGCCAACGTGATCGACAAGATTGTCGAATCGGGGTTGAAATCCTTCTACAAGGAGGTTTGTCTCCTGGAACAGCCGTACATCCACGATCCGGCCAAGAGCGTGGCGCAGGCGCTGAAGGAGGCCGAAGGCAGGGTCGGCGCGCCGATCAAGATCGCGGGCTTCGTGCGCTTTGCCCTCGGCGAGGGAATTGACCGGCCGGAAACTGATTTTGCGGCGGAGGTTGCGGCAGCGGCCGGGCAACGCTGAGTATCGGCGTTCGACGACAGGAGATCATGAGCGATGGCCAAGCCAGCCTACCGCCGCGTGATCGTGAAAGTTTCGGGTGAGGCGCTGACCGGACCAGCCGAATTCGGGATTCATCAGCCGACCATCGAGCGTTTCGCCAAGGACATTGTCGCGGCCCACAGGCACGGCGTCACCATCGGCGTCGTCATCGGCGGCGGCAACATCTTGCGCGGCGTGCAGATCTCCGGGAAATACCTTTCGCGCCCCACCGCCGACTCCATGGGCATGCTGGCCACCGTCATGAATGCGCTGATGCTGGAGGCGGCAATCGAGCGGGCAGGAGCGCCGGCGCGCACGATGTCGGCGCTGACCATGCCGCAAGTCTGCGAAACCTATGAGCGGGCGCGCGCGCTGCGCCACCTGGAGGAGGGCCGGGTGATCGTGTTTGCGGGCGGTACCGGCAATCCGTTCTTCACCACCGACACCACCGCGGTTCTGCGCGCGGCGGAAATGGGATGCGAGGCGGTGCTCAAGGCCACCAATGTGGACGGCGTTTACAGCGCCGACCCAAAGAAAGACGCAAACGCTGTCCGTTACGATCGATTAACCCATCAGGAGGCCCTGGATCGCGACCTTAAGGTGATGGACGCCACGGCGTTTGCGCTTGCCCGCGAGAACCGGATGCCTATCATCGTGTTTTCGATCCTGTCGGCGGGGGCGATTGAGGCGGTGCTGTTGGGTAAGGGCCGGGCCACGGTCGTCGGCGGTTGAGCCGACGACTGCGCCGCTCCGCAGGAAAGTTTCGCGTTGGCGTTGGGCTTGCGGCAGGATGACTGCCGGCCTTGTCGGGGAGGAGCCATGAACGTCGCGACTTTCGATATCGGCGATTTGAAGCGCCGGATGCAGGGTGCGCTCTCGGTACTCAAGCAGGAACTTGCAGGACTGCGCACTGGACGGGCGTCGGTGCATCTGCTCGATCCGGTGCATGTGGAAGCTTACGGCCAGACCATGCCGCTCAATCAGCTCGCTACGGTGACGGTGCCGCAACCGCGCATGATCAGCGTGCAGGTGTGGGACAGATCCATGGTGCATGCGGTGGAAAAAGCGATTCTCGCCGCGAACCTCGGCCTGACCCCGGCCACGGAAGGACAGGTTATTCATCTGCGGATACCGGAACTGAACGAGGAGCGACGCCGGGAGCTGGTCAAGATCGCGCATAAATACGCGGAGACGGCGCGGGTTGCGGTGCGCCACGTGCGGCGGGACGGCATGGAAACCTTAAAGCGCCTCGAAAAGGAACACAAAATCAGCCAGGACGAGCACAAGCGGCTGGACAACGAGGTGCAGAAGGCGACCGATCAGGCCATTGCCGAGATCGACCATATCCTGGCTACGAAGGAAAAAGAGGTCATGACGGTGTGAGGGAACGGGCTTAAGCTCGTCGACCAATGTCCGAAGCATCGTTGAATTCGTCGCCGCAATCGTACGAGGTACCCCGCCACGTGGCCATAATCATGGATGGCAATGGACGCTGGGCTGCGGCTCGGGGCTTGCCGCGGGCGGAAGGCCACCGGCGCGGGGTGGAGGCGCTGCGCCGCACGGTTCGGGCGGCCGCAGAGGTGGGAGTGTCGATTCTTACGATTTTCTCGTTCAGCTCGGAGAACTGGTCGCGGCCCGCCGCTGAAGTGCGTGACCTCATGGGCCTTCTGCGACGGTTCATTCGGCATGATCTCGCCGACCTGCATCGCAACGGCGTGCGGGTCCGTGTGATCGGCGATCGTGACAACCTTGAGGCCGACATTCGGCGGCTGCTCGAAGAGGCCGAGGAGTTGACGCGGGGGAATGATCGGTTGACTCTCGTCGTGGCTTTCAACTACGGCGCACGGCAGGAGATCGCGCGCGCGGCGCGGCGCATCGCCGAGGAGGTCGCGAGCGGACGGCTTGCGCCGGAGGCCGTGACTGCCGATCTGCTGGGCCGCTACCTCGACGCCGGCGACCTGCCGGATCCGGACCTGATCATTCGCACGAGCGGCGAGCAGCGGTTGTCAAATTTTCTATTGTGGCAGGCCGCCTACAGCGAACTGGTGTTTGTTCCGATTTATTGGCCGGACTTCGACCACGCCGCGTTCGAAAGCGCGCTCGTCGAATATCGCCGCCGGGAGCGGCGATTCGGCGGCCTCGACGCGAAGAACCGGTTCTGATCGTGGCCGGCGCCAATCCGGTCAAACAAAGAAACCTGCTTCCGCCGGCGGCCGGCAGTTCGCTCGCGCTTCGCATCCTCTCCGCGCTGGTGTTGGCGCCGCTTGCCCTCGGGGCGGCATATCTGGGAGGATTGGTTTTTCTCGCATTCTGGACGGTGGCCGCGCTGGGCGTGCTGTGGGAGTGGGACTCGCTCGTCTGCACCCGTGACCGGACTTCAGTATTTGCCATGGGCGTGCTCACCATCGTCGGCGGGGCTGTGCTGTGGGAGCTTGGGCGCGTGGTTCCTGCCCTCATCCTGACGGGACTGGGCGTGCTCGCTGTGGCCACGCTCGCTGCGAGCAGCAGACGAATATGGTGCATCGCCGGCATCATTTGCGCCGGACTGTTGTTGTATGCGCCGGTCGTGCTCCGCCGTGACCCGGCTTACGGGCTGACCGCCATTCTGTTCCTGTTTGCAGTGGTGTGGTCGACCGATATCGTTGCCTACTTTGTCGGTCGTGCAATCGGCGGGCCGAAGCTTGCTCCGAGCATCAGTCCGAACAAAACTTGGAGCGGAGCCGTCGGCGGGTTAGCGGGCGGTGTGGTCGGCGGAATGGCAGTGGCCATGGCGACCGGCATGGTGAATATCGCCGCCATCGGCGCGGTTGCGGCTGTGCTCTCAATGGCCTCGCAGATCGGCGATCTCGCCGAGTCGGCGATGAAGCGGCGGTTCAACGTGAAGGATGCAAGCGGGCTCATTCCGGGCCATGGCGGCCTGATGGACAGGCTCGATGGATTTTTCGCCGCGGCAGTAGTAGCAGTGGCCATCGGCCTGGTGCGCGAGGGCTTGGACTCCCCCGGCCGCGGTTTACTGTTCTGGTGATTTGATGACCGCGCATGAGACCAGGATTCGCATCGAGCCGAGCCCGGCCCTCGCGCCGCGCTGCGTGACAATTCTGGGCGCCACCGGATCGATCGGGGCGAGCACCATCGACTTGATCCGCCAGGGCAGGGGCCGATTTCAGGTCGTGGCGCTGACTGCAAACCGCAACGCGCCGGCGCTTGCACGGCTGGCGCGCGAACTTGGAGCGCGCTATGCGGCGGTGGCCGACGCAAAGGCCTATGGCGAGCTGAAAGAGGCGCTCGCCGGGACGGGCATCGAGGTCGGCGGCGGCGAGGCGGGACTGCTCGAAGCCGCGGCGCGACCC
>DATLYX010000073.1:0-6588 GCA_035574295.1 Xanthobacteraceae bacterium
TGGTGCCCAGGGGCTGAATCGAACAGCCGACACCTGCATTTTCAGTGCAGTGCTCTACCAACTGAGCTACCTGGGCGCCGCGCCGGGGAACGCCGGCCAGCAAAGTGCGGGCGGTTATAGAGGCTTCGGCCCGCTTCTGTCCAGGCGCTGTGCAACCCTGATCAGGCGCGGCGAGTCCGTGCGCGGCGGCTCCAGGGCGCGGCACCCGCCGCCCCCTGCCGAGGAATCCCGCGTCAAACGCAGGCAGCGTTGGGTGCCGTCATGGCCCTTGGCGCGGTCCTCGGGGGTCTTCATCGTCATTGGTAACGTCCCCCGCATCCGGCCGCTCCTTGTCCTCGACCACCGGCAGCGCATAGACGCCGGATAGCCAGCGGTGCAGGTCGATGTCCGCGCAGCGCTTCGAGCAAAACGGCCGGAACTGCTCGATGGCGAGCTTGCCGCAGATCGGGCAAGGTTTGAGGCGGGGTCTTGGCGACGCATCGGACATGCTGTGAATGTCGGCATTACGGGGCAAAAGTAAAGCCTACGAGATTCCCCACTTTGAGGACGCCTAAGCCCCGGCCTTCCTCTGCCGCCCGGCGTCGAGTGCACGCAATTCGGTTTTCAGGATTTTGCCGTAGGCGTTCTTCGGCAGCGCGTCGATGAATACGTAATCCTTCGGCCGTTTGAAACGCGCGATGTGCTCAAGGCAGAGCGCGTCGAGCTCCGCAGGCGGCGCCTCGCCCACCACATAGGCCACCGCCACCTCGCCCCAGTCGCGGTCGGGCCGCCCGATCACCGATACTTCGCGCACCCGGACGTGCTTGAGCAGCACCTCCTCGATCTCGCGCGGATAGATGTTGGCGCCGCCGGAAATGATCAGATCCTTCGCCCGGTCCTGCAGGGTCAGATACCCGTCGGCGTCCAGGAAACCCACGTCGCCGGTATGCAGCCAACCGCCGGCGAGCGTGTTTGCGCTGGCCTCGTGATCGTTCCAGTATCCCGCCATCACCACATCGCCGCGCACCAGAATTTCCCCCTGCTCTCCTTGCGTAAGCGGCCGGCCGGCATCGTCGGCGATCATCACCTCCACGCACGCAAACGGCCGCCCGGCGGAACCGAGCCGCTGCAGCCATTTGGGATGAGCGCGGTCCGCAATGTCCTGTTTCGGCAACACCGAGATCGTCATCGGGCTCTCGCCCTGGCCGTAGATTTGCGCCAGCCGCGGCCCGAAGCGATCGAGCGCCTTCAAGCAATCCTCGCGGTACATGGGCGCGCCGCCCCAAATGACGGTGCGGATATTCTCGACAACATGGTCGGCCCGCGACTCCACCATACGCTTGACCATGGTCGGCGCCGCGAACATGGAGGTGCGCGGCCACGCGGCAATGAGCCGGGCGATCTCCTCGGCGTCGAAGCCGCCGGATTCGGGCACCACATGCACTCCCGCGCGGGCCACATGCGGCATCATATAGAGCCCCGAGCCATGGCTCATCGGCGCCGCATGCAGCAACGCATCGCCGGGCGCCGCGGGATCGACCTCCGCGAGATAGGCGTGGCTCGCCCAGGCCAGCACGCGATGGGTGAGCATGGCGCCCTTCGGCCGCCCCGTTGTGCCGGAGGTGTAGAACAACCAGGCCAGATCATCGGGCGCGCGCGGAATGACCGCAATCGGGTCTGCCGCAAACAGCGCCGCATACTCGGCGCTGCCGATAATGATCAGCCGCTCCAGATTCTCCGGCGCATGCGGGGCTAGTGCGCTGGCGATGTCTGCGGTGACGAATGCCGCGCGCGCCCCCGAATGCGCAAGGATGTAACCGAGTTCCTTTCCGTGCAGCTTGGCGTTCGCCGGCACTGCGGCCAGGCCCGCGTGCCAGATGCCGTACAGCACCTCAAGGTAATCCGGACAGTTCTTCGCCGCGATGGCCACGCGGTCGCCCGGCGCAAGATGCAATTTTTGGCGCAGGGAGGCGGCAAGCCGGGCGGCGCGCGCAGCGGTCTCGCCATAGGTGCGCACCACACGTGTGCCAAACGCCAGCGCCGGCAGTTGCGGATAAGCGGCTCCGGTCCGCGCAAGCCAAATCGCCAGATTCATGTCGGCTCCCGACCGCGTGACCGCACCCGCCGGCAGCAAAGCTCATGCGGCGTTCGGCCAATTCGCATAAACCGGAAACCCCTCGCCCACGAGCAGCGAAACGGTCTCATACAGCGGCAGGCCGACGATGGCGCTGTAGGAGCCCACGATCTTGACCACGAAGGCGCCGGCGAGGCCCTGAATGGCGTAGCCGCCGGCCTTGCCCTGCCATTCGCCGGTCGCCAGATAGGCGGCAATCTCCTCGCCCGACAACCGCTTGAAACGCACCCGCGCCTCCGCCAGCCGCTGGCGAAAGACGCCCTTCGGCGTCACCACGCACACCGCGGTGCAGACGCGATGGTTGCGTCCGGAGAGCAGGCGCAGGCATTGCTGCGCCTCCTCCATCAATTCGGCCTTCGGCAGGATGCGCCGCCCCACCGCCACCACCGTGTCGGCGGCCACCACATAGGCGCCGGCAAGATCGGCATCGCGCGTCACCGCGGCATAGGCCGCCTCCGCCTTGGCACGGGCGAGCCGGGCGGCATAGGCGCGCGGCAGCTCGCCCTTGTTTGGCGTCTCGTCCACGTTCGTGGGCCGCAGCGCATCGGGCTGGATGCCGATCTGATTGATCAAACTCAGCCGCCGCGGCGAGCCTGAGGCGAGCACGAGTTTGGGACGACCATTCATCGGCACGATCGCATCGGCGGAGGGTGCGGAACGGCTACGCAACCAGACGCGCAGATTCATTTGAACCGATAGGTAATACGGCCCTTGGTGAGATCGTACGGGGTCATTTCCACCAGGACTCGGTCGCCCGCCAGCACGCGAATGCGATTCTTGCGCATCCGGCCCGCCGTGTGGGCGATGATTTCATGGTCATTGTCCAGCTTGACGCGGAACGTGGCGTTCGGCAGCAGTTCCGTCACCACGCCGGGGAATTCGAGCAGTTCTTCTTTCGGCATTCGCGATCCAGTCAATGCGGTACGCGCGGCGCGCGGCCGCCGCAAATTTCCGCGCAAGCTAGCGGAATTGGCTTTCTCCCACAACAGCTTTCACGCCCGACCTATCCCTTCCAATGCAGCGCGCAGACCAGGGTGAACAGCCGCCGTGCGGTGTCGAAATCCACCACCACGCGATGTTTGATGCGCTCCTGCAAGAGCGCCGAGCCTTCGTCGTGCACCGCGCGGCGCCCCATGTCCAGTGCCTCGATCCGGTCGGGCGTTGCGGTCCTGATCGCCGCATAATAGCTGTCGCAGATCAGAAAGTAGTCCTTCACCACGCGCTTGAACGGATTGAGCGAGAGATAATGTTTGGCCACCGGCGTGTTGTCGGCCAGCCTGATGTCGAACATCAGACGGTTCTCCGCAAGACTCAGGTGCAGTGCGTAGGGACCGCCGCTGTGGCCAACCGGCACGAACGAATTCTCCTGGATCAGATCGTCGATCGCCACCGCCCGCTCATACTCCACATCGAGGCTCGCGCGTCCGATGGAATCCTTGTCCAGCGTCACTGCGACGATGCGAAAAGGATTGTCTGCCCGCGCCTTTGTCATCGCCGGTTGAGGCGGATCGCGATCGAGCGCGCGTGGGCCTCGAGCCCCTCCGCCGCGCCCAGCGTCATCGCCGCTCCCGAAAGCGCCGCGAGCTGCTCCGGCCCGCATTTCAGCACCGACGTGCGCTTCATGAAATCGAGCACGGTCAGCCCGGAGGAAAAGCGCGCCGATCGCGCGGTCGGCAGCACGTGGTTGGATCCGGCCACATAGTCGCCGATCGCTTCCGGCGTGTGCGCGCCGAGGAAGATGGCGCCGGCGTTGCGAATCTTTGCGGCCAGCCGCTCGGGGTCCGCAGTCTCGATTTCCAGATGCTCCGGCGCGATCGCGTCCACCAGCGCCACCGCGTCGTTAAGGCCTGCCACCAGGATGATCGCGCCGTGGTCGCGCCATGACGCCCCCGCCGTGGCGTTGCGCGGCAAGGTGGCAAGCTGGTCGCTCACCGCCCGCTCCACGGCTGCGGCCAGCGCGGCATCGTCGGTGATGAGGATGGCCTGCGCCGCGGCATCGTGCTCGGCTTGCGCCAGAAGATCGGCGGCAACCCAATTCGGATTCGCCGTTGCATCGGCGATGATGAGCACTTCGGAGGGGCCGGCGATCATGTCGATGCCGACGGTGCCGAACACCGCGCGCTTGGCTTCCGCCACGTAGGCATTGCCGGGGCCGACGATCTTGGCCACCGGCTTGATGGTTTCGGTGCCGTAGGCAAGCGCCGCAATCGCCTGCGCGCCGCCGACGCGATAGACCTCGTCGATGCCGGCAAGGGCGGCGGCCGCAAGCACCAGCGGCGCAAGCTTTCCCTCCGGCGCCGGCACGGTCATGACGAGCCGCGGCACGCCGGCGACCTTGGCGGGCACCGCGTTCATCAACACCGACGAAGGGTAAGCCGCGCTCCCGCCCGGCACATAGAGGCCGACCGCCTCGACGGCGGTCCAGCGATGGCCAAGCTCCACGCCCAGCGCATCGGTGAAACGCTCATCGGCGGGCTTTTGCCTGCGGTGATAGGCCTCGATGCGGTCGCGCGCAAATTTGAGCGCCGCGATCGCTTCGCCGTCGCACTGGGCGGTTGCCGCCGCGATCTCGGCGGCCGACACGCGCAGGCCGATCCGGTCGAGATCCACGCGGTCGAATTTTTGGCTCAGTTCGACGAGCGCACGGTCGCCCCGCCGGCGCACATCGGCGATGATCGCGCGCACGCTGTCGGCGACATCCTCGGCGAGCTCGCGCTTCTTGGCGAGGAAGGCGGCAAAGCGCGCCGCAAAATCCGCGGCCCTGGCATCGAGTCGGATCGGCATGGTTATATCCGGCGGGGCCTTTGCCCCACCGGGTCATTGGCCCGCAAGAGCAGGGCGCGTCAAGCCTGTTTCAGGATTGGATCGGAAAGGTCGAGATCCAGATGATGCGCCGGGCAGCAACTCGCCGCCCATACCGCGCCGAGATCTGCCACTTCCGCCTCCAGGCACTCCACCTCGAGCCGCATTGCCCCGCCGCCCGAGAACGTCAGCGTCACCACCCCCGCCGGGGGATCGCGCTCGGTGAACGAGACGGCAAGCAGATTGAGCACGGTGTCCCTCGCCCGATCGATGCGGCACGCCTTGCAGCTCAACACCCGTTCGAAACGCAGCGCCGACGAGCGCCGGCGGTATTCCGGCGCGGGGCTGTGCACCGCTTCCCAGTCAAAGCGCTTGAGCCCGATCACCACCCGCCGTTCCGAGGGCCGCCAGCGAATATCTTCGGTATTTATCACCGCATCCTGCAGATGCGCGGAGAGAACCTCCAGATCATCCCTGTCGAGCGCGATCAGCTTGAGGGGGGTCAGGCTGGCCTGCATGGATCGACCCTGGCGTTGTCTGACGGTGTGGCCGAAAACGTAAGCAAGGCCTATCGGCTCCGCAAGCCTGGAAATGCAAGCTTCTGCTGTGCGAGGAACGCCCGCCCCCACAGCTCAGTGACCCGTGTTCAGCCGGTGAGCCGTTCGATAGCCGCCCCGCAGGCGGCGAGTTTCTGCTCCAGCCGCTCGAAGCCGCGGTCGAGGTGATAGACCCGGTTGACGATGGTTTCCCCCTCTGCCGCAAGGGCGGCGATCACCAGCGACACCGAGGCCCTCAGATCGGTCGCCATCACCGGCGCGCCCTTCAGCCGCGGTACTCCTTCGACGGTGGCGGTTTCGCCGTCGAGATGGATTCGTGCGCCGAGCCGCACCAGTTCCTGGACGTGCATGAATCGATTCTCAAAGATTGTCTCGGTGATGCGAGAGGTTCCGTCGGCGCGCGTCATCAGCGCCATGAGTTGCGCCTGCAGGTCGGTGGGGAAACCGGGGAACGGCGCGGTGGCCACTTCGACCGGCGCGAGCTCGGCACCGTTGCGCGCGACGCGAATGCCCTGGTTGGTGACGGTGATCTCCGCGCCGACCTTTGCAAGTATGTCGAGCGCCGCTTGCAAAAGCTCCGGCCGGGCGCCCTCCAACAGCACCTCGCCGCCGGTCATGGTCACCGCCATGGCATAGGTACCCGCCTCGATTCGATCCGGCAACACCGTGTGCCGCGCGCCGTTGAGCCTGGCGACGCCTTCCACCACGATTCGGGAAGTGCCGGCGCCGGAAATTTTAGCTCCCATTTTGTTGAGGCAATTGGCGAGATCGCCGATCTCCGGCTCGCGCGCGGCGTTCTCGATCACCGTCGTGCCATGCGCCAGCGTCGCCGCCATGATTGCCGTGTGCGTGCCGCCGACCGTGACCTTGGGAAACACGATCTCGGCGCCCTTGAGCCCGCGTCTTGCGCGCGCGACCACGTAGCCGGCTTCGATTTCGATCTCGGCGCCGAGACATTCCAACGCCATGAGCAGAAGATCCACCGGCCGCGTGCCGATGGCGCAGCCACCCGGCATCGACACCCGCGCCTCGCCCATGCGCGCCAGGAGCGGCGCAATCACCCAGAAACTCGCGCGCATCTGCGCGACGAGCTCGTAGGGCGCCGTGGTATCGACG
>DATLYX010000074.1:0-8291 GCA_035574295.1 Xanthobacteraceae bacterium
GGAGGTGCTCACCGTCGGCACGCTGCTCTATCTTGCCTCGCTGCCGCTCGGCTACCTGTCCTATCGCGAATATGAGCGCAAGGACGCTGCGGCCGCCGCCTCCGGGGTTGTCGCGGCCGCAGAGGAAGCGCCCGCGCTCGCGCCGACCGCGCCCCCCGCGACCGACGATCCCGAGCGCCCCGCGCGCCTGAACTGATGCCGCGCGCCATAAAACTCGTTCCCGCCGCGGCGCGCCAGGGCGGCGAAGTGATCGACACCCTCATCATCCCCTTCGCGCAGCGTTCCATGCAGCGCGGATTCGTATTCGGCGTGAAGGGAACCTGCGTCGAATTCGACTTTGCCGAGCCGGTGCTGATGCGCACCGACGACGCGCTCGAGCTCGACGACGGGAGCCTCGTGGAAGTGGTCGCCGAGGCCGAACCGCTGATCGAAGTGCGCCTCGCCGAGCCGGCGGCGCTGGCGCGGCTCGCCTGGCAGCTCGGCAATCGTCACACGCCGGTGGAGTTCAGAACGAAAAGCCTGCGCCTGCGCCGCGACCCGGAGAGCGAAAAGTGGCTGGAGGAGAGCGGCGTGAAGTTGATCGCCATCGAGGCACCGTTCGACCCGGACGCGACCTTGCCTGCAAGCTCAGCTGAGAACCATCATCACGACCATCACCACACGCACAGTCACGCGCACGGCCCTCGCGGCCACGGCCATGACACGGACCGTGGTTGAATTGGCTTGTCGCGCATTAATCTCAGCGCATCGACATTACAGAGTCAGCGGATGCCCGGGCATCAGCTCGTAGGGATGCTTCCAGCCCGGCAGCGCCGCAATGCGGTCGAGCCACGGGCCGATGTTGGGGAAATTGGCACGCAGATCGAAGCCGAACTCCTCGGCCGGATAATAAAAATACGCGCACATCGACACGTCCGCGATCGTCGGCCGCGCACCCAACAGATAGGGCGCCTTGCTGAGCCGCTTGTCCACGATCGCCACGTTGCCGTCGATGCGGCCTTTGAGGAAGTTGAGGACGGCGGGGTCGGGTGCCGGCCGCGCCCAGTTGCGCAGGAAGCGGTACGGGCCGAGAAATCCGTTGACCTTCTGGTTGTCGTAGATGATCCAGCGCAGCGCCTCGAGCTCCTCGTCCTCGCCCTGCGGCGCGAATTTTCCCGAGCGCCGCGCAAGATAGGTCAGGATCACGCCGGACTGGCTGAGCTTCTTGCTCCCGTGCAGCAAGACCGGCGCCTCGCCCATCTCGTTGATCTCGGTGCGGTATTTCGGCGTGCGCGTCTCTCCGCCTTTGAAGAAATCCACCCAGATCGGCGCCCAGTTCGCCCCGATCAGATTGAGCATCAGCGCGCAACGATAGGCGTTGCCCGACTGGGCGAAGCAATAGAGTTGATATTCAGGCATGCGTCCTCCCGCACTTGGCCGCAACGGGCGCCACTCCATGAAATCTGGAGATCGCCGTCAGGCACGAACGATAGACGGCAACGCAAAAGGTGGAGGCTCATTGCCGCGCGAGCATCACCCGCTCGCCGGTTGCGGCCTGTCCTTCAAACCATCGGCCGCCGCTCACCGCTGGTTGCAACTGCGCAAGCTGTTCGCCGTTGTGGTCGCGGATGATGACGTTGCCGTTCTCCAGCGCCCACCTGCGGCTGGTGAAGAATCTTCCCGGGCAGCCGCCCTCGGGCGCGATCGCGCCTTCGGTGGCCTGAGCTGCGCCGGAAAAATTCATGCCGCATTGGCCGCGGTTGGGTGACGACAGCATCCAGCGCCCGGTCATGTTGATGGGTTGCTGCTGTTGCGCCCTGTCTTTGTCGCGGTTCCCGCTCGCGCCGAATCCGGTCCATTTGAAATCGGCGAACGGATCGATCATGCGGTCGCCGGTGCAGCCTGCGATCGCAACGGTCGCCAGCAGTGCGATGGTGCGAATGGTGCTCATGTCGCGCTCACTTCATGGTTGGGATGACGAACTCCGCACCCTCCTTGACGCCTGACGGCCATCGCGCCGTGACCGTTTTGGTTTTGGTGTAGAAGCGGATCGCGTCCGGCCCATGCTGGTTGAGGTCGCCGAACGCCGACCGCTTCCAGCCGCCGAAGGTATGATAGGCGAGCGGCACCGGGATGGCGAAATTCACCCCGACCATGCCGACCTGCACGCGCGACACGAAGTCGCGCGCGGTGTCTCCGTCGCGGGTGAAGATGGCCACCCCGTTGCCGTATTCGTGCTCCGACGGCAGCCGCACCGCCTCCTCGTAATCTTTTGCCCGCACCACCGACAACACCGGCCCAAAAATCTCCTCCTTGTAGATGCGCATGTGCGGCTTGACCTCGTCGAACAAACAGCCGCCCATGAAATTGCCGTTCTCGTAACCCTGGAGCTTGAAGTTGCGGCCGTCGACCAAAAGCTTGGCGCCTTCCTGCACGCCGAGATCGACGTAGCTCTTCACTTTCTCCAGGTGCGCCTGCGTCACCAGCGGTCCGTAGTCGACCTGCGGATCGTCCGACGGACCGATCTTGAGGTTTTCCACGCGCGGGATCAGTTTCTCCACCAGTATGTCGGCGGTCTTCTTGCCCACCGGCACGGCCACCGACACTGCCATGCAGCGCTCGCCCGCCGAGCCGTAGCCGGCGCCGATCAGCGCGTCCACCGCCTGGTCCATGTCCGCATCGGGCATCACGATCATGTGGTTCTTGGCGCCGCCGAAGCACTGCACGCGCTTGCCGTGCGCTGAGCCGGTGGCATAGATGTACTCCGCGATCGCCGAAGAGCCGACGAATCCGATGGCCTTGACACGCGGATCGGTGAGCAGCGCGTCCACCGCCTCCTTGTCGCCGTTGACCACGTTGAGCACTCCGGCCGGCAACCCGGCTTCGATCAACAGCTCGGCAAGCCGCATCGGCACCGATGGGTCGCGCTCCGACGGCTTCAGGATGAAGCTGTTGCCGCAGGCGATGGCCGGCGCAAACTTCCACATCGGAATCATGGCGGGAAAGTTGAACGGCGTGATGCCGGCCACCACGCCAAGCGGCTGGCGCATGGAGTAGAGGTCGATGCCCGGCCCGGCGCCTTCGGTGAACTCGCCTTTCAGCAGGTGGGGAATGCCGCAGGCGAACTCCACCACTTCCAATCCGCGCTGAATGTCGCCCCGGGAGTCGGCCAGCGTCTTGCCGTGCTCGGACGACAACAGCCTGGCGAGCGAATCGAATTCCTTTTGCACCAGTTCCAAGAACTTGAACAGCACCCGCGCGCGTCGCTGCGGATTGGTTGCGGCCCAGGCCGGCTGTGCGGCCTCCGCCGCCGCGATCGCGGCCTCCACCTCGGCGCGGCTTGCGAACGCCACCTTGGCCTGCACCTCGCCGGTGTTGGGGTTGAACACCTCGCCGTAGCGTCCGGACGTTCCCGCAACCTCCTTGCCGCCGATGAAATGGCCGATGGCTCGCATGACGTCCTCCTGCGCGTTGGATCGCATCTCCGTCGTCAACCAATCCTTAATCAAATAGCCTATGCCCGTTGGCGCGAAAAGTCCGCATCTCCGCCGCTGCCCAGCTGCGCTCTTTCGCGCCTGCCGCCTTTAGAGTCCATTAAGCATGTCGGGGCATGCTCGGCGCCGACTGCGGATAACGCCTGTCCGCGCATCGGGGTCTGTCTCATGGATATCGCAACCGGCCTCGGTCTCCTTGCCGGAGCCGTTGTGCTCGTCTCATTGATATTGATGGGCGGCGATCTGGCGATGTTCGCGGATTCGCACGCGGCCATCGTGATTTTCGGCGGCTCGTTTGCCGCCACTCTGATCCGTTTTCCGCTCTCCTCGATCTTTCACGGGCTGCCGCTCGGCGCGCGTTTCGCCTTCACCATGCGCCGCATCACCCAGCGCGAGCTCGTCGATCAGATCGCGCAGCTCGCCGACGTGGCGCGCAAGCAGGGCCCGGTCGCGCTGGAAAAGGTGGAGGTGGAGGACCCGTTCCTCGCCAAGGGCATCCGCTTCATCGCCGACGGCTATGACGCCAATTTCATCCGCGACAATCTGGAGCGCGACCGCGACAATTTTCTACTCCATCTCGACGAGGGCCAGAAGATCTACCGCGCCATCGGCGACTGCGCCCCGGCCTTCGGTATGGTCGGCACCCTGATCGGTATGGTGCAGATGTTCGCCAACATGACCGATCCGTCCAAGCTCGGCCCCTACATGGCGGTCGCGCTGCTCGCCACCTTTTACGGCGCCGCCATCGCCAACCTGTTGTGCTTGCCGATCGCCGACAAGCTGCAGCTCAAGCTGCACGACGAGGAGATCAACCGCACCCTCATCATCGACGGCATTCTGATGATTCGCGAGTCGAAGAGCCCGACGCTGGTGCGCGAGATGCTGCTCGCCTATCTGCCGGAGAAGCACCGCCAGACCGAAGCGGAAATGTCGGCGGAGCCGGCCGCCGCCTGATTTTGCGAGCCGCGCCCATATGGCCAAGAAGCACAGAGGGGGAGGGCACGGCGGCGGCGGTCACGGCTGGTTCGTCACCTTTGCCGACTTGATGGGGCTTTTGGTGTCGTTCTTCGTGATGCTGGTGGCGTTTTCGAGCCAGGATCAGGCCAAGCTCCAGCTTGTGGCCGGCTCCATGCGCGAGGCCTTCGGCGTGCAGCCTTATGTGCGCTACTCCGGCATCATCGAGGTGGACGGGCTTCCCACCCGGCCGCGGCTGAAGAACGTCCAGCGCATTTCGCCGAACGAGTCCTCGGCCACGCCGAGCCCCGATGACAAGAGCCGCAATTTCGACCGCGGTTCCCAGCTCGACAACATGGGCGCCTTCGCCCTTGCATCCGCCTCGCTGCGCCAGGCGCTCAACGAAATGCCCGAGCTTGCCGAGGTCTCCAAGCACCTGGTGATTGAGGAGACGAGGCAGGGCCTCAACATCGAAATCGTGGACCAGGACGGCCGTTCGATGTTTCCGGAAGGCTCCAAGGAGCCCTATGAGCGCACGCGCCGTCTGATCCAGCGCCTCGCCGCCCAGTTCAAGACCATGCCCTATCGCATGACCATCGTGGGCCACACCGCTGCCTCGCGCGCGCCGCGGCGGCCCGGCTATGGACCCTGGGACTTGTCCGCCGACCGCGCCAAGACCGTGCGCCAGATCCTGGAAGACGAGGGCGTGCCCGAAGACCGCTTCTTTATGGTGGCCGGCAAGGCCGACACCCAGCCGTTGTTTCCGGACAACCCCTACTTGGCAACCAACCGCCGGATCACCATCACGCTGATGCACGAACCGCCGCCGTTGCCACCGAACCTCAAGCCGTAGGGCTGAAACCCGTTTTCGTGCAATAGCTTGCAGGTGCCATATTTACCCGCCTGCAGGGATGCGCTACATGGCTAACGCGCTCTGCTGCAGCGCAATAAACCCGGCCAGCTTCCCATGAAACAAATGGCGGTCCCCAGCGGGAGTGAGCTGCCGGCCAATGGCACCAGCCACCCGCGGCCCTCGGCCGGAACCGCCGCGCTGGCGCTCGGCAGCATCGGCGTCGTCTATGGCGACATCGGCACCAGCCCGCTTTATGCCCTGCGCGAGTCGGTCAATGCGGCGGTCGGCGTGGGCGGCGCCATCACCGCGGAAGCCGTGTACGGCATCCTGTCGCTGATCTTCTGGTCGCTGATCATCGTCGTCACCGTCAAATACATCGTCATCCTGGTGCGTGCCGACAACAACGGCGAAGGCGGCACGCTGTCGCTCACCGCGCTTGCCTCGCGCGCGTTCGGCGGCCGCGCCCCGCTGGTGCTCGGCCTCGGCATCGTCGGCGCCTCGATGTTTTACGGCTCGAGCCTGATCACGCCGGCGCTTTCGGTGCTCTCGGCGGTGGAAGGATTGAATGTGGCGACCACCGCCTTCGACCCGCATGTGTTGTGGCTGACCGTGGTCATTCTGGTGGCGCTGTTTTCGGTGCAGTCGCGCGGCACGGCGAGCGTGTCTGTCCTGTTCGGACCCGTGACCACGCTTTGGTTCATTGTCATTGCTTTTGCCGGCGCTGTGCAAATCGTGGCCAACCCCGCCGTTCTGTTTGCGGTCAATCCATATTACGCGGTCATTTTCTTTCTTGATAACGGCATGCTCGCGCTGGTGACGCTCGGCGCCGTCTTTCTCGCGGTCACCGGCTCCGAGGCGCTCTACAACGATCTCGGTCACTTCGGCCGCAAGCCGATCCAGTTGGCCTGGCTGTATTTCGTCTTGCCGGCACTGGTCATCAACTATTTCGGCCAGGGCGCGCTCTTGCTCGGCAATCCGGATGCCATCAAGAATCCTTTCTATTTGCTGTTTCCCGAATGGGCGTTGTACCCGACGGTGGTGCTCGCTACCGTCGCCACGGTGATCGCGAGCCAGGCGGTCATCACCGGCGCCTACTCGCTCACCCGACAGGCCATCCAGCTCGGACTGCTGCCGCGCCTCCAGGTGCGCCATACCTCCGAGGCTTTGGCCGGCCAGATTTATATGCCGCGCGTGAATTGGCTGTTGCTCGCGGGCGTTCTGTTTCTGGTGCTGGTGTTCCGTTCATCGAGCAACCTTGCGCACGCCTATGTGCTTGCGGTTTCCACCACCAATCTGATGTCCGCGCTGCTCGGTCTCATTGTCATCTGGAAGATCTGGCAATGGCGTCCGTGGGCGGCGGCGCTGGTGATGGTTCCTCTTATCGCGGTCGACGGAATTTTCGTTCTTGCGAGCCTGCTCAGGATCGTTGAGGGCGCCTGGCTGCCGGTTCTGGTCGGCATCCTGTTGGTGCTGGTGATGGTGACCTGGCGGCGCGGCACGCGCCTGCTGCTGAGCAAGACCCGCCGCACCGAAGTGCCGCTCAAGAGCCTGCTCGACGCGTTGGAGAAGAAGCCGCCGCCCACCGTTCCCGGCACCGCGATCTTCCTCACCAGCGACCCCGAATTTGCTCCCACCGCGCTACTGCACAACCTCAAGCACAACAAGGTGCTGCACGAGAACAACGTGATCCTCACCATCGTCACCGCTGACACCCCGCGCGTGGGCGAGGACGAAAGGGTGACCATCACGCGGATCTCGCCGCGCTTCACGCGCATCGTGTTGAAGTTCGGTTTCATGGAGACGCCGCACGTGCCGCGCGCGCTTGCCATCGCCCGCAAGCTCGGCTTTCAATTCGACATCATGTCCACGTCGTTCTTTTTGTCGCGCCGCGCCCTCAAACCGGCAGCGCACTCGGGCATGCCGCGCTGGCAGGACCGGCTGTTCATCGCGCTCGCCAAGAGCGCCAACGACGCCACCGACTTCTTCCACATCCCCACCGACCGCGTGGTGGAGGTCGGCACCCAGGTGACGGTCTGAGGCCCCCGAGGCTCCGCCGGAGTCTCGAAGCCCGAGTCTTGGAGCCAGTGAGGGTTGAACCTTGGGCATGCACTGATCGGGGCCCGCCAGACAGTTAACGGCCCAAGCAGCGCGCGCAGAGGGTCGTCTCGCGCGACACCGGCGCCGCGCGGCGTTAAAATTGATTAACGTTAACCAATGCGGTTAAAAACTTCTAAACGATCAAAGTCCCGCCGCGTTTTGCGTGCAGGTGCGGCATCGAATGGATGCGGCGCTCAATGCGGTAAGGACTTCGTATGCGTGCGTTCTTGATGAAGGACAACGGCGCTGCCGGCCAGATCGAGGCCGGCGAACTCACCATTAACGTCGAAAAGCGGACCGTCGTGGTGGCGGGCACCCCGGTTCATCTGACCGGAAGAGAGTATCAAGTGCTGGAGCTGCTCGCACAGCGCAAGCACACGGTGCTCTCCAAGGCGGCGATCCTCAAACACCTCTACGGCGAAGGCGCAACGCCGGACCCCAAGATCGTCGACGTGTTCATCTGCAATCTGCGCCGCAAGCTCGCCCGCGCCTCCGAGGGCCGCGAGTTCATTGAGACGGTCCGCGGCCGCGGCTACATGCTGCGCGCTCCGGTCCGCCAGGACGAGAAGATCCCGGCCTAAGGCGACATCGGCCTGCGTCGCCCGCGATCCGCGATCGCCCGCGGAGAGGGACGCAGTGCGCTCGAATTTTTGCCCCGCCCACCCGCTCGCGTACCCGTCTGACCCGAAGTAGAATGTTTTTGGGCCATGTTTCCGGGGGACGCGATGCGCAGGCTTCTTTTCGCGCTGTTGTCGGTCTGGCTGCTTGCGGGCGAGGGCAGGGCGCAGCCCTATCCGTCGCGGCCGATCACCATGGTGGTGCCGCTGCCGGCCGGCGGCGCGGTGGATTCGCTGGCGCGCATTCTCGTCGAACACATGCGCGTCACTCTCGGGCAGACCATTGTGGTGGAGAAC
>DATLYX010000075.1:0-20555 GCA_035574295.1 Xanthobacteraceae bacterium
TTCGGCGTGTCGGTCGCCGATTGCACCTGCATCACCTTCTGCGCAGCCAGCTTCTCGAAATATCCCCAGCCGAGCTCGCGGACGATCTGGAAGGTGGCGTTCATGATGGTGCCGCTGTAGGCGGGATGTGCCTTGACGATCTTGCCCGACCATTTGGGATCGAGCAGATCGGCGAAGCTCTTCGGCGCTTCCTCTTTCGAGACCAGCTTGGTGTTGTAGGCAATGGGCGACACCAGAATGCGCGTGGTGACGTGGAGCGCGTCGGGATCATAGAACGCCTTGTCGTAGTACTTGACCACTTCCTCCGGCAGGTAGGGCTCAAGCCACTTGTTGCGCTTCCAGACGATGCAGTGGGCGGCATCCGCCGTATTGACCACGTCGACCGCGTGGATGTTGCTGGAATATTCCTGGCTGATGCGGGTGAAGATGCGCTCGGCGCCGGAACGCTCGACGCGGACTGCGATGCCCGGAAAAGTCGCTTCGAATTTCTTGGCGAGCTGCTGGGCGAACGCCAAATCCATCGCTGTGTAGAAGGCGAGCTTGCCTTCCTTCTTGGCCGCCGCGATGAGCGCCGGCGTGATGGCTTCGGCCGGCGGTGGTGCGGCGCGAATGGGCTCGGCAAAAACCGTCCCGCCGAACGCGCCGAGCGTCAGCGCCGACGTGCCCTTGAGCACATCGCGCCGGGAAAATTTCGTCTTGCGCATGGGTCGTTCCTCAATTGGTTCTTTTTCGACGCCCCTCCGGGCGATCACACCTTGAAGTATTGCGAATAGCGCGCCTTGATCTGATCGCTCTCCCTTTCGACGCCGGCCGGATCGTCCTTCATCAGCTTGATTTCAGACAAGGGTTTTCGACCGGGCTTCTCTTTCACCTGGGCATGGACTGAGCGCAGGCCGCCGAATTCGACGCAAAGCGTCTGGCATTCCGGTGAGAAGCAGAAGCTCTGGAACAGACGCGCGGCGTTCGGATTGGGCGCGGCCTTGAACACCGCATTCGGACCGATGATGAGCGGCGTACCTTCCCGCGGATAGATCAACTCCACGGGCTGGCCGCGTTCCTTGAGCTGGAACATGCCGTATTCGATGCCGTCAGCCATCACGGCGCGCTCGCCGACCGCAATTTTCCTAGGCGGATCGGTGGCGGATTGCACCTGCATGATCTTCTGCTGCGCGAGCTTTTCGAAGAACGACCAGCCGACGTCGCGCGCGATTTGGAACGTGGCGGTGAGAATCGTTCCGCTGTAGCCGGGGTGCGCCTTGACGATCTTGCCCATCCATTTGGGATCGAGCAGGTCGGCGTAGCTCTTGGGCGCCTCCTCCGCCTTGACCTGATTGGTGTTGTAGCCCATGGGGCAGAGAAACACGCGGAAACTCGCGAATTGGCCGTCGGGATCCTTGTGCTCGGCGGGATAATGCTTGGCGACATCCTCCGGCACGTAGGGTGCGAGCCATCCGTTGCGCTTCCATACGATGAGATGCGCGGCGTCCGACGAGTTCACCACGTCCACGTTGCGGATATTGCTGCCGTATTCCTGACCGATACGCGTGAACAACCGCTCGGCGCCGGTGCGTTCCACCCGCACGGAGACGCCCGGATATTTCGCCTCGAAGGTCCTGGCAATCCGTTCGGCGAGCGGCAGATCGACGGAGGTGTAATAGACAACCCTGCCTTCCTTCCGGGCAGCCTCGATCAGCGCGGGGGTGACAGATTCGGCGGGCGGCGCGGCGGCGCGAATCGGCTCGGCAAAAACCGTGGTTGCGGCGAGCGCGCCCGAAGCCTTGAGCACGTCGCGACGTGAGAATTTCATGGTCATCGGTCGTTTCTCCCTTTGCACGTTCTTTGTTTTGTCCACGTTCTGCTTGCGCGGCTTCAGTCGATGAGGGCCCGACAATGTTCGGGCGGCAGATGCAGCCAGACGGCCGAGCCCTGAGGAATGTCGTCGGCGGGCGATGTTATCACGCGGAGCTGAGTTCCGTCCGCCACCTCGACCATGTAGTCCCGGCTGGAACCCAGGAAAACCTGCCGCACCACGCGGGCTTCCACCACGTTGTCCTTGGCTGCAGGCTCCTTGGGCAACAGGCGAATCTGGTGCTGTCGGATCGACACCGCCCCTTCGCCGGGGCTGAGCATACCGCCGTTCACGCGCAATTGAATGCCGGCAAAAGCGAGGGAATTGCCGTTGATGGTTTTGCCCTTGATCACGTTGCTCATGCCGATGAAGCGGGCCACGAATTGAGAGCGCGGGCGGTCATAGATTTCCTGCGGGGAGCCGGCCTGCTCGATCCGTCCCGCATTCATCACCGCAATCACGTCCGCCGTGGTCATCGCCTCGGCCTGGTCGTGCGTCACATACACGGTGGTGTAACGATATTCATCGTGCAGACGGCGCACCTCAAAACGCATCTCCTCGCGCAGATTGGCGTCGAGATTGGAGAGTGGCTCATCGAGCAGCAGGGTTTCGGGCTCGACGATCAGCGCGCGCGCCAGCGCCACCCGCTGCTGCTGGCCGCCGGACAGCTCGCCCGGATAGCGGTCGGCAAGCGGCGCCAAACGGGTGGTGTCAAGAATGGCCTTGAGCTTGCGGCGGATCGTCTCGTCGTCGACCTTGCGCAGCTTGAGCCCATAGATGATGTTCTCGGTGACCGTCATGTGCGGCCAGAGGGCGTAGCTCTGGAAGATCATCGACATGTTGCGCCGCTCCGGCGGCAACGTGCGCTGCGGCGTGGACACCACGCGGTCGCCGACGCGGATTTCGCCTGCGGTCGGCTCGAGGAAGCCGGCGATCAGTCGCAGCGTGGTGGTCTTGCCGCAGCCGGAGGGACCAAGCAGGCAAACGAGCGTGCCGTGCTCGATAGTCAGCGACACATTGTTGACCACTGTCAGCGACCCGAAATTCTTGGTCAGACCACGCAGTTCGACCGAAGCCACCGCTTCCCCCTGCCCGTCAAGTTCCGGTGAATACCGGTTTGCGTTTCTCCATGAAGGCCTTGCGACCCTCCTCATAGTCGCGGCTCCTGAAACAGGCATCCACGGCGGCCTGTGCCCGTTTCAGGTCACGCTTGCTTTCGTCCTGCATCATTTCGCTGATCACCGCCTTGACCGCACGGATGGTCAGCGGCGCGTTTTCCGCGATCATGTCCGCGTAGTCTTTGACGAATTTTTCGAGCTCTTCATCCGGCACAACACGGTTGACGAGCCCCATCGTCAAAGCCTCGGCTGCGGTGAATTGCCGCGCCGTGTAGAAGATCTCCTTGGCAAACGAGGGGCCGACGATGTCAACGAGCCGCTTGAGCCCCGGATAGCCGTAACCGAGCCCGAGTTTTGCGGCCGGTACCGCAAACTTGGAACCCTCCGAGCAGATGCGCAGATCGCAGCAGGTGGCAAGCCCCACCCCGCCGCCGACGCAATAGCCGCGGATCATGGCGATGGTCGGCTTGGGGAATTCGTAGAAGGCGGCGTAACTTCTCTCCACCGTCGCGTTGTAGCGGGCGACAGCTTCCTCGCCGGAACGTTCCTGCTCGAAGCGCGAGATGTCGGCGCCGGACACGAACGCCTTGCCGCCCGCGCCGGTTACCACGACCACACCGATGTTCTTGTCCCCGCGGAAGTCGTCAAGGATGCGGATCGCCGCCTCCCACATCTCAAGCGACACCGCGTTGCGGCGTTCGGGGTTGTTGTAGATCACATAGCCGACGCGTCCTTCCCGGCGCGCAAGCATCTTGTCGGTGTTACTCATCGATCATCGCTCCGGAGGTGTTAGTCCGGGACCACACGTCCGGATCAATGCTAGGAGCAATCCGGCCCGTGGCTCCGCGTGGCGGCCCGGAAATCCATAACCCCGGCTGCGGCCATGAATTGCCGGCAGCCACCTTGCGGCGTCCCGGAATGACATTCATCATATCACTTTCGCCTGGCGCAGCGCCTCGATCTCGCTTGCGGCAAAGCCGAATTCGGCCAGCACCTCGTCGGTGTGCTCGCCGAGCTCGGGCGGCGGCGCGACGATCGCGCTCGGCGTGCGCGACAGCTCGACCGGCTGTCCAACCACGGTGAGGCTGCTGCCGTCCTTCTTGCTCACGCTCTGGGCAATGCCGAGGTGCTTGACCTGCGGGTCGGCGAACACCTGGTCGATGGAATAGATCGGACCGCAGGGCACGCCGGCCTTGTTGAAGATTTCGATCCATTCCCCGCTGCGCTTCTTCACCGTATAGGTCTCGATCTCGGCATTGAGCGCCTTGCGATTTTGCGAGCGCGCCTTGGCGCTCTGGTAATCGGGGTTCTGCAGCATGGCATCGGCGCCGAGCGCGCGGCAGAAGCGTTCCCAGATCGCGCCGCCGGTGGTGGCGATGTTGATATGGCCGTCGGCGGTCTTGAACACGCCGGTAGGGATCGAGGTCGGATGATCGTTGCCGGCCTGCTGCGGGACCTCGCGGCCGATCAGCCAGCGCGCGGCCTGAAAGTCGAGCATGAAGATCTGCGCCTGCAAGAGCGAGGTGTTCACCCACTGCCCCTCCCCCGACTGCTCCCGCTCAAGCAGCGCCACCAGGATGCCGAGCGCGCAGAACAGGCCGGCGGTCAGATCGGCAATCGGGATGCCGACGCGCACCGGCCCCTGGCCGGGCAGTCCGGTGATGGACATCAGCCCCCCCATGCCTTGGGCGATCTGATCGAAGCCGGGGCGGTCGCGGTAGGGCCCGGATTGGCCGAAGCCGGAGATGCTGGCGTAGACGATGCGCTTGTTGATCGCGCGCAGCGCCGGGTAGTCGATGCCGAGCCGTTCCTTCACGTCGGGCCGAAAATTCTCCACCACCACGTCCGCTTGGCCGACCATGCGCTGAAAGGCGGCAAGGCCGGCCTTGTGCTTGAGGTTCAAGGTCATGCTGCGCTTGTTGCGGTGCAAATTCTGGAAATCGGGGCCCTCGCGCGGACCACCCGGTGGATCGCCGGTTTCGGCCTCCGGCGGCATCTCGACCTTGATCACGTTCGCGCCCCAGTCGGCCAGTTGCCGCACACAGGTCGGCCCGGCGCGCACGCGCGTGAGATCAAGGACCGTGAAGCGTGCAAGTGCTTGGGAAGCCCGGGGAAATTTCATCGTCCAACTCGTCAAAATTCCTCTTGCGGGTTGGACCATCTCCGATCTTTTTCGGGTTGTCTACGGTCTCCCGCGCCGGACCGACACGGCAGGACGGCCTGGTGGCCGATCCCATGACCGTCGAGGAACTGAGGACATTCATCGAAAGCGAGCAGAAGGCGGTCTGCGCTCGAGCGTGCCGGCCTCATCGGCAAGGCGTCCTGATCAGCTCTTGCGAATCCGGTAAACAAAGATCCTGCCCTGCTGCGCGCTGTGCTCGAGCTTGTCGCCGGTCTCGCGCAACAGGTTCGGTATGTCGATCTGGGTCAGCGGGTCGGTACACTCGATCACCAGTGTGTCGCCGGCCTGCATGCGCGACAACAGCTTGCGGGTTTTCAGCGCCGGCAGCGGGCATTTGAGCCCGCGCAGATCAACCTTGGATTCCGCCATGGCAGCTCCAATCCAGACCGGGGCATGACTGGACATTTCCCGACGTGTTGCGTCAAGTTCGGTCGATGGCCGAACGACCACATTCCCAGCCGATCCCGCTCTCCGAAGCATTGACCGTCATCGACCGAGTCGATCCGGTGGCGCCGCGCGAGGTCGAATTGTCGGATGCGCTCGGACTCGCCCTTGCAGCCGACGCCGGCGCGGCAGGGACGCTGAGGCTCTCCGGAGCGCGGCTGCGCCGCATCGACCTTGCGCTGCTGACGTCCCAGGGCGTTGCGCGCCTGAGCGTCCGAGCGCCGCGGCTTTTGGTCTTGCACAACGCCGCAGACGCATCAGTGGCGGCGCTGATCGGCGGTGCCATCGCAGCGGAGGGCGGGTTCGCACACATTGCGGAAACGACCCCGCAGACGCCGCAACTTGTGCATGATGCGGTGATCGGAATTGGGATCGGCCCTGAACTTGCCGCGCCCGAATTCGCAGGCGTGAGCTTGAAGCCGGGAGGTACCATAGCCTTCGGCTATGCCGCCGGACGGCCGACATTGATTTTGCCGGCCGGGATCGATGCATTTGCGGGCTGGCTTGCGGTCGGCCGCCGGCTTTTATCGCGGCTCGCGTTCCGGCTGATCGAGGAGCAGCCCTTTCTCCTGGAACTGGCGCGGCCGATCGCCTCGACGCGAGGCGTGGCCGAGATTGTGCCGGTGCGGCGGCGGGCGGCGCAGGTCGAGCCCATCGTCGGCGACGCGTGGTCGCCGCAATCGCTGGCGCGGGCCGACGGGTGGATTTTGGTTCCGGCCGAGTCGGACGGCCTTGCGGCGGGAAGCCGGGTGCAAATGCGCCCGTGGCTGTGAACCTATACGCGCCGGATCTGCACGCCTAAATGCGCGCCTATATAATGGATACCATGCGCATCATCGGATTCGCGGGCTGGAGCGGCTCGGGCAAGACAACGCTGATTACCAAGGTGATCCCGCAGCTTACCGCACGGGGCCTCAAAGTCTCGACGCTGAAGCACGCGCATCACGGCTTCGACCTCGACCAGCCGGGCAAAGACTCCTTCTTTCATCGGGCGGCGGGAGCCACGGAGGTGATCATCAGCTCGGCCAAGCGGTTTGCCATTCTGCACGAGTTGCGCGAGGAGCCGGAATGGGACCTGCCCGCCCTGCTCGGGAAAATCTCGCCGGTCGACATGGTGCTGATCGAAGGTTTTAAGCGCGACCCGTTTCCCAAGCTGGAGGTGCACCGGACGGCGAACGGCAAGCCGCTGCTCTATCCGGATGATCCGCATATCATCGCGATCGCCTCCGATCGGCAGTTGCCACAGGCAACGGTTCCGGTGGTGGATCTCAACGACACGGAAGCGATCGTCGAGCTGATGCTCAAGCGCGCGGCGCCGATCTCGGTGCTGACGCGCGCCGAAGTGAAGGTGTGATGGCCCAGCTTTCGGACGACTGTTTTGCCTTTTCCGGACCGCTGCTGCCGATCGCGGAGATGGAGCGGCTGATCGCGGAGCGCGTCACGCCGGTCAGTGAAACCGAGGAGATCACACTGCATGCCGCAAGCGGGCGGGTGCTGGCGCGGGATGTGATCGCGCCGCTCGACCTGCCGCCGTTCGACAATTCCGCGGTCGACGGCTATGCGGTTCGGCATGCGGACCTTTCGCCAAGCGGCGAGACGCGGCTCAAGTTGGCAGGCCGCGTGACCGCCGGCAGCACCGCTGGGAAACCGATCGCGCCCGGCCATGCCGTGCGCATCTTCACCGGCGCGCCCATGCCGGCCGGCGCCGACACGGTGTTCATGCAGGAGGACGTGCGCGTCGAGGGTGACAGCATCGTGGTGCCGCCGGGGCTGAAGCCCGGAGCCAACCGACGGCTCGCCGGCGAGGACGCCCGCAAGGGCGCTGTGGCGCTGCCGGCCGGTCGGCGGCTTGCGGCACAGGATATCGCGCTCGCCGCCGCAGTCGGGGTGAAGCAACTCATCGTGCGCCGGCGCATCAAGGTGGCGCTGTTTTCCACCGGCGACGAAATCGTGGAGCCGGGCACGCTGCGGCCGGAGCCGGCGTTGTTTGACGCCAATCGTTATCTGCTTGCCGCGATGCTTAAACGGCTCAGCGCCGAGGTCACCGACCTCGGCATTCTGCGCGACGAGCCGGAGTCGCTTGCCGCCGCCATCGGGGCGGCGGCGGCCGGGCACGACCTCGTCGTCACCTCCGGCGGCGTCTCGACCGGCGAGGCCGACTACGTGAAGCAGGCGGTGGAAAAGCTCGGCAAGCTCGTGTTCTGGCGCATCGGGATCAAGCCGGGGCGACCGGTCACCATGGCCGTGCTGCCCGGTTCGGCTCCGGGAAGCGCCGCGGCGTTCGTCGGACTGCCGGGAAATCCGGTGGCGGTGTTCGTCACGTTCGTGCGCGTGGTGCGGCCGCTGTTGCTGCGGCTTGCCGGCGCAGAGCCCGAGCCGCTGATCGCGCTGCCGGTGACCGCCGGATTCTCCTATCGCAAAAAGAAGGGCCGGCGCGAGTACGTGCGCGTCGCGCTCAAGACCCGCGCCGACGGAACAATCGAGGCGATCAAGCATCCACAGGACGGCGCCGGCGTGATTACCTCGCTCACGGAAACCGACGGCCTGGTGGAACTGCCCGAAGACACCACGACGGTCGTACCGGGCACGACCGTCGGGTTCCTGTCATATGCCGCTTTGGTCGATTGAGCGAGTCGCGCCGCTCAAATCCGCGTGCTGACCGTCGCGTTATAGGCCTCGCTCACCGGAACCTGAAACATATCCAGGATCCAGGCCGCGCCCAGCGCAAGGACGATCGCGACAATGCAGGCGATGGTGAACGCTTTCATGGCCGACCTCCCACGACTCATGAACCTGGTTTCCAGCCATTATGATTTGCCCCCCGAAGCAATCAAGAGGTCAGGCCTCTGGATATTGCGCAGCGATGGTTTGCGCTGCGGCGGCGTCCTCGGGGGTATTGACGTTGAAGAAAGGGTCCACGGGTCGATCGGGCCAGACCGCCAGCGCAACGCCGTGACGCGCGGTCCAGACCTCGATCTTGCGCAAACCCTCGCCGAGCAGGGCGGCCCGTAAATCCTCGCGCAGGGCGACGGGCCACAGGCCGACCACCGGATGGCGCCAGTCACCCGATTTCGCGCAGGCGAGCGGCTTACCGCTGGCATTTCGCGCTGCCTCAAGCCGGCGCACCAGATCGCGCGGCAGGAACGGACAGTCGCCCGGGACGCTCACTACGTCGGTCAAATCCGGCCTGTGCGCGGCCGCCCAATCGAGGCCGGCAAGAATGCCGGCGAGCGGCCCGACGTAATCGGGGACATTGTCGGGCACCACGGACAGCCCGGTGTGCGCAAAACGCGCCGGGTCGCCATTGGCGTTGAGGATGATGTGGGCGCATTGCGGCCGCATACGCTCGAGCACGCGATCGAGGATTTTTCTGCCGCCGACCTCAAGCATGATCTTGTCGCCGCCGCCCATGCGGCGGGCAAGGCCGCCGGCGAGAATGAGGCCGAGGGGTTGGTCTCCGACAGTCACTGCGGTGAGCCTGCGCTAGGCAACCGGAAGCGCCGACGTCGCGCCGCCCTCCCCCGCAAGGGGCAGGACTATCGCATTCAAACCTGACCTCTCCCTGAAAGGGGGAGGAAAGTCCAAATGCGATAGCCCTGCCGCAATGGGGGAGGGAGCATTCTTGGGCTGCCGCACAAAATCGCTTTCAATCGTCATGCGTGGCGGCCTTGCGGCGGAGCTTGGCGCTTTCCTCCGCGACGTAGCGCAGGTCCTGATCGAATACGATGCGCTCCTCGCCTGCGAGCGCAATGAAACGTTTTCCGCGCGCGCGGCCGATGAGCGTGAGGTTTGCCTTACGTGCCAGTTCCACGCCCCAGGCGGTGAAGCCCGATCGCGACACCAGAATGGGGATACCCATGCGCACGGTCTTGATCACCATCTCGGAGGTGAGGCGACCCGTGGTGTAGAAAATCTTGTCCTCAGGCCGCACGCGGTGCTTGAACATCCAGCCGGCGATCTTGTCCACGGCGTTGTGGCGGCCGACGTCCTCCATATAGACCAGCGGGCGGTCGCGCTCGGCCAGCACGCAGCCGTGGATGGCGCCGGCTTCGAGATAGAGCGAGGGCGTGGTGTTGATCTTGTGGGTGAGCGCATAGAGCCAGGACGTGCGCAACTCCGCGGGTGGAAGTTTTACGTCTTCCAACGCCTCCATCAGGTCGCCGAACACGGTGCCCTGGGCGCAGCCGGAGGTTTGCACCTTTTTCTTCAGCTTCTTTTCGTAGTTGGTCTTGCGCTTGGTGCGGACCACGACGACGGAGAGGTCTTCGTCGTAATCGACGGCGGTCACCTCATCGTCAGGTTTGAGCATGTTCTGATTGAGCAGGTAGCCGAGCGCGAGATATTCGGGATAATCGCCGATGGTCATGGCGGTGACGATTTCCTGCGCATTGAGGAAGATCGTGAGCGCGCGCTCGACCGTGACCGAGGTCTCGATCTTCTGGCCGGTCTGGTCCACGCCTTTGACGCGCTCGGTGAGCCGGGGGTCGAGCGGGTCGGGCTTGATCAGGTAGTCGTCGGGATTGCGCATAACCTTGATGTAAGTCTTATTGCCTTCGATGTCAGGCGTGTGCCTCAAGCACCAGGATCGGTCGCATTGGGGAAGAAGAGCTGTTGGCCGTTGATCTTGAAATCCTGAATCGCCTTCTGGCCGGCGGGGGATACCAGCCAGTCGATGAAGGCCTGGCCGAGCTCCTTTTTCACGTGCGGGTGTCGCGCCGGATTCACCAGGATCACGCCGTATTGGTTGAGCAGGCGCTTATCGCCTTCGACCACGATCACGAGATTGGCCTTGTTCTTGAACGAAATCCAGGTGCCGCGGTCGGACAGCACGTAGGCGTCGCTGGCGGCCGCGGCGTTGAGGGCCGCGCCCATGCCCTGGCCGATCTCCTTGTACCAGGGGCCTTTGTCCTTGCCGGGGATCTCGATGCCGGCGTTTTTCCAGAGCGCGAGCTCGGCAGCATGGGTGCCCGACCGGTCGCCGCGGGAGATGAAGGGGCTGCCCTTGGTCTTGATTGCCCTCAGCGACGCGGCGATGTCCTTCGAGCCCTTAACGCCGGCCGGGTCGCTCTGCGGGCCTACGAGGACAAAGTCGTTGTACATCACGGGAAAACGCCTCACGCCGAAACCGTCAGCGACGAACTTTTCCTCAAGCGGCTTGGCATGGACGAACACGACATCGGCGTCGCCGCGGCGGCCGGTGTCGAGCGCCTGGCCGGTGCCCTGCGCCACCACCCTCACCTCGATGCCGATGTTCTTCTTGAACAGCGGCAGGAGGTAGCCGAAGAACCCTGTGTCCTGCGTGGAGGTGGTCGATGCAACGACGATCGAACGCTCCTGCGCCGGAGCGAACACCGACGAAGCGACAACGGTCGCAGCGGCCATCAGCGCGAGGTGCATTCCCTTCGAGCGCATCCGGGCTCCGTCAAATCAACAGCTCCCCGGCCACGAACCGGCGGGCCTCGTCCGTTTGCGGCCGAGTGAAAAAAGCGTCGGCCGGACCGGTTTCAACAACGCGGCCGCGATGCATCAACATGATCTCGCCGGCGAGCCGGCGCGCCTCGCCGAGATCGTGGGTCGACATTACCACCTTGATGCCGCGTGCAACCACGATACGGACGACATCCTCGATCGCCTTGGTGGCGGCAGGGTCGAGGCTCGCGGTGGGCTCATCGAGAAACAAAAGCTCCGGATCGCGGGCGAGCGCGCGGGCGAGCGCCAGCCGCTGGAGCTCACCACCGGACAGTTTCCGTGCCGGACGTTCCTCCAATCCAGTCAAGCCGACAAGTGCGAGCAACTCGGCAATGCGCGCGGGCCACTGTGCGCGCGGCACTCCGGCGTGGGCCAGCGCGTAACGCAGATTGGCAAGCACACTGCGCCGCAGCATGGTGGGACGTTGGAACACAATGGCACGGCGCAGCGGCGGCATCGCAGGATTGCCGGCCCAGGTGACGCGGCCGCCGGTCGGCGCCGTCAGGCCCATGGCAACCCGCAGCAGTGTGGTCTTGCCCGAGCCGTTGGGTCCGATCAGAACGGTCGGCGGCCCCTGAGCAAGAACCAGCGAGACCCGGTCGAGGATGATCACGCGGCCGGCGACGACGCTGACATTCGCAAACTCGATTGGAAGATTTGACAACGGTGCGCGCATGGTCATCCTGCATAGCGCTCGGCACCGCGGCGCGCGGCCCAGGCCAGCGCGTTAATCACAATCACGATGGCGATCAGCACCATGCCGAGGCCGATGGCGAGCGGCAGGTCGCCCTTGGAGGTCTCAAGCGCAATCGCGGTGGTCATGGTGCGGGTGAAGCCCTCGATGTTGCCGCCGACGATCATGACGGCGCCCACCTCCGCCGCGGCGCGGCCGAAGCCGGCGAGCAGCGCGGTGAACAGGCTGAAGCGGCCGTCCCAGAGGAGCGTCGCCACGCGGTCGAATGGGCCGACGTTCATCGCGGCAAGCTCGTCGCGGTATTCGTTCCAAAGATCCTCGATGGTCTGGCGGGCGAGCGCGGCAATGATCGGCAACACGAGGATCGCCTGGGCGATGATCATCGCCTGTGGCGTGAACAGCCAGCCGAGCGTCCCGAGCGGCCCCGAACGCGACAGCGCAAGGTAGACGGCGAGCCCGACGACGACCGGCGGCAAGCCCATCAGGGCGTTGAGCAGCACGATCGCCGCCTCGCGGCCGGGAAAGCGGGTGAGCGCCATCAAAGCGCCGAGCGGCAGGCCGACGACAGCCGCAAGCAACACCGCGCTCAAGCTGACGACGAGCGATAACTCCACGATGGAGAGGAGCGCAGGGTTGAGGGTGAGCACGAGCTCGAAAGCAGAGAGGTCTTCGGTCATGACGATGCAAGCCATGATTGTTCGGAAATCAAATATGCATGAGCCAACGCGCACCGCAACTTTTGTCGAGCTTTTGATGGTTTGCGTTCAGCGAGGAACGCAATGTCATAGCTTCAAGCTATGGAGATGCATGAACAGAAAGAAGCGCAAAGCCACTTCGAGCGGCAGTTTGAACGCAGCTCGATCGACAGGACGAAGCGGATGACCATCCACGACCTACGGCCGCCAGCGGCCTTTGACGTAGGAACCCCGGGCTCCGCGGATGGTCGTCATACCGACGCGGCAATGAGAGGACTTGATCGGCCTCGTTAAGGAGCGGCCAAAGGCTGCGTCTCGAACCCTGAGGCGGCCCCATGACCCGAGACGACTACGTTCCGTGATTTACTCACCATGAGTGCGATTAGTTCAATAGCGCGGCGGTATCAGCGGCATCAGTTGAACCCGGCAGCGGTCGACTCCGGCATTGGGCCAATCGGGCACCGTCGCCGCGACGGCTGTGTGACCGGAGACGGCAGGGATAGGACGCGAAAAACGCGTCGCCACCTCTGTCGCCGCTTATGACACCGCCTATGGGATAAATTGTGCAGGGATAATGCGACTTGAGGCGCGTCGGGACGGTGTGACTTGAAAAATGCCGCGCGCGCCGCCAATACAGGCGGAAGCGGAGGGATGGCCGAGTGGTCGAAGGCGCACGCCTGGAGAGCGTGTATACGGGCAACCGTATCGGGGGTTCGAATCCCTCTCCCTCCGCCAGCGCCCCCTATCGGGATTTTCTCCGGCGCCCGCTCTGTCGCCGCTTCTGTGCAGGAAATGGGCGGGTTCGCCGCACGACGTCCGCACCTTGCGAGGTGCGCGGCAGACCCAAGTTGCGACCAGTTTATTCTCTCCAGGGCATTTTTCTCCAACCGATCCGCACTTGGGCCCCGAGAGTACGGCTCTGAAAAGTATGGTCTGTCAATGTCAACCTGATTGTGCGCGACCCATTAGTTCGAAACTCCTTCGCCGAAGCGACTGGACCGACGGAGAATCGAATGCGACCCGCGGTCCGAGCCCGGCAACCATTATGCCGATTGGGCTTGTCATAACGAGTTGAAGGGCGATGTGTGACACAAGTCCGAAGGCGAGCCTGGCTGGGGCGCGCCGCAAGCGGCCTGCCAAACCACCTCTTTGCTCGATGGGGCCCAGCGTCTCACCAAGTGGCGAGGTTAGTTGATCTTTCTCTGGTTTCGCGTCCCGTCAGCGCCGGAGCGTTTGGTCCTCCGCCGGGTGGACGCCCGCCGAGAAGATCTCTTCCTCCCAATTCGTGCCGCCATTCCCGAGACTACCTCTTCGACAATCTCCTGGAGCTGGGCCGGAGTCGCGCCGTCGCGAGCCTGGATCGACATCCCTTGCATGACGGCAAAGACGCATCTGGTGAGCGGAGCTATCTCTTGAGGCTTACCAAAAGGCGCAAGCGCCTGCGCAACTTTCTCGCGCATGGCCTCCCGACGGTCTGCGGCCTCGCGAGCAAGGGCGGCATGCGCCGCGTGACACGTGAGCATGCTGTTCGTGATCATGCATCCGGGTTCTCGGTCGGGGTGGGTCAGCACTTTGATTGCCCCTTCGAGCAATAGCCGAACGGCCTGGGCGAGCGTCGGCGCCGCGCCAACTCTGGCGATGTCGGGCGCATCGAGCGTCTGCTCGTAGCGGGCGAGCGCTTCCCGATAAAGCCCGGCCTTGCTGCCGAACGCCGCATAAAGGCTCGGCGGGGCGATGCCGATCGCCTTCGTGAGATCGTCAACGGAGACGCCCTCATAGCCGTGACGCCAGAACAGCCGCATGGCGATCTCAACCGCCTTGTCGCGATCGAAGCTCCACGGCCGCCCGCCGCGCGATCTCGTCTCCTGCTCCATAACGACCACTACACAACGTCTTGACGGGTGCGGTCAAGTTTATTAGTGATCACTACACAATATCGAGAGCGTGTTTTCATGAACCATTCACGGCGCATGTTTCTGGCCGGCGCGCTCGGCGTTCCGGCATTGGCGCTGCAAGCGCAGATCCCGGTCGCTCAGGAGCGCACGAAAGACAGCAACGCAAATTCTGTCAGCGCCATAGGAGGCGCTGTGGCGCGCCAGCCGCAGTTCAACGAAGTTCACCGAGAAAAACCCATGGAACTACCTGACGTCTTCCACCGCCACGTCGAGATCGACGGCGTGCGCGTGTTCTATCGCGAGGCCGGTCCGCGCGAGGCGCCGACGCTTTTGCTGTTGCACGGCTTTCCTTCTTCTTCGGCGCAATACCGGCGCTTGATAGATGCGCTCGGCATGCGCTACCGCGTCATCGCGCCCGATTACCCCGGCTTCGGCCACAGTGACGCGCCTCTGCCCGCATCGGCAGGTGGCCGGTACGTGTACAGCTTCGATCACCTCGCGCGCACGATCGCCGGTGTCTGCGACGCACTCGAGCTGCAGCGCTACTTCCTATACATGTTCGACTTCGGTGGCCCCGTCGGCATGCGGCTGGCGTTGGCGCATCCAGAACGGGTCGCAGGCCTCGTCGTGCAGAACGCGAACGCCTATCACGAAGGGCTCAGCGAGATCGCGAGGACTTTCGTGGCCCTGCGGCCCGGCGTGCCAGGCGCGGCTGAGCAGGCGCAGTCACTGCTGACACTGGAGATGACCCGCCGCCAGTACGAAGGCGGCGCACATGACGTTGCGCGCATCGCGCCTGACGGGTGGACGCTGGACCAGCACTTTCTCGACCAGCCGGGGCGCAAGGCAATCCAGGTCGATTTGCTGCTCGACTATCACAATAACGTCGCGCACTACGCCGAGTGGCAGGCCTGGTTGCGCCGGCACCGCCCTCCCACACTCGTACTCTGGGGGCGCAACGATCCCTTCTTCATCGAGGCCGGCGCGCATGCCTACCGGCGCGACTTACCAGAAGCGGAGTTGCACCTGTTTGAAACCGGTCACTTCGCGCTGGAGGAAGAGGCGCCGCGCATGGCGTCGCTGATCGCCGGCTTTCTGGAGCGGCACAGCAGCACCGTGGCTCCTCGATAAGCGGCGCCAGACCTCCAGCGGGCCGTGTCGGTTGGGCCTCAGGCTGCGGCAGCCGCATCCACGGCTCACCCGGCGGGGATCTCCGGCTCGACGAGCCGCGTCAAAAGCTCGAAGGACTGCTGCCAGCCCAGACGGCAGGCTTCAGCGGGAATAGCATCGGGCAACCCCGTTTGCTCCACCGTCAGCTCGGTGCCGACGGAGACGGGGCGCAGGGTGTAGGTCGTGAGCATCTCGCCGGGCAGATTCTCGTCGTCGAAGCGGTCGCTGGCGATGAGCTTCTCGTTCGGTTTCACCTCCCGATAGCTGCCGCCGAAACTGTGTCTGTGCTCCGTGCCGAGGTTGATGAAACTCATCCGAAAACGCCCACCCTCGCGCAGGTCGAGCTCGTGCACTTCGGCAACGAAGCCGTCGGGCGGGTTCCATTTGACGATCGCGGACGGTGTGGTCAGCGCACGCCACAGGCGCTCGGGCGGCGCGCGGAAAATGCGGATCTGGGTCAGTGTGTAGGGCATGGCCGCTCCGTTCAAGCAGAATGCGCAGGGTCTACCGTGACCATCCAGTGCACGCCGAACCGGTCGGTGGCCATACCGAAACAGGGTGACCAGAATGTCGGGCCGATCGGCATGACGATGCGGCCGCCGTCGGTCAGGGCATCGAAAGCGTGACGGGCATCGGTCTCGCTGTCGCATTGTAGTGAAAGCGAAAAACCGCCCAGAGATTGCCCGGTCAAAGCGCCGCCGTCAGAGAGCATCACGCGCGCATCACCGATGAGCAGACTGGCGTGCATGATCTTGTTCTCGAATCCGGCCGGTAATCTCCCGTCCGGATGCGGGTCGGGGCTTTCCGAGAACCGCATTTTCGTTTCCACCTTGGCGCCCAGGGCTTTCTCGTAAAATCCCAAGACCTCCTCGGCCCGCCCGTTGAAGTGCAAGTATGGCTCCATTTTCATCGCGATTTCCTTCGCTTGCGGGAGGACAAGAGCATCTCGACATAGCGTTTCAGATGTTCGATCGCATCGAGCGCCATGCGCGGATCGTTCATCGCTTTGGCGAGGACGAAGCCGCCCTGCAGCACGGTCTGGATGTGCAGCGCGAGGCTCTCCGCGCTCCAGTCGGCGCGCGGCGCATATTTTTTCTTTGCCGCCGCGATGGTCAGCGTGAGCATTTGCGCATGCTCCGCAATGCCGGCGCCGCAGGCGGTCTGCAGGGCCGGGTGGCTCGCAAAGGTTTCCTGCACAACAGTGCCGAGCAGGCAGGTGAACTCAGGCAGGTTGCCGCGCACGAGTCCCGCACGGAAGTCGAGATAGGCAAGCAGACGCGCGCGCGGGTCGTCGATCTTACAGTAGGGCGCGCGCGCGAAGAGCTCACCCGTCGTTTCGTTCCAATGGGCAATCGTCGCGAGCGCCGCAGCTTCCTTGCTGTCGAAGTGGTGGAAGAAGCTGCCCTTGGTGACTCTTGCCGCCGCGCACAGGTCATCGACCGTCGTGGCGGTGTAGCCCTTGGTGCGGAACACGGTCAGCGCGGCATCGAGAATGCGCCGGCGCGACTCTTCGCCCCGCGGCGTTGCCGCCGGTCCTTGCTCTGCTGCTGCCGCCCTTTGCGCCGCCATGCTCTATCCATACCAGGTGGTTGGTATGGTACAGTAAACCAACTCATCGGTATGATCAAGAGAGGTGATCACGTTGATGCGCGAGGACACGCCGTTGTGGGCTTTGTTGACGTTTTCGTTGGGGGCAGTCTGGCGCTACCGCCCGGCCACAATTTCTCGCGTGGCCCGGAGGGGGCAGGTCACTTGCGCGTGGCCGGCGCTGTGGCGGAGGTGACGATGCCCCGCGTGATCAAGCCGTCGCCACTCGAAGTCTCGGAGGCGAAAACGAAATCCCCATTCCGCCAGAGGCGATTTCAGTGGTTGGGAAAGCTCGCAAAACAGGGGGTTGACTTTAATACGTACGAGCGTATTGTTACACCTATGGCAAGAGCATCCAATCGTGACCGCATCATCGACGCCGGCCTCAAGGTCATGTTCCGCAAGGGATATGTCGGCTCCGGCGTGCGCGACATCGTAGCCGAGGCCTCGGTGCCGCAAGGCTCCTTCACGAACCATTTCCGATCGAAGGAAGCCTTCGCCCGCGAGGTGCTCGACCGGTATTTCGATCACGTCAAAAGGCTTGTGGCGCAGGCGCTCGACGACGAGAGCCTGTCGCCGCGCGAGCGACTGCGGCGCTATCTCGACATCATCACGGAACGACTCGAAGCGGACGGATTTTCCCGCGGCTGCCTGATTGGCGATTTCAGCCTCGAGGCCGCGCCGCAGAGCGATCTCTTGCGCGAACGTCTGGCCGCAGTCTTCGCCGAATGGCGCGCGCCATTTGCTGCGTGTATCGCACAAGCGCAGGCCAAAGGGGAAATCGGCTCGACCTTTTCTCCCGACGATCTTGCGGAATTTTTGCTCGCCTCATGGCAAGGCGCGATCTTGCGCATGAAGGTGGAACGCAACGCCGAGCCTCTTGAACGAATCAAACGGATCGCATTCGCAACCGTTTTCAAGGAGCCCTGACGATGAGTGTGGACATCACGCTGCCGCAGCTTCCGGTGCTCGGTTCGACGATGGCGTATCGCGAGATTCGTCGGCCGGGCGCGCCCGTCGCGCTCTTCCTGCACGGCAACCCGACCTCGTCCTATATCTGGCGCAATATCCTGCCGCTGGTCGCGTCTGCCGCGCATTGCATTGCACCGGATCTGATTGGTTTCGGCCAGTCCGGCAAGCCGGAGATCGACTACCGCTTCGAGGATCACGTCCGGTATCTCGATGCCTTTATCGCCCGGGCCGGCATCTCCTCCGCCTATCTCGTGGCACAGGATTGGGGAACGGCGCTCGCCTTTCATCTCGCCGCGCGCCGTCCGGATTTCGTGCGCGGTCTCGCCTTCATGGAATTCATTCGCCCGATGCCGACCTGGGATGACTTTCATCAGGCGCCGGCCGCACGCGAAACCTTCCGCAAGTTCAGAACGCCGGGGCAGGGCGAGCGGATGATCCTCGATGGAAACGCCTTCGTGGAGCGCGTGCTGCCCGGCTCGGTCGTCAGGCAGTTGAGCGAGGAGGAAATGGCAGTCTATCGCGCACCGTTTCCGACGCCGGAATCGCGACGTCCGATATGGCGCCTCCCGAACGAACTGCCGATCGCGGGCGAGCCGACCGACGTCTACGCGACCCTCGAACAGGCGCATGCAGCGCTCGCCGCCTCGCGCTATCCGAAATTGCTCTTCGCGGGTGATCCCGGCGCACTCGTCTCGCCCGCCTTTGCGGAGCGCTTCGCCGCGACTCTTCATGGCTGCCAGGTCGTCCAGCTCGGAGCGGGCGCGCATTATCTCCAGGAAGATCATCCGGAAGCGATCGGCCGCTCCGTTGCGATGTGGATATCGGAGATCGAGACCGCGCGGCGGGGTGGCGTCGCCGCGTAGCGCAATTCACGCAAGGAGGTATGGGCATGGCAGCCATGTCTGCGGAGATCGAGTTCAGCTCGGACTTTGACGACAACGCTCAGCTTGCCGCCCTGTACAGGGCGGCGGAACTCGGGCGGCGATCGCCGGAGGAGATCGTGAAGGCCTTTCGAAACAGCCGGTACAAGGTCTTCGCGACGGATCACGGCCGCCTCGTAGGCGCCGGCCGCGCTTTCGGCGACGAAGTCGACTGCGCGGTTATCTGTGACCTCGCGGTCCGCCCGGAGATGCAGGGCTGCGGCCTCGGTGGACGGATGCTCGAATCCCTGAAGCTGCAGGCTCGTCATCACACCCGGATCATCCTTTATGCGAAGCCTGGAAAGGAAACCTTCTATCTGAAACGCGGCTTCAGCCGCATGAAAACGGCAATGCTGATGTCGTTCCTCGTCTCCGCGGAAACAAATCGCCAAAGAGGACTGATCGAATGATCGCGTGCCAGGACAGGAGAGCAACGTGAAGAACGTGTCGATCGTCTATTGCAAGCCTTGCGGCTATTTCAGGCGCGCCACCGACGCGGCGGCAGCGCTGGAGAAGAAGCTGGGAATAGTTGCGACTCTGGTGCCCGGAAAGGGCGGCATCTTCGAGGTGCGAGTGGATGATAAGGTCGTGATCAAACGCGGGCAGGATCATTTCCCCGACACCAACGAGATCGTGGCGGCCGTCGCGGCGGCTGCGCAAGCGCGGTGAGGCCGCGGATTTCAGAACGCCGTCGAGAAAAAGCCGCCATCGATCAGAATGCTTCTGGTCAGATCGCCGCCCTGTGCCGAACCCAGAAGCGCGCAGGCCAAGCCGAATTCGTCCAAGGGAACCCCGAGGGTTCTGGGTGCACCGCTGGGTTTGTGGCGGCGGAGTCGCAAGCCAGCCTGGCCGCAATCAGAACATCCGGGAGGGTCGGGCCTTCCATGGCAGGGGAGGGAAGGGCTATGTTCGGTCAGTGGGTGACGCCGCTCCGGCCGGAGAGACGCCGATGGCCGACGCCAGTGACGACGACATCGAAGGCGCGACCCTCGCCGGTCAAGACATCGTCTTGCTCCGGCATCCGGTATCGCCGGCCTTCGCCGGCCTCGTCGCCCGCATCACCGGCTACCGCGAGACCTCCGGCCGAGCCGCCCGAATGACAGAGACGGCGTCGCTAATCGTGCCGCTGGTGATCGGCTTCGGCGCGCCCTTCGCCATCGCCCTTGGCCGGGAGCCTCGGCCCGGGGAGCGCTGGGCCAGTTTCACCGCCGGCTTGACCGGTTTTCCTGTCAGCATCGTCTCGCCCGGCGCGGCTCACTGTATCCAGATCGACTTCACCCCGCTCGGCGCCTATCGCTTCTTCGGCAGGCCGATGCGGCTGTTCGCCGACCGGATCGTCGAGATCGATGACCTGGAGGATGGCTCGCTGATTGCGCTGCGCGAGCGCTTGGGCGCGGTCCGGCGCTGGTCGGCGCGCTTCGCCTTGGTCGAGCGCTTCCTCGCCCGCCGGCTGGCCGAGGGCCCGGCGGCCGCGCCCGAGATCGGCCTCGCCTATGGCGCGATCGTTGCGAGCGGCGGGGCCGTGCGGATCGCCGCGATTGCCGGCGAGGTCGGGTGGAG